>CBFHPW010000010.1:53230-70020 GCA_965657945.1 Flavobacteriales bacterium
AAAAAAGCAAAAATCAATGCTTCCTTAAATTCAATTAATTCTTTGTTGGCAGAAACAATAGTTGCTTGGCTGTAAGTTTGTATTTTCCTAATCAAAAATTCGTTGTAGGCTCCACCTCCTGTAATCAAAACTTTGGATTTGGGAGTTAAGAAACTCGCAATGCACTGCGCTATATACTCCGTTACGGTGGCTAGTTTGGTTTCTGCTATCGAAGTACTTTTTTCTAAAATTGGTAACAAGAATTCTTGGTACTGTTCGTTTCCAAGGGACTTTCCTTCAAAATCTAATTCTTGCAGCTTCCAGAGCAATTGAGAATTTATGACACCTTGTTTGGCTAGATTTCCTTTGTCGTCAAACTCGTGCCCCATTTCTAGTGCCAATGGGTTCATTGCCATATTTGCAATACAAATATCTTGCGCTTTTCTTACTCCGTTTTGTCGGTAAGAAACATTGGCAATTCCACCTATATTTACACAGAAATCATAGTCGGAAAAGAGTAATTCATCTCCAATAGGAACCAAAGGAGCACCTTGGCCTCCAGCTCGCACATCAGCAGTTCTGAAGTCGTTAATAACGGGAAGATTCAACCTGTTTTTTATTGCTTTTCCATTTCCTATCTGGAGAGTGAACCCATTTTCGGGTTGGTGAAAAACCGTGTGGCCATGTGAGGCCACAAAATCGACATTGTTTAATTTTCTTTCTTCAATGAATTGACATGTTTCTTGGCATATAAACTGACCAAATTCTATGCTCAATTCCTCAATTTCTTCCTTGTTTAGTGTGTGAGCATTTCTCAATTTATACTTCCATTCATTGGAGTACTCTACCATTTTGGAATCTTTCAATTGAAAAGACCAATTTCCAGATTCAAACGCAAATCGGCAAAAAGCCAAATCCAACCCATCACAGGATGTGCCAGACATAATACCAATTGCATTGTACTCTTTCATAAAGCTGAACTAAAGTAGAAAGTTACAAAGATTTTAGATAAGAAAGTGCGTCTTTACAAGATTGATTAGAGCCGAAATAATATATTCCACTCCAATTGAAATTACGATAAACCCGATAATTCTGGACAAACCATTGATGCCAGAAGCTCCCATTTTCCTCGCAATTAGATGAGCAGATTTGAGAATGGCGTAAATCAAAATTGTTACAAACAGCATGGCTCCAATTAGAATAAACTTTTGTGAAGTCAATCTATAAGCTTGATTATAAGTAATCAGTAAAGAAATTGTTCCGGGTCCGGCTAGCATAGGAATAGCAAGTGGCGTAAGGCTGATTTCGGACCTTTTCTGAATATCGTCCTCCACTTTTTTTCTTTTCATTCCTTTGTGTTCGGCAAATTTTCCTGTAAGTAAAGCAAATCCAGAAGAGGCGATTATCAAGCCACCTGCTATTTTCAACGAATTGATTCCAATTCCAAAAAAAACTAATAAATACTTTCCTAAAAAGAAAGAGATGAGCAAAATTACGAGGACATTAACAGCGGTCCAAAAAGCGATAATTCCTTTTTCTTTGGAGGTATTATCTTGGGTGAGCCCCACAAAAACTGGCACCGTTCCTAGCGGATTCATGATAGAGAAGAGAGCACCAAACGAGAGAATAAATAGTTCCATTTCCTTTTTTTTGCAAAGGAAAGCGATTTTTATTCTCCCAAAAGAACTCTATCATTAAGCCTGTATTACTATTATATTAAGCTAGATTGTACTGAAATATTCGAGCACGGCTTTTGCTTCTTCTTCTGTTAAATTTTATTGCAATTGGGTCTTTTTCTGTCATTTCTTAATGATTCAGAATCATTTCTATCACCCGTGATGGATTTATTTTGTTTTGAACTCTCATAAATTATTGTCTCAAAATTATTCTATTATTATCATCGAAATTGTGGGGTAATGTGTAGTAAAAAACCCGTAGCCCTCGTGAATATTTGTTGGGTAATTAATAGGTTCTCGAACCAAACTGGTAAACAAACGACCACCCCTTAATCTCGCATTAAGATAGTCGAAATACCCTTCACTAATTGAAGAAATTGACATGAAAATTGTATCTTGTTCCCAATCTGAAAGAGTGTAACTCTTGTTCACTAAATGATTTTGGAAATTTTCATCACTTACGATAATAGTCTCTTTCAGTATATCGTCATTTTCCGATAAGTCAATCCCTCCAGATGAGCTGCTTGAGCCATTGGGAGAGTAAAAATTAATCATGTACCAATTCTTTTCTGTAGGTGGATCGTAGAAAGAATAAGATATTTTTGTTTGACTTAATTCATTTGACTTAATCGTTTCTGCGAAAACAGTATCCAATAAAACTTGAGGCAACATAGAGGCCGAGGAAGTGACTGACATTCCTGTTTGCCAATCTTTTACAAAAAGATTGTATCGGGTATTAACCAATAGGGGTGTTCCTACACTAACGAATACACCTGGCACACCTGCAGCTTTTCGTAATGTATCTGTTATTCCGTTGTAATTTATTGTAACGATGCCAGAATCTATGAGAAGTTGACTCAAAATATCTTGTGACAGACTTCCATCTTCAATATTAAATCCTTTGGTATCTATACTTTTGGATACTATCACTGTCATTAAGTTTCCTGGAATAATTTGAGAGGCGATGACCAATTTTTGTTCTGCCTGTGGCAAGTCTATATCAAGTGGCTCTGGTCTACAACGAATAAAAAGAAAACTTATACTAATTGCCAAAAATAAATATTTATCAATTTGCTTTTTCATAATTAAAATTTAAAATTGTAAGCGACTGATGGAATGAAGCCAAATAAACCAGGTTGTTCATATTTATACCCTCCACTTTCGGTAGGCACAATATTAACCCTGTAAGGTTGAGCATAATTATAAGTATTGTAACAACCAAAATGCCATTCTCCTACCAATTTTCTCTTTTTCTTTGCTCCAAAAAGTCTGTTTTCTCGTCCGTTTAAAACAAAATTTAAATCCAATCGATGCGAAGCAGACATTTGAACTGCGTTTCTGGCTGTATAAATTGGAACTACATCCACACCTGTAAGAGTGGAGTTTGGCATAAAATATTGACCGTTTTGGGCAGTAAATCTTGATCCTGTTTGGTAGACCCAAACTGCTGACGCTGCCCATCTTTTACTCAACTTGTAAGAGGTTACAATTGAGCCAGTGTGTCTCCGGTCATATTTTGCCCAAAATTTACTCCCGCCATTTAATTCGTCAAAATCTCTAGTGGCCCAGGAAAGGGTGTAAGAAATCCAGCCTGTGAATTTTCCTCTTTCTTTTTTGAGCATAAGTTCAAATCCCCATGCATCTCCGGTACCTTGTAATAATTCATTTTCAAAATCATTGTTTAAGATCAAACTGGCTCCTTCTTTGTACTGAATAAGATTCTGAAGCCATTTATAATACACCTCAGCCGTAATCATTATACTCTTTTTTGGAAATAAGTAATTGTATCCTGCTGCAATTTGATCAGAAATTTGTGGTTGTATATTTTTCGTTATGGGATACCACAAGTCAGTGGGCAAAGTAACTGTAGAGCTTGAAACTCGGTGCATATATTGTTTCATTCTGGAATAGCTCGCCTTCAATGCACTTCTTTCATTTAGCATCATTCTTCCTGCAACTCTTGGCTCTAACCCTGTGTAGAATTTTCCTTTTACCGTACTTCCTGTTATCCTCAATCCATAACTTATTTTATACTTTGCATTCAATTCATGTTCCATGTTACCGTACAAAGCCATTTCTTGAGTTACTTGTTTCACCCCTCTACTACTACCTAATAATTCAGAAATATTTCCTCTCGTTGTTACAATATTTGGTCTAAAAACATGATTTATAAAAGCTCCTCCAAACTTAATTTTTTGTTCTGGTGATTTAAAAAAATCAAAATCTATTTTTGTTCCAACGTCAATTACATTGGAACTGATTCGTATTCGATTACTGACTATGTCACCGTTTATCTCGTAATTAAAATTGGTATTTATCAATGAAATATTTGAAAAAAGCTTTGGAGTAAACACATGATTCCATCTCAATGTATTGGTCCAGTTTCCTAATTTAAATCCAAAATCTATTCCTCCAAAATTCTCAGAGGAATCAGGTTCATTCTCTAAATTTCTTTCTTTAAAACTTAGTACATCTTTTCCGAAATAAAGACTGTAATAAATTCTGTCTTTCTTTGTGATTTGATAATTCGCTTTCACATTTAAATCATAAAAATAATAAGGAAGCGGGGCACCTATTAGCTTAAATACTTGATCAATGTAGGTTCTTCGCCCTGCAATAAGAAGACTGCCTTTCTCCTTTTTTATAGGAATTTCAAGAGTTAACCGAGAAGACAACAGGCCTACACCACCAGAACCATGAAACTTAGAGTCGTTTCCATTCTTCATAGTAATATCAAGTACAGAGGATAGTCTTCCACCATACTGAGAAGGAAAAGCACCTTTTAACAACGTCATGTCTTTGATTGCTTCGGGATTAAATACCGAAAAAAATCCAAATAAATGTCCTACATTATACACAATTGCTTCATCGAGTAATACAAGGTTCTGATCCGCATCTCCACCTCGAACAAACATTCCAGTACTTCCTTCTCCACCACCCTGAACTCCTGGTAATAATTGAGCAATTTTAAGAATATCTGTTTCACCACCTAAAGAAGGTAAGGTCCTCATTTCCTCCATTTTCAAATTATCACGCGACATTTCCGTACTTTTCAATTCTTCCATTTCTTCTTTGGCTTCAGCTTCCACGGTAAATTCCTTCAGTTTGGTGCTGGAAGGCTCCATTCTTAAATCAAGAGTGATATTCTTTGTAAGCTCGATGACTTTAATGATTTTTTTGTAGCCTGTAAAGGATACGATCAGGGTAACTTTTCCCTCCTCCAAATCAGAGGGGTTTAAGGTAATCGAGTAAAAGCCATAGGCATTGGAAGAGGTTCCTTTGTTACCTTCTTTTACGTAAACTAGGGCAAAAGATAAATCTTCTCCTGTATTCTTGTCTTTTATTGTTCCGCTTATTGTTTGTGAATAAGAATACCATGTAAAAGAAAAGAAAAAAAGTAAACTGTATTTTTTCATTTAAAAACTTTAGGAAACAAACTACTGATATATTTTTTGTATTTCCAAAAATAGTTGCCGAACAACTTAAATCATTGCCTGAATCTCAAATTCAAGGATTTATTCAACATGTCAAAAGTAATATTTCGTCACTTTTGAAAACAATTTAAACTTTTTAATCCATTCTTTGTTTCAGTAATTGGTAAGCGTCAGAAATTGCTTGAAACTGCTTTTTAGCCATGGTTTTATTCACTCCATTCATTACTTTGTCTGGATGGTAGATTTTAGCCAAATTTCGGTAAGCCTTTTTTACTTCGTCAAAATTGGAATTTTCTGGAACACCCAATACCTCGAAAGAACGTGAAAATGCAGACGTTGTTGAATTAGTTTTCGTCCGTTTCTTTTGTTGATGAGTGTTGCGTTTACTTTCCCAAGCAAAGTTCCTTCGAGCTAAAATTGAATTCAAAACGGAAGTCTTTACCCTCAGTTTCTCAGCAATTTCGCGAATAATTCTTTCTTCCTCCCGAGACATATATCGATCCGCCACGGCAATTTTCACAATTACATCTAGGAGAACAGTAGCATTGCTAGCCTCAAAAACCTGATTCAATTTACCACATGCCATTTTTATAGAAATAGCATTGCTCTCTTTTACTTTCTGAAAATAACGATAGGCTCTTTTTGCTTTGTAATGGCCAAATTGACTTTTGAGTGAACGAATAACTACTTTTTGATCTTTTACAGTTACCTTATTGTCTGCTCGAGCAATGATAGCAATTAATTCTACAATCGGTTTGAGCCAAAACTTCGAGGAACTCATTGTAAAAAATGTAATAATTGCCGATAAAATCCCAGCACCAAATACAGCGCTAATAAAGGCTGCACTTAATGATCTTTCGGGAGGTAAATAGGGTCCGTTCATCCTATATTTTATGGGATAAAACACAAATAAGCACAACGCAAAGGAAATCAAATAATTCAGTGTTGATTTCTTTTTAAGAAATTGTAGGATTGGTCCTTGGTGCTGTTTTGAACTCATAAAACGAAAGTAAGAATAAAAATGGATGAGAAAAAATGGGTTTCAAAGCTCATTAAAATAAAAATGCACTTTACATTTAATGAACAAAACCGTACATTTGAACGGAAAAAAAATAAACTATGAATTTCGAATTATCAGAAGAACAATTAGCAGTGCAACAAGCTGCCAGGGATTTTGCTCAAAACTCTTGTTTACCAGGGGTAATTGAGAGAGACAGAGAACAAAGATTTCCTGCTGAACAAATAAAAGAACTCGGTGAATTAGGGTTTATGGGAATGATGACAAGTCCTGAAAACGGGGGAAGTGGAATGGATACTATATCTTATGCCATTGCAATGGAAGAAATTTCGAAAGTTGATGCTAGTACTTCAGTGGTGGTATCTGTGAACAACTCCTTGGTGTGTTATGGATTGGAACAATACGGAACTGAGGAACAAAAAAAGAAATATTTAGTTCCCTTGGCCAAAGGAGAAAAAAT
This sequence comes from Flavobacteriales bacterium, assembly GCA_965657945.1. Classification (GTDB taxonomy): domain Bacteria; phylum Bacteroidota; class Bacteroidia; order Flavobacteriales_D; family CAJJDF01; genus CAJJDF01. The sequence continues at coordinate 59,798 of CBFHPW010000010.1, forward strand.
AGGAGCATTTTGTTTGTCTGAGCCAGAAGCTGGATCGGATGCTACATCCCAAAGAACTACTGCTATTGACATGGGAGACCATTATTTATTGAATGGAACTAAAAACTGGATTACCAACGGTAATTCAGCTTCTACCTACTTGGTAATTGCACAAACAGATGCAGACAAAGGCCACAAAGGAATTAATGCGCTTATCGTGGAAAAAGGAATGCCAGGATTTGAAGTAGGTGCCAAAGAAGATAAGCTTGGAATTAGAGGAAGTGACACCCATACTTTGACTTTCAATGACGTGAAAGTACCAAAAGAGAATAGAATTGGGGAAGATGGATTTGGATTCAAATTCGCTATGAAAACCTTGTCTGGTGGAAGAATTGGAATCGCAGCTCAAGCATTAGGAATTGCTGCAGGAGCTTATGAATTGGCGTTAAAATATTCGAAAGAAAGAGAAACTTTCGGAAAACCGATTCACCAACACCAAGCCATTGCTTTTAAATTGGCAGATATGGCTACTGAAATCGAAGCAGCTCGTCTTTTGGTGTACAAAGCAGCCTGGTTGAAAGACCAAGGAATGAACTATGATGAAGCTTCTGCCATGGCTAAATTGTATGCAAGTAAAGTAGCAATGGATGTGACTGTGGAAGCGGTTCAGGTGCACGGTGGATACGGTTTCGTTAAGGAATACCACGTAGAAAGATTGATGAGAGATGCAAAAATCACTCAGATCTATGAAGGAACTTCAGAAATACAAAAAATTGTTATTTCTAGAAGTGTGTTGAAATAAAACATTGTTAATCACGTTCTTTTAACTGTCACTCCGGACTTGATCCAGAGTCTCTATTCATGGAAATATTACAAAAGCTTACGTGAAATATTTTACAGGAGATCCTGAATCAAGTTCAGGTTGATAGTGAATATAATTAATTATCACAAACCAAAAAATCCCGACAACCATCGGGATTTTTTGTGAACTAACAAATTTGAAAAAATGGGAAGAAGAACTGAAAACAAAGAATGGAATGAAATAAAAACGAACGACAGCTGGGCTATTTTCAAAATAATGGCTGAATTTGTCGAGGGATACGACAAACTCGCAAAAATTGGACCTTGTGTTTCTGTCTTTGGTTCAGCAAGAACACCCGAAGACAACCCATACTACAAAATGGCCGAAGAGGTTTCCTATCTCCTAACACAAAATAATTATGGAGTGATTACTGGCGGTGGCCCAGGAATCATGGAAGCAGGTAATAGAGGGGCACGAAGAGGTGCTGGTATTTCAGTAGGTTTGAATATCGAATTGCCATTTGAACAAAGTTCTAATCCATACATTGACGAAGATAAATTGATTGACTTTGAATATTTCTTTGTGAGAAAAGTAATGTTTGTAAAATATGCTCAAGGATTTATCGCACTGCCAGGAGGTTTTGGAACATTGGATGAGTTATTTGAAGCTCTTACCCTTATTCAGACCAAGAAAATAGGTCGTTTCCCAATTATCTTGATGGGAAAAGATTATTGGGCAGGAATGCTGGATTGGATTGTGAATACGATGCTGGGAGAAGAAAAAAACATTAGCCCCGAAGACATGGAATTAATTCAATTGGTCGACACACCACAAGAGGCAGTGGATATAATTAATGATTTTTACAACAACAATAAACTTCAACCTAATTTTTAGGTTTTATTTGTATAGTTAGTTCTATAAATACAGGATAAAATACACTGGTGCGATTTATCTGGTTGATTGTTTACCATTCTAAAATCGAAAATTTTCAATGGACCATTTTAAAAAAGTAGGAAGAATATTATTTTTATTCCATTTCTTATATCCAGCGCTTTTTACATCGGGCAATCCGAATTATCAACCACAGAATCTGATTGTAAATTCATACTTCCTTGGGTTTGTGATGAATGTAGTTGTACTTGGAGAGAAGATTGTGTAGATAATTTGCCGACTGGAAATGTTATTTTATCTGTTTCTCATGAAAATCTAGAAGAGCCAATAATGACTAATGACGGAGAAATGGAAAACGGAAGATTCAATGGTCAAGGAATTTACCAAAATGGAATTCAAAAAAGTATTGAATTAATAGTTTAAAGGAAATGAAAAAAAAAGGAGGAATGCCTAGTTTTAGAACAATTGATGACTATATCAGTAATCAAACAATAGAGGCACAAGTAATTTTGAATGAATTGAGGGAGCTTATTAAAGAAGCTGTTCCAGCAATAATTGAGATAGAAAATTATAAAGTCCCTTCGTTTACTCTTGTTGAAGGAGCAAAGCCGGCACAACAAATGATGATGGCAGCTCATGCTAAATATGTTAGTTTTTATCCATACCAAGCCGCCATAGAACATTTTAAAGAGGAGTTAACTCACTACGAAATTGGCAAGGGTACTATTAAATTTCCGTACAACAAACCTTTACCCAAAGAACTCATTAAGCGTTTGGTAGTTTTTAGAAAGACAGAAATACTGAGAAATTTAAATACAATGAAGGCTTCGTCCAAAACAAAGAACCTACTATAGATTAATTTAAAAAAAGAAACTTTCGGTCAGTATTGAGATTTTTCTCTAGATAACAAAGAAACACTTCGAAATAGCTATAAGTCGTACCTGCATCGATTATGCCATCGAGTACACCTAAATTAATTTATTAACCATAAAATAATCCATTGAGTGACAATTCATAAAATGACAGTTGTATATTTAAATTGTAAAATGAAACAAAATAGAACATCATTATTATTATTGGCATTCATCTTTGCCTCTTTCCTCATTCACTGTAAAAAACAGGAGGTGGAAACCCACATGGAAAGTCCCGACAATTTGGAGAAAATTGGTTTACTTGGAAAATGGAAATTAGACTCCCGAGAAATCAATGGAGTTTCAAGTTTATCGGTCGAATGTTGTGATTATTTACATTTTGAACCTGATGGGATTCCAACTGATTGGAGTGGTTCATTTCAGGCAATTGGTGCGGGATATCATACTACAGGAGATTTTGAATTGGATACACGAAATGATTCAATTAATTTCTCATTCGATGGGAGCCAGAGAATCTATAGCATCCTAATTACAAATACCAATATAGTTTTATCATACCTCGAGAATAGTGACTCGCTGGTGGAATATTGGATTAAGTCAGATTAAAAACTAGATATTTCAAAGACCCTAGTCGATAAGGCAAATCGAGATGCTACTTTCACTAACTACCAATTCATTAATCGCTTAAATCCAACTACCTTTTATTGGCCTTTCCCACTCAGATAAAAACTCGGCTTTTGAAGTTATCAGTCCATTGTAAAAAACAGTTGAATCTGATAGTTCACCCGAATTAAGTTTATTTCTCAATTCCCTAAAAGGTAAAGCTTCGATACTTCCATTGTGATGAATAGCCACTAACATTCTGTCCATTAATTGCAATCCAAGAATTTGTTCCAATTCTTTGATAAACTTTACCGAAGAATCTTGAGCTCTTCCACACATGGTATCGCCTTCTGTATCTGCAAAAATGGCAATAAATCTATTCTTGATAATTTGAAAAGCTCCTTTCACTAATTTACCATGTGAATCCCACTGCGAAAGAAATACGTTGGCATATTTTTCAATCTCAGCAACTTGTGATTCTGTGAATTCTTGGTTACTGGTGTACACCCATGCTTTTGCTTGGTTGTCAATTCCATTAAAATCTGTTCCTATATGTGTGGTTGTTGCTGTCATTGTTTCTATTTTATTCTGTCCTTGTTCTGAACCTCAAATGAAAAACCTAGATTTTAAAGCTGTATTACAAATCCTGAGCCTGAGCAATCAACTCAGCGATATCCATTACCTGAATATCTCCTTCTTTTTCGGCCAGTTTCACTCCGTCAGTCATCATGGTATTACAAAATGGACATCCTGTGGCAATCACATCGGGTTTCACCTCCAGCGCATCCTCTGTTCGTTCTACATTTACTTCTTTATTCCCTTTCTCTGCCTCTTTAAACATTTGAGCGCCTCCTGCTCCACAACACAAACCTTTGGTCCGACAACGTTTCATCTCTACCAATTCGGCATCCAATGTTTCCAATACTTTCCTTGGCGCTTCGTACACATCGTTGGCTCTTCCTAAGTAACAAGGATCGTGAAAAGTGATTTTCTTCCCTTTGAATGGTTTTCCATCTTCAATTCTCAATTTTCCCGAATCAATTAATTCTTGTATGAGTTGAGTGTGATGTATCACTTCATAATTCCCTCCCAATTCTGGGTATTCATTTTTTAAGGTATTGAAACAATGCGGACAGCCAGTTACAATTTTACTCACCTTGTATTCATTCATTATTTGAATGTTTTGCATGGCTTGCATCTGAAATAAAAACTCGTTTCCTGCTCTTTTTGCAGGATCTCCCGTACAAGATTCTTCGGCACCTAGCACAGCAAATTTCATATCCACTTTATTCAATATTTTTACAATGGCTTTGGTGATTTTTTTGGCACGGTCATCAAAACTCCCCGCACAACCTATCCAAAATAAGATGTCAGGCGCTTCTCCTTTAGCCACATATTCGGCCATTGTATGTACTTTTAATTCGCTCATAATTTATGACTTAAAAACTTGTATTTTTTCATTTGAATCTACGAGGTCGGTAAATTTTCCAGTAAATCTTGTTGCTCTTACTATATGATTATCAACCCAGTGATAATTTCCTCCTCTTGGTTTTCCAAATAGTATCCCATGGTATTTAAACCCATGTTTTCCCAACCATTTTTCTGTAACTTCTCTATTTTCTTCTAATCGGGAGGTAAAAAACGTTATGATATGTCCTTGTTCATACCATTTGTTTAAGGTCTCCAAAGCATCAGGGTAAACTTTTGCTGTTTCCATTCTCTCTGGTTGTTCATTTGGAATATCATCACAAATAGTCCCATCTATATCAATCATGTAATTTTTTATTTCTTCAGGTAAAACCGGACTGATATGCTTTCCATCTACTATTTTATCTTGTAAGTTCATGTTATTTTATTTATTATCCATTAGTGACTGGCATAAAACTAATACTAGTTTATTCTAATGAAGTGTTTTTTATTAATTCTCGTCCTTCCATTTCAATCTATCTGCTTGGGCAAATTGCCACGGAGCTCCGTTGTTCTCGATGTTACTGAACATTCCCGTTAATTCTGATGGAGCTTTGGACTCTTCCATTACTAAATATCTCCTTAAATCCACAATAATAGCCAACGGATCAATATTTACTGGACAGGCCTCCGTACAAGCATTACAACTGGTACATGCCCATATTTCCTCCTCGGTGATGTAATCGTGAATCAAGGTTTTTTCATCCACTTTATCCGTTCCATTCTGTCTCTTGAAATCTCCTAATTCCACCATTCTGTCTCTGGTATCCATCATTATTTTTCGAGGAGAAAGCAATTTTCCAGTCTGATTGGCTGGACATTCAGAAGTACATCTTCCACACTCTGTACAAGTGTATGCTTGCAACAAGCTGTTCCATGGTAAATCTGTCACATCTTTCACACCAAATGTTTGTGGTTCTCCTACAGGCTCGGCAGGAGCAGCATAAGGATCAGCTTCTGGATCGAACATCATTTTTACCTCGTTCGTTACAGCCTCCATATTTGAAAATCTACCTTTGGCGTCTAAATTGGAATACCAAACATTGGGAAAAGCCAAGAAAATATGAAAATGCTTTGAATAAGGCAGGTAATTCATAAAAGTTAACACAATAAACAAGTGACCCCACCACCCTATTCTTTCTAGACTATTTAAAGTTTCAACTTCCATACCTCCAAAGAAAAAAGGGCCATACCATTGACTCATCGCAAATCCATAACTTCCATTCCCGTTCGCAATGTGCATTGCTTCATCTGCTCCGTTCATCGTAAAAATGAATAACACCAATAAAATTTCTAAATACAAAATGATATTTCCATCTAATTTTGGCCAACCAGTCATTTCGTCTTTATGAAAACGAGGAAGTTTCAATAAATTTCTTCTTGCAAGAAAGGCAAATGTTGCTACCAAAGCCAAAACAGACAACACCTCAATAATGCTTATTATCAGTGTGTAAAAACCTCCCAAAAAAGGTTGAAAAATTCTGTGACTTCCCGTAATTCCATCAATTATAATTTCAATTAACTCTACTTGAGTTAAAATAAAGGCAACATAGATCACTAGGTGTAACAATGCTGGAATTGGTCGATGGAACATTTTCTTCTGACCCAAAGCTACCAAGGTCATCACTTTCCATCGTTCCCCTTTTCTGTCGTTTATTTTTTTACCTATTCCTAAGTTTATGTTGGCAATTACTTTCTTCACATTGAAGCCAAAAAAACCAAAGCCTGCCAAGATTAAAATAATAAAAATGATACTTGAAATTCCCATAAAATATGTGTGTAATTAGGTTGAGATAAAGATAGGTACTTTTTGAATAAATTATAAATGAATCCCGATAATTAAGAACCAATCTAAATAAAAAATCCCCTTACAATGCAGTAAGAGGACTTATTTTCAGTTGTTTTCAATTTTTTTTAAGGCTGCTCTTCAAGCAACTTCTTTAACTTTTGCTCATCTGTTGCATCTAACTTTACACCTTTTTCTTTCCCACCAAATACTGCAAATTGAAGGTATCTTTTTGGATGAGTTTTGATGTTATATACTAATCTTTCCGTCTCTTCCAACATCGAATTCATGTTTTTGATAAGTTCATCGCTGTAAATTAATTGATGAGCTGTACCATTTCCATTGTTGATTTCCTCCATCATTGATGTCACTTCTGCTAGGGCAGCTTTTGTTTGCATTACTGTACCTGCAATATCAGCACCTTTCAACGAGTCAGAAATATCTGAAAAATTGGCTATCAGATTGGTAATTTTAGCATTACTTTTCTTTACGTTTTCTGTTATACTTGCTATATTTTCCAATGTTTTTTTAATGTCTGAAGAACTTCCTTTCACCACATTATCTACGTCTTGAACCGTAGAATTTAAAGTGGTCACCGTCTGTCTCAACGAATACATCATTCTTCTTAAGTTCTCACCGTCCGTTCCTAACACTGTGTCTATACTGGCTAGAGACTTATTTAGCTTATTCAACAACACATTTACTTTGGTTTCGATGGGAACAATCTTTTGAGTAGCTAGTTCGGTAATTCCAAATTTATAATCTACCAAGATAGTATCCTTGTCTTGCAACACTTGTGAGCTATCACCCAATATAATTTGAATAGAGCTTTCGCCTAGCACGGTTGTTTCCAGTTTCGCTTTTGAATCTATCGGAAAATCCAATTCAGATTCTGAAATATTCAATACAGTAACCCAATTCTTGCTTTCGTCTAAAATATTGTCTTGAACAACCCCAATTTTGTTTCCTTTATATCGAATTCCAGAACCTGGAACTAAACCCTGAATATTATCGTATGCCGCATAGAATGTTCTATTCGAACTAAATGCATTTATCCCTTTCAAAAACTGAATTCCGAATAATAATAATGCGATCGCTATCACTACTGTCAATCCAATAATAAACTCTTTTTTATACTTCAAATCTTTTTCGTTTTAATTATTTCCTAATTTAATTGCTTCGTCTAAATTCACGCGCTTTCCATTTACAAACCCCATCAAAAAAGCATCTTTGTAGCCCTTTTTCTTTGCTGTTTTCAACGATTTTTGAATCGAATTGTAAGAGGAAGTATTTCCGTAATAATATCGGTAGTACTTTCCATCTTGTTTAATCTCTATATTTTTTAGTCCTTTAAAGTTATATGATTTCGGCTCAATTTTATTCGTTGAGGAGGCTAATTGTATTTTAAATTCAACTATCGTGGCGCTAGATGCAGTTTCACTGTATGAAGATTCGTTTGAATTCTTCCTTATTTCGTTGTATATTCTATCTCGTTTGTTTTTATACGTTTTAAAAGCATTATAAATTGCTTTCGCCATCTTTTGTTGATTGGCAGAACTCTTGAGATACGTATTTTCTTTTGTATTTGTAAGAAAACCAGTCTCTATCAATACACTCGGCATTGTTGTTTTATACAACACGACAAACCCCGCTTGCTTTACTCCCCTATCTTTTCTCCCTATTTTTTTGAATTCTTTTTGAATCTCACTTGCAAAACTAATGCTTTGGTTTAAATAAGCACTCAATTGCATGGTTCGAGCAATCAATTTTTCGGGAGTAATTTTTTGATATTTGTTGTGGCTATCTTCCTCTAATTCTATCACTGAATTTTCACGTGCCGCTATTTCTTCTTGTTCATCCGTTTTGTGTAACCCCAACACATAAGTTTCTGTTCCATAAGGAGAAGACTTGGCATTGGCATTGGCATGAACACAAATAAACAGGTCTGCTTTTTTCGTGTTCGCAATTTTTGCTCGGTTGTCAAGCGTGACAAACTTATCGGTTTTTCGGGTATACTCAACCGTTACATCTTTGTCATTTGTTTCAATGAGTTTTCCCAACTTCAGCGCTATACTCAACGCAATTATTTTTTCTTTACTCCCTATTCCGGAACAACCGTCATCATGACCTCCATGACCTGCATCAATCACCACAGTTTTGAACTTCTTACCTTGAGAAAAAGAAGGGGAGAAAAAAAACAACATACCCAACATAAGAAATATGTTTCTTACTCGTTTGTGTATAATTCTGGGAGTTATCAAGGTCATTTTTTCTAAAAACATAGTTTTTCGATTAACTTTGCCCGTAATTCTGTAATTCGGACAAAACAAATTTAACATTATACCACTTAAGCACATATTCACACAGGTATTTTTTATTAGCTTGGCATTGTTAATATTGTTAACACCGAGTAAGGTAGTAGCTCAAGAAAACACTGCACCAAAGACAGAAGTAAAATCCAAAAAATTACTTGACGAACCTGTGGAATACGATGCTGTTGACTCTACTATTCTGGATATCGTTGAACAAAAAGTATTCCTTTACAGCGGAGCGGTGGTGAAATTCGGTGAAATTCAATTAAAAGCCGGGTATATCGAATACGATTTCAAGAATAAGAATGTGTGTGCATATCCTCGAAAAGATTCAACAGGAAAAGACATTGAATTCCCAGAATTTACAGATGGTCAAGAAACTTTTACCGCAAAATTAATGTGTTATAATTTTGAAACAAAAAAAGCATTTGTGGAAGGAAGTAGAGCAAAACAAGGCGAAGGTTTTGTTCATTTTGACAAAGTAAAAGTGTACGAGAATAAAGAGACTCACGGTTTGCACGGAAAATACACTACTTGCGATGCCGACCATCCGCATTATTATTTCAATATTTCGAAGGCTGTTGTAAAACCCAACGATAAAATCATAGCTGGTCCCTTAATGCTCTACATTGCAGATGTACCAACGCCTTTAGCATTGCCTTTTGGATTCTTTCCCAATCAAAAAAACAAGGGAGCTGGACTAATTATTCCGACTTACGACAATTCCGTGCCCTGGGGAAGCGGATTGAGAAATGGTGGGTATTACCTCCCAATTAAAGACAAGGCAGATATTCAATTAACAGGGAGTATTTATGCTCGAGGAACTTGGGGGGTTCGGGCTGTGACTCGCTATAAAAGCTTATACAAACACAATGGAAATTTTCAACTATCCTTTCAAGAAAATATAAACGGGGACAAAGAACTTCCAATACTAACGAGGTACTCAAAATCGAGAATATTTTCCATAATTTGGAACCACAATCAAGACCCTAAAGCTCGACCTAATTCTACTTTTAATGCGAACGTTAATTACAATAGCAACGCGAGAACGGACATTAACTCTCAAGGAACTGGATTCTTAAATAACTCGTATCAATCCTCTATTTCTTACCGCAAAATATTTCCAAACACTCCGTTCAGTGTAAATGTAAATGCTTCTCAAAGCGGAACCTATACTCCTTCGGATACAGCTATTGGCAGACAGGCATTTAATAACCTTACTTTCAATTTGCCTGATATAAACTTTGCAATGAATCGGATTTACCCATTCAAAGCACTAGAGAATGACAGAAATGCTGGAAAAACATGGATGAAAGAGGCTTCTAAAATATTTCTTACTTGGAATACGCAAATGAGAAACGAAGTAAATTTTATTGACACCGCATTGGGTGGCGATATTGTGAATCAACTCTTGCCAAAAGTTAGAAATGGAGTACAACATAATTTATCTGCAGGAACCTCTATTAAAGTATTGAAAAAGAACGTAACACTGAATCCTGCAGTTCGACTAA
>CBFHPW010000011.1:0-68898 GCA_965657945.1 Flavobacteriales bacterium
TAGAGCGAGAATTAGAAGTAAAAATACTGGATAGAAGCGGATTGATTCTCGATATTTTTGCAAGTCGAGCGCAAACATCCCATGCACGAACTCAGGTAGAGTTGGCTCAATATCAATATCTATTGCCAAGACTTACCAAGATGTGGACTCACCTCGATAGACAAAAAGGAGGAATAGGAATGAGAGGGCCTGGAGAAACAGAAATAGAAACAGATAGACGAATAATTGGAGATAAGATTTCTTTGCTTAAGAAGAAATTGGAGAAAATTGATAAACAGAAATTTACACAAAGACAAAACCGAGGGAAACTAGTACGGGTTGCTTTAGTAGGTTATACCAACGTAGGAAAATCAACTATTCTAAATTTATTGGGAAAAGAAAAAGTATTTGCCGAAAACAAATTGTTTGCTACGTTGGACACAACGGTTCGTAAAATCGTGTTCCAAAACATCCCATTTCTGTTGGCAGATACCGTTGGGTTTATCCGTAAACTTCCTCACCAGTTGGTCGAGTCATTTAAATCTACTTTGGACGAGGTAAGGGAAGCAGACTTATTGCTGCATGTGGTCGATATTTCGCATCCCGCTTTTGAAGATCATTACAACACCGTGAATGAGACTTTAAAAGAAATTGAAGCCTTAGATAAGCCAACTATTCTGGTGTTTAACAAAATTGATGCTTTTTCATACGTAAAAAAAGACGAAGACGATTTGACTCCCATTTTGAAAGAAAACATTTCGTTGGAAGAGCTCAGGAAAACTTGGATGAACCGAATGAATGAAGATAATTGTATCTTTATTTCTGCTCACGAAAAGCTAAATATTGAAGAGTTGAGAGAGAAAATGTATGCGCAAGTAAAGAAAATACACATCACAAGGTTTCCTTATAATGATTTCTTGTATCAAAATTATGAGGAGTAAATAAGTAACACTAACCAATAATACGAGTCATTCTGAACTTGATTCAGAATCTCACAGAGAATATTTCATGTAGTTTAATGATATTAATTACATGAATAAGGTTTCGACTCCGCTCAACCTGACAATAAACTAAATTCAGAATGACCGATGAAAAATTAAATGAAAAGAACAACCAAAATATCACTCTTGCTAACAGGATTTTTCTTAATTGCTTTCTCCTGCACCACAATGAAAACTGCACAAAAGACGCCCGAGAGCTCCTCTTTTATCTCTCAAGATAAGTTAGGCAATCTTTACCATATTTCGAACATGGAAATCGTGAAATTGTCGCCAAAGATGGACACGATTCAAACGAATTCTATGTTTAGCAATGGGGCAATTACCTCTCTAGATACCAGAAACCCTTTGCAGCTGATGCTATTCTATCAACAACAGCAAAAAGTGGTTTTGTTAGATAATACCTTGTCCCAAACCAATGAGATTAAGCTTGGTTTTTTTGAGTGGATAGATCTTGTTTGCTTATCAAACAGAGACAATTCATTTTGGTTGTACTCAATGACTACCCAAACACTCATAAAAACAGATAAAAACGGAAAAGTAATGAGTCGTTTTCAGAACATTGGTCAGTTGGTAAAAAGAGATATTAACCCAACCCAGTTGGTGGAATACGATAACTCGGTTTATTTGTTTGATCCCAACCAAGGATTGTTCGTATTCGATTTGTTTGGCAATTATGAAAAACGCATCCAATTAGAAAATGCCCAAAATGTGAAGTTTTATCAAAATAAGGTCTTTTTCAGAGTAAAAAACGACATTTTTAGCTACGATTTAGTCGTTTTCGATAAGAAATTAGTGTTTTCGGCTAACCATAATTTTGATGATTTTGAAGTTGGGAAGAGTGGAGTGTTGGTTTTGAAGGACGATAAAATAAAAAAAGCCATCTCGAAATAATGGACGACAGATGGATGCTTTTTTTGAAAAAAGGTTCCCAATTATTAGGATTTAGATGTTAGATTTTATAATTTAATTCAGCTATCTAACAATACAGTTCACTAAAATAATAAGGTATACCCATAAGGTTTGAGGCTTGTTCTTTGCTCAAACGAGAAAATAACTAGGAATAAAAAAACAATAGAATCGTTGTGTGCTAGCGGGAGTTTGTCAAAAAAATGACTGCCGTGTGGTGAGTAAATTTCTCTCCTGTATCAAAAGTAAATTTGCGTTAATCATATAAAACGTAAAAAAAATGAAAAGTTTAATTTTAAAAACTGGTTTGTTAGCTGCAATTTTTGGGATGGCATTATGGTCTTGTAAAAAGGATGAAGCTTCTTTAAATGCTAGTTCAAATGAGCTGAGTCCGGATCAATTGATCGTTAAAACTGCGATTCAAAACATTTTTGAGGATCCACTATTATTAGAAATTCAAACTAATGTTAGTCATTTAACCCCAGTCTCTAATATTTATGAAATTCTTCAAGAACTATCCTCTAAGACGACATTTATTCAAGATGATATTGATAATATAAGTGAGGCCTTTGGGTTCTCTGACCCAATTGGGTTGAATAATTTCCTTGTCATGCAAGACAGTCTTTACCAGATTCTAATTTACAAGTATAATCTTAAAGGTTACTCACTTAATGAATTAACACATCATTTGAATGATGTAATTATCTCTTTGCCAGCTCCTAATAATTGTGACAGTCATTTGAGGGTATGTGCTATTGAGGCCTCAGCTGATGCAGCTTTAATGCACTTGGGTTGTGGTGCTTTGGATCTTACGGTTTTAGGAGGAATCATGTGTCACGGAGTTGTTGCAGGATGGCATTATAATGCCTTACAAGGGTGCAATTTAGATTGGGATGACTGTATGAATTCATAAGAAAATAGGTTATGAAAAAAAATGCATATGTAATCGTTGTAGTTGTAATCGTTTTTTTGATAAAAAGTATCGTTGATAATTGGATGTTTGATTTGTTTATTACATTCTTTGGTATCGCTGTATTGGCTTTTGTTTTATATAAAAAGAACAAAAATGAGTTGAAAATGAATAATTTACTTCTTGTTCTCTTGTTTCTGATTTTAACGATAACATTACCATTCTTATTTAATCTCTTAAAATGAAAAAAATAATTTTAATATTGATTTATCTGGTTCTTATAATGAGTGTTGTTTTTTTAACATTAATTATAATTGAGTTAAGGCGTAATGGAGTCTATTCAATAGAAAACATAAAAACTGACCTAAAACTTACATCTGTCATAGTTTTTCCTCAAGTCATAGTTTTAACTCTGATCTTTTATTTTTTGAAAAGAAATCATTTAATTTTTAAAAAATAAATTCTTTAATGTGTTTGGATTGGTTTTCAAACACATTTTAATTTCTTAGTGAAAAACAATTCAGAGTAAAAAACGACATTTTTAGCTACGATCTAGTCATTTTCGATAAGAAATTGGTGTTTTCGGCTAACCATAATTTTAATGATTTTGAAGTTGGGAAGAGTGGAGTGTTGGTTTTGAAGGACGACAAAATAAAAAAAGCCATCTCGAAATAATGGACGACTGATGGATGCTTTTTTTGAAAAAAGGTTCCCAATTATTAGGATTTAGATGTTAGATTTTATAATTTAATTCTGCTATCTAACAATACAGTTCATTAAAATAAGAAGGAATACCAATAAGTTTTGAGGCTTGTTCTTTGCTCAAACGAGAAAATAACTAGGAATAAAAAATAATAGAATCGTTGTGTGCTAGCGGGAGTTTGTCAAAAAAAATGACTGCCGTTTGGTGAGTAAATTTCTCTCCTGTATCAAAAGTAAATTTGCGTTAACCATATAAAACGTAATAAAATGAAAAGTTTAATTTTAAAATCCAGTGTTATCTTAGCACTTTTATCTCTCGTGTTTTGGTCTTGTAATAAAACTGAGACTTCTCCCAATACAATTAATTCAACATCTGTAAAGAAGCAAGAAGTAAAAATGGAATCCCAAAGCTGGAGAATTGTTGGAGAAATGGTAAATGATCAGCCTCAGCTAACTATTGATAAATCACAAATCCTTGAAAATTACACCAATAATCTTTTTCAACTTTCTAATATTCAAGGAAATTTCACGGATGTTTCTATCATTGAGTTGTCTGATGGTTCTTTTTCTATGGTTTTTTTAGGAGAGGTATATTCCTCAGCCTTTTACGTTAAATCAGATCAATCAGGAAAGTTAAAAGCATTCTCCGGTACTAGTTGTACAACGTCTGACTGTTCCAGCGAGTTGTTGGGTTGCATTGTAAAGTACGAGAGTGACTTGGCGTATTGCAGCCCTTGTTCTAATGGAGGGACTTGTACAAAAACATCGAGTAGTTCTTCACTTTTTTAACTGTTTCTAAAAACGCAGTTCCATAAAAAGGTTGGAAAATATAACCCAATAAAAACAAAAGCCCACTTTGAAAAGAACAAAGTGGGCTTTAGAATATTAGGTGCCTCGAAATTTACTTAAACGCTGGAATCCCTGTGATACCGATTAGGAATTCAATGCAGTTAGGTAAAAAACCAAACTACTTTCATTCTATTTCGGCATAACCTAGCAAGTTGTACCAGTTATTTAAATGCTGGTATTCCGGTTATATCCATTCCCGTAATCAATAAGTGAATGTCGTGAGTTCCTTCGTAAGTTACTACCGATTCCAAGTTTGCCATGTGGCGCATAATAGAATACTCATTGGTAATTCCCATTGCTCCATGAATTTGTCTTGCTTCGCGGGCTACATTCAAGGCCATTTCTACGTTGTTTCTTTTCGCCATCGAAATTTGAGCAGTAGTCGCTTTTCCTTCATTTTTCAGTTGTCCCAATCGGAAAGTAAGTAATTGTGCTTTGGTAATTTCGGTAATCATTTCAGCTAATTTCTTTTGCATCAATTGGAAACTCGCAATTGGCTTTCCAAATTGAATTCTTTCTTTCGAGTATCTCAAGGCAGAATCGTAACAATCCATCGCAGCACCTATCGCACCCCAAGCAATACCATATCTTGCTGAATCCAAACATCCAAGTGGTGCTCCTAATCCATTTTTGTTGGGCAATAAATTTTCTTTTGGAACTTTCACATTGTCAAAAATAAGCTCTCCGGTTGCCGAAGCTCTCAACGACAGTTTTCCGTGAGTTTCTGGAGTAGAAAATCCTTCCATTCCTCTTTCCACGATCAGTCCATGAATTCTTCCTTCTTCGTTCTTCGCCCACACTACGGCAATGTCACAAAATGGAGAATTAGAAATCCACATTTTTGCTCCATTCAACAAATAATGGTCTCCCATGTCCTTAAAGTTGGTCAACATTCCTCCTGGGTTACTTCCGTGGTCAGGTTCTGTCAACCCAAAACTTCCAATAAATTCACCGGTAGCTAGTTTTGGTAAGTATTTTTTTCTTTGCTCTTCGTTTCCGTAAGCAAAAATTGGATACATTACCAACGAACTTTGTACAGAAGAAGTAGATCGCAAACCACTGTCGCATCTTTCTAGCTCTTGCATAATCAGTCCGTATGAGATTTGGTCCAATCCTGGTCCTCCATATTCCTCTGGAATGTAGGGTCCAAATCCACCAATGGCTGCCAATCCTGGAATGACTTGCTTAGGAAATTCAGCTCTTTCGTAGTAATCTTCTATAATTGGGCTCACTTCTTTTTTTATCCATTCACGTGCCGAATCACGAATTAATTTGTGTTCATCTGTCAATAAATCATCCAGATTGAAATAGTCTGGCGCTTGAAATTGGTCAGTTCTCATAAATTTGTTTTTAACATTTGATTACCCAAAAGTATAAAAATATACACTGATGTTTTGGGTTTATTCTCAAAGATTTCAAAATCAAAACGATTTTTTGGTTTTCTGATTTTAAAGGGACCAAAAAATCTCCCCAAGAATTGATCTACGAGAAGATAAAAAATGCCTAATTTTAGCACACAAAACAAACTAACAATGGCAAATAAAATAATGGTTTTAGGCTCTGGTGAGCTAGGAAAAGAATTTGTAATTGCAGCCAAAAGAATGGGGCAAACTGTGATTGCTGTGGATAGTTATGAAAATGCTCCAGCAATGCAGGTAGCAGACTTGCACGAAGTGATTGATATGTTGGATGGGGAGGAGCTAGACAGGATTGTCGCGAAACACACACCAGATTATATCGTGCCTGAGATTGAAGCCATAAGGACTGAGCGTTTTTATGACTACGAAAAACAAGGAATTACGGTAGTACCGAGTGCCAAAGCGGCAAATTACACCATGAATAGGAAAGAAATAAGAGATTTGGCGGCTGTAAAATTAGGGCTAAAAACAGCTACATATTTTTATGCTACTTCCGCAGAAGAACTGAAAACAGCAGTGGATAAATTAGGAATGCCTTGTGTGGTGAAACCCTTGATGTCTTCTTCCGGTAAAGGACAATCTGTGATTAAAACAACAAAGGACATTGAGAAAGCTTGGAGTTATGCCGTTCAAGGTTCGAGAGGAGATTTGATTGAAGTAATTGTAGAAGAATTTGTTCCTTTTGAGTCAGAAATAACTTTGCTTACAGTAACCCAAAGAAACGGAAATACATTGTTTTGCCCACCAATTGGTCACGTACAAGAAAGGGGAGATTACCAACAAAGCTGGCAGCCTGCAGCCATTGAAGATTCTTTGTTAGAAACAGCACAGAGAATGGCTGCTGAAGTAACCCAAGAATTGGGTGGAGCAGGAATTTGGGGAGTTGAATTTTTCCTAACCAAAGAGGAAGTTTACTTTTCAGAATTATCACCAAGACCTCACGATACAGGTATGGTAACTTTGGCAAATACTCAAAATTTCAATGAATTTGAGTTGCATTTTAGAGCAATTATGGGAATTCCAATTCCTGAAATTAAGCAATTGCAAGCTGGAGTAAGTGCAGTTATTTTAGCCAACGAGCATGGTGAAAACCCAACCTATGAAGGTATCGAAGAGTTACTCGCTGAGCCCAATACCGACATCAAAATATTTGGAAAACAAGTGACTAGGCCGTACAGAAGAATGGCAGTTGCTTTAGGGTACAATAATATAGGATGTAACATGGATGAACTTATATCCAAAACAAAAATTCTCGCTTCTCAAGTGAAAGTGGATTAAGAATAAAATTAGACCAAATAGGAAAGACTGATTCAAAAGAATCGGTCTTTTTTTTTGCCCTCAAGTAAAGTTTAGATTTAATGGATTAGGCCAGAGGAAATATCAAAGTGCCCAATTGGAGATTTCGTTTATTAACTTGATGAATCTCTATCGTTTGTTAAAGAATTGACAAACAAATGTTTACAGCGATTTATTTTCGAATTTTTTGTGAATATATTTATCCAAACTTTTTAGGATTATTTAATTAAAAATGATTTAATTTTGTGGTTTAAAAACTACCTCGTACTCATAAAAACACATTCCATGAATAAAGAATTGTTCGAAACCAGACACATTGGTACTTTAGGAAACGACAAAGAATTGATGCTAAAAGAAATTGGCGTAGATTCGGTTGAAACACTAGTTGACCAAACGATACCGGCTGCAATTAGATTGAAGAAAAATTTGACAATCCCTGCTGCCTTATCAGAATTTGAATACTTGAATTTGGCCAAAGAAATTGGAGCTAAAAACAAAGTGTTTAGGTCCTACATTGGAATGGGATACTACAACACAATTGTGCCTCCAGTTATCCAAAGAAATGTACTGGAAAATCCGGGTTGGTACACTGCTTACACGCCTTACCAAGCTGAAATTGCTCAAGGAAGATTGGAGTCTTTGTTGAATTTTCAAACGATGGTAAGCGATTTAACGGGAATGAATATTGCCAACGCTTCGTTGCTAGACGAATCAACTGCTGCCGCTGAGGCAATGAGTATGTTGTTCAATACAAGAAAAAGAGATCAAGTAAAGAATAATGTAATCAAGTTTTTTGTCTCCGAGGAATGTTTCCCACAAACTATTGATGTAGTAAAGACTAGAGCAAAAGGATTTGGAATAGAATTGGTAATTGGAAATCACAAAGAATTTACGCCAAGTGCCGAATATTTTGGAGCCTTGGTTCAATATCCGGCAGCAAATGGTGAGATACATGATTACACTGAGTTAACTAACTCGCTTCATGTACAAAACGCAAAAATTGTGGTAGCAGCTGATATCATGAGTTTAGCTATCTTAACGCCTCCTGGAGAATGGGGAGCAGATGTGGTAGTTGGAAACACACAGAGATTTGGTGTGCCAATGGGTTTTGGTGGGCCACATGCAGCTTACTTTGCCACAAGCGAAGAGTACAAAAGAAATTTACCAGGAAGAATAATTGGTGTATCGAAAGACAGACATGGAAACAACGCTTTGCGAATGGCGCTTCAAACGCGTGAACAACACATTAGAAGAGAAAAAGCTACTTCTAACATCTGTACCGCACAAGCCCTACTTGCAAATATGGCAGCAATGTACGCTGTGTATCACGGAAAAAAAGGAATTAAGAGAATTGCAACAACCATTCACTCGTTCACATCTTTGTTGGCTAACGGTTTGAGTGAAATGGGAATTGAAGTAAAAACTACCAACTTTTTTGATACGATTACCGTTTCTAATGCTGCTATCCCTGCAATAAAAGAATTAGCTCTTAAACAAGAGATGAATTTCTTTTACAAAACAGATTCAACGTTGAAACTGAGTCTTGATGAAACTACCTCATTGAAAGATGTGAATGAGATATTGGCTTTGTTTGCCGAGGCTACAAAATCGAGCTCATCGAATATAGAGAATGGAGTAGAAACTATTTCGTTTGACTCAAAATTCAAAAGAAACTCTGAGTTTTTAACTCATCCTGTTTTCAATAGGTATCATACAGAAACAGACATGATGCGTTACATCAAGAAATTAGAGAACAGAGACATGTCCCTGACTCACTCTATGATTTCCTTGGGATCCTGTACTATGAAATTGAACTCGGCTAGCGAATTAATGCCAATTACTTGGCCTGAATTTGCTAATATTCATCCATTTGTACCTGCGGATCAAGCGCAAGGTTATCACCAAGTGATTAATGAACTGGACGAAATGCTTTCTGAAATTACCGGATTCGACAAAGTATCGATGCAACCAAACTCAGGTGCTCAAGGTGAGTATGCCGGATTGATGGTGATTAGAGCTTACCACGAAAGCAGAGGAGATTTTAATAGAAATATTATGATTATCCCTTCGTCAGCTCACGGAACAAATCCTGCAAGTGCAGTAATGGCAGGAATGAAAGTGGTGGTTACGAAATGTGATGACAAGGGAAACATTGACGTAGAAGATTTAAAAATTAATGTAGAAAAGCATAGTGAAAACTTGGCTGGAGCAATGATTACCTACCCATCTACACACGGTGTTTTTGAAGCTTCTATCATTGAAATTACAGGTTTGATTCACAAGCATGGTGGTCAAGTGTACATGGATGGTGCAAACATGAATGCCCAAGTAGGCTTGACTTCCCCAGGTAACATTGGAGCAGATGTATGCCACCTAAACTTACATAAAACATTTGCTATACCTCACGGTGGTGGAGGGCCAGGAGTTGGACCAATAGGAGTGGCTAAGCAACTTACTCCTTTCTTGCCAGGAAATCCATTGATCAAAACTGGCGGTGAGCAGGCAATTACCTCCATTTCGGGAGCTCCATTTGGAAGCGCACTGATTTTATTGATTTCTTACGCTTACATCAAGATGCTAGGAGAAGAGGGAATCAGAAAGTCAACTGAACACGCAATTCTTAACGCCAATTACATCAAGGCAAGGTTAGAGAATCATTACGGGATTTTGTATCAAGGCGAAAACGGAACAGTGGCACACGAGATGATTCTGGATTGTAGAGAATTTAAATCAGAGTTGAACGTTGAGGTAGCTGACATAGCAAAAAGACTAATTGATTATGGATTTCATGCACCAACAGTATCTTTCCCAGTAGCTAGTACCTTGATGGTAGAACCAACAGAGAGTGAATCCAAAGCAGAATTGGATAGATTTTGTGATGCGATGATTTCTATTAGAAATGAAATTAGAGAAATACAAGAGGGAGTGTACGACAAAGAAAACAACTTGTTGAAAAATGCCCCTCACATATTATCGGATGTGATGGAAGATAACTGGCCATTCTCTTACCCAAAGAAACAAGCAATTATGCCATTGCCTTATTTAAATGAGTTTAAATTTTGGGCACATGTAAGTAGAGTTGATCAAGGATACGGAGACAGAAACCTAATTTGTTCTTGTCCGAGTATCGAGGAATATGCGTTGGAAGAAGCGTAAATGTAAATTAAGAAAACAACCATTAATTCCGTTCCGATTTTCTACCTTTCTTGCAGTCATTCTGAACTCTTGTACTGAGCGAAGTCGAAGTGTGATTCAGAATCTATTTGCAAGTTAGCACCACATTAATGAATAAATAAAACCCTTTGAACAATAGGCTCAAAGGGTTTTTTGGTTATATTAAGAGATGAAGAAAGGGACTAAAATAGCTTTGATTTGTACAATTGTCTATTGTTCGGCAGCAACTTATGTTCCACTGACTACAAAAATAAATTACAAAGGTGGATCATCTACCTATTCAGAATTGGTTGAACTACTGTTTGCTCCTGGTTCGTTGCTCGGTTTTATTGGGCTTCATCTTTTTGGAGTTCCTGCTTTTATAATTGGACAAGTTATTTCGTTTATTGTGTTATTTTTAATTACTAAGGCAAAAATAAATTTTATATTAGATATGATTAAAAGGAAAAAGTGAATGTGTTAAGATAAAAAAATAGATATCTATGCCAATAAAACCCTCAACATTACAAGAATATTTAAATCAAATACAAGAAGATCGTCAGGTCCCTTTTGATAAATTAAGAAATACAATTCTCGAAAACATTCCCAAAGGATTTGAAGAGGGAATGAATTATGGAATGCCGTCTTATTACGTGCCTCATTCTATTTTTCCAGCCGGTTATCATTGTGATCCAAAACTTCCACTCCCTTTTGCGAGTATTGCAAATCAAAAGAATTTTATTGCGCTCTACCATATGGGAGTGTATGCAGATGAATCAATTTACAAATGGTTTGTGAAAGAATACGGCAAGAGATGCAAGTATAAATTGGATATGGGAAAAAGCTGTGTTCGGTTCAAAAAAATGGAAGACATTCCTTATGACTTAATTGCAGAATTAATGAGTAAATTTACTCCTGAAAGTTGGGTGGAGTTGTACCAAAATACTCTGGTTAAAAAGTAATCGTTTATTTAAAAAGAACCTACATTATGATTCAAAATAGAACTCAATATATTGCCTTTGTAATTGCTATTTTATGGGTGTTTAGTGGTTGTAAAAAAAGTGCACAGCGAGCGTTTTATCCACCTGTGGATGAGTACATCAATATAACGTTAGTGTCCTACAACTCTCTTCAGGCTCCTGGAGGCTGGGCCTATGTAAATGGAGGGCTTAAAGGAATTATTGTGTATGCTCGTGGTGGGAATGAATTTGTAGCTTTTGATAGGAATTGCACATTTGAAGAGGAGAATTCTTGTGGAAACGCTTCGGTTTCATCCGACAATATAACCATAGAATGCAGTTGTGATGGCAGTACTTATAACATCTTTGATGGATCTGTTACGAATGGGCCTGCTGAACTACCTTTAAAAGGGTACAACGTCACTTTCAACACTTCCAATAATACGCTACGAATCTTTAGCTGATTATTCTACGCTTTTTAAGTACCTGTTTTTGGAGCTAAAAAGAAAGAAATTTGTGAGAAAAGCGAAAAAGAAGACTCCATCTTGTGTTTCTAGAGTATCTTCAGAAAAGAAGGACAAAAGAGAAATACACAAACAAATGAGGTAGAAGTAATTTCTTTGTTTGAACCCAATTCCGATTGGAAAAAGAAGAAAGAAAAGAAAAAGAGCAAGTCCTACAATCCCAAGAGCAATAGCGGTGGACAAAAACTGGTTGTGCGACCTTAATTGATACTTTGCTTCGAGATTCGTTCCTTTAAGCTGATAGTGGTTTTTAAAAACATCAGCCACGTCACCTGTACCGTAACCAAACCAAGGTTTTTTTTTGATGATTTCATTACTTACTTTCCAGTACTCCAAGCGCTGTGCTAGGGAATTTCCGCTTGCATTAACTCCTGCCAAATATCCGTCTAATTCAAACATAATTCGATGTAATCTTGACACAATGTTGGTGCTTGCATGTAAGTAATTTGGGATTCCTTTTTCAATATTTTGAATATCCCAATCAGATAATTGCCTCACTCCTTCTCTGTCCTTTTTCAAACCTCTTGAGGTTAAATAGCGTATCAGAATAAACTGAGAACCCTTGTTGGTGTCAATCGCGTAAAATGGGTGGGTAGAAATTCGATTCCATTCTTCGTTTAGTTCTTTTTCACAAACGAAATCCTTGGCATAATTTCCATTATCAAAAAAATTATAAAAGTAATCTTGGTCGTAAGGATTTCCACTTTTAGTCAAAAGTGTTTCGGTTGTCGTATCAATTTTTATTTCATGGTAAGTGGAATATAGGTTTTGAATGACTAAGGTTCCTCCGATTAAAATAGGTGCTAGCATAAAGAATCCATAGAAATTCTTTTTTTTGAATAAGTAATACAGTGAGATAAAAAATAGAGTGATGAATCCTAAAACAAGTCCTGTTGCCGATTCCATAAAGGATAAGAAATACAACAGGAAAAGACTAGATGAAACTCCAAAAATTTTGAACCCAAGCGAATGATTGAATAGTTTTGGGATGAGAAAGAGACTTAGCACTATCATAAGTGACAACCGAATGTGAGAGATGAATTGGGAGATGTCCCGTAGTTCAAGAATTTCTTTTTTGGCTGGCAGCAGGCCTTGATAAACCATAAATCCATACAAGGAACTGGCAACCACTGATAAAGTAAATAGCCTTACGATTAAAAAATAGTGCGATTTTTTTAGTCGATGGGTTGTGCTCAAAACGACAGGAAAGGCCAAGAGAGGAATTTTAATTCGTAAATCTTTCAGACCGTATTCAAGGTTTTCACTATAGAACAAACCTACCACAAATATGAGGTAAGCCCCAGTAAGAAATAGCGCGGTTTTGTTTCTAAAAAACTTAGAAAACTTCTGTCTTACTCCGCCTTCAATGAACCAGTTTACAATTAATGAAATGGTGCCTAGGCTCATCAAGAATTTTGAAAATGGCATGCCAATGACGATCAAACTCAAACAAAAAACGTGAGTCCAATACCCAGAGATAAACGAGAAAAAAGTGGGTTTTTTTTTCATGGAATTATTTAATTGGCGCTAAAATCTGGTCGTATTCTGTTTTGTTGAGTAGGGTTTTAGTTGCTTTAGAAACAAATTGGTCTTTGTTCAATTCATATTCCATTTGTCCATCTTGGTAATAGTATCTGCCAACAATTTCACTTTCTATCAATTCTAGTATTTCACTTTTAAATTTTTTTAAGTCTCGCTCCTTATTGGGAGATAGCTTTTCTTTGAGAGCCTCGTATTCTTCTTTCGAAGATTCAAAATATTGTTCGCTTTCAGCAATTTCTTTCAGTTTTTCTAGAAATTTTTCCGATCCAGTGGTGTATTCAAATTCTTGAGAATATGCAAACTCAATGAACTCATCATAGTCATTTTTGGTCAGTTTAAATTGCTTTGCAGGAGCAATACTTGGGTGAGAATAGAAGTAATGTGTAGCAAAGTCAAACACGATATTTTCTCTCATTAATGCCCCAGAAATAGGTGAATAAGAACGGGTTTTCACTTCTAAGTCTGGCAAGATACCTCGTCCGTCTGTCACGGGTCTACCATTGGATGTTTGGAAATTGTGAACGAGGGAATCTGAGATGTTTTTTCCTTTTCCAGATGCATTTCTGTCGCTGTAATCTAGTTTTTGGATGCATCGCCCACTTGGTGTGTAATATTTGGCTATCGTGATTTTAATGATAGAATTGTACTCCATGTTTTTGGTCTGCTGAACCAATCCTTTTCCAAAGGACTGATTTCCCACAACAACTGCTCTGTCCAAATCTTGTAATGTGCCTGATACAATTTCGGAAGCGGACGCAGATCCCTCATCAATTAAAACAACCAGTGGAATTTTGGTGTCCATTGGCTTGTTTCTTGCAAAATATTTTAAATTATTCTGCCTGTCTCGTCCTTTTGTTTCTACAACTAAGGTTCCTTGTGGCACAAATAGATTTACAATATTTACAGCTTCACCTAAAAGACCGCCTGGGTTTCCTCTCAAATCAAGGATTAATCCTTCCATGTTGTTGGAGTCTTTTAATGTTTTTAGAGCAGCTGCTACTTCCGAGCTTGACGTTCCCAAGAACTGCGAAAGTTTTATGTAACCAATTTTGTCATCCACCATTTTGAAAAAAGGAACAGTAGGCATTTTTATAATCTCTCGCGTGACAGAAACATTTAGAGGTTGCGATCCGTTGGGTCTTTCAATCTTTAATGTTACTTCGGTATCTTTCGCTCCTTTTAGCAAATCACTCACCTCCGAGGCAGACTTTCCTTTTACTGAATTTCCGTCAATCTCAATGATTTTGTCTCCCGCTGCAAGTCCTGCTTTTTGGGCAGGAAAATGTTGATAAGGATTTGTAATAAGAATGTAATCCTCTCTTTGCTGGATTAAGGATCCAATTCCACCATATTGGCCGCTTTGCATCATTCGGTAATCTTCAATATTGGACTCGGGTATATAGTTGGTGTAAGGATCGAGCGAACGCAACATGGCATCAATTCCTGTTTTCATTAATTCTCCAGGGTTGGTTTCATCTACAAAATTGAGGTTGATGTTTTTGTAGACTTCGCTAAAAATGGTAAGGTTTTTAGAAATCTCAAAATACTCATCGGTTGCAGTATTTTCTTGTGCCCAGCCAGAAACAAGGTAAGGGACAAATAAAAGTAGCAGTAAGGTTTTTTTCATAGTTCAATTTGTTTATGGAACGGGATCATGACCGTGACCGCCCCAGGGATGGCAACTTAATATTCTTTTTGCGCCTAGCCAACCTCCCTTTAATGGACCATATTTTTTTAGAGCCTCAATGGTGTAACTCGAGCAGCTTGGTGTATACCTGCAAGTAGTTGGCAAAAGCGGAGAAATAAGGTATTGATAAGCTCTTACTAATAGGATAAAAGGAAAAGACAATATCGATTTCATTATTCTTTGGTTAAACGACTTAAAAGTACAATTATTTTCTCTTCTGTAAGAGAATACGGAAGGGGTTTCTTTTCAAGATAGATGAAGCACAAAACCAATTGTTTGTTCTGTTTTTCGAGAGATTTGTAGAGGATGTCTTTATGAAGTCGATAAGCTTCTTTTGCTCT
Source organism: Flavobacteriales bacterium (assembly GCA_965657945.1). Lineage (GTDB taxonomy): Bacteria > Bacteroidota > Bacteroidia > Flavobacteriales_D > CAJJDF01 > CAJJDF01. The sequence goes on from CBFHPW010000011.1 coordinate 15,268, forward strand.
GCGTTTTACTTTGTTTCTGTTTACGGCAAGCTTCACTTTTCTTTTGCTTACGCTAAACATCACTTGAGCTGGGTACTTCGAGTTGAGTTCTGTTTTCTTCGCAATCACCATCCATGGATATTGGGTAAACTTTATATTGTCTTTACCTTCAAAAAGTGAATCAATAAGAATTTTGCTGCAAAGTCGTTCTTCTTTACAAAATGTGTGTTTCATCTTATTGAATTTCGTGTGATGGAATGTGGCAACAATTTATGCCAAGAAGTTTTACAGAAAATTTACTCTGTTTTTCCGTCCATGTAGTTTTCTATGGCCTTTTTCATCGAAGGCACTTTGGGCATAGGCGCTTGCACATCGATTCTTAGGTCCTTCTTAAGAACAGCATCTGCAGTTGATTGTCCCCAAACCGCAATCCTCGTTTTGTTTTGTTTAAAATCCGGAAAGTTGTGGTAGAGAGATTCAATACCAGAAGGACTAAAAAAAACAAGCATGTCGTAATTTACGTCTGCCAAATCAGATAAATCTGAAATCACAGTTTTGTACATAATTGCTTCCGAAAAATTGATGTCATTGTTCTTCAATATAACAGAAATACTGCCGTTGTGCTGAGCCGAAAGAGGAAGTAGGAATTTCTCCGATTTATTCTTCAAAATCAATGGCATTAAATCATTGAAAATAGCTTTTCCAAAAGAAATTTTTCTTTTTCTGTACACGATATATTTTTGAAGATATTTTGCAATACTTTCGTTCGTGCAAAAATATTTCATAGAATCTGGCACATCAAATCTCATTTCTTCAGCCATTCTGAAGTAATGATCAACGGCACTTTTGCTTGTAAGAATAATAGCTGTGTGGTCTTTTAATTCCACTCTGCTTTGTCTGAATTCTTGTCCGGGAATCCCCTCTACATGAATAAAGTGTCTAAAATCAACAGTTATTTTTCTTTCATCAGCCAAATCGTAATAAGCCGATTTTTGTCCCTCTTCCGGTTTCGGTTGAGAAATCAAAATGCTTTTAATCTTGGTGTCCGTTTTAGCTACACTCATATCTCGTTAATTATAAGTACTTGATTAAAAATAATACAGGTATTAGTTCTAGGATGCAAAGGTACAAAATTATGTGAAAAATGGAAATATTACCTAGTAAATATGCACTGCTTCCCACCATATTCACTAACCAAACAAGACAAAAAAGAGTCGCGTTTACATAAAAAGTTGAAAAAGGAAAGTAACAAACTGCAATAAGTCCAACAAATAGAAGGAGCGAATTGAATTCGTTGTATGCGAGTCTTTTTCTGAGAAAGTCGGTGTCTCCTGCAAAATTTATTAAGGTAAAAACAAACAGGGCTATTAGTTGAAAAATATACAGAGCGAGAACAGAGAGAATCCCTGCGCCCACTGAGGATGGGGAAAAGATATAGGCTGGAGAGACCAGTTGGCTCATGCCAACTCCAGCAAGTACAACAAAACTTATTTGCAACAATACGCTCCCAAAGCTCGTAATTCCTGTCTGTAATAGAGAATCAAAATGGGCGGAATCTGAAAAAACTGTAGACAGCAAGTTTTTGAAAAATGAATTTTTAGTTGTTTTGAGGTAAATAAGCACAAAGGAAACAGCGATTAAAACATAAAATTCAATGGACGAATCGTTTTTAATTACCTGATTTTGAAGTTCGATAGAGTTCAGAAAAGAGATCAAATCAATGAGCTTAATTAGTAAAAAAAATAGGACGTAAAATTACTCTTAATATTCGGAGTAAACAAAAAACAATTTTGAATGGAAAAAAAAGGCTAAAAACCTAAAAAATATGAATTCTTTTACCTTTTTTTGTAAGATAAATTAAAATTTAAAAGTGAATGTCAGCATCTAATTACCAAGCTCAAATTGATGAGTTTATGAATTATGTAAAGGGTATTATTCCAGCAGAGCCTGAATTTTTACAGGCAGTATTGGAAGTTGCAGAAACAGTAATTCCTTATATTGAAGAGAATCCAAAATACAAGAAAGCAAAGATTCTGGAAAGAATGGTAAACCCTGAACGTGTCATCATGTTTCGAGTTCCTTGGTTAGACGACAAGGGAGAAGTTCAAATTAATAGAGCTTACAGAATTGAAATGAACAGTGCCATTGGGCCATACAAAGGAGGTTTGCGTTTTCACCCTACGGTAAACTTGAGTATTTTGAAGTTTTTAGCTTTTGAGCAAGTCTTTAAAAACAGCCTAACAACTCTGCCTATGGGCGGTGGAAAAGGGGGTTCTGATTTTGATCCAAAAGGAAAATCAGACAATGAAGTAATGAAGTTTTGTCAAAGCTTTATGTCTGAATTAGCTCGTCACATTGGGCCAAATACAGACGTGCCAGCAGGAGATATTGGAGTAGGAGGAAGAGAGATTGGTTACATGTTTGGTCAATACAAGAGATTAAGAAACGAATTCACGGGAGTACTTACCGGAAAAGGTAAGGAATGGGGAGGAAGTTTAATTCGTCCAGAAGCGACAGGGTATGGATGTGTCTATTTTGCACAAGAAATGTTGAAAGCAAATAACAATTCTTTTGAAGGAAAAACAGTAGCAATTTCTGGATCTGGAAACGTAGCGCAATATGCCTGTGAAAAAGCAACTCAGCTTGGAGCGAAGGTTGTAACCATGTCAGATTCTTCTGGATACATTTATGATGCAAAGGGTATTGATGCTGAAAAATTGGCGTTTATCATGGATCTTAAGAATGTAAGGAGAGGAAGGATTAAGGAATACACGGACAAATTTGGAGCCGAGTTCCACGAAGGAAAAAGACCTTGGGGAACGAAAGTAGATATTGCTTTGCCATGTGCCACTCAAAATGAATTGAACGGAGAAGAGGCTAAATTATTAGTTGCAAACGGAGTAATTTGTGTAGCCGAAGGGGCAAATATGCCAACTACACCAGAAGGTGTCGCGGCATTCGAAGAAGCTAAGATTTTGTTTGCACCAGGAAAAGCATCAAATGCCGGAGGTGTTGCCACTTCGGGTCTCGAAATGTCTCAGAACTCAATGAGATTCAATTGGACAAGAGAAGAAGTGGACGCTAAATTATTACAAATAATGCAAGATATTCATGCATCTTGTGTTGAATACGGAACAAAAGACGGGCACACAGATTACGTGAAAGGAGCAAATATTGCTGGATTTGTGAAAGTAGCGGATGCTATGATGGCACAAGGAGTGGTGTAATAAAAAGACTCATTAAGTTAAAGCCCGTCCCGAGAAATCGGGACGGGCTTTTTTTTGTTTAATTTTTTCATTCTCTCTTCATCTGTCATTCTGAACTTGATTCAGAATCTCGCGGAGTATTTTTTACGCGTTTTATCACGTTACCCAGGTATCAAAAGCCACTATAATAATCGGTCCTAGTTACGCTATCGCTAAACAAGAACTAAGTTAAAACGGCATTACCCGAGAAAAGGGTAAGGGAGAGTACAATAACTTCAAGGATTACTCTAATTAACAAAAATAGAGAAGGACAAAAGAAATTTAAAACAAAAAACCCGATTCAACAAAGTCGAATCGGGTTCTGTAACAATTAAGTTTACGTGTTTTTAATACTCATCTTCATTAAAGAAGAAATCATCCTTGGTAGGATAATCTGGCCAAATATCTTCGATAGACTCGTAGATTTCACCTTCCTCTTCAATGCTTTGAAGGTTTTCTACCACCTCTAGTGGAGCAGCTCTTCGCATCGAGTAATCGATTAACTCCTCTTTCGTAGCTGGCCATGGCGCATCTTCTAAATATGATGCTAGTTCTAACGTCCAATACATAATTTTCAGTTTTTAAATTTCTAATATTACGCAAAAGTAATTTTTTTGTAGTCAAAAGCAACTAATAATAGAATTAATTTAATAATAAATGATAATTTTGTAAAAAAATCCCACATGAATATTTTAATCTTAGGCTCAGGAGGAAGAGAACACGCTCTGTCATGGAAAATCGCACAAAGTCCACTTCTTTCCAATTTATTTATTGCACCCGGAAATGCTGGAACCTCACAGGTGGGAAAAAACATTGATCTTTCTGTCTCCGACTTTGACGGTGTAGCAGAGTTTTGTATTCAAAATAGCATCGAAATTCTAGTAGTAGGCCCCGAAGTGCCTCTAGTAGAGGGTATTCATGATTTTTTTGAGGCCAATTCAGGTACAAAAAATATTCATGTTATAGGACCAAAAAAAATGGGAGCTCAGTTAGAAGGAAGTAAAAAGTTTTCGAAGGAGTTTATGCAAAAGCATAACATTCCTACGGCAAAATACCAAGCATTTACGCCAGAAACTTTGGCCGATGGATTGTCATTTTTGGAAACTTTATCTCCTCCTTTTGTGCTGAAAGCTGATGGACTAGCAGCCGGAAAAGGAGTAGTAATCCCAGATAACTTAGCGGATGCAAAAATTGAGTTGACAGAAATGCTAGCGAACTCCAAATTTGGAGCAGCAAGCAAGGAAGTGGTAATTGAGGAGTTTTTGGACGGAATTGAATTGTCCGTTTTTGTCTTGACGGATGGAACAAACTACAAAGTATTGCCAACGGCTAAGGATTATAAAAGAATTGGTGAGGGCGACAAAGGGTTGAATACGGGAGGAATGGGAGCTGTGTCTCCAGTGCCATTTGCCGATGATGCTTTTTTGAAAAAAGTGGAAGAGAGAATTGTAAAGCCTTCGGTTGAAGGTTTAAAGAAAGACAAGATTGAATTCGTTGGTTTCTTATTTATTGGACTCATGAAAGTGGGCGATGATCCTTTTGTTATTGAATACAATGTGCGAATGGGAGATCCTGAAACGGAAGTTGTAATTCCAAGAATTGAGTCCGATTTAGTTGAAGTGTTTCAAGCAGTTGGAACGAAGACTTTGGATCAGATTGAGTTCAAGGTTTCTGAAAAATCAGTGTGTACAGTCATGGCAGTATCGGGAGGTTATCCTGAAAGTTACGAAAAATCTAAAGAAATCACGGGATTGGATTTAATTACAGATAGCATTCCGTTTCATGCAGGAACAAAATCGGCCGAGGGAAAAGTAATCACGAGTGGAGGGAGAGTAATTGCGATGAGTTCATTTGGAGGCACAAAAAAAGAAGCGCTCGAAAAATCGTACGCTTCTTTGTCTAAAATAAATTTCGATAAAATGTATTACCGAACCGATATCGGGTTCGATTTGGATTGATGCTTACTTCAGTTGATTTGGATCAGCGTCAGCTTGCTTGTTGTATTTCTGTTGGCATCTTAACCAATAGATTAGACCAAAAACAATCAATGACCAAAAAACAATCCAAGGTCCATTTTCGGCAACTTTTAAGATTCCAAAAGTGGCTTGAAACAATCCTTCTAATAAGTCTACTAACCAATTCATACGTGTAATTTTTTCTTTGTTGTCCACAAATATAAATAACTTTACCTGATTACTTCAAACAACTTTGGGCATTTTTTATTTTAATTATGATTACATCTATTTTCAAAAACACGCTTCTTAGTTATTTAATCATTATTCTGACAGCCATCGGTTTTTGGGGATTTGCTTTTTTTACAACCCATCCTGATGCACTTGTTTTCATTGATTTTGCCAGCGAATCTTATCAGCTTTCAAAAAAAGTAGCTATCATTATTTCTTTTTTTGCTACTTTGATTAGTGCATTTTTTCTAAATCAAAGAGTGAATAAATTTCTATTTAGTTATGAACCCAACAATTTATTTTTGTGGTTTTACATACTCTTTTTTTCGGTAGAATTGTCTAACTCAAGTTTTTTGGTGTACGATGTAGTTTCCTTCCTGCTCATTGTCTTTGTTTATTACTTGCTCACCTTTATTAGCAGCAAGGAAAGTAAAAATCACGTATTTAATTCCGCCTTTATCATTGGGGTTTTATGCTTTCACAATGTGTTTTTCGCACTGTTTTTGTTGTTGTTAATCCACAATCTTAGCACAACAAGGAGAGTAGGGATTTCCGAACTAATGTTAATATTAACTGGATTTTCCATTCCTATCCTACTCGTTCTTTCCTTGTCCATTCTCACCGATAACTTTGAGCTGATTGGTTCTTTGTTAGAGTTCGAGTTTAATTCACCCGACATTTCTTGGAAGTTTGCAGTATTCATAGTGGTAGCTTTTTTATTTGCATTAGTTGGTTTTCAATTGGCTGCGAATAAGCGTTCAGGAACAGATATTGGCGTATTGTTATTAGTGAATAATCTATTTGTTTATCTCCTAGTATCACTAGCGATCAGCGTATTTAGTATATTTTTGCAGCCTCAGCACTATATTCTTTTTCTGTTTACTTTGCCGTTGTCAATTTTTCTTAGTTTTTTCTTCTCAGAATCAAATTCCAAATGGAAAGAACTCGCTTTCTTGTTAGTAATAGGTCTTACCTTCTTATTGAGATAATTTTGGTGCTTTTCTTTGTAAGCAATCAAGGCTTATTTGCTACAATTTTTTATTACTTTTGTAAACAAAATTAACTAAACACAGCAAGCTATGAAATTCGGTGTTATCACTTTCCCAGGGTCCAATTGTGACGAAGACATGATTTATGTTCTACAAAACATTATGAAACAAGAAGTGGTGAACCTGTGGCACAAGGATACTGATTTGCAAAATGTAGATGTGGTCGTTGTACCAGGAGGATTTTCTTACGGAGATTATTTGCGTTCGGGTGCAATTGCACGTTTTTCTCCAATAATGGAAAAAGTAATTGAGCATTGTAACCAAGGAGGTTATGCTATTGGTGTGTGTAATGGATTTCAAATTCTGTGCGAGTCAGGTTTATTGCCGGGGGCACTTTTGCATAATGATTCTCAGCGATTTATTTGTAAGAATATACACATCGCTCCACAGACAAATAATACCGCCATAACAGCAAATTTAACCAAAGGAAAAGGATATAAAATCCCAATCGCTCACGGAGAAGGAAGGTACTTTGCCTCAGCAGAAACAATTAAAGAGTTGAACGATAATGACCAAGTATTATTCAGATATTGTGACGAGAACGGAACCATTGATTCTGAAAATAATCCGAATGGATCGGTAGAGAATATAGCTGGAGTTACCAACAAACAAAGAACAGTATTTGGTATGATGCCTCACCCAGAAAGAGCTGCTGACGATGAGTTAGGAAATACAGACGGAAGGCTTTTCTTTGAATCTATGATCAAAGAGATTGAAGGGAAGTTGGTATAGAATGTTGCGTTTTTAGTCTGTTTGTTCGTCATATCCTTTATGCTGAAATAGATTGTTTTTTCTTAAAAGTAAAAGGTTGGCAATACATAGGATCCTACATTTTTAACTTTATGCATGATTAAAGAGGTTGATTATAATCGTAAGAACTTAGTTTTTTTTGAAGTGGAGAATGGAAAGAATGAACAAAGCCTGTGAGTCCTGTTTTGGGTTTTTATTCAACATAAAAACGGATGAATAAGATTTCCTGTTTTAAGGGAATGACAAGGAAGAATGATTAATAGAAACTTTACCGATAAAAGTTCATTTCGTCTACATACTTGGCTACCTTGTTGGTTAACAAATAAGCTACACTTTTCCCTTTTTTTATTTGTTTTCGGATGAAACTCGCTGAAATATTCATTACTGGAATGTCTTGAAGTAGAGTGACATTCTTATGAGATAAGATCTCTGAATTTGTTTTTTTTTCTTCATCAACTCCTAATCTAGGGTATACAATTACGGCATGGTTTTTTAGAATTACCTCGTAATTTTTCCATTTATGAAAGGATTTTATATTGTCTTCTCCCATAATTATCGAAAAATTATACTGAGGATATTTCTCAGTTAAATAAACCAAAGTGTCTATCGTGTAAGAGGGTTTTGGTAATGAAAATTCAATGTTGCTTGCTTTTAATTTGTCATTATCTTCAATAGCTTCATTTACAAGAGCTAATCGGTGATAATCTTCGAGCAAGGTGTTTTTCTTTTTAAATGGGTTTTGGGGGGAAACGATAAACCACACTTCATCTATCAAGTCGGAATCTGCAATGTGGTTAGCAATGACCAAATGTCCAATGTGGATAGGATTGAAGGAGCCAAAAAATAAACCTATCTTTTTCATTTACGAGGGGTTTTTCAAAAACGTTTGAACAGCTAAAATAGCTTCCTTTTTTGCTTTGTCAAGATGGTCATTTACCAAAATGTAATCAAATTTTTCAGCTGATTTCATTTCTTCGTTGGCCTTCCCAACTCTTCGTTCTATGCTTTCTTCGGTTTCAGTCCCTCTATTTTTCAATCTATTTTCAAGCTCTTGGATAGAAGGAGGTTGAACAAAAATTGACAAAGCTTTATCACCGAAAATAGACTTGAGTTTAATTCCTCCGAGTACATCTACGTCAAAAATAACATGTTTTTCTTTGTCCCAAATTCTTTTCATTTCAGATTTTAGTGTGCCGTAAAAATTGTTTTCGTATACCTCTTCCCACTCCACAAAATTTTCGTTTTTAATAGCAGACTTGAATTCGTCTACACTCAAAAAATAATAATCTTTTCCGTTTACTTCTCCTTCTCTTTTATTTCTACTTGCGGCAGAAATAGAGAATTCGAGCTCATTCATTTCGGAGAGTAAATGATGAACAATTGTTGTTTTTCCTGCTCCCGATGGAGCCGAAAATATGATGCATCTTCCTTCAAATTCCATGCGTAAAAGTAATAAAAATAGGGCGGCATGATACAAAAAACCTAACAGGTTTTCAAAAACCTGTTAGGTTTGGATTTTTGAGCCGTCATATTTAATTCATAAGAATAGTCATTTAGAGTTAGCTCTACTCTAATAAATTGTCTTATTCACTTTGTTGTTTTCTATGATACAAAAATCCTAACAGGTTTTAAAACCTGTTAGGATTGGATTTTTGAGCCGTTTTAAACTCTAATAAATGGTCAAATTCACTTTGTTGTTCTCAATAATCTTTCTCAAATTAATGAGCGCATACCTCATTCTTCCCAACGCAGTGTTAATACTAATGTCTTTGGCTTCGGCAATGTCTTTAAAACTCATTTCTTTAAAGTGACGTAGATAGATAATTTCCTTCTGTTCCTTTGGCAGATAGTCGATTACTTTTCTTACATCTTTGTGAATTTGTTCTTCAATCATCTCATCTTCAATACTTGCTTCGTGCATGTTGAGGATAGAGAAAATATCAAAATCATCCTCTTCATTTTTTGAGGGATTTTGGCTAATGGTAGGCATTTTTTTTACCTTTCTGAAATGATCGATTGCTAAATTGTGTGCAATTCGCATTGCCCAAGGAAGAAACTTACCTTCTTCGTTGTACTTTCCTTTTTGTAAGGTGTTAATGATTTTGAAAAAGGCATCTTGAAAAATGTCTTCTGCTATTTTTTTGTTTTTAACCAATGAGATTAAATAACTAAAAATTCTGTCTTTGTATCGAGATAGTAGGATTTCAAACGCAAAATCCTTTCCTTCTAAATAACTTCTAATTAGCTCTTGATCAGAGCTCTTTCTGTTAATTCCCATAATACTACTTGTTTTATTACTTGGGTTAATAATGTGTGTTTAAGTAGTCTTTTGGTATAGGCGTGTGAATTAGATTTGTATTTTGTCGAACGTAAATATATGTAAAACATTTCCAATCTTCCAAATAAATGGCGCGTCAGAATTTGATTTTAAGAAAAAAATAACAGGAAAATTATACAACTTAGAACAGAATAAAAGGAGTGTTGACTTATTTTTTTCTCGTATAATATAAAATGTCATAGGCTTTTTTTTCCGTTCACTTATCCTTAATTTTAGAAAGAATTTATAACGAACAAAAACAGTTAAAATGTCAAAAGGATTTTATAACGTACCGTTTCAAGGAAACGAAGATGTATGGGGGTATGAGCCAGGTTCACCAGAAAGAGCTGAGCTTCAGGCCAAATACAAGGAAATGTATAATAGTAAAGTGGAAGTGCCTCTTTACATAGGAAGTGAAGAAATTCATACAGATAAGAAATTTACAATGTCACCACCGCATGATCACAAGCACAGTTTGGGAACATACAGCTATGGGACTAAAAAACATGTAGAAGATGCAATTGAAGCAGCGTTGGCCGCAAAAAGCGATTGGGAAAACATGTCGTGGCACAGTAGAGCTGCTATATTTTTGAAGGCAGCAGATTTATTGGCTGGACCTTACAGAGCAAAAATGAATGCGGCAACTATGCTGGCTCAATCAAAGAATTGCTTCCAATCTGAGATTGATTCTGTGTGTGAGTTAATTGATTTCTTGAGAATGAACGTGGCTTACATGCAAGAGATAATGGAAATTCAGCCAGATTCTAATCCAGGGTTGTGGAATAGATTGGAATACAGACCACTTGAAGGATTTGTATTTGCAATCACTCCGTTCAATTTTACTGCAATTGCAGCCAATTTATGTGCGGCACCTGCCATGTTAGGAAATGTAGTGGTATGGAAACCGGCTGAATCTCAAATTTATTCTGCGCAAGTAATCATGGAATTATTCAAAGAAGCAGGATTGCCAGACGGTGTGATTAATATGGTAATGGTGGATGGACCTGAAGCTGGAGAAGTGGTGTTCAACCACAAAGATTTTGCAGGATTGCACTTTACAGGTTCCACCGGAGTATTCAGACATTTATGGAAAACAATAGGAGAGAACATTGCTTCTTACAGAACTTACCCAAAAATTGTAGGTGAAACGGGAGGAAAAGATTTTATAGTAGCTCACAAATCGGCAAATCCTAAGCAAGTTGCTACTGGAATTTCAAGAGGAGCTTTTGAGTTCCAAGGACAAAAATGTTCTGCAGCATCAAGAGTTTACTTGCCATCCAACATGGCTGATGAAGTAATTGGGTATGTGAAAGAAGATGTGGCTTCCATGAAAATGGGGTCTCCAGAAGATTTTGGAAACTTTATTACAGCTGTCATTGATGAGAATGCCTTTGATAAAATTGCTGGTTACATTGATTACATCAAAGAGCAAGATGATGCGGAAGTTGTTGCAGGAGGAAATTACGACAAATCTAAAGGGTACTTTATTGAGCCAACTGTTGTAGTTACTAAAAGTGCAAAATTCAGAACAATGTGCGAAGAAATCTTTGGGCCAGTTGTTACTATCTATGTTTATGATGAAAATAAGTTTGAAGAAACTTTAGAATTGGTGGATGCCACGTCTGAATACGCATTAACAGGTTCTATCTTTTCGCAAGATAGATACATGATTGAGTTAGCAGCCGAAAAATTAAAAAATGCAGCAGGGAATTTCTACATCAATGATAAGCCAACAGGTGCAGTTGTAGGGCAACAGCCGTTTGGTGGAGCAAGAGGTTCTGGAACGAACGACAAAGCGGGCTCTATTTTGAATATGTTAAGATGGGTTTCGCCAAGAACAACAAAAGAGACTTTTGTTACTCCAACTGATTATAGATATCCGTTTTTGGGATAATCGATACCAAATAAAAACATGCAAAAGCTCCTGAAGAATTAGGAGCTTTTTTTATGTATTTTTGTGTCATGAAGATTTACACAAAAACAGGCGACAAAGGGGAAACATCTTTGCTAGGAGGAGCAAGAGTACCTAAATATCATTTGCGAATAGAAGCATATGGAACAGTAGACGAATTAAATTCACATTTGGGATTGATTCGAGATCAAGACCTAGAAAAAGAAACGAAAGAGTTTTTGATTCAAATACAGAACAACCTTTTTGTTATAGGTTCTCATTTGGCCAAAGAACCCGGGAAAGACAAAGTAAAATTGCCATCAATTTCGGAGGAAATGATTGTGGAGCTAGAGCAAAACATAGACGAAATGAATGAGGAATTGCCTGACATGAAATTTTTTGTGTTGCCAGGGGGTCATACCACAGTCAGCTACTGCCACATTGCGAGGTGTGTTTGTCGAAGAGCTGAAAGGATTTCGGTTCATCTTTCCAACGAAAGTCAAGTGAACCCAATTATTACTAAATATCTCAATCGTCTTTCCGATTATTTATTTGTTTTGAGTCGTAAATTTACGCAGGATTTGAATGCCGAAGAAATCCCTTGGGTGTCTAACAAAGTTTAGGAAAGGTATCCCTTTTAACATAGTTTAAAACCCTTTAACAATTATTTGTTCAAGGGTTATTTTTTTTGCCTTACATTAGTATTGATTCATAAAATCCCCAAGATTAAAAAAAAAGAGAAAATACAATGAGCAGACTTCTTGCCTTAATTTTTGTGCTTTGTTTTAGCTCTGCATTGATGTCTCAATCAATGTCGGGTTTTGTATTGGATGAGAATAATGCGCCCGTACCTTTCGCTAATTTATACATAAAGTCCAATGCTTTGGGGACTTCAACAGATGCTAACGGTCGTTACACTTACCAGTTTACTAATCAGGGAATTTACACCATTGTGGTAACTGCCATAGGTTTTGAGATGCAAGAGTTTTCGGTATCTGTTGAGGACAACGGAGAGGTCGTTAAAAACATTTGGTTAAAAACAGATGTTCAGAAACTTAAAGAAGTTCAAATAAAAGGAAAAGGGCGAGATCCTGCCTACGGCATTATTGCCAATGCGATTGATAATAAAGCCAAATGGAATACTCAAATTCAGTCGAGTAAAACGGATGTTTACATCAAGGCAAAAGAGTTGATAAGTGAGAAAGAAAAGAAAAAAAGAGAAAAAAAAGAACGAGTACGAAAGAGACAAAAAAAAGCGCAAGAGGCAGCCAAAGAAAAGGCAGATGAAGAACTGTTAGAGGAGGCTTTCAATAAAGAAAAAAGAGAATTAAATCGATTTGCCAACAGCATCAATATGATGGAGGTGAAGCTAGAACGACATTACCAATACCCAGATTTTGTAAAGGAGATACGTAGCGCTTACAAGGAATATGGCAGTACTTTTGGATTATTTTATAAAAATACAATTCAAAGTGAATTTAATTTTTACGATAATTTAATGAGTCTTTTTAAGCTGAATGAAGTTCCTCTTGTGTCGCCTTTAAACTCTCTCTCGGTATTGACCTACAAATTTAGGTTAGTGGAAACCACTTTTGATGAGGGTGTAATGGTTTGGAAAATTGAAGTTACTCCCCGGAAAAAAGGAAATGCGACTTGGGAAGGACACATTTGGATAAGAGATAACACTTTTAATTTAGATAAAGTGGATTTGTTCTTACACAAAGGAGGCTTGCTGAAATACACAGATTTTACGGTGAAGCAAGATTACTTTTTTAATGAAGATTCGGTTCTTCTTTTGAAAAAACAAGTATTTGATTACACCGAGAAAAGTGGAAGGAAAGAATTTACAGGAAATACAACAGTCGTGTATTCCAATTATCAATTGAATGTAGCGTTTCCCAAAAAATATTTCGGAAATGAAGTAGGCGTAACAACGGCAGAAGCCTACGAAAGAGACTCGAGCTATTGGGATAAAATAAGACCCGAACCTCTCACAATAGAGGAACAACGGTTTCAGTTTGTAAAAGACAGTATTCACGATTTTGTGAATTCCCCTGCCTACCTAGATTCTGTGGATTCTGTGTACAATAAAGTTACATTTTTGGATGTGGTATGGAATGGAGTCGGTTTTAGAAATAGAGCCAAAAAACAATCTTGGAATTTTGGTTCATTGCCGGAGTTACTCCTGAATTTTGATCCCATAAATCCTTTTCGGGTTGGCCCGAGCGCTTCCTATTTCAAAAGATTTGAAAACGAGAGAACGTTTAATGCGTCCGGTGTTATTAGCATGGGACTCTCAAATAGAGACATTAAAGGTAATTTTAGAGTAGGATTAAAGTATGACCCGATGCATTTGGGTAGAATCGATATGTACGTAGGAAAACGGTTCGATTTGTTGGTGTTTGATGATGCTTTGTTTAACAAATTTCAGCGAAGTAACTGGATAGAAACAGGCTACCTGGCAGCGAGAACATCCAGAGAATTATTCAATGGGTTTTATTCTTCTTTGTACTACAGTTATGATGATCGAAATTCCATTGCAAACTATAATTTTACCCCAATTTTCGATTCTTTATTTCCTGGCCAACCCAATGTAGCCGCTGATTTTGATGGGTACAAATCTTCTAGGATTGGAATTGGATTTTCGTTTACTCCGTATCAAAAATATATGATGGAGCCTAAAAGAAAGGTAGTATTGGGAAGTAAATGGCCGGAGTTTTCTGTTGGGTACGAAAAAGGGGTTCCAGGTTTGTTTGGGAGCGCAATCAACTACGATTATGTTAATTTCTCCATTTTACACACGTTTAATGTCCGAACATTGGGGACTTCCTCCTATCGATTTGAAGCCGGAAAATTTCTCAATAGAGAGAACTTGAAGCGAGAGGACAATAAAATTTTTGGACAAAGTGATCGATGGTTTTTTGCCTCTTTCCTTACTTCTATGCAATTACAAGACACTGCACTCAATGTGACAGATAGTTACCTCAAACTGAATTATATTCACCATTTCAATGGAGCAATCATCAATTTTGTCCCACTTATAAAAAAACTCGGAATACACACTGTGATTGGGGCAAGTGGACTTATGGTGCCTCAATACGATTATCGGTATGCTGAGGCTTTTGCAGGTATTGAAAGATCTTTTAGGATATCCAGGACAAGATTTAGGTTAGGTGTATATGCCGTTGATGGTGTTTCTAATCTCAATAAAATAGATCCGAGAATTAAATTTGGGATCAATTTTTATAGCTTTAGAAATGATGATTGGGGGTATTGATGAAATGAAACTATCAAAGTTGCCAAGCAATGCCCGAATGTGTTAAGTTTACTTTTTCCGAGAATCTCAATGGCATGGAATTATTCCAAAATAAGTGAATTTTACTCTCCCAAAAACTCATGAATGGTATCCACCATATTACAAGAACCCACGACAAACGGAACTCTTTGATGTAATTCTGTTGGTTTTAATTCCATGATTCGGTTTTTCCCATCCGTAGCTTTTCCGCCAGCTTGTTCAATAACAAAGGCTAGAGGATTACATTCATATAACAACCTTAATTTCCCGTTAGGAGAAGTGGTAGTTGAAGGATACACGTAAACACCACCCTTTAGTAAGTTTCGGTGAAAATCGGCTACCAATGAGCCGATATATCTAGCTGTGTAAGGTCTTTTTGTTGTTTTATCAATTTCTTTGGTATAATCAATATAATTTCTTAACCCTTGAGAGGTTTTGTTGTAATTTCCTTCATTCATCGAAAATATTTTCCCGTTTTTATTTGTTTGCATTTCAGGATGAGATAAGTAAAATACACCTAGTGAAGAATCGTAAGTAAACCCATTTGTTCCATTTCCAGTCGTATAAATTAACATGGTGGAAGAGCCATATAATACATACCCGGCTGCAACTTGTCGAGTTCCTGGCTGTAAAAAATCTTCTAAAACCACAGGTTCTCCTACTGGAGAAATTCTTCGATATACCGAAAAAATTGTTCCCACCGATACATTCACATCAATATTAGAAGAACCGTCCAAAGGATCCATTGCCACAACATAGTTTCCGTTTTGGGATTCTCCTTCAAAAGCTACAAAGTCATCGTCCTCTTCAGAGGCAATTCCACAAATTACACCTCTGTTTTTTAAAGCATTAATGAAAACATCGTTGGCGTATACATCTAGTTTTTGTTGTTCTTCACCTTGGATATTTTCTGTTCCCACAGCTCCCAAAATATGCTCAGCAAGACCTGCTTTGTTAATGTCGTGGTGCACAATTTTTGAAGCCAATCGGATAGAACTTAATATGCTCGATAATTCTCCTGTTGCGTAGGGAAAATCTTTTTGATTTTCGATAATAAATTCTCCTAATGTGATAGACTTCATTGTATGTTTTGTTAGTTGAGGTGTAAAAATACGGTTATTACCCGATTGTAGAAAATATACACGCTAAGATTTTACTTTGTCTCTTGGTTTGGGTAATTTTAAACAACAAGAAATATAAATTTTATAAAGGCAAAAATAGAATAATGTCATTCTGTGCTACGACACAGAATCTGTGAGTAAATTTCGAAGCGACTCATATACAGATTCCGCATCAAGTGCGGAATGACCGCTCCTTTTTTGCCAGACTTTAAATCATATAAATAAATGTCAGAAATAAAAGACTACCTAAACCAAAACAAAGACCAATTAGTAAATGAATTAGTGGATTTACTAAAAATACCCTCTGTAAGTGCTGATCCTGCATACAAAGCGGAGGTGAATAAATGTGCAGAGCATGTAAAGCAAAAATTGATAGATGCTGGAGCGGATAATGCAGAGATTTGTGAAACTGCTGGTCACCCTATCGTGTATGCAGAAAAAATAATAGACCCAGCATTACCAACCGTATTAGTCTACGGACATTACGATGTACAACCTGCCGACCCAATCGACTTGTGGACAAGTCCACCATTTGAGCCCGTTATTAAGGACGGATATATTTATGCAAGAGGAGCAGCCGATGACAAAGGACAATTTTATATGCATGTAAAGGCATTTGAATACATGATGAAAACGAACTCTTTGCCTTGCAATGCTAAGTTTATGATTGAGGGAGAAGAAGAGGTTGGTTCAGAAAATTTAGGTGTCTTTGTAAAAGCCAATAAGGAGAAGCTAAAGGCGGATACAATTTTGATATCAGATACATCCATGATTTCGAATGATACACCATCTATTTCGGTAGGATTGAGAGGTTTAAGTTACTTGGAAGTAGAAGTGACTGGTCCAAATCGTGATTTACACTCTGGATTGTACGGGGGAGCCGTGGGGAATCCAATCAATATATTGTGTAATATGATTGCTTCTTTAACTGACGAAAACAATCAGATAACTATTCCTGGTTTTTATGACAATGTAGAAGAAGTGAGTGCAGAAGATAGAGCGGAAATGGCTCGTGCTCCATTTAATCAAGAAGATTACAATAGCGAATTAAAAATAAAGTCTGGTTTTGGAGAAAAAGGATTTTCAACCAACGAGCGAACTTCCATTCGTCCTACTTTGGATGTAAATGGAATTTGGGGAGGATACATTGGCGAAGGAGCAAAAACAGTGTTGCCATCTAAAGCTTACGCAAAAATTTCGATGAGATTAGTGCCTAACCAAAGCTCAGAAGAAATAACTCAGAAATTCCAAAAACATTTTGAATCAATAGCGCCAGATGCTGTTCAGGTGTTGGTAAAACCTCACCACGGAGGAGAACCGTTCTTGATTCCTACAAATTTCTCGGCTTACCAAGCAGCCAGTAAAGCGATGGAAACAACTTTTGGTGTAAAACCAATTCCCGTGCGAAGTGGAGGAAGTATTCCAATCACTTCCTTATTTGAGGAAGAATTAGGACTAAAATCGGTACTGATGGGATTTGGATTGGCTACGGATGATATCCACTCACCGGATGAGCATTACGGAATTTTTAACTACTTGAAAGGAATTGAAACCATACCGTATTTCTATCAGTATTTTACTGATGAATTTGGAAAGTAATTTTGATTTAAAAAGAATAAAAAAAGGCAATTGTTTGCCTCTTTTTTTGTACTTATCAAAAATTGCCGTTGAGCTGATTCATACATTTTCCAATAGGAAGTTGAATGGATATCTTTTATCTTCGAGCTTCCTATAATCTTGAACCCATGAAACTTAAAACACCTAAATTTTCTGTTGACATCTTTGCCAGGGAATCGGTGGAGTTTTTCATTCAGGTATGGAATACAGTGTTTTTGGGACTAAAAAACTACTGGAAAGTTGTACTTGTCGTGTATGGTTTATTTGGGTCCATCTATTATTTTAAAGCAAGAAAAACCCAGAGCTATTTTGAGTCAAAGGCTAGTTTTACTTTCAACTTTGTGCACAAAAAAGTTTATGGAGATATGTTCTTTTATCTCCAAGAACTCACTGAGAACAAACATACTAGCACCTTGGCAACAGTATTACAGATTCCAACTGAAGTAGCAGGTGGCATCAGGAAATTGGAGGCAAAGAATATTGTAAATAGTCCCCTACACCAAGATTTCACCTTCGAACGAATTCCTTTTTATGTTTATTTGGATTGTGAAAATAAAGAAGATATTCCTTTGATTCAAAAGGCTTTGGTGAACTATGTGTGGAGTGACTCAGCCAATAATGTCGTTGCAAATAAAGAGATTGAAGATTACAGAGCTACCCTAAAATTTGTCATTGAGGATTTACGCGTTATTGATTCACTGATCAAAACGATTGATTCAGGCGATTCAACACGCAGTATTGAATTACTTTACTTGGCGAAAGAACGCCAAAAAGAAAAAATATCATTGGAGAATAGACTGAGTGATAAACAGACAATTTCGGTATTGAGCGATTTCAAATATCAGCCAGTTACGGCAACTGAGCAAAACAGGAAAAAGATGAAAAAATTTGCAATTCTAGCTGCAATCCTTTCACTTTTGAGCGTTACTTTTTTGCAATGGTATAACTCTCCCAAAGATGAAGTATAAAGAAATTTTTGCTTCTAGAAACCTAAAAAATTCCGTTTGGAATTTGATTGAAGTTTTGCTTGGTCCAGCTATATTGTTTGTGTCAATACCTATCTTTTTAGCTCAACTTGGAGCCGAAGATTACGGAGTTTGGATGTTGGTCAATTCCATAGTCATTGTGATGCAAGCTTTTAATCTAGGATTGAATTTTTCTACATACAAACATGTGTCTGTGGCAATAGCTAATAAGGATAATAAACAGATAGAGAATACACTGAACACGAACTTGTCGTTTACTCTACTCATTTTGTTAGCCAGCCTAGTGGTGGCTAGTGTTCTTTGTTTAGGTATTTATTATTGGAATTGGTTTATCGAAAATCCATCCGTAAAGTCTAAGCTAATTGTTTCAATTTTTATTGGAATGATTATACTGTTTGGCAAATTAACAGAACAAATTCTGTACAGTGTTTACAGGGCCTTCGAAGACTTTAAGTACGTCACAATCCTATCTATTGTATTGAAATTGATAACAGTTTTGGGAAACGTCCTTATAGCAATTTACACTCAGAACGTTGTTTATGTTTTGGCATTTTCGGCACTTGTAACGTTGTTGGGAATTATTGGAAATTACCAGCTTTTATTCCGTTTTATTCCAGGATATAGATTTTTTTTTAGATTAAATAAAGCCCTTGTTAGGCACGAAATCAGTTATTCCCTGTTTATATGGGTTCAGAGTATTTTTATTATCATCGTCTATCAAGGAGATAGATTGTTGGTCTCATATAAATTCGGATTGGCAGCTCTTTCTTTTTACGCTATTGTTGCTACACTTTTTAATCACATTCACATGGCTTTTGGTGCCATGACATCATGGATTTTTCCACAAGTGGCAAAGAATAAGGAGGACAAACAGTTTGTTTTTGATTTATATCTTCGTACTCGCAATGTTTCTGTAGTTCTATCTATTTTTTTACTTGCTGTGTTTTGTCTCATTTCGGAATCTTTGTTTGTCCTCTGGTTGGGAGAGACTAATTATTCTCAAATAGCAGAGTACGTAAAATGGTTCTCGGTCTTTGAGTTTTTCTTAATTTTTTCAAATATTCCTATTTTGTTTCTAAACGCTTCGGGTCATGAAAAATTGGGATTGAGGCTTGTCATTATTTTTACCACTATCAATTTTATGGGAATCCTTACAGGTTTGTTTTTGTATCATTCACTTCAGGCTTTGGTTATTTCAATTGCAGTTTCCATTATTCCGGGTATGTTTGTCTTGCATTACTCTATTTCTAAGAAATTCGAAACTGTGAAAATGAGCATTCTTAAACTTGCTTTACTGTTTTTACCCTCTATTTTTGGAAGTGGAATCGCAATTTTTGATACCATGGAATTCAAACTAAGTTGTTTTGTATTGTGTTTGTTTAGTTTGTACTGGGTTTATTTCAAGCAACAAAAAACAAGCTTTAAAATTCTGATAGAATGAAAAAAATCCTCAATTCTTCTTTCGGAATTATTGTGCTCATTTTCTTTTTCAATGGGTTAATTCCTTATGGACTAGAGTTTTCAATAGTTTTGGCTCCGTTTTTTTTCTACTATTTAGTGAAATCAAAAACGCTCGTACATCTTTTTATTCCTATATATTTTTTGTTGGTTTATTCTTTGATTCATTTATTTAATGGAGTTGTTGTCAAAGATTTTTTAGTTTCTTCACTTGTTTTGTTTAGCATATTACTTGTGTTGGCCACTTTTTTTGATTTTTATAAAAAAACGAGTGATATAGATAACATAATAAAAAAGCTCACTCAAGTCAATTTTGTATTTACTCTGTTAGCTCTTCTTTCCTTGTCTTTGGATATTGGAGTTTCGTTATTTTGGTACTTAGAGCCATTCACTGCTGGATATAAAACCATTCCAAGGCTCAAGTTATTTGAGCTCGAAGCTTCTCATTATTCATTTTTATTGCTACCTCTTTTTTTCTATTATTTCTTTCAAGTTCTTAAGAGTTGGAACATTCACACGTTTTTATTATTACTCTCAGTTGTCTTTAGTCTAGTTTTTTCCTTTTCACTAGGTGTATTGGCTGTTATCTTCATATCAATTTTGGTTGTGTTTATCTCTTATTCTTGGCGTTTTTTTCAATTCAAACCAACTAGAATTTCATTGATAGGGATTATTTCCCTTTCTTTTCTTGGGTTTATGGTTTTGTTTTTAGTTTTTCCAGAGAATCCTTTGTCTTTCAGGATCAATAATTTATTTGAGGGAGAAGATACATCGGGTAGGGGAAGAACCTATGAAGCCATGGAAATTGGATGGAATGTTTTGATTCAGAACAATCCACTATTTGGAATTGGATTAGGTCAATTTAAAATTGTTGGGAGAGAAGCTTTAATCTATTACTATAAATTTGCCAATATGCCTCTGGTTGCTAGATTACCCAATTCAATGGCCGAAACACTTGTTGTCTATGGTGTAGTGGGTTTCAGTCTAAAGATTCTTATTCAAATCGGACTTTTTATCCGATTCAAAGTGTATCAGAATTTATTTCAATTTAGTCTCTTTGTCAGTCTGTTTGTTTATCAGTTTACTGGCAGTTATTTATTCAACGAAATGGAATACATATTCTGGATTATGGTGTTTTTTCCAAAATTGAGTCAGTTTCATAACTCTAATTATTTTGTAAAATGAAAGTTCTATTTGTAAGTAGATCCACAATTTTTTCGGTTCCTGGAGGGGATACTGTCCAAATGAATAATACCGCCAAGGAACTAAATAAACTAGGAGTAGATGTGACAATTTGGAACAATGGAGAGACTTTGAATTATGAGTCATATGATATGATTCATTTCTTTAACCTGACTCGTCCTGCTGCAATTTTATATCATACTAGCAAGTGCAACCTTCCTTATGTGGTGTCCACAATATTTGTACAATATGATTTTTATAAAACAATTAAACCGTGGTCGGCAATGGGATTGGCCACACGTATTTTTGGTCTAGATGGAATTGAATACCTAAAAACTACTGCTAAATATTTTCTGGGAAAAGAAAAACTACACTACCTGCCTTTTTTGATAAAGGGACAAAGAAAGTCAATTCAAGCCGTTTTGTCCGGAGCAGCAGCAATTTTACCCAATTCACAAAGTGAATCGAGGAGAGTGTATGAATGTTATGGGATAAAAACCGAAGAATTTATAGTTCCCAATGGAATAGATTTTGAAAAGTTTAAAATGAAACTAAAGGTGAACAGAGTTCGAAATCAATTGCTATGTGTTGGGCAAATAGAACCAAGAAAAAATCAACTAAACTTAATTAAAGCAGTTGAAAAATTAGACGTATCACTCATTATTATAGGAGATTCTGCACCCAATCACTTGTCTTATTTAAAAGCTTGCAAAGCCCTTTCTTCTCATAAAGTTCAATATATACCGCGTATTTCACAAGAAGAATTAGTTGGCTATTATGCCTCGTCCTCTGTCCATGTTCTTCCAAGTTGGTTCGAAACTACTGGGTTGTCATCTCTTGAGGCAGCCTATTTAGGATGTAAAATTGTAGTTTCTCCTAATGGTGACACACAAGATTACTTTGGAGAATATGCCAACTATTGCGATCCTGGCTCTGTAAGTTCCATCCAGAACGCTATAGAAACTGCTTTAGAATCTTCCCATTCTAAAAAGCTACAAGATAGAATTTTACAGGATTTCAATTGGAAAGAGGCAGCCAAAAAGACAAAACTATGTTACGAATCGATAAGCAATAACAAATGAGGATTGGAATACTAGGCACGAGAGGAATACCAAATGAATACGGTGGTTTTGAGCAATTTGCGATGCATTTTGCCGAATACTTGGTAAAAGAAGGAATGGAAGTAGTTGTTTATAATTCTAGTAATCATCCTTATAAAAAAGAACAATGGAGAGGAGTAGAAATAGTTAGTTGTTTTGATCCCGAACCTAAAATTGGGTCGGCAGGTCAGTTTATCTATGACCTGAATTCTATTTTAAACGCAAGAAAACAAAAGCTTGATATTCTATTTCAAATGGGATATACAAGTAGTTCCATTTGGGGGTTTTTGTTTCCAAAACATACCAAAGTGATAACCAACATGGACGGACAGGAATGGAAGCGATCAAAGTACAGCAGTTTGGTTCAGAAGTTTTTGAAACGAGCAGAAAAGTGGGCTGTTCGGCAGAGTGATGAATTAATTTCGGATTCTCGCGGAATTCAGGATTATTTATTGAATACTTATCAGGTCAAGTCACATTTTATTGCTTATGGAGCCAATGAAATTCAAGACTTTGACCCTTCGGTATTAGAAAAATATGAGTTGAATAAAAGTTGTTATAATCTATTGATAGCTAGGCTAGAACCAGAGAACAATGTTGAAACTGTTATCAAGGGTCACAGCCTTGGAAAGTTCAAAAGACTTGTCATTATTGGTAGTTTAGAAACAAAACATGGCCAGTATTTGAAGCAAAAATACGGCAAGGAGGTTACATTTTTAGGGTCAAATTATAACTTTAGTGAGTTGAATTCATTGCGGCATTTTTCTGATTATTACTTCCATGGACATTCTGTGGGAGGTACCAATCCTTCTCTCCTAGAGGCCATGGCCTGCGGTTGTTCTATTATCGCTCACAGCAATCCATTTAATAGAGATGTGCTGGAAAACAACGCCTTTTATTTTAATTCGCCCGAGGATATAAAGACTATTTTGTCAAAAGACAATTCTTTTCCAGATTCATCCATCCTAAATAATCTCAAAAAGATTCGAACTATTTATAGCTTTTCTTCCATTCATAACTCTCTCAAAAAACTGATTGTCAATGAATAAAATTGGCTTAAATAGAAATTTTGTTAGCTCTATTCTGTCTTTTTTGGTGGTATTTAGTTTGGTGTTTCCCTCAGAATACAATGCTTTGGCTATTTATATGTTTTGTGGTTTTTCTTTGTTTTATATGATTAAGGAAAAGTCATTCAAGTGGAGAAACACCTTTGTTGTTCTTTCATTGCTGTTCTTTTTTCTGCACTTCCTCTATCTTTTTTTTGATGACAATAGAGCTATGACTGGATTTGAAATTGAGAAAAAGCTGGGTTTTTTGGTACTGCCATTGTTCTGGTTTAATTTACCGGTTACCGATCCAAAAAGTGTCGCAAAAATTGCCCTGCGCTGGTTTTCAATTGCCATGTCCTTTTTTGGATTGTTTCTTTTGTCTTATGCACTTATAGACTCCAATTATTTAGAAACAACAGGCTCATTTTTTTACCATAATTTTGTACAGGTATTTGAGGGCAATGCCATATATTATTCCCTGTTATTTTTAGTTTCTCTGCTCGTATTGATAGAGGGTAATCGTGAACACCCCTCCGTACTTGCATTTATTTCTATAGCCTTTCAGTCATTCGTACTTGTGTTACTTTCTTCTAAGTTGTTTGTGCTAATTCTTTCCATTATATTGTTGTATGCGGGATTTACCAGTAAGAGAAAAGTGAGTGTTGTTTTAGTTTCTTTCTGTTTGATTGGCGGTCTATTTTTTGCGAACCAAAACTCTGTCCTTAACCGGTTCAAGGAAATTGATGTCAATTCTTTTTTTGCTTTGAGAAATGAGATTCACCCAGGTACCAAATTTGATGGATTTACCCTTAGAAAAGAATTATGGAATATCGGTCTTGAGGTGGTAGAAAACGGTAACTACTCTCTTTTCTTTGGGGTCGGTCCGGGAGATGCTCAGGATGAGATAAACAAAAAGTTAGTGGAAAAGAATTTTTACCTAGGGAACGAAAAATATTCCAACAAGGGATACTACAATTACAATAGTCACAGCCAATACATTCAATCGTTAGTCGAGACAGGATTCTTCGGGCTTTCCATTCTGTTATTAATGTTTTTGTTTTTTTTTCAAAATGGATTCTCATCAGCCAATAGATTGCTAGTTTTATTCAATAGTGTTATCATTGTTGCTTTTATGACTGAGAGTTATCTCAATCGGCAAATAGGTATCATATCTTTTTTAGGGTTTAATTGTTTGTTTTTAGAATTGCAATCGGTTGAGTATTCCAAGCAATTCAAATCAGCCGTGAAAAGGGCTTTTGATTTGCTTTTTTCGGGCCTTGTTTTGGTGCTTATACTTTCATGGCTTTTGCCTTTAATGGGACTACTTATTTATATAGACACCAAATCTTTTCCATTATTTGTTCAAAACAGAGTGGGAAAGAATGGCTGTGTTTTCAGGTGTTTTAAAATGCGAACTATGATTGCCAACACGGAAGCAGATTTTGTTCCTGCGATGAAAGGGGATGTTAGAATTACAAGGTTTGGTAATATTTTACGAAAATTTGCTGTGGACGAATTGCCTCAGTTTTTTAATGTATTTTTAGGTCAAATGAGTGTCGTGGGACCACGACCATTAATGGTGAGAGAAGAGAAAGAATGGAATTCAAAAATAACGGGCTTTACGGACAGATTAAAGTTAAAACCCGGAATTACTGGGCTTGCACAAGCTCATGGATACAAGGGAATTATCAATCACAAAGCAGACCTCATGGTGCGCTTTCGATTGGACAAACTCTATTGTAAAAAACAGAGTCTGTGGCTTGATACAAAAATCATAATACGTACAATTATTTATATATTTAACTGAATTGACTAGTCGAAACCCTATACAGAATCAGATTATCAAGGTGTTGACCTATTTCGACTACTTTAAGTTTCCTCTTGAAATCGAAGAGATTATAAAGTTTATTGAACTACCAATTTCGGAAAAGAAACTGGAACATGAGCTCAAATGTCTAGTGGATTCTTGCCAAGTTTTTTGTTATAAATCCTGCTACTTGTTGGTTGCAGAACCGGAACGAGTAGAAAGAAAAATATTAGGTAGAAAAAAGGCCGGAAAAAGAATGAAAAGAGCAAATATTATTGCGCTTATCATTATGAGTTTTCCATTTATCAGAATGGTTTCTATTTCGGGATCGCTTTCAAAGGGATATGCCGATAAATCTACTGATATAGATTTTTTTATTGTGACCACTGAAAATCAATTGTGGACTGCCAGAACTTTGCTTCATATTCTGAAAAAAATTAGTTTTTTGTTCAGGCTAGAGCATAGCTTTTGTATGAATTATTTTCTTTCAGAAAAACATCTTCTTATTGAAGAACAAAATTACTTCACAGCAGTTGAATTAGCCACATTAATACCCAAAAAGGGAAAGTCCAAATATAGGGATTTGATGGACGCGAACGACTGGATATATCAGTATTTACCAAATTTTGAAACCAAAACTATTCAGTCGAAAGAGGCTCATCCACGATTTATGAAATTGCTTTTGGAGAAACTTCTCGGATCCATTTGGCTAAATAATTATTTAATGAAATATACAGACCAGAGGTGGAGGAATAAATGGAAATCAAAAGGGTATGATCCCAAGGAATATGAGTTAGCATTTAAGACACAACTTACCGTTTCAAAAAATCACCCAAGCAATTATCAAAAAAAGATTTTGGACCACGTAAATAACAAGCCTCAGTCCTAATTGAAAAAAAACTTAATGTATGTTAGACGTATTATTCAGTCACAGTTATTATTATAAAATGGATCCAAAACAGTGGCAAACTGGAATGCCTTATCCTCCATTGGGAACCATTTATGCTGCAAGTTATGTAAGAGAGAATGATTATTCTGTCGATTTGTTCGATGTTGGTCTCAAGGAGGGTCCAAACGAAATACAGAATGTGATCCAACAAAAACGACCAAAATACTTAGTGCTGTATGACGATGGCTTCAATTATTTAACCAAAATGTGCTTAACCAATATGAGGGAAGCTGCGTTTAAGATGATTGAGATTGCTAAGTCCAAAGGATGTCAAGTGATTGTTTCCAGCTCTGATTCTACTGATCATTTTGATCAATATTTAGGTAAAGGAGCCGATGTAGTGTTGCTCGGAGAAGGTGAAATTTCATTACTCGAAACGCTCCAAGCTATGGATGAAAACAAACCTTTGGAAACTATCAAAGGAATTGCTTTTAAGTCATTACAAGAAATTCATAACAACGGAAGAAGAGAGGTAATAAGAGATTTGGACATCCTTCCGCAGCCAGCCTGGGACCTTATAAATGTGAAAGAGTATAAAGCTGCTTGGACCAGCAAAATCCCATTTGCGCTAAATGTTGCAACCACCCGCGGCTGCCCTTTCAAATGCAACTGGTGCGCTAAACCAATTTATGGAAATAGATATAATTCCCGCTCTCCCCAAAGAGTTGTGGATGAGATTGCCTTGTTAGAAAAGGAATATGGAGTTACTAATTTTTGGATGTGTGATGATATATTTGGTCTGAAACCCAATTGGGTTCAGGAATTTGACAAGCTATTGAAAAAAACAGGACTTCAAATTTCTTATAAAATCCAAAGTCGGGCGGATTTATTGCTCAAAGAAAATTCTATTGACGCTCTGGTGAGCTCTGGGTTAAAAGAGGTTTGGTTAGGAGCGGAAAGTGGTTCTCAATCTATTTTGGATGCAATGGATAAAGGAACAACGATTGAACAAATTGAAGAGTCAACCCGACTGCTTCAGAGAAAGGGCGTAAGGGTGGCCTTCTTTATTCAATACGGTTATCTAGGTGAAACAAAAACAGATATAAACAAAACAATCGATTTAATAAAACGAGCCAAACCGGATGATATAGGAATTTCAGTTTCTTATCCCTTGCCAGGAACAAAGTTTTACGAAACAGTTAAATCTGAAATGAAAGAAAAACAAAATTGGACAGACTCGAATGATTTGGCAATGATGTTTTCAGGTTCTTTTAATCAGGAATTTTATAAAAAATTACACAGCTATACTCACAAGATTTTTCAAAGGACAAAAGGAATTCAAGCAGTGAAAAAGGTCTTTATAAACCCATTAAAGGCGGATAAATTTCAATTAAAATTAATAGCCAAATTGCCTTACTATTTGATTTTGGGAATGAAAGAAGAGAAGGAATTGGCTAAAATGGAGAACAGCAATGAAAACAAATTCTGACCGTGTAGACAAAGGTTTTTCCTCCATTTATCAGGAGTATGAAGACTTAAACTTGGGGAATAATAAAACGGTATGGCAACGTAAATTGGTCTATCGTCACTTTCTTTCTTTTGCAAAGAAAGGAGAAAATATTTTGGAGATAAATGCAGGGTCCGGAATTGACGCTACTTATTTTGTGGAACGAGGTTTTACTGTATTGGCAACTGATTTATCAAAGGGTTCAGAGTTGTTTTTTCGAAAGAAACTTCTCTCTGATGTTTATCAGGGTAGACTTACTTTCAAGAGACTTTCGTTTGATTCTTTACTCACGTTAAAACCTCAAAAATATAATCATATTTTTTCTAATTTTGGTGGACTTAATTGTGTCGAAAATCCAGGAGAAGTGCTTAATTCTATGGCAGATCTGCTTCACGAAAACGGGAGGGTTTCAGTCGTTGTAATGCCACGATTATATCCCGGAGAATGGATACTTGGATTGAGAAACAGAAAAAAAGCTTTTCGAAGGATTACTAAAGGACCAATCATGGCAAATGTAGAAGGTGAAAAAATAGCCGTTTGGTATCATTCTTTGAAAAAATTGAAGGAAGATGTATCACCTAAATATCAGTTTCTGCGAGCAGAAAGTTTGGGGGTTTTTCTCCCCCAAAATGACGATTTTGGATCTCGAAGACCAAAAATATTTAACTTTATTTTACAAATAAATTTTCTGCTGAAAAGATTCCTTCCTCCCGGAATAGGGGATTATTACATAGCCACTTTTCAAAAAAAATAATAAATGAAGTCGATTAAAGTTTTTACACCTGTTCAATCCAAATTTACGGATAGGTATTTGGCCGTCAGAGAGAAGGAAGGATTTTTAATTTCGGATGAGGTTGTTCGATTACTTCCAAATCCTCCAAAGGGAATACCTCAATATGAGCAGTGGAAACTAAGAGGGATTAATAGCAAACGGTTTTGCAGGTATGTAGAGGATAACAATTCGTTCCATCATATTTTAGAGTTGGGATGTGGCAATGGCTGGTTTGCACACGAAATAGCGAAGGTTTCTTCGGCAAAAGTTTTGGGATTAGACATTAATTTACCTGAGTTAGAACAAGCAAATAGAGTGTTTTCTCGCGAAAATTTAGAATTCGGAATTGGAGATGTTTTTAACGCAACATTTGTCCAAAAGTTTGACCTTGTTGTCATGAATGCTGCTGTTCAATACTTCCCAAAATTTGATCAACTCATGGAGAGGTTGGAAAGTTTGATGAATAATACAGGAGAAATCCATTTGCTGGACACACATTTCTATGCCAATAGCCATGAGGCAAATGAAGCGAAGTTGAGAACCGAAAAGTATTATGAAGACTTAAGCGAAGCTGAGATGAGTCCTCATTATTTTCATCACACAATGAATGATTTAAGAGATTTTGAGCTGATCGAAGGACCACCAAGTTTACTTCCAAACTTTTGGAAAAAGAAATCTCCTTTTGATTGGTATCGATTAAGACTTACTTGAGAATAAATGCGGTAATTTCCATGCCCCATGCCACACCCAAATGCACAATCAACCCGCCATAAATATTTTTTGATTCATAGGCCAAAACTCCCAATCCAAAACCACCAAAAACAGAGCCTATTGTTTCCCACATAGGTTTGCCAAAGTGCAGAAATGCATAGCAAGCTACCATGGGCAGAATCGCATTTTTGCCTACATACTTTGAGAGCGCCACAACCATAAACCCACGAAAAAACAGTTCGACAGAGAAGAAGTCAAAACCATAGCAAAGCTCATAAATCAGAACTGACATAGATTGAGAATACCCCGCAGCTTTGGCAGCAAGAGAGTTGTAGCTTGGGTAATAGGACAAAAAATTTGGATCAAAATAGGCTGAGAAGAAAACTAAAGGAGCCATAAGTAAAATTAGTCCCAAGTAGGACTTTAAATTTGCTCCTCTTGGGTGTAACCCGTATAATCCAGGTCTAAATTTTTTAACCAACAAATAAATCGCGAAAAGTGGAAGGATAATGGAAAATAAGCTCACCATATTGGCTAGACATGAATACACAAATCTGTTTATATCAATAATCTCACTTAATAGTCTAATGAATTTGAGGAGATAATAAGAGGCATCTATCGCGACAAAAAATAGTCCGAGGGAACCCAATAATAGATAGGTGAGATTGGTTTTTTTGGCTCGAAAATTAAGGATGAGAAAGGGAATGAAAAACGCAAATGCGTACATTCCCCATAACTTGATTACTCCAAATAAGTCGTAATTAGTAACCCTAAAATACGTTGCATACAGGTTAAAGCGATAGTTTAAGAAAATACAAATTGCAATGAATAAACTAATAAGTACATGACTCAATAAACGAAAATCTTGAGTAAAATAGCGTTTGAAATAGCCTACAAATTGTTTCATTATACTGTGTGAAAAGTTATGTCATTAGGGGGTATGTCATCCTTTTTTTTTAAAAAAACGAGACTCAATAAAATTCCAAAAAGGTAAAAACTATCTTGTGAATAAAAGAGTTAGTTGTGTTTTTTGATGATTAGCGTAGCATTATGTCCTCCAAATCCAAATGTATTGGATAGAGCGTAATTCACTGTTTTTTCTTGGGCAGTATTAAACGTGAAGTTTAACTTTTCATCAAGTTCTGGATCTACTTCGGTGTGATTTATTGTAGGAGGTATAACATTTTCGGTTACGGCCATAATGCAAGCAAGTGCTTCAATTACTCCGGCTGCTCCAAGCAAATGACCAGTCATTGATTTAGTAGAACTAATATTTAGGTTGTAGGCATGTTCACCAAAAACCTGTTGAATTGCTTTGGCTTCAGCTATATCACCTAATGGTGTTGAAGTACCATGTACATTAATATAATCGATTGCAGTTGGTTCAATTCCAGCGTCTCTCAATGCTTCTTTCATGGCATTTCTTGCACCCAAACCATCTGGATGTGGTGCGGTAATATGGTGAGCATCACCAGAAGCACCACCGCCTACAACTTCCGCATATATTTTAGCACCTCGAGCTATTGCATGATCGTATTCTTCGAGCATTAGTGCACCGGCTCCTTCTCCCAGAACAAATCCATTTCGGTTTTTGTCGAAAGGGCGTGATGCTTTTTCAGGAGCATGATTATCTTGCGACAAAGCATGTAAAGCATTAAATCCTCCAATGCCAGTTTCTGTAACGGCTGCTTCCGAACCTCCGGCAAGAATAGCATTTGCTTTTCCTAGCCTGATGTAGTTAAAGGCATCAATCAGCGCATTTGTTGAGGAAGCACAAGCAGAGACTGTAGCAAAGTTTGGCCCTCTAAAACCGTATTTTATTGAAATATGACCTGCTGCTATATCAGCAATCATTTTTGGGATAAAGAATGGATTGAATTTGGGGGTTCCATCTCCTGCAAAGAAATTCTCACATTCATCCTGAAGTGTTTTAAGACCTCCAATTCCGGCTCCCCAGATTACTCCTATTCTGTCTGTATCGATTGTTTCAAGATTCATTCCAGAATCTTTCACAGCTTCTTCAGCTGTCACAAGTGCATACTGTGAAAATATATCAAGTCTCCGAGCCTCTTTTCGATCAATGTGATCTTCAGCTTTGAAATTTTTAATTTCACACGCAAATTGTGTTTTAAATTTGTCAGCGCTAAATTTTGTGATAGGTGCTGCGCCAGACACCCCTTTTTTAAGTGAATCAAAATAATCAGTAGCACTATTCCCTATAGGGGTTAGTGCTCCGATTCCAGTTATGACAACTCTTTTTAATTCCATAGAGCGGCTAATGTTTATTTAGCGTCATTAATAAATGCTACTGCATCTCCTACTGTTGCAATTTTTTCAGCCTGATCGTCTGGGATTGCAATATTGAATTCCTTTTCGAATTCCATAATTAATTCAACAGTATCCAAAGAATCTGCTCCTAAATCGTTTGTGAAGTTAGACTCTAAAGTTACTTCTGATGCGTCAACTCCTAATTTATCAACGATTATCTCTACTACTTTTGACTGT
This sequence comes from Flavobacteriales bacterium, assembly GCA_965657945.1. GTDB lineage: Bacteria > Bacteroidota > Bacteroidia > Flavobacteriales_D > CAJJDF01 > CAJJDF01. The sequence continues at coordinate 46,681 of CBFHPW010000011.1, forward strand.
ATTTCTGCCATTTTTTTATTTTTTTAATGTTTAGATTGTGCAAATAAAATTAATTTTCAGTTATAAAACAAAAATATATCCTTCACTTTGTACACAATCCAACGATTGTAACTAGTTTAAATGCTCGATTTTAAGTACTCTCTGTTCATTCTTGCGATATTGTCTAACGATATTCCTTTTGGACATTCAACTTCGCAAGCGCCAGTGTTCGTGCAGTTACCGAACCCTTCATTATCCATCTGGTTCACCATATTAAGCACTCTGTCTTTTGCTTCTACCCTTCCTTGAGGAAGTAAAGCATACTGAGAAACTTTTGCAGAAACAAACAACATGGCTGATGAGTTTTTACAAGAAGCTACACAAGCACCACAGCCAATGCAAGTTGCAGCATCCATAGCTAAATCAGCATCAGCTTTTGGAATCGGCAATGCATTCGCATCTTGCGTGTTTCCTGATGTGTTTACCGAAATATATCCTCCAGCTTGCTGGATTCTATCGAAAGCACTTCTGTCAACCATCAAATCTTTTACTACAGGAAAAGAATTCGCTCTGAACGGCTCAATGTGAATTGTCTCACCATCCTTGAACATTCTCATGTGCAATTGGCAAGTAGTAACTCTTCTATCTGGTCCGTGAGCTTCACCATTGATGTACATCGAACACATACCGCAAATTCCTTCTCTACAATCATGATCGAAGGCAACAGGCTCTTCTCCCTTTTCGATAAGTTCATCATTTAATATGTCCATCATTTCTAAAAAAGACATATGTCCTTCTATATTAGAAATTGGGTAAGTAACCATTTTTCCTGGTGATTTAGCGTCTTTTTGACGCCATATTTTTAGTGTTAAATTCATAGCGATTTATTTGTAAGATCTTTGCTTTAACTCAATATTCTCGTATTTCAATTCTTCTTTGTGTAGCTTAGCTTCCGAAGGCAATCCTTGGAATTCCCAAGCCGAAACGAATGTGTAATTTTCATCATCACGTTTTGCTTCCCCTTTTTGTTCTCCGTCTAGCTCAACAGATTCTTCTCTAAAGTGACCTCCGCAAGATTCTTCCCTTGTCAAAGCATCTTGGGCAAATAGTTCTCCTAATTCAAGGAAATCAGCAACTCTCAATGCTTTTTCTAATTCTCTGTTCACTTCGTTAGTATTTCCAGGAACTCTCACGTTTTTCCAGAAATCAGCTCTCAATTCTTGAATTTCTTTAATTGCTTCTTTTAGCCCAGGCTCATTTCTTGACATCCCTACTTTATTCCACATGATAAGTCCAAGCTTTTTGTGGAAGTAATCTACGGGTTTTGTTCCGCCCGTTCCTACTAACTTATCTAATGTTTCTTTTACTGAGTTTTCTGCTTCAGCAAATTCTGGTGTGTCAGTTGAGATTTTTCCTGTTCTAATGTCATTAGATAAATAATCTCCTATTGTGTAAGGTAGAACGAAATATCCATCTGCAAGTCCTTGCATCAATGCCGATGCACCAAGTCTGTTGGCTCCGTGGTCTGAAAAGTTGGACTCTCCAATTGCGTAACAACCTTCAATTGTGGTCATTAAGTTGTAATCTACCCACAATCCTCCCATTGTGTAGTGAGTTGCAGGGTATATCATCATGGGAGTTTCGTATGGATTTTCGTCCACGATTTTTTCATACATCTGGAATAAGTTCCCATACTTAGCTTCTACAATTGCTTTTCCTAATTCGTATATTCTGGCTGGAGAGGCATTTTCTTCGTTGTTAATTTTCGCCTGCTCCTTTCCGTATCTTTCAATAGCTGCTTTAAAATCTAAGTAAACGGCTTCTCCCGTTTTATTTACTCCAAATCCAGCATCACATCTTTCTTTGGCAGCTCTTGAAGCTACATCTCTTGGTACAAGGTTTCCAAATGCAGGATATCTTCTTTCCAAGTAATAATCTCTTTCGTCTTCGCTTAATTCTGTTGGTTTTTTCTTTCCTTCTCTGATTGCTTGTGCGTCCTCAAGTGTTTTTGGCACCCAAATTCTTCCGTCATTTCTCAATGACTCGGACATCAATGTAAGTTTTGATTGATAATCTCCCGATCTTGGAATACAAGTTGGGTGAATCTGTGTAAAACAAGGATTCGCAAAGTATGCTCCTTTTTTGTGTGTTTTCCATGCAGCGGTAACGTTACTGCCCATCGCATTGGTGGACAAGAAATAGACATTTCCGTATCCTCCAGATGCAATTACAACAGCGTGTGCCGAATGTCTTTCTAATTCCCCAGTAACTAGGTTTCTAGCAATAATTCCTCTCGCTTTCCCATTTACTTTTACTACATCCAACATTTCATGTCGGTTGTACATTTCGATTTTTCCTCTCGCAATTTGTCTATTCATTGCCGAGTAGGCACCAAGTAATAATTGTTGACCAGTTTGTCCTTTTGCGTAGAAAGTTCTTGAGACCAAAACGCCTCCAAAAGATCTGTTATCCAGCAATCCTCCGTAATCTCTTGCGAATGGTACTCCTTGAGCCACACATTGATCAATGATGTTTACGGATACTTCCGCAAGCCTATAAACGTTGGCCTCTCTCGATCTGTAATCTCCTCCTTTTACCGTGTCGTAAAACAATCGATAAGTAGAATCACCGTCTCCTTGGTAATTTTTGGCTGCGTTTATTCCTCCTTGCGCAGCAATGGAATGCGCTCTTCTTGGAGAATCTTGGTAGCAAAATGCTTTTACATTATACCCTTGTTCGGCAAGTGTGGCTGCAGCAGAACCACCAGCTAATCCTGTTCCAATAACAATCACATCAATGTGTCGTTTATTGGCAGGGTTTACCAAGTTAATTTTGTCTTTATAAGTTGTCCATTTATCTTTTAATGGACCTTCTGGTACTTTAGAATCAAGTGTGCTCATACTCTAATTAATGTTGGATGTAATGAAAAATTGCGATAAATACATACCCTGCTGGTACAGCAATAGCGAATATGTTACCAAACTTTTTGATGTTGTTTTTTCCTTTCGAAACTCCTACAGATTGAAAAGAAGATTGAAATCCGTGCAAAAGGTGTAACGCCAATAAAACAAAAGACACTACGTAAAGAATAACTCGAACTGGGTCAGCGAACTTTTCAACCAAATGGTGGTGAAAATCTTTGCCAATTTGACTGTCTCCTACAACGTACTTTTCTGTGATTTCAGGAATCCAAAAATCGTAGAAGTGTAACCCTAAAAATGCAAGGACCACAAGTCCTGAGTAAATCATGTTTCTCGAAACCCAAGAAGAATTTTCTCCCGGTTTGCTGTAAGCATATTTGATAGAACGTGCTCCTCTGTTTTTTGCTTCAAGCACAAATCCCATAATGAAATGGAAGAATACTGCAAAAATTAAAATAGGCTGTAAAGCGAATTGAACTACCGGGTTGTTTCCCATGAAGTATGATACTTCATTGAATGCATCTACATTAATAACCGATAACAAGTTTATCGTTAAATGTTGCAGTAAGAAAAACATTAGAAAGAATCCGGAGAAAGCCATTAAAAATTTTCTACCTACGGTTGTAAATTTAGATTTAGACATGTTTAAGTTTAGTTTTTTTCTTTATGAACGTAAAAGTAATTCTTGCAATAATCTAAAGCAAGTATTGAATACAAAAATAGCTTATTTATAAGTATTCTTGATAATTCATTTATCTTTATCTCCATGAATTTTATGGATATTTTTATTGCCGCACTCTTGCTTTGGTTCGGCTACAAGGGTTTTAAGAAAGGATTGGTTTTTGAATTAGTAAGCATTGTGGCTCTTTCTTTAGGTATATATGGAGGGCTTAAGTTTTCCGATCGCACGGCTGAGTTTATGATGGAATATGTAGATTCTCAATACTTGCCAGTATTGGCATTTACACTTACGTTTTTAATTATTCTAGTATTAGTATTTGCAGCGGGTAAGGTTGTCGAGAGAATAGTGAATTTGGCTGCACTGAAATTAGTAAACAAATCTTTGGGTGCCGCTTTTGGTGTCTTAAAAACGTTACTAATTTTGTCTGTCTTGATTGTGATTATTGAATCGTATGACAAAAAGCTGGAGTTTATTCCAAAAGAGACAAAGAGCGGTTCTTTACTTTACTTTCCGTTGCTCGATTTTTCTAATAAAGTGTTACCCGAAATTGAGAAAAACAACCTTTATCAAAATTTAACATCAAGTTCGGACCAGGAAAAAGAATAAGTTAGGTTGTTTTTTGTAGATTTATGTCTCATGAAAATCAAAGGATTTTATATTGTCGTTTTCTTTCTCTGTGGGTTGCTTCTATCCAAGCAATCTACAGCCCAATTTTACACAGGTTCATTCCAAGAATTTGGTAAGAATAGAGTGCAAGAAGTAACTTTTTTTTGGCAGTATTATGATTTTCAAAGATTCAGGGTGTTTTTTTATGGAAACGGTCAGGAACATGCCGAGTATGTGGCTAAGTCCGTGCATAAAAATTTAAAAGAATTGGAAGGATTTTTTGAAACAGAATTAGACGGGAAGCTTGATATTTTGGTTTTCAACAGGCAGTCGGATTTCAGGCAGAGCAATATTGGCCTTACTAATGAGCTTTCTTCGAATGTTGGCGGTAAAAATAACATTGTTGGGAACAAAATGTTTGTATACTTCGAAGGAACTCACGATGCGCTTGATGAGCAGATTCGCGCTTCTTTGTGCGAAGTGTTGGTGAATAAACTTGTGTACCAAGGTAACTGGAAAAAAGTAGTAAGAGGGTCCGCGAAAATTGACTTGCCAGCCTGGTTTGCAGAAGGGCTTTTTTCCTATAAATCCAAAGATTGGAATGCCGAAGTCAGCACCATTATTAAGGATAATGTACTCAATGATAAATACAGCAGTTTGGGCCGGATAGAAACTGACGAAGCTCAATATGCCGGGCACGCGCTGTGGAATTACATTGCTCAGGTTTATGGGAAAGAGGTGATTCCGCAGATAATTTATTTGGTGAGTATTTCGAGAAGTTTTGAGTCGAGTTTTCGTTTTGTATTAGGCAAAACAACCAAATCACTCAATGCCGACATGGTTCGTTATTACAAGAACCAATACAGCAAAGACGATGAGGGCAAAAAAATGCCTTTTCAGGAAGAAATCAGATTGAAAAAAAGGAAAAGCAAAGGGGTAATTACTCAATACAAGTTGAGTCCCGATGGCAATAAGATTGCCTACACAACCAATGAATTAGGAAAGTATTATTTGTGGATTTATGATTTGAAAAAGGATAAATACACTAAAGTGCTAAAACGAGGTTATAAAATAGATAGGAAAGAAGACGAGTCTTTTCCGCTAATTGACTGGCACCCAAATAATTCTACTTTGGCTTACATTGAGGAAAGAGAGGGGGCTGTATTTTTCAATTTTTTTAACCTGGAGGAAAAGTCGAGGTCTAAAATTCAGGTACAAAAAATTGACAAAATTACAAGTTTCAGTTACAATCAAACGGGTACTCAGTTTGTATTTTCAGGAGTCCAAAATGGAAAGGTAGATTTGTTTCTTTACACGATTTTAGGGAATGGATACTTAAAACTTACCGATGATTTTTACGATGAGATTCATCCAAGTTTTATTGAGAATTCTACCAAAATTATATTCTCATCCAACAGGAAAACAGATTCTCTGTATACTGAGTCGAGTAAAATGCCAGAAGGTCAAACTTTTGACATTTTTATTTACGACCTCACGAATAAATTTCAGCGAAGACTCAAAAGAGTAACCAATACACCCAACTTATCAGAAGAATATCCTTTTGAATTGGCTTCAAAGGAGTTCACTTACATAGCTGATAATAATGGAATTAAAAACAGATATCTCGCTGTTTTTGATAGCACAATTAGTTCGGTAGATACAGTTATTTCGTACCGTTATTTTTCTAAAACTTCGCTTTTGACAGATTACAAGAGAAGTATCACGAAGTTGGATTATAATCCCCAAACTAAAGAAGTGGGAATGATCTTGTATAACGAAGGTAAATACAGAATATACAAAGGAAACACGAGCTTGGATAAAATGATGTCTGGAAATTTACAAGAATCAGATTTTAACAAGCAAAACGAAGAATTCTGGAAAAATAAGAAAGAAAGTACCGTAGAAATTATTTCAGTTTCTCCCAATGTAGAAAAACAGAATAAGATAAATACGAAAAGCTATCAATTTGAAAGCGAAGAAAAAAAGGATCCCCCGAAAAAAGTGGAGCCTCCAGTTGAAAAGAATAACCCAAACAAGAAAAAGGAGAATGAAATGGTATTTATGAATCCCACCAATTCTATCTCGACAAAGAAATCTGTGGTGAGCAACCGATTTGAATTGCCTAATAGGAAATTATATACCATTAACTTTACGCTAGATGAAGCGGTAAGCCAATTAGATAATAATTTCATTAACAATAGTTACCAAGTTTTTAATGCTTCTCAACCTGCCTTCAATAATCCAAGTGTGAATGTCTTTAATATGGTCCAAATGAAAGATTTGATGGAGGATTACAGACTGATTGGAGGAGTGAATTTAAGTTTTAATTTGCAAGACAATGATTACCTGCTTGCCTTTGAGGATTTGTCGCAACGAATTGATAAAAAATATATGTTTACCCGGCAAGTTTACACCAATGAAAGCGGGGTGTATCCTCTAAGAACAATGATTCACGAATTAAAATACAGGCTCAAATATCCTTTTTCGGAAGTTTCTTCTTTGGGCATCACCTTTAATTTGCGAAATGATATGACAATTGTTTCTTCTGTAAACAGAACTAGCTTAGAAAGTCCAGATACCTACCGAAACATGGGAGGAGTTAAGTTGGAGTATGTTTTTGACAATACTTTTGATTTGGGAATCAACTTATATGAAGGAACCCGACTCAAGCTTTTTGGAGAGTTTTACAATGAACTTGCCGAGAAGGAAACTGATTTTTTTGTTTTGGGAGCAGACATTCGTAATTACCAGAAAATTCATCGTGAATTGATTTTTGCGTCTCGATTTGCCGCGAGTACTTCCTTCGGAAATAGAAAGCTGGTTTACTACATGGGAGGTGTGGATGGAGGATTTGCTCCTCAATTTAATAACGACAATATAATCCCAACCGACCAAGGATTTGCGTTTCAAACGATTGCCACACCCATGAGAGGATTTATTCAAAATACTAGATTTGGAAATAGTTTCGCGGTGATAAATACCGAAATGAGATGGCCAATTGTGAGGTATTTTAGCCAATATCCTGTTCAAAGCAAGTTTTTGTCTTCTTTCCAATTAGTGGGATTTGCCGATGCTGGAACCGCCTGGACCGGCCCAAATCCTTATTCGCTCGAAAATTCTTTCAACAAAAGAGAGGTAAGTCAGAAACCAATTACAGTAATTATAGAGAACCAAAGAGAGCCTATTATTTTTGGTTATGGACTTGGGTTGAGAGCTGAGGTATTTGGTTACTTTGTGCGTTACGATTGGTCTTGGGGAATTGAGGACGGTGTAAACCAAGGGCGCATCAGTTACTTTTCGTTATCTTTGGATTTTTAAACAAATAATTTTACATGACTCTTGATTTTCAAACATTAATCATTCTCGTTTTAATCGGGATCACAGCAGGAATTTTATCCGGATTTATCGGAATTGGAGGAGGAATCATCATTGTACCCGGACTAATTTACTTGCTGGGATTTACCCAAATTCAGGCTCAAGGAACGAGTTTGGCACTTATGCTTCCTCCGATAGGGATATTGGCATTTATGCACTACTACAAAGCAGGAAATGTGGATTTGAAAGTTGCAAGTGTAGTCGCGGTTACTTTTGTAGTGGGAGGTTTTTTTGGAGCAAAATTAGCCCACAAATTAGATCAAAATATCGTAAAAATTACCTTTGGAGTAATTATGTTGCTCATATCGATTAAGTTAATAATAAGTGGATTTAAATTATATTTTGGCAAATAATGGGCAATAAGATAATAGAGCAAATAAAACAATTAACAGCCAAAAATCACAATGAGGTTGTTGCTAATAGAAGATGGCTTCATCAAAATCCAGAACTTTCGTTTGAGGAAATTTACACCTCTGAATTTATCCAAGGTAAGTTGAAGGAATTAGGAATTGAGTTCACCACTGGAATAGTAAAAACGGGTGTAGTAGGTTTTGTAAAAGGAAGAAATCCAGAGAAAAAAACAATTGCATTGCGAGCAGATATGGATGCCTTACCCATTTTAGAAGAAAATAATATTCCCTACAAATCACAAAATGAAGGAGTCATGCATGCTTGCGGTCATGACGTACATTCCGCTTCTTTATTAGGAGTGGCAGCTGTTATTTCTCAATTAACAAATGAATTTGAGGGAACAGTAAAGTTGATTTTTCAACCAGGAGAAGAAAAACTTCCAGGAGGAGCTTCTCTTATGATCAAAGAAGGTATTCTGGATAATCCTCGACCTCAATCTATATTGGGTCAACACGTATTTCCAGATTTGCCAGCAGGTAAAGTAGGGTTTAGGCCTGGAATGTACATGGCTTCTTGCGATGAATTGTACCTCACCGTAAAAGCAAAAGGAGGTCATGCAGCATTGCCACACAAATTTACAGATACCGTGCTAATAGCCTGTGAAATTATTAGTTCCCTCCAGCAAATTGTGAGTAGAAAAGCTCGACCCGATATTCCCAGTGTCTTGTCATTCGGAAAGATTAATTCGACCGGAGGAGCAACAAACATCATCCCTGACGAAGTAAAAATAGAAGGAACTTTTAGAACAATGAACGAGGAATGGAGAGCCGATGCTCACAAAACTATGGTTGCTTTGGCCGAAGGAATTGCCAAGTCAATGGGTGGGACTTGCGAATTTGAGGTAAGAAAGGGATATCCTTTTCTGAAAAATGATGAAACAATAACAAATGCGGCTAAGGAAGCTGCAATTCAATTTGTGGGAAAAGAAAATGTGGTGGAGTTAGACTTGAGGATGACCGGAGAGGATTTTTCTTATTACACCCAGTCTATTCCTGGCTGTTTTTATCGTCTGGGAACCGGTTCGAGCTCTGGATTGCATACATCAAAATTCAATATTGACGAATCTGCCTTGGAATTGGGAGTAGGTCTTATGAGTTGGATTACGATAAATATGTTGAACGAACAATAGACGCACAGCAGTTGTCGTTCACAAAGAAATAAAACCTATGAAGTGTAAAATTGTTTGGGGATTTTTGTTTGTGATAATGTCATTTGGTCAATTTGCCCAAGGAGTTCCTATTGGTCAATGGAAGAGTTATTTCCCTTTTAATGATGTAATAGATATTACTTACAACAGAGGGGTGGCTTATGGAATTACAGCAAATGCACTCATTATCCATGATTACAACGAAAATTCTATTGAGCGACTTACGGAGGTAAATGCACTTTCAGACATTGGTCTTTCGGCTGTGGGCTTTAATTCAGCTAACAATGGACTGGTAATTGGATATGAAAATGGAAACGTAGATTTTATTCAAGGAAATGAAACCATTAATTTATTTCAAATCAGAGAAAGTACCATAACCGGTGATAAAAAAGTGAACCATATATACAACAAAGGTGACTTTGCCTATCTTTCATGTGGCTTTGGGATTGTGGTTTACAATATGAAAAAAAAGGAAGTGAAAGATACGTATGTTATCGGTCCGGGAGGTTCTCAGATAAGAATTAATCAACTTACGATACAAGGCGGTAAAATTTATGCAGCCACCGAAGCGGGACTTTTTTCAGCTACAGAGAGCAGTGCTTTTTTGACAGACTTTAACTCTTGGTCAAAGGAATCTTCATTTCCAAATTTCAATAATGAGATAAAGCAAGTGGGAGGTACCCAAAACACATTGATTATGAATGTGGTGCAATCTGGTAACATTGATTCGGTGTATGTGTTCAAACATGGAAATTGGATATCGTTGCCTGTATACGGAGGCCGATCAATCAACTCTGTTTCTGCATCAAACGGGAAGTTAATGGTGAATCAGTTTGATACTATTTATGCGCTAGATACGGCATTAAGTGTAACTCACACCATGACCAATTATGACGGGTTTTGGAAGCCGCGTTGCAACAACATCACTTATGACGGAACTTATTTTTATATAGCCGACAAGCGGAATGCAAACGTTCGTTTCAAAAATAATTTTGAGGCAAATTGGCAAACGCCCGAATTTATGTACAGCACAACAGTATTGGATATTGAAGTAGAAGACGGAAACCTCTGGGGATCTACTGGTTCGCTTGTTGGAGGAGGATGGAACAAAACCTACAACAATGATGGAGCTTTTCATTACGATATCAGAGAAGACAAATGGAGAATTTACAACGCGGCATATCAATACAACGGGTATAATTTCTCCAACGGAAGCATGAATGATTTTGTAGGAATGGTGGTAAACCCAACTGAACCAACAAAAGGTTACGCGTGCACATTTTCGGCAAAAGGAGTAGCCGAATTGTTCAATAATCAAGTAGGCACAGCGTATGATACCTCTAATTCTCAGTTGAGAATAAGCTCATCGCACAACGACAGAATAGCGGTGAAAGACGGTGATTTTGATGAAGATGAGAATTTATGGCTAGCTAACTCTTGGGTAAGGAATCCGTTGGTGTTAAAAACAAAAAGTGGTACATGGAAATCGTTTTTTTGCGGTTCTGATTTTCAAAATAGATTGACTGCTTCCGTCACAGTTGATGAACAAAACGGATACAAGTGGATGGTGTTTAAGGATTACAAAGTTCTTGTATACAATGACAATGGGACTGTTTTGGACGAAACAGACGATCAATACAAAGAGATTTCTAACGGAGCGGCAAATGGAAACTTGAACAGTACACCGATTTGCATTACCGAAGATAAAGATGGGGAAATTTGGATTGGAACAGACGAAGGAATTTACGTTTTTTACTCTCCATCCGAATTGTTTACCTCCCCTAGTTTTGAAGTTCAAAAAATTAAAGTAACGCTAGATGGAAACGTAGAACTTCTCCTAGAAAGTGAGCGAGTAACCTGCATAACTATTGATGGCGCAAATCGAAAATGGATAGGAACGGAAGGTGCCGGGATTTTTGTATTATCCTCTGACGGAACTGAGCAAGAATTAGGCTTTACTGAAGAAAATAGCCCTTTGCTTTCCAATAATATTCACGACATTGCGATTGATGGCGAAACAGGCGAAGTTTTTATTTCCACAGACAGAGGCTTAATTTCATACAAAGGAGAAGCGACCGAGGGGAAGCCAGCTTTTGTAGATGTGTATGCGTATCCAAATCCGGTGCCTCCGGGATATCAGGGAAAAATTGCCGTGAAAGGATTAGTGGCAGACTCCGAAGTGAGAATTACAGATGTTTCCGGAAATGTAGTCTTTACCTCAAAATCAACTGGAGGTCAAGTAATTTGGGAGGGTAATAACCTGAATGGAGAGCGTGTTAGTACAGGAATATATTTGGTGTTTATGACATCACCAGAAGGCGCCTCTTCCCATGTGAGCAAAATTCTTTTCATGAAATAAGAATTAGGATCGGATAAAATCTTGTAAGTTAGTGCCTAATTAGTGTACACAAACATGAATCATTTCCTCTCACATTTTAACACCTCCTTGTCTTTCAAGATACTGTTGACATTGTGTACGCTTATTTTGGTTTTCAGAGCCACCACTATCTCCGAAAAGGAAACCTCTTGGGATGTACTTGGGTATTACCTTCCGCTTCCTGCTACTTTTATTTATGAGGATCCTCTAATGAAAGACAGAGCGTGGATTGAACAAGTGAATGAAGAAAAAAAACTCACGGATACATTGTATCAAATTTCCACCGCACCCGATGGAAGCCCCATGTATTTCTTCTTGCTCGGAATGGCCATGTTATTTCTCCCCTTTTTTTGGTTGGGACACGGTTTGGCTTTTCTCTTAGACTATCCCATGGATGGATTCAGCATGCCGTATCAAATTGCCATGGTAATAGGAGGATTGGTTTACACATTTATTGGGTTAATCTATCTTCGCAAAATTTTACTTCATTTTTTTTCCGAAAAACTTACCTCATTGGTTTTGGTAATTATAGTGCTTGCTACAAATTATTCTCACCATTTAACCCTAAAGAATCTCGAAACCGTGAACGTGTTGTTTATGTTTGTGGCAGTACTCATTTGGAACACCCTACAATGGCATAAAACACAAAAGTTGGTCAATGTATTGGCGATAGGAATTTCGATTACGTTCATGTCTTTAGTTAAGCCCAGCGAAGTGTTAATAGTCTTTCTTCCAATTTTTTACGGAGTGTACAATCAAGAATCTTTCCTCAATAAATGGAAGTTAATACAAACCAAACGAACTCAATTTTTTTGGACTTTTTTAGTATGTCTTCTCATTGCTTTGCCTCAAATGAGTTATTGGTATAGTCGGACCGGCAGTCTCTTTTATGATAGTTATATAAATCCAGGAGTAGGCCTGGATGTGCTGTCTCCTTATGTTTTCGAATCTCTTTTTAGTTTCAAAAAAGGTTGGTTCGTCTACACACCTGTCATGATTTTGTCGGTTGTGGGCTTTTACTTTTTTTTCAAGAAAAAAAGAGAAATAGCTCTGTCTTTTTTCCTTTATGTTCTATTTACCTCCTACATTATTTTTAGCTGGACCGAGTGGTGGTATGGCGCAGCATTTTCCAATCGACCTTTGATTACGGTCTACCCAATTTTTGCTATTTCGCTTGGTTTTTTTCTGCAATTTATTGATGAGAAAAGAAAAGTAACAAAACTGTTTGTGTTGGTATTTATTCTTGGAGCCACTTTTTTGAATCAATTTCAATGGTGGCAACTGAGAGAAGGAATACACGATCCTTATAGGATGACGAAGGAATATTACCTGGCTACTTTTCTTAAAACTTCAGCCACCGAAGCAGATAAAAAACTCTTGTCTGTGTACAGAAATTTTGACGGATCTCATCAATTTACAAACAAAAGTGACTATACATTAAAATCCACCTTTTTGGTTTCCCCTTCCGATACGAGCCCTTCATTTTTGTTAACTTCGAGCGAGGAGTTTTCACCCGTGTTTGAGAAACTATTTGAATCTCTTACCGAAAAGGATCATATTTGGGCTGAGGTGATGGTAACTTACACAAATTCAAGTAGGAGTAAATCAAAACTTCCTTTGGTTGTGGCCCACATGAATAGGAAAGAGGGAGCTTACGGATATTCTAGTTCGCAGTTATCGGTTTGGTCAGATTCTTCTCAAAATGAATGGGTTCACAAGAGTTTTTATATGACTCCAAATGTAAGAAACAGTCAAGACGGATTGAAGATTTACCTGTGGAATAACAGCCAAGCGGAAATCAAGATAGAACGAATGGAAGTAAAAATCTATGAACCAAAATAAGATGAAACATTTTCTGAAATTATATTGGGAATTTCTGGCGGTATCCCTTGGGTTAAGCTTGTTAGTTTTATTCTCGTTGGATCATATATTTTTTTGGGATACTGTCCAGCTAGGCGCTAAGCATGCTACTTTTTTTTATGAGAATGAGATGGCTTTGCAATTTTTACCCAATGAAATAGACAGCGGTCATATTCCCACTTTTGGATATTTGTTAGCTCTGCTCTGGACAATTTTTGGAAAAAGCCTGTGGATAAGTCACTTGCTTATTTTGCTATTCGCATTGGGTATAGCTTGGCAGCTCAATAAATTGGCCTTGCGTTTTTTTCAGAAAAAACACGCTTTTTGGGTATTGCTCATAATCTTGTTGGACACAACAATCCTTAGTCAAATAAGTTTGGTGTCACCAGATGTGCCGTTACTGTTTTTCTTTCTCTTGGCTATTAATGCTATTTTAAAACAAAACAAATGGCTGATTGCGTTGGCATTTGGTTGCCTGTTTCTCATTAGTTTGAGAGGAATGATTCTCACTGTTCCTTTGTTTTTGTTCGAAATTATAGGGTGTTGGAAGAGTAATACAAATTGGAAAAATAAGCTCACACAACTAGTAAAAACAGGAATTCCGTATTTGCCTGCCGCCCTTATTTTTATTATATTTAGCTATTATCATTACACGCAGAAAGGTTGGATTGGCTATCATGAAAACTCACCCTGGGCGGTATTTTTCGAAAAAGTAAACTTCCAAGGAATGGTAAAAAACACGCTAATTTATGGGTGGCGAATTCTAGATTTTGGTCGATTGTTTATTTGGTTTGTTGGAATAGTTTCCCTTGTTTTTGTAGGTTTTAGTCAAGCCAAAAAATCAGCGAAATTCAAGCAATTATTACTTTTGTTTATGTTGATTGTAGTTTTCTTGGCAATTCCAGCGGTGTTGTACACCGATTTAAAAGGACACCGATATTTCATGCCTGTTTACCTCTCTTTTTCTTTGTTGGTTCTTTTCGTGTTGCTCGAGATGAATCGATCAGAAAAATGGAAAAAAATGGGAATCTCAATCGCAATCATTGGGTTGATTTCCGGAAGTTTTTGGGTGTATCCCAAAAGGATAGCTCAAGGATGGGATTCCACTCTGGCTCACTTTCCTTATTACTCAATGCGCCAATCAATGATTCATTTTATGGATGAAAATAAGATGGACAAAGAACAAATAGGTTTTGATTTCCCAGGAGCTTACCCACAAAAATTTCTAGACCTTTCTGATGAAGAATGGTCTTTTCCTGAGGCGGATTTTAAGTCTCAGAAGTACATTCTTTATTCGAACGTTGTGAATGAATTTACAGATGAAGAGTTGCTAGAGTTAGAGAAAAACTGGCAAGTTGTTCATCAAGAGACAAGCTTAACAGTTGAAATGATTTTGTACAGAAGAAATTAGAAAAAAGAGTGTCAGGTACTTACGTCTTTTTTTTGTATTTTTATTTGATTAAGAATTTTACTACTAAAACAAATGGATAGACTTATTTCTTGCATAATTGTAGATGATGATGAAACTTCGAGGTTCGTCTTATCGAATCTCGTTAAAAAAAACGGCTCACTCAATTTGTTAAAAGCTTGCTCAAACGCACTTGATGCAAGAGATGTTGTGAATAGGATGGAAGTAGATCTTATGCTGTTGGACATTGAAATGCCCTATGAAAACGGTTTGGATATGTTAGAGAAAATGAAAACGAGGCCCCATATAATTTTTATCACCTCTAAAACCAATCATGCCATCAAAGCATTTGAATTTGATGCAGTTGACTACATTGTAAAACCAGCCACTTTAGAAAGATTAAATAGTGCTGTGGAAAAGGTAAAAAGAAGGGTGTTTAGTACACAAGTTAATGAGTCGTTGGAGTCGAATGATGAATTTATTTTAATTAAAAAAAATAGAGAAACTCAAAAAATTCCCTACCGAAATGTTGAATATATTGAAGGATCGAGCAGTTATATAACTTATTTCAGGACAGATGGTAAAATGACGACCACCGGAATATTAAAACAAATAGAAGAGACCTTAAATCCAGATGTTTTTACAAGAATTCATAGATCTTTTATTGTGAATATAAGAAAGGTAAGTAAAATTACCGCCCAACAAGTGTTTATTAGAGATAAAAAACTGCCTCTTTCGAGAAAATATAAAAAAGTGGTAAAAGAACTTTTTGAAAAACATAATGGTCTAAAAATTGGAGATGAATAAAAGTAGAATTAGCTGACAATTTATGTAAATTAACACATTCAATTCGCGGTTAATTGGCAGTTGCAGTGAAAATTGTTCGGATACAATAGACAGTATTAAAGTAGAACTCATGATTAAGAAAAGTGTAGAAAAAGAATTGGGCATTGATATTTTTGTGGAGGCACTTGAGATATTTTTGAGTAATGCTGAAAAAGATTTTGTTTTAATGAATTTATACATTGAGGCTCAAGACTATTTGAATGCTAAAGAGTTGAGTCATAAATTGATAGGGAGTTGTGAGGCCGTAGGAATTAAAAAACTACCTAAATTATTAAGAGAGTTAGACACCAGTTTAAAGACGCGATATGTGCGAAAGGATTTGTTAGGCGCCATTAATGACGTGTACGAGGAAGTAAAATCCTTTCTTATGAAGGAATATTTAATCGAAATTCAGGATTAATTTGGAGACCAACCCATAAAATTTTAGTTACTTTGAATTGAAAAATTCATCAACCACTATGGCAAGAATACTTACCGGAATACAAAGCACAGGAACACCACATCTCGGAAATTTGTTGGGAGCTATCATTCCAGCAATTGAAATGGCAAAAAATGAAGAAAATGAATCTTTTTTGTTTATTGCGAATTTACATACACTTACCCAAATAAAAGAGGGAGAAACATTAAAAAATAATACATTAGAAACTGCTGCTGCTTGGTTAGCTTTTGGGTTGAATGTAAACAAAACGGTGTTCTATCGCCAAAGCGATATTCCTCAAGTAACCGAACTTACTTGGTATCTCAATTGTTTTTTTCCGTATCAAAGACTCAAATTGGCTCATTCTTTCAAAGATAAAGCCGATAGATTAGAGGATGTGAACGCAGGTTTGTTTGATTATCCTATGTTGATGGCAGCAGATATCTTAATGTATGAAGCAGAAATTGTTCCGGTAGGTAAAGATCAAATGCAACACCTTGAAATCACAAGAGATGTCGCTAGCCGATTCAATAATCAAATGGGAGAAACACTGGTTCTGCCTCAAGGAAAAGTGAGTGAGAATACTATGCTTGTGCCGGGAACAAATGGAGGGAAAATGAGCAAGTCTCAAGGCAACATTATTAATATTTTCCTGCCAGACAAAAAATTAAGAAAACAAATTATGACCATCGAAACGGACAGCACACCGCTCGAGGAACCAAAAAATCCTGATACCTGCAATTGTTTTGCGATTTATAAATTATTGGCAAACGAAGAGCAAATAGCAGAAATGCGAAAAAATTACGAGGCTGGTGGCTACGGTTATGGACATGCAAAACAAGCTTTATTTGAATTGATTGTAGAAAAGTATAAAGACGAAAGAGAGAAGTTTAACTACTACATCGAAAACCCACATTTGGTGGAAGAGCAACTAATGATTGGGGCGGAAAAAGCAAGAAAAATCGCCAATGAAGTTTTGGCGAATGTAAGAGTTAAGTTGGGGTATTAATTTATACTTTTCCTTCTTGAGAGCTTCTATCGACCTTTCGGGAAGGGTAATAGAGGTGCCTTTTATCTGTCATTCCCCACTTGATGCGGAATCTAAAGTTGATACAGATGAAGTTATTACACAACAAATTCTAAATCAAGTTCAGGATGACTGCCTTTCTCTTATTTACTTGTGAACTATCCTTGTTTTAAAATTCCCGCTTTCGCGAGAATGACAAATTCTTTGTTTCAATATACTGACAAACCTGAACCTTGAGCTCAACCATAGGGAGAGCATCGAACGGGTGACTTAATTTAAAACAATCCCTTCTCCTCTTTCTGAGAATCTTCGTACCCGTTGTCAACTAACAAATCTTTTCCATGGGCGGCAGAAACAGCTAATTGATCGCATACTTCGTTATATTTGTTTCCGGCATGACCTTTTACCCAGATGAACTCAACCTGATGTTTGGGATAAATTTCTAAAAAACGCTTCCACAAATCTGCATTTTTTTTCCCTTTGAAGTTCTTTTTTACCCAGCCAAACACCCATTTTTTTTCTATCGCATCTACCACATACTTACTGTCAGAATAAATTTTAACCGAATATCCAGGTTTTTTTAGTTTTTCTAACCCAACAATTACGCTGAGTAATTCCATTCTATTGTTGGTGGTGTGTCGGTATCCTTGTTTAAATTCCTTGTAGTGTTTTCCTGCCATGAGAACAATTCCATAACCTCCTGGGCCCGGGTTTCCCAAAGCCGATCCATCTGTATACATTTTTATGTGACTCATTCGGCAAGTAATTGATCTACAACTTCTGTAAAATGCTCGTGTTCAAGTTTTTGAATCTTTGCTTGTAAATCCTCCCAAGAATCTGTAGGCGATACAAGGCAATCGAATTGAGCAATAATATTGCCTTCATCATAGTGCTCGTTTACGTAATGAAAGGTAATACCCGATTTGCTCTCTCCAGCATCAATTACTGCCTTGTGCACTTGTTTTCCGTACATTCCTTTTCCACCAAATTTGGGAAGAAGCGAAGGATGAACATTTATTATTTTATTTTGGAATGTGACCGTGAGTGATTTCGGAATTTTTAATAAAAATCCCGCTAACACAATCAGGTCTGGATTTAGCAACGAAGCTAATTCCTCTACTCGGCCATTTTCCAATTCCTCTTTGTTGAATGAGACTGTATTTACTCCAGCTTTTTGTGCGTTTTCAATTGCCAAGCATTTTTCCTTATTCGAGAAAACAGCCTCAATCGACACATCTGAACGTGAATCAAAATGGGAAATAAGATTACTCATATTCGAGCCGTTTCCGGAGACAAAAATGAGGATGTTTTTCGCTTTTTTCATGAAATTTTGACTAGAAAAAGGATTTTTAGAATAGGGAGTATTTTTGTAACTTTATCGCCCAAAGATAAGGGATTATTCACATTCTGCCTAAGGTCAGATTATAAATAAACAGAAAGATGTCAGGACACAGTAAATGGTCAACCATTAAGCACAAAAAAGGAGCGAAAGATGCGAAGAGAGGAAAAATTTTCACTCGGATTATCAAAGAAATTACTATTGCAGCGAGAGATGGCGGTGCAGATCCTGATACAAACCCTTCATTAAGAGTAGCAATACAGAATGCCAAAGGAGCCAACATGCCCAAAGACACGATGGAGCGCGCGATCAAAAAAGGTTCTGGAGACGATGCAGCCGATTTACAAGAATACACTTTTGAAGGATATGCATCCAACGGAATTGCGGTATTTGTAGAAGCAACTTCCGACAATAACAACAGAGTAGTGGCAAATGTAAGAGCGGTTTTTAGTAAATATGGAGGAGAACTCGGGACTCACGGTTCGCTGTCATTTATGTTTGATAGAAAAGGAGTGTTTACTATTGATAAGGAGCTACTCAAAGATTGGGAGTTAGAAGAGTTAGAATTTGAATTGATTGATGCAGGGTTGGAAGAAATAGATGTGCAAGAAGATGATGCGTTGATTTACACCTCGTTTGATAGTTATGGAGACATGCAAAAAAAGTTGGACGAAATGAAGATTGAAGTGAAGACAACTGAGCTTCAACGAATACCAACAACCACGATGGCCTTGGACGTAGAAAAAGCAAAATCTGTTTTAAAACTAATCGAGAAAATGGAGGAAGATGACGATGTGAATGTGGTGTACCACACCCTAGAAATGACAGATGAATTAGCTGCTGCTTTGGAGGCGGAGGGTTGATTTATTTCTTAAACATTAAAATGAAACCGATTAGAGAATTTCCAATGAGTATTATTTGCTCCTATAAAGGAGAAAGTAATCTGGATGAAACATTAGATGATCATATCACATGTCTAATCGGGAAGTATTTCTGTGAAAACAAAATTGAATATAAAATTTTGGATTTGAATTGTGTGAAACCAAGGCCAAATATTAATGATGAATTTGTTCAATAGAAAGTAGAAAAGAATATGAATTTAATTGATTTGAACATTGATTGGATTCAATAAGAATGAGAAAACGAAAACTTTAATAAGGGAGTAACGACAAAATTGTAAAAAGAGTACAAAATTTTATGTGCTGATGAATTCACTGCGGATATCTTATGTCGTGGAAAAATAAATAAAAAATAGCAGGCATTTCGCACTTGATGCGGAACCTGTCAACAGGTATTGAACCCATTTGTAAAAAGACCCCGAATCATGTTCAGGGAGTCTAAGTTTTTTTACTATTTATAAAAGCTACTGAACCCCATCAAAAACCTCACGAATAACCTCGCAAACCTCTCTAATTTCCTTCATAGAAATAGTAAGCGGAGGAGCTAAGCGGAAACTCGCTGGGCAAGACAAAAACCAAAAAGTGATAATGCCTTTTTCCATGCAGGCCTCTACGACTTTCTGAGTAATTTCTTCACTTTCGAGGTCAATCGCAAACATCAATCCTATTTGCCTAATTTCTTTTACCAAGGAATGAACCAGCAGTTCTTTCATCAAAGCTCCCTTTTTGTGCACGTCAGTTACCAGATTTTCTTCCTGAATTACTTCAATGTTAGCCACAGCAGCAGCGCAATTTACTGGGTGTCCCCCAAAAGTGGTAATATGACCCAGCATAGGATTATTGGTCAGGCAATCCATAATTTCTTTGCTCGAAACGAACGCCCCAATGGGCATTCCGCCACCAAGTGCTTTGGCAATTACCAAAATATCGGGGGCAATTCCATATTGCTCAAACGCAAAAAAGCTTCCTGTTCGTCCAAACCCAGTTTGGATTTCATCCAGAATTAATAAAGTTCCAGTTTCGGTACATTTTTCTCTCAATCTTTGGAGGTAACACAATTCGGGAATTCGAACTCCAGCATCGCCTTGCACGGTTTCGATAATGACACAAGCTGTTTTTTTAGTAATCTTATCTAAATCAGCCAATTCATTGAAGGTAATAAAGTTTACTTCTGGCAAAAGCGGTTTAAAAGCAGATTGCTTCACCGGATTTCCTGAAACAGAAAGTGCTCCATGCGTGCTTCCATGATACGATTTGTGGCAGGCGATTATTTCTTTTCTTCCTGTATGTCTTTTAGCCAATTTAAGAGCGCCTTCCACAGCTTCGGCACCTGAGTTAACAAAATAACTAGTGGTAAGATTATCGGGTAAGATTTCATTTAATTTTTCCGCTAACTTTAGTTGCGGAGTTTGAATAAATTCCCCGTAAGGCATTACGTGTAAGTGGGTATCAACTTGTTTTTTTATCGCCTCAATTACTTTGGGATGTCGGTGCCCTATGTTCGTTACAGCCAATCCCGAAACTAAGTCATAGTAAGCTTTTCCTTGTGTGTCGTAAATGAACAAACCTTCCGCACTTTCTATTTCCAAACCAATAGGAAACGGAGTTGTCTGTGCTTGTAACAAATGGAAAATTTCTTTGTTCTTCATGAAGTAAAAGTAGAACATATTTTTAAAATCAGGAGGTTTTTTAACCCCATTTTCGAGCAAGAAAATTGGATAAAAAAATCCCTTTTAGCTATTTCAAACCAAAAGGGAGATTGTTTCTTTGTTTTTACTTACCTGTTAGGATTTTTATCTGTTCTTTTGTGTTCACTTTTTTTTCGTTTAAAAAGCCTTTTTTCCATGTGGTAAAATTTGGCCAATTTCTTCATCGGAAGAACTTTTTTGAACTTTTCATGATAGTTTTTTTGCAACGTTAAATCTGCCTGTTTAAACTCAAACCTTTTTTGGATAACTTCCTCTAATTCTTGGTCTGATAACTCGTCCATCCTCTTTTTTGCTTTTCTTTCGGAGGGGAGGTGTTTTTTTCTGTTTTCTTTTTTGTCTTTTACAAACTGATGATAAAGGGGCAAAAATGCGCTCTGTTCAGCATCGGTTAGTTCCAGTTTTACAATTAAAATACTGTCAGCTTTTGCAAGCCGATGATTGATATCACGATTTTGTTTTTGAGACATTCCTGTTACTCCAATTAGAGTAAATATTCCTAGTAAGGCTATTTTTATTGTGTTCATGTTGATTGATTTTAAGATGAGTATTTATGTTCTTATTGATTCTTTGTCGTCATAGCAATTTCGTCAAATTCCAGCGACTCTTCTAGTTCCAAATCTACCTCCGCAATATCCTCAAAGTATTCGCTTACAGTTAGTTCATCAAATTCATCTTGGGTAGATTGATCATTTTCTCCAAAGAAGAAGATAGAAGAAGCAATTGCAATAGCGGCAACAGATGCTGCGTACCTGAATACTTTCCCAATCGAAAATACTTTCGTGTTGTTCGATTCATCAACCTTGTTCAGAATTGAATTTTCTAAAGAGTCAAAGTAGTCAGTTGGCACAGAGAATCCATTTTTACCTTTCAGCCTTGCGAGGTAAGGAAAAGTATCTTCGGTATGTGTTTGTGTCGGTTTCATTGTAATGTGTTTCTATGACAGTTATTTTGAGTAATGGTTTAATCGTGGTTCGATAAATACGATTCAATTTTTTTGTGTGCATGATGATAAGAAGCTTTCAAAGAGCCAACAGAACCCCCCAGTATTTCTGCCATTTCATTGTAAGTTAAATCATTAAAGTATTTCATGTGAAATACTAATTTTTGTTTCTGGGGCAAAGTCGAAATTGCTTTGTACAGTTTCGCTTCAATTTCTTCACCCGAAAAAAACGATTCTTCCGATCGGTTATCCAATTGAATATCTTCTATCGATT
>CBFHPW010000012.1:0-68794 GCA_965657945.1 Flavobacteriales bacterium
CCTTGGCTGAGACTGTCGTGCACAAAACGTAAATAAGTGGGTTCTATGTTTTTCATAAAAATAAGTTAGAATTGAATCTTTACCCCAAATGTTAAAGAATAGTATAAATCATCAATGGGTAGAGGTCTATACAAGTCGTAATTGTGTTCGTACTGAATAAGAAAGCTCAATTTATTGGTAATTGCCATATTGATTTGAAAATTAAGGAACCATCTCGGTAATTTAAAGTTCTCATTAATTGGAAACTGCAAATAGTTTACTCCTGAAAAATCTATTTTATCGTTAATTTTTTTAGCAAATTTTATTGTTGTATTGAGTCGAAACAAACTACGAACAACGCTTAAATTGGTATCACTTAATTCAAAGGCTGACCCATCCGTTTGCCAGATTTCATTTTCATAAAAACCACCAATTCCTGTGTACAAATCAACTCCTTTCTTTTCTATCCAATTTACTCTTAAATTACTCCCAATAATATACCGTTGTTGCATTCCAATTACATTATTCCATTGGTATTGAGCATAGGAATCTGGAAATAGCTTTCTTTTGTCATTGTCTCTAAACCTCAATTGAAAGTATCCATTATTTTCAATGGATTCATTGCCATTTAAAATCATTTGAGTGGAATTAATCAATATAAAAACTAAATCCTTTTTTAAAAACTTACCTAACTCCGCTTTGCTATTGGTAGAAAAAATGGTGTTTTGTTGCTTATCTGCCGAAAAATCTAAATCAATAACACCATAGTAGGCTTTTTTTAACGTATCTGTTTCTGTTTCTCTGTCTACATTCAGAACTTGTGAGTAGGAATTAATTCCAACAAACAAAAAACTACTTGCTAAAAGAAAGTATGGCTTCAATAATACTTTTTTCAGTTTTAGGTACTCTCTCATTTTCTAGGATTTTTCTAAGATTATCTTTTGGTATATGTATGTATTTTAATTCATCCTTTGACAAGAAGTTAGGCTGATTCACCAAATCTTTCATCATTTGGGTTGATGCGGCCATTTCTCTTATCAGGTCGAACTTCTCCGAATGAATCACATTAAACAACCATACTGGATAAATTTGAACTCTGAAGGAGTTCTCTGGATATTGATAAAATAGATTTTCAATAAATTCAAACCAATCTGCATTTTCGAATAACTCAGGATGTTTAATTAATTCCATTGAAGCAATAAAAATTCCTATTCTATGATTGAGCTTGGTATTAATTGACAGCCTCATTCTATTCAAGAGATAATGTTCTCTCGTTAAATTTTCGTTTAAAAGATATGAGTTGAATGAACTACAGATAAATCCTAAATCTTCTAATTGTTGAAATCTAAAAGAATCAATTCGGTGATTCAGTGCCTCTATCGTTTTTAAATAATCATTAGGAAATAAGGAATTTGGAGAAATCAACTTAATTCTTTGTTCTGTAAAATAAATTGATTCTTTTATCGCACAGGCTCTGCTTAAAACTCCCAATAATTTACTTTTCAAATTTATATCGTTTGTTTCTTTTACATCATTCCATAGGTTATTTAGATTAGACGCGACAGAGTCAGAGAAGATTTGGTTGTTTTGTTTGACAATAATTAGGGCATCATACAGCCTAACAAAGTGATTTTTTGGATGTGTTGACTTTATTAATTCGAATTGATTCTTATGATCGGATATTTTTAATACTATCTCCCCATAAGTTTCGATCATAATATTAAGAGAGTCATCTTCTTGAATGGATAATATTTTGTTTTCAAGTAATCGAGGTAAATTATTTTCAAAAAGTAATTTGAATTTTTTAACATCTGAAGAAATGATAAGCTGAACAGCCTTCAGGAAATAAAATGTTGATTCATTTGTGTTAAAAATAAACTCAAAATTCATTTTACTCATGAAAGTTAAGTAGTTCAAAACATCCCTGTTTTCTCCCCTGGTCAGAGATCTTTTTAGAGCTTCTAAACAAACCACTCTGCCTTTTTCCGGATAGTCAGAATAAACCAAAATAGTCCTTTCTGCCAATTGGAACAATTGATCGTTTGTTAACTTAGTAATATTTTTCGGTTCTTCGTAAACGCCATAATCTGATAAGGTAATATTGATAATCTCCTTGTGGTACTCCTTCACAATTTGTGGCATTTTACCCTTCGTTGTTTTATTGGATAAAATAAATCTTTTAAGGGCGGCCCTGATTGATTTAGAACTAAATTTATAGTAATCATCATTATCATTTAAATCTATTATTATTCCAGAGCTTTCTGCTTTCAGTAAATTATGAATTAACTCGAGTCTATCCATTTTCCATAATTTACTCAGCAAATTAGCTTCAAACTCCATCCCTATAAAAGCAGCACTGCCCAAGACTTTTAACACATCCTCTGAAAGTTTTGAAAATTTGGAATAATACAATTCTTCCATTCTATTTTCTGCTGGCACTGTGTCCCAATCAATATCCGACTTCAGCGTTATCACTTTGTTGATTTCAACAAACATTTCTTTTTCGATCAAAAACTTTATTAACTCAAGAATATACCTCGGATTCAAAGAACTCGTTTGGGTAATGAATTCTTCTATTTCGTCTATTGTTTTGGAAGAAATATGAATGCCGGTATTACTAGGTGATAAAAATTTCTTCAGAAATCTTGCATTGATAATTTTGGCAATATGTAGCTCTTCGTCCATTTCTTTTTCCCATCTCTTGAATGAAAAAAGTTCAGTTTTTTTAGAAATATTTTCAGCATGTTCTATTATCTCACCACACTTCTCATTATTTTTTTCAGACGTTGTGGTTATAAAAATGATTTTAGTGTCTCCATATTTTGAAAAGTTTAATCTTGTAAATTGTTCCAATAATTCTTGGAATAAAATTTTTGTGTAATCATCTATCCAATGTAAATCTTCAATTATAATTAAGATATTTTTTCCATCTTGCTTCTTTGCTAAATTTAGAAGATGATTTGAAATTCCTTGGGAAATTTCATTCGTAGAAGCTCCATCAAATGAAGGCTCATTATTAGCCAGAGTGTCAGCAATCCCATCCATTCCAACAACTCCCAGAATAGGACTAGCCTTATCAATAAGATCCAAGGCAGCTTTATTACCTTTATAAAAGATCCCCTCTCCTATAAATTCTTCGAATGCCTCCTGAAAAGGTTCATAAGGAATCGTAGCTCCCTCTTGATCTTCATCACAATCACCATAAAAAGAATGATAACGAGTCTTATTACTATCCATAAAATCTTTGAGGAAAGTAGTCTTTCCTATACCTGACTCTCCTTCAATGTGAAGATGAGTAACTCCTTTGGAACAAGATGTAATCTCATTTATTGTATCTTGAAATTTCTCATTAAAATCGACTAAAATTGCTTTATTTGAATCGGTTAACTGAAAAGAAATAATCTTTTTTAGTTTAAGCAATTGTGTTTCGTCTTTCTCCATTTCTGAAAGGGCCACACTTGATATATTTTTCTTTTTTCTTAAAACAAGAAATGGAATAATTGCAGTAATTAAAGAAATACCTAATGCAAGATATGCCATTGGACTTGGTCTCAAAACACCTCCAATTTTTAACAACTCATGAAGTACTAAACCTAAAGGCAGGAAAAACAACACAGGAGTAATCAAAAAGATATAATTCTTATTTTTCTTATATCCCTTTGCCATCCAATAAGAACTGCCCAAGGAAACAAAGAAGGAGGCCAATACATAGGTTAGAATAAGACTGAGATTTAGTTCCTCAGAAATATATACAAAACTCGCCTTGAGAAAAGGAAGAACTAAAGCAATTGAAGCTGAATAAAGAAAAAGAAAAATTAATGGAAAACTATCTGAGAATCTTCGTTTTACGATCAATCCAACTAATACGAATAAAAGAACTGGTGTAATTACAATCAATTCGGTTAGAAGGTATGGCCAGAGCTTGACAAGCGGCTCTCCCATAAAGTCTAAACCTTGCGGTGCTATCAATGACAATCCAGTTAAAACTCCAAATGAGGAAGCAACCCCCAACACAAGCCCAATAGCTAAAGATAATACCAAATTCAAAATGGAACCTAATTGACCTAGTCTTCTTTTTAACACTATAAAAGTCATTATACCAAATAAAAGAGTAAACAGCAAAAACGGCAAAAAGTAAAGAAAAAAAGATCCTGTTTTTCCTTGCATGTTCACGCTAAACCCTTCAGAATAAGTATCTGAGATTTTAAGGTTTTTTACTAAATCAAAGAATTCAAATTTAGCTCCAACATACGATACTTCATTTGAATTATCGTATTCCATTACACTTACCTTCCCAAGGTAAATGGTATTAAAAAAATCTCCTAATTTCCCTAAATCATCCGACCCCTCAATTTGACTTTTACCTAAAATTTGTGAGATTTCATAGTCAGAAATGACATACATTTTTGAATTGTTATTTAAAAACTGAATTGAAACCTCCTTTAATGCTGAATCACCCTTTATATCAACAATGCAATATAGCAAGACATCTTTTAGCTCTTTTGATGGCTTATAAATACCTGATTCAAGAAGAGAATTTAAAGCTGATTCTGCAGCTATTTCTAAAGGTTCATCATAATATTCAAATTCTGAATATTGATTGGTTAAAAAAGGAATGAGCGGATAAACTCCATTTACGTTATCCGCGGTAACTTCTATCAATTCCTCCAGCTGCTTTTCAAAAGAATTGATTGATCTGATGTATTCTATCTCACAGTTTTTTTGCAAATTCGCAGAAATCAAAATTTTCTTTGCTGACTGCAAATGATCCAACGATAATTTGGCTTCGTGATAGCTGTTTTGTCGAACTCTAGAAAGCCAGTGTAAACTATTTGCTCGGTTCAAATGGTAATCTACTTCAATATTTTTACAAGAATCGTTGCTCCAAGAAAAGACTATTTGACAAAAGAAATAGGTAAATAAGAATATTTTTTTCATTTATTTTAACTGTAAAATTTAAACTAGATTTTTTGTATTGCTATCAGTAACAAACTCTTAATTAAGTCACAATATAATTAAATTTAAAAAACTTAAATTGGATTTTCAGTGTTTTGGAAACAATAATTAGTTTGTAGGAAAGAAATAAAAAAATAAAAATGCTATATTGTGGTTGAGAAATAAATAAAGTTAAATGGCTGAAGAAATAATTGTTGATGGTAGCAGATATGTAAAAAAAAACAATCAAGGATCTGATGATAATAGTTTAGGAGGAGGTTGTAGTTCGGTAGTATATTTAATATTAGTATTAGGGGGCCTATTTATATACGGTGGATTTGATTATATTTCACGTTGGTTTGATGAAGAAAATGAATATCGAATTGGCGTAAAAACTGCGAACTTTAGAGAGGAACCCACGAAAAACAGTAAAGTTTTAAAAAAATTAAGCAAAGGAGAATCCATTTTTATAATTGAAGATACCAACATCATTAACGAGAATTGGGCAAAAGCTATTTCTGAGGAAGATACTGGCTGGATATACAAAACACTAATCTCAAAATAATTCTTGACGACAGCTAAGTACTTTGGATAAAGTTAACATTTAAGTTATAGTTAGTTGAATATGAGTAGTAAAAAGTTCGTCTAACAGAATAATAATCTTAGTATAATTAACAACCTCGACTCTCCCATTTAATTTGGGTCTTTTAACCTATAAATCAAAAAGATTTCTTAAAGATTAAATCACCTTAAATTTAAAAAGAAAACTCAATCTCTACCCTTCTGTTTTTTTCTCGGTTGTTCTCTGAATCATTTGTATAAATGGACTCAAGATCTCCTCTACCCTCATACCTTAAACTACTCTTTTTAATTCCATTTTGGATCAAATACTCATATTTTAAAAAACTTAAAATTCAATTTAAGTTTTTTAAATTTAATTATTTTGTGACTTAATTATCATTAGGTCTAATTGATTTAAACATCATGTTTATTTTTTCTTAAGATTTTAGAGGTTTGTTAACCAAAAAAAACATCAGTCATAAGCGATTAGTAAAATTTAATTATTTTTACATTGTTTCAAATAAAATCATAACATGAAAGGAAAAAAAAGGTCTCTTCTTTTTAGAGTAATTATTCCATTTGGAATCTTATTGGGATATTTAATTTATAAATTCAATTCAGAGCCAGATACCTCTTGGTTTCCGATAGCAATCATTTCAATAGTTGGAATTTACTTCGTTTATTGGTTAATTCAGTGGGCCGCTAAATGTCCCTCTTGTTTGTGTTGGTCAGCTGATGAGGTAACAGGAAAGAAATTAACAGATTATAGTGATTACGTCACACATGAAACAGAAACTACACGAGAAGAGAAGAGATTCGGTGACGATTTATTGGTAACAAAAAATTACCAAGTAACATCGTCAACAACCAAATACAAAGTTTCTCATAAGTGTAAATTTTGTAATCATCAATGGACAACAAATAAAACAGAGAGATCCACTAATAAAAGAAGGGTATAATCAGATAAACGAGAATAGCTTTTTTAATTTGAATATTTGTTTTTTTAAAAAAACATTCTTTTCAGAGTATATTAATTTGACATTAAATGAATTTAAAAATAAAAACTACTATTGTATTAGCTTCAGTATTTTTATACAGTTGTGAATTCGAGAATTCCTCAAAAATTAATTCTTATAGTATTGAGGATAAGAAAGAACAACTCCATATAAAAACGGATAGTTCAAACACAAATATTGTCTTAAGCCAAGGGCAAGAAAAACCTTCGAATTCCATACCAAAGGCAGAATGGGCTAATCCAGTTATGAATATTTATGGTACAAATTTGGGAGAATACATTAAGGCCTTATTTATTACCTATCAATTTGATGAAATTTTAAAATTTATTTATTACCCCAGTTGTTATGATGAAGAATCAATTAAGTATTATTTGTTAAATAGCAACTTTGGTTATGATATCAACTTGACTAATTTTAGATGGAAAAATGACTCTCTTTTTCAATTGTCATATAAGGCTATAAAAAACAACACAAGTTCTTTAGATATATTTCATGGAATGGTTGTTAATGACACGGCTAAACTTTTCTTTTATCCGAATAATTCAAATCCATTTAAATCCAATGGTATAGATGAATTTAATGAACTGTGTGATTTAAAAGTAAATTTGGAAAATATAAATTTTGATTTTAATAGTGCAAAGATTCAAAGTAATTCAATTAGTTCCTTGAAAGAAATATTAAAATATATAAGACAAAATAATGCAAATCAAATAATGATTGTAGGTCACACATCCTCAGAAGGTTCAAAGTCCTTTAATATGGAATTAAGTAGATTAAGGGCTAAATCTGTATATGAGTATTTGATCGAAAATGGAATTAAAAAGAGTAGTTTAAGGTATGAGGGTAGAGGAGATCTAGAGCCCATTTATACAAATGATTCAGAGAAAAACCGAGAAAAAAACAGAAGGGTAGAGATTGAGTTTTCTTTTTAATTTAAAAGTGTTTAAAACATAATCAATGTCCTAATATTAACAATTACAGATAGGTTATATTACCTGTTTTTTTAACACTTATTTATCGTTGTGATCATTATTAATAAAATTTAAACGCTTAATTTTTCTTTTAACAAAGTGGAACTAGGATTAAATTAATTTTTTCTTATGACTAAATTATGTCACATGGAATGTTGAGCATACGAAACTTTCAGTTTTTTGATTCTATTTTTGACGCAAACAGTAATTGTTTAACTAAATATCTGATTAATTACTTTCTTATGCCGAAAAACAGATGAATTAAATTATTTCTTCCTCAGCAGAATAAGAAACAATAAGAAACGAACATAGTTTCTCTGTTATTTTTCTAGTTTAAAGCAAAAAAACTTAATTTTATTATGAAAAAATAAAGACATGAATAAAATATCACCCCACACTTTGGCTCTTGGTTTTGTTTACAACTACACTATAGAAGCAGATGAATATATTTCTGATGAAGAAGTAAATACTCTGAAAGAATATAGATTATACAATAAGTATAATGTTGAAGGTTATGTAAATAATGATTTTAAGGGCGAAGAAGAAGATTTAAATATACGACTTGATCTTGCTTTTGAGATTATTAACGATAAGTTATCAAAGGCAGATCTTCAGGAACTGCTATATGAGATAACCAAACTTATCTTTGCAGATGGAGAGCTAGATGAGCTTGAAGAAACCGTGTTTGGGGCAATTTGTTCAAGAATAAATTTATCAAAAGAGGAACAAGAACAAGCTATGGGTAAATATTCCGATGAGCTAAATGAGAAATTAAAATCTATAAAACAGGAAATGGCGGAACCAGATATGGAAATCTCTCAAGAGATACTGCAACATACTCAGGCTCTTGGTTTTGTTTACTTCTACACTGTAGCTGCAGACGGGGACATTTCTGATGAAGAAGTAAATACTCTGAAAGAATATAGATTATACAATAAGTATAATGTTGAAGGTTCTGTAAATGATGAATTTAAGGGCGAAGAAGAAGATTTAAATATACGATTTGATCTTGCTTTTGAGATTATTAACGATAAGTTATCAAAGGCAGATCTTCAGGAACTGCTATATGAGATAAACAAACTTATCTTTGCAGATGGAGAGCTAGATGAGCTTGAAGAAACCGTGTTTGGGGCAATTTGTTCAAGAATAAATTTATCAAAAGAAGAACAAGAACAAGCTATGGGTAAATTTTCCGATGAGCTAAATGAGAAATCAAAATCTATAAAACAGGAAATGGCGGAACCAGATATAGAAATCTCTCAAGAAATATCGAATGACTTGTCTGCTGAAAAAATTGCAGAGTACGAGGCCAAAATCATAGAATTAATTAGTTTAAAAAAAGTAAAAGACGCCATATTATATTGCGCTTCAAACTTTGGTTACTCCAAAGAAGAAGCTCAGAAAAAAGTAAGGGATTTAGCTGATAAAAATGGATTTAGTAGCGTTTATTCAAAGTATGAGAATAAAAATACATTCATAGGATTGGCGATTATAATTCTAATTATAATTCTTTTTTTTAAAGCATGCAATTAAAAACAGCACATGAGCTGGTAAAATATAAAACTACATTGTGCTTTGTTTTAATTGTGATAGGGTAAGCCATTTTCCCTTTTTGAAATATTTACAATGTCCACTTAGCCGATGAAACCACGGATAAATTAATTCTTGCTCGAATCTCATTCGCGAATTGGATTTTTGGATTGAAAAGAGAAAAAATAATTTAATTTAAAATAGTTGATTTTTCACTTTTAAGTTTGGCTCAAAAATGAGTTTGAGACGTTATTCTAATTGAATAAATAGAATGATTTCTAATACAACAAAAATATCTTTAACACATGTCAAAAGTCAAATCATTATTTAAACTAATTTTAGAGATTACAATTGTTTTATATGTCTTTATAGCTTTAAAACAAATGAGAAAGATTCAATGGCTTTATTATTTCTTCTTGTGGTTTTTCTCGCTTCTTGCCGCCTTGTTTCCGGCCTCCCTAATACACGTTTTAGTAGCTGGCTCGAATTCACTCGGTAACATTCTTTACTTGCCCTGGACTTTTTATTTATTGTACATTCCATTTACACTAGTCATATTCTGGATGGCAAACGGAATTGTAAACTCTGTTTTAATTGCAATAGGAGAAGAGGATAAAGCAGGAAAGAATACGAAACATGTAATAATTGGATTTCTTCTGGTTTTAATCACCCTACATTTAGCTACCGGAGGCATAAGCGAGATGAAAAGAAAAGATGAGGCATACAAACGACAACTATCACGTTAAACGAAAAAAAATTAAATTAGATACTATGATTCCATCAATAATTCGTAAATAACAAATGATCAACTCAACAAAACCATTAATTTATATTGACATGGATGGTGTATTGGCAGATTTAGCAGAAGGCGCAAAAATTAATCCACTAAACAAGGAAGGAGCATTCAATGACAAACCAGATGAAATTCCTAATGTATTCAGAAATCTTCCTGAAATACCTAACGCCATATTATCAGTAAAAACACTACTAGAAAGTAATAAATATGACATTTTCATTCTGACAACTGCACCATGGGATAATCCATCGGCATGGATAGATAAAAGATTGTGGATAGAAGAAAAATTTGGCGATTCTTTCAAGAAAAAATTAATAATCTCACATAGGAAGGACCTTCTTAATGGCGACTTTCTTATAGATGACAGAACAGCTAATGGCGCAGGTGAATTTCAAGGTGAACACCTTCATTTCGGATGGGATTATGTAAATAAAAAATTTAATCAATTTAAAGATTGGAAATCCATTTTAGATAAACTTATTTAATTAACCCATTAACTTTCATTTACCAAACTCACTACTATCACTTTTAAATTAATGATGTATAATTTTAAAAATCAACTATTTAAAAAAAACACTTAAATTCAAGGTGCACAAATAAAACATTACTATCTATGACCACATATTCAAAGGTAATTATTCTTTTACATGGCTTTAATTCTGCACCAGGACGAAAATATGAACAAATTAAAAGCTATTTAACAGAATGTAATTTAAATGATAAGTGCGAATTAATTGCACCAAAATTAAATGTTAATCCTAAGAGCGCAATTCAGGAAATTAACAACTTAATTATAACTAATAAGGACAAAACTGTATTTCTAATAGGAACATCACTGGGTGGTTTTTATGCCAACTATTTCAGGGCAAAATTCCAAGGAAACTTTCTTTATGTTCACAGCATTAATCCAAGTTGGACACCCTCGAAATCTTTAAGGAAATATAAAAACAAAGAACTTTCCAATTTTAAAACTCATGAAGCCTACTTATTTAAAGATTCATACTTAACTCAATTAGAGAAATTTGAAAACTTCATCACTTCTCACCTTGAAAGCCCATCGAAAGAGCACTATTCTATCCATTTGTCCCAATCAGATGATGTATTAAAATTCGAAACTATGTTGGAATTCCTGAAAAAGAAACAAATTAAATTTCAAAAAAAAGAATACGAATCGGACCATAGATTCGATAAAATAAAGGAAGTAATGAAGCTTCTATTATTGTAATAATTAAGAATAAATGAAAGTTTTTATAGTATTAAAAGAATATGACGAAACCGGCTTTTCCAAAGAAATTGATGTGTTTTCAAACTATAAAGATGCCGAAAAATTCAAGCGCCAAGTAGAGTTTGATTATTTTTATATTTCACACTTTAAACAAGCCGTAATAATTGAAGAAGAAGTTAAACAAACCGAATAGAAGATGGAGATATCGATGAAGCAAGTAAATCAAATTAAAATAAATAATTACTCGTTATTGAAGAGCCAATTAGCTATAAAATATGATGGTAAGTTAACTTTTATTGCTTCCTCTAAGGGTGGTTTTGTAAGTAAATGCTATGTTCTTGAAAATGATAAAATCTACCAAATTGAAAACGTTATAACATTCGATAATAAGCCTCTCGAATCAAAAATTTTTTACAAATATGTAAGTAAATTTTCTGATGAACATATTGAGAATTCAAAATTGAGAAGCTATAGATATTACCTGTTGTTTGAAGAAGAACTATTCGAAGATAATCAGTATATATTATATTCCGGTGTTAGATTTGGTCCGAAAGCAGGCAGTGGAAAAATTCAAAATTGTTTTTATAAAAATAAGACTCTTATTGTGGATCTAATTAGAACACAATGGATGGGTTAATTTTTGTTTTAATCCACTAACTATTCAAAGGTTTCTTTTAAATCATCTTTAACTTTAATCAAATGATTCGATTTTTTTTAATGAATAAAAACAAGTTTTCATTAAATTCTAATGTTCAAATTGTATTTTTCAGTCAAATTTTATAATTTTAATGTATGAGATGTAATGGGAAAATCAATGGAAAAGGTTGTGGCTCAAGATTATACAAGTGTCCTAAGTGTGCAACCACTGGCTGTAAAAACAAAAGTAACGGAGTTGAATGCTCCAACAGCATTAAAAAAGATTCTGGCGGGACTTGTAAAAATTGCGGCAGCCATGTAAAACCAATTTAACCAGTATTAAATGGAAGAAATAAATAAATCTGAACTAGAAAGTGCTATTTCCAAATTATCGGAAATAGCTGATAAAATTGAAAATAATAGCTTTGAGGAGTTTTCTAATAAATTTGACTTTAGCTTTGTTGACTTTATAAAATCCTCCGACTTTACTTTGAGTAACGCTCATTTAGAGAAGATATTAGAAAAAGTAAGAACTGAAGGTTCAAATAATAATGGCAACTCATTTAAAATTGCTGAAAAGAATATTTTTGATTTGAATACAAAGAACCAAAAAACACTCTTCAATCTGTCATTTTTACATCTTTCAGTTACCTTTAGATACACTGTTTTCAACACTCTTGACAATGAAGCGGAATGGGGGGATAATTACAGAGACTGGCTAAAACTTTTAGTTCAAATTTTTAACATTGAAGATTTAGACGATTATCATAGGTTTATATATTTGGAGAATTCACATGATTTTGACTCTGAACTACTATCCTTTGAAATTTTAAAATTATTACCCTCAGAAGTTAAGAATCTATATATTGATTTCATTGACGCATGGTTCAATGAAATAAAATTAGATGACGATATACAAGATACTGCTGATTTCTTAGTGAACTATTTAAGAGAAAAGCTAAATTAACAATTCCGATATTACTTTAAGAATCCAAAAAAAACAGCATTTAAATTAGGATTCTGTAATACAGATCAAGATAAAAAAATTTGAAATAAATGACAACAAGAGCAAATTGTTATAATACGGGAATCGCAAGTGAATATTTAATTATGTCACACTTATTTAGATTAGAAATTGAGTCATATCTTAGTTTAGGAAATGAAAAGTCTATAGATATTAGAGCCTTTAAAAATGATGGGACTCCCATTTCTATTGATGTTAAATCCGTTAGAGGATATAGCTCCTTGGTTGTTAATAATATTGAGTCAAAGATCGACCATTTTATTGTTTTCGTAATTTATAAAAATAAATTTTCAGACCTCACATCCTTACCTGATATATTTATCGTTCCAAGTACCAACCTTCCAAAAATCACATCTCAATGGAAAGATCAAAAACGAGTCATGAAGAGTAGTTTAATTGAATACCAGAATAAATGGAACAATTTAATTAGTTAGATATTTATTTATTGAAATACATTTAAAATACTTCATTTCGAAATTCAAAAAAGCTCACAGACTACGTTACTGAAAAAATGAAGAATGATTATCTAAATTTAGAGCAGCTTGCCTTTCGTGAAATAATTAACTGTTGGTAACGTTTAAAATTAATTTTAAACATCATAATTCTCCATTTGACTAAGTATAGTGCGAAGAATGGTGTTTTCATGAGTAGCCTACATAAGAATCGTCCCTTAATCTCCAATGCACTTCATTTAGGATTTAGTAAAATAAAAGTTGGAAAATTTTTACTCAAATTAATCCAGTCTGAGTATTCTGGTTCAGCTCCAGGCTTTTTTATTATATGACACGACCATTGAAAAGCAACGGATTCTAAAATAATTAAAGCTATTCATTTGGATTTATTTAAATCTGAAGTATGAGTTATAGATTTTCGAGAATCTCAAATACCTGATTGGATTTAAATCATTCAATCATCAAAATTGAAATCTGAGTCTTGTTGGGACATATTTTGCTCTAATTCAAAATGAAATGTATCCATTAATAATTTTAAATCAGACCATAACAACCTGTCTGACCTGCCAAATAACCAAGATGATTCCAAATTATACAGATCTTCAATTTTTTGGGTTTTAATTTCACTTTTCATACCAAACCAGCTTGTTTTAACTTGAGTAATTTTGAAACCTCGAAATTTTATATTATAACTGTTATCCTTTAAAACAATTCTATACAAGCATTCCAACCCCACATCTCTTTGTTCAGAAGTTAGGAGTAAAGTTCGAACTTGACTTATACTAAGAGTAATCTGACCGATTAAAGTATCATTACCAGAACCACAAGGTTCTTTTATCTCATCAGCAATGCTCAATTCTGCATTGTGAAGCTTTAATTTATAAGTAAAACTGGCACTATTAAATAAATTACTTCGACCATTAATACAGAATTCAGATAAACTTCTTGTTAAATCAGACATTGTTTTTACCGATGTATAGTTTTCACAGAGTGTAATTGATTGAGACTTTATTTTTTTGCTGTTATATTCAAACTGAACTTTATCATTATGAATAGGTAATTTCCAATCTAAATTAAATTGCGAAAAACTATTGAGGAAAAGTCCAACGAAAAAAACTAACGGTATAAATTTATTTATGATTTAAATTTATAATAAACACTGTTCTAAGGTAATAAAAAAAACGACATAAAAAATCTGATTTTAAATCCAATTTCAATAAAGATTAATTACTAAAATTTAAATAAAACGCAATATTTATTAATTGTACAAAATCAAAAAAACTAATAAAATATTAAAAAAAGAAAAGTCTCAAATTTAAAAATCACA
Organism: Flavobacteriales bacterium; assembly: GCA_965657945.1. Lineage (GTDB taxonomy): Bacteria > Bacteroidota > Bacteroidia > Flavobacteriales_D > CAJJDF01 > CAJJDF01. Next base: position 14,453 of record CBFHPW010000012.1, read on the forward strand.
TAATAGATTAAACAATATTAAAACAACTTAAAACTCTTTCTTTTTAGGGATTATTTCGAATATAAAACTGATACAAGAAACAATAAATATGAGAGAAATTCAAAGCCTAATAAAGTCGCGAAAATTTCATATTTTTAAACATAATTATTATTAATTTTTATTTTTAAAAATAAAACATCTTATTGTATGAAACGAATCATAATTGTAGCGTCCATAATATTTCTATCTATGCATGTGAAATCACAAAAAATTGTGGTTACCGAATATGCCAATCAAGCTGATTTGAAAGTATTTGTGGTAGGCTATGCCAATCAGGCTGACTTAAAAGTGTTTAAAGTTGAATATTCCAATCAAGCCAAAGGCAACGAGGGCCTTTGGCATTTTGTAAAATATAATAATCAAGCAGAAAAGAAAATCTATTTTGTTGATTATGTAAGCCAAAGTGATTTGAAAGTTTTTTTTGTAAACTATAAAAATCAAGCAGGCTGGAATAAGAAATCCAAACAACATTTAATGTATTAATAATCTCTCCGGGAGTTTCTTCTTTTCACTCTATCTCTTATTTTTTCAACCGTCATTTCCGCAACACTCGGTCTCCCTTTTTTAATCCATTCTTCAATTTGTTTCCGAGAAAAGGTTAAGGGCTTTCCTGAAGTAACAACCGGTATTTCTCCTCTCGATACTTTGGTGTAAATAGTCTTCTCCTTATACCCTGTTATCTCAGCAACCTCTTGAAGGTAAATCATATCAGTTTCATAATTCTCGAGTTCATTTGAATTTTCAATACTTTGGAGCTCGATAAACAAATCAAATACAATTTCTCGCAATATTTCTTTGAGCTCACCTACTGTAAGGGCAAAACTTGGTTTATTATCTTCTGTTGTCATTATTTTTTTTTATTATAACTAAACAATGTGTCAGCTTTCTTTTACAAAAAAAGTCATTGTAACAGATCAAAAAGACAAAAAGGTACTCCGTTCGGAGTAATAGCGATATGGAAAAATTAAAACCCTTGTATACCAGTTATTTACAAGATAGCTAACTTGAAAAAGTTAGGAGTTCAATATTAATCCGGAGTTGAAAAATCATGTTTTTGGACTATTTTCAATTGTTGATTTAAATTTTGTAACAATCTCAATAAGCTTTTCACATCTTTTGCTGTTTTTTCCTGACGCATCAGAAATTTTTTTGGCATGTGCTATATTTATAACTTCACCCTTATTGGGTTTATTCTTAACCGTTATTTTAAAACATAACGTTCCTATTTGCCATTTTGCAGTTCCCGATATATGGTTACAAATATTGGCTGAATCGATTGCTTGAATAAATTTTCTCAACTCAAAATAAGTCCCAATCCAAATTAATTTATTTTCATTGGAAATAACAGCTGGTTGAAATAAACTAATAAAGGACTTGAAATTAGTTTCATGATGAAGAAAATCATCTTTTAATTGATTAAAAATTTCAACAAAATTAACGAATCTAAAGTTTTTGGACTCGAATATAGACTGGTCTTGAAAATATTTTTGAATAAAGAATGTTTGATATTTTAAATTGATCTCGGAATTAACTCTTATTCCTTTTTTTACAAATTCATATTCACTTAAAAACAATTCACAATTCCATGTTAACGCTCCTTTTACAAAACTATCTTTCCTTTTGTTAAAATTATTGATCCAACTTTTTAATGTTAAGGTTAAGTTTTCGGAAAAAAAACCTTCTGAATATTGAATTAAAACAATGTCCAAAGATTTTAAATAACGATCAAAATCTGAATGATAAAGAAACTCCAAATTGAAATCAAGAAATTTTTCCAAAAACTTGTATCCATTCTCGAAGTGCTTTAACCTTCTCGCAAACCAAAATTCAAAATCTGATAGTAAGGGAGTAATAAAAATTGATTGTTCGTGGGAAAAAAAATCATTTTGATATGGAAAAAATCCCAGTTTAACGAGTTCAAAAAAACTCTTACATTGTCTGTATTGATTCATTTGAACAATAGAGTATGAATCCATAGTTTTATGGGACACAAAAGGCTCAATAGCTTTAAATTCTGAAGCAGAACCTTCCTTAGATTGATTCAAATAAGCTGTAATAACCAATTCTTCATATCGTTGCTTTAACATCTCTGTGGTTTCGAAGGAACTTTTTCCCTCTAAAAACTCTAATGCTTCAATTCTCCATATTTGACCTAAATCAATTCTGTAATATTCTAACTCATAGTTTACATCCATATTATATATCTAAATTAGGGATGGCATTAGAAGCATCAATTTTCTTTTGATCGATTATTTTGGCATACACTTGGGTGGTTTTTAACTCTCTATGCCCCAGTAATTTTGAAACTGTATAAATATCTGTTCCATTTGTTAATTGAAGAGTGGCATAAGTGTGACGCCCACAATGAAAAGTTATTGTTTTTGTTATACCAGCTTTTAGGACCCACTGCTGAAGTTTCAAATTGTACCAAGCTGAATACTTGAGTCCTTTAAAAATTTGTTCTTCAGAATCACCTCTTTGGGATAATAAGGAATAAGACTGATTTGAAATCGGTAAAGTCTCAACTCCTTTTGTCTTTATTTGTCTAAATCGAATAAACCAATATTCCTTATCCTTGGAATAGATTAAATCTTTCCACTTTAGATTTTGAATATCCGACCATCTTAAACCAGTTAAACAACTAAATAAGAAGGCATCTTTTAAGATTTCAACTTCACATTCGGCCTTAACTAATTTTTGTAACTCCTCAAAAGTTAAAAATTCTCGTTGTACCTCACCAGGCTTAAAACCTTTTATTTGCTGTGCCGGATTTTTAAGGATATGTTCTTCCTGATGAGCTTGTCTCAATGATGCCTTAACTTTATTAAAATAGGAATGAAGAGTGTTTTGAGATAGCTTTTTATTACTCTTTGTACGTGCTTCATCCATCAAATAACTCTTAAAATTCTCGAGAAAAAGAACATCCACCTGATTAATGGGTAGATCATTCGGACAGAACTTCAATAAATGCTTCCAAACGCTGTCCCAATTCCCATAATTATTCTTACTGTTGTAACGTTTATCCGCTAATTGTTTAAAATATTCAACAAACATGACATTAGACTTATCCTTTTTTGACAACTCCCCTAAAGAGTTATTCTTATATGCCAAATCAATTAACTGTTTTGCTCTTATCCTTTCAGCTGCTTCAAGTGTTTCCCGATTACTCTTCTTTTGAGTTCCTTTTGGATTGTCATAAAGAAATAGATCTAGGGAATGGGTTGTTCTTTTTTTTATTGCAGACGGGTTGTATATATCTAAATATAATTTAGCAATACCACGACTAGTTTTTCTCTTTCTAACAGTTATCGTCATTTTTGTGTTTTTTTGTGTCAAGAATAAATCTTGACACAAATATAACACAAAAACTATCTGAAAAACACAAATAACACAAAATTTTGTGTTATTTGTGTTACAAAATATCTTTGTATAATTACAAGTAAATCAATTAGTTATGTATTATTTACTGCTGTATTTATAAACAGATTACTTCCCAATACAAAACTTACTAAAAATATTACCCAGCAACTCATCAGTAGAAATCTCACCAGTAATTTCTCCTAAAAAGTGTAGCGCTTGTCGTATGTCAATGGCTACCAAGTCACCCGGAACCCCCATTTCGAGTGCACCCGTAACTTGAGTTATGGCCTCGTTGGCCTTGGTCAGGGCCTCGTAATGACGCACATTGGTTACCACAACTTGCTGCTCTTCCGCATTTTTTGAGTTGGTAATTTCAATGATTTTTTGAGTCAATTCTTCTAAATTATCTCCTTCAGATGCTGAAATTTGAATACAATCCAAGCCATTTAAAACAGAATTATTCTCCAATAAATCCATCTTATTAGCCACCCAAATTACATCAATTGAGTCGCCTGTTAGTTGAGATTTTAAGACTTCAAACTCATTCTGTACCTTATTCAAATCGTGCGAAGCGTCAAACAAATAGAGAATAATAGCCGATTTACCGGCTTTTTCAATTGCTCGTTGGATTCCTATTTTTTCAATTTCATTCTCTGTGTCGCGGATTCCTGCAGTATCAATAAATCGATATTTTATTCCCTCAATCACAATTTCGTCTTCCACAATATCACGAGTAGTTCCTGCAATATTGGATACAATTGCTTTTTCTTCTTTCAAGAATTTATTCAGCAAAGTGGATTTACCCGAATTGGGAGCTCCGATAATGGAAATGGGTACTCCATTTTTAATCGCATTTCCAAAAGAAAATGAATCTATTAAGCTCGTTAACTTGGCCGAAATTCTGTCGAGCAGTTCATTCAGTTGGCTTCTGTCGGCAAATTCCACATCCTCTTCGCTAAAATCGAGCTCCAATTCAATGAGAGAAGCAAAATTTACCAATTCTTCTCTCAACAAATTTATTTCATCTGAAAATCCACCACGCATTTGTTGCATAGCAAGTTTGTGAGAAGCTTCGGTAGTCGAAGAAATCAAGTCCGAAATCGCCTCTGCTTGAGATAAATCAAACTTTCCGTTAGCAAAAGCACGCATGGAAAACTCACCGGGCTTGGCAAGTCTACAACTTTTGTTAAGTAATAATTTTAGTATTTCTTGTTGAATAAATACCGAACCATGGCATGCAATTTCTACCACATCTTCACCAGTAAATGAAGCTGGATTCTTAAATACCGTCACAACCACTTCATCAAGGAGTTTTCCGTCATTTTTTATGGTACCAAAATGAGCCGTATGCGATTCGAGCGATTCTATTGATTTCGAAAACACAGTAGAAACAATGTCAAAAGCTCTGGCACCTGAAACACGAATCATAGCTATTGCACCCATTCCGTTAGCAGTTGACAGTGCACAAATTGTATCGGTAGAATCTAAAATCATGTGACAAAATTACGGTTTATTTTAATTAATCGAAGAGAATTTGTAAGGTGTTCTTTCACTCTTCTCTTCCCAAAGAAAGTGGGTTGGAATTGTATTGAAAAAATGGAGCTCTCGCAAATTTATATATGAAAGTCATTTTGATAGAAAAATGCAAAATATTAAAACCCTAATTTTTGTAAAAGAAGGGATAAAAAACTACTTTTGAATATTCATAAAAAAACCAATCAAATACAATGAGTATACTAGTAAACAAAGATTCTAAAATAATTGTTCAGGGTTTCACAGGAAACGAAGGAACTTTCCATGCAGGTCAAATGATTGAATATGGGACGAATGTTGTAGGTGGAGTAACTCCAGGAAAAGGGGGGCAAAAACACCTTGACAAACCTGTATTTAATACGGTAGCTGATGCTGTTAAAGAAACTGGAGCGAATGTTTCAATCATTTTTGTACCACCAGCATTTGCTGCTGATGCAATAATGGAAGCTGCTGACTCCAATATTGGAGTAATCGTTTGTATTACAGAAGGTATTCCAACGAACGACATGGTAAAAGTAAAAGCTTACTTGTCTGACAAAGATTCTAGATTGATTGGACCAAACTGTCCTGGAATCATCACTGCAGATGAAGCTAAAATTGGAATTATGCCAGGATTTGTTTTCAAAAAAGGAAGAGTAGGGATTGTTTCTAAATCAGGAACATTGACTTACGAAGCAGCTGACCAAGTAGTAAAAGCTGGATTAGGAGTTTCTACGGCAATCGGTATTGGTGGAGATCCAATTATTGGAACAACTACTAAAGAAGCTGTTGAAATGTTTATGAATGACCCTGAAACTGATGCTATTGTGATGATTGGTGAGATTGGTGGAGACATGGAAGCAAATGCTGCAAGATGGGTAAAAGACAACAACAAAAAGCCTGTAATTGGATTTATTGCTGGACAAACTGCTCCTAAAGGAAGAAAAATGGGACACGCTGGAGCAATCGTAGGTGGAGCAGATGATACTGCACAAGCTAAAATGAAAATTATGGCAGAATGTGGAATTTCAGTTGCTAGTTCTCCTGCAGAAATTGGTAAAAAAGTGGCCGAAGCTCTTTCAAAATAAATGAATGTATTTTCTCTTTAGAGAAACAAATTGAAACAATAAAAAAAGCCTTGAAGTTCCTTCAGGGCTTTTTTATTGTCCAATTTTGTCGGGATGAGAGGATTCGAACCTCCGATCTCTGGTCCCCCAGACCAGCACTTTAACCGGACTAAGCTACATCCCGAATCTATTTTTAATCTTCTAATATTTTTTCTAAGGTCTTTTCCATCTCTTTTTGAGTAAAACTTAATTTCGGTCTCGAAAAGTTAATGTCTTCCACCTGATTTAAAGGAACTAAATGAATGTGTGCATGAGGAACTTCTAATCCAATCACAGCAACACCCATTCTTCTGCAAGGTATCGCCTTTTCCACTTGAAGTGCAACCTTTTTAGCAAATACTATCATTTCTGAGAGCATTTCATCTTTCATGTCAAAGACATAATCAATTTCAACTTTTGGAATAACCAAAGTATGACCCTTTGCAAGTGGATTTATATCCAAAAATGCCAAAAATCGATCATTCTCGGCAATTTTATAACAAGGAATTTCTCCTTCTATTATTTTGGTGAAAATTGTTGCCATTACCTACTAATTTCCATGATTTCGAATTGAATAATTCCACCTGGAGTTTGTACATCCGCAATATCCCCAACCTTGTGCCCCAAAAGTCCTTTTCCAATAGGTGAGTCTACAGAAATCTTTTTGTCCTTTAAATTTGCTTCGTTTTCAGCTACCAGGGTGTATTGAACCTCCATTCCATTCTTTAAGTTTTTGATCTTCACTTTAGATAAAATCAATACCTTAGAAGTATCCATATCTGTATCGTCCAGAACTCTTGCAGTCGAGATAAGAGTCTTAAGCTGTGAAATTTTCATTTCCAATAATCCCTGCGCCTCTTTTGCTGCATCATACTCTGCATTTTCCGACAAGTCTCCTTTATCTCTAGCTTCAGCAATTTGCTGTGAAACCCGAGGCCTTTCAAAAGTTTCTAATTCGTGTAATTCATCCTTTAACTTTTTTAACCCTTCTTCCGTATAATAAGTAATATCCGACATAATATCTTCTTTTTTGAAATTCTTATAACGCAAAAAAAGAGAATCTTTCGACTCTCTTTCTCATTCTACGTATAAACAAATATACAAATTTTTATTTACTTAGAATAATCTTGTTCATTTCTACTCATCCTCACTGTTACCCAACTGTAGCGTGACACCTACCGAGTGGATACCACCAAGTACTGGTGCGGTTCTATATGAATAGTCAACCCCTAAAGATGATTCGTTTTTCCCGAAAGGAAAATCTAAGGATACTCCAGCTGTAGGACCTGATAGGGCTGATAACGTTTCTGAGTCAGAAAAAATTCCTTCCTCGTAAGCCAATCCAGCTCTTAGGATGATCATTATTTTCTTAGCGTTTAAGCTATACTCTCCTCCTACTCTAAACTGATCTCTTTGGAAGGAGTTAGAAGTGAAAGTACCAGCTAATGTCAACTTATTGTTTTCATTTATTAAGAAATCATAAGCTGCTGCGATATTAATCAAAGAAGGCAACTCAAAATTAGCTGTTCTTTGTTCTGTCGTGGTAGAAATTTCTGTAAAAGGGTTCATGGTTTCAATTGAGAATCCATCACCTCTATATTTCATTGGTGGACCTACATTTTTCAATGCTAGTCCAATTTTAATTTGATCATTCTCACCGGTTACATACCTAACTCCTGCATCGAATGCTACCCCTGAAGCTCTTGCATTTGAGGATCCTTCATTCATAATTTTGATGTTTACTCCTCCAGTAATTGAAGCAGAAAATTCTCTTGCATAAGCTAAGTTCATTAAGAAACTTGAAGGAGAAAAGGTTCCCAATCCTCCCTCAGGTAGTTCCGTTGTTGTGACAGGAATATCACCATAATTAGTTGACATTATGCTAATTCCTAATACACTTGATTCACCCACACGCTGTGCCAAACCAAAAGTATTGATATTGATATCGGTTGATTGCATCCAGATTGTGTTTGTAAAACTAATTTCCGTTTTTCCAGCAAGAGCTAATCCAGCTACGTTGAGTTGCATTGCCTCTAGTCCTTTGACGTGAGCTCCAGCAGCATTTCCCCATCCTGAAGTCCTTCCCCAAGGATTTATGAGCAATTGGGTAGCTCCAGCGGCACCAATTCGGTCCTCGTTTCCTGCAAAAGTGTTTACTGAAAACAGCGCTGCAATTGATAGTATTGTTAATTTAAGTTTCATAAGAGTATGTTTCTTTAAATAATTAATTTACAGTTGTGGTATCCTTAGAAATTAGTCAAATCTGGTGGTCTTAAAGCTCCAAACCACTTAATAACTTTCTCTCCTACTTCTGGTACGTCAACATGTATAATGTAGACTCCACCAGCAATGGGCACACCGTTCACATTTTTCAAATCCCAATCTATTGAAGTCAATGGATCATCTTTTGTTAATGTTCTTACTAACGAACCGCCTACGTTGTAAATCCTAATTGTACATTTCTCAGGTAGATTCGTTATTTTAATTCTTGTGTCTAGCCTACTAGACTCGTAATTAGCGTAAGCATAATAAGGATTTGGCACCACATTAATTAAATCTAATGCAGATTGAGCCGTATCTAATACGCCTTTTCCAGTTGCCACAGAATTGGTGTTAAACTTGTATAGATTAAACCATTCATTTTTACTAGCTGCTTCATTGTTAGCTGTGATGGATGATACAACGTTTACCACATTACCTCCAGTAGCATATCTTTCGTAATCAGTTTCCACTCTTACCTTTAGGATGGCATCTGTTGCAAGAAATGTTCTTCCTGGAATAGTCATTGGTATTCCTACCCACATACATGACCTCCAAAGTTGTCCTCTTTGTGAGGCATTATTAATTTTATCCCACACTTTTTGACCGTTGTCATATTGGGTAATAGGATTAGCATCATTTGCCATAATGACTGGCTCTGTTACTATATCCTGATTTCTAAAGATATACAAGTAGTGTTTACCTCCAGCTACCCAGTTTCCTAATCCTTGAGAGAATGTAGAGGTTGGGTTGAACATCATGTCTCTTCCGTTATCTCCAGCCAACCAAGAGTCCTCACCGTAAGCAACATTCAATCTTTCTCCAGTTTCTAAATCAATCACATATCCTGGGAACCAACCCATTCCTGTTGCACTCACTAAATCACCTTCAGAACTTTTGTAGCCTGGATCACCAGCTTGCCTTCCTTCTTTATCAATAGAAGCTGCTTCTCTTGGCCGCAATTTGCTTGCACCACCCTCTGCTAAGGTTGTACTTTCTTGTGTTTCCAACACCACACATCTCGTCCATAAGTTTTTGTCTCTTGTATACACAACATCTACACTGTGTAACTCCAACATTCCGTTGAATGACTTGAGAGCACCAGTTGCTTCTCCCACTCCTCCAACGGGTGAATTGGGCACTGGCTGAGGTCCCATTAATCTGAAAGGTGCGAATGTTCCATTTGCAATTCCTTCAAACTGTTGCTGATCATCTAGTCCTTGGTAATCATTGTATGCTCCATCTGGAGTCGCTGGATCACTTATTTGTGTTCCACTCCTAATCCAATTGAATTCTGAATTTCCATCTTGGTCAGGCATTCCTGTTAACCAAGCCTTAGTTGGATCTGAGTATTCTAAACTCCAAGAGATCAAATTTGTACTTGCCTCAGCCGCCCCTCCTGAACTTGCAGGATCAGTTTTTACCAAAACTGTTTGGTGATTGTATTGCTCAATATTTATTGAAAACCCTAGATCTGGGAACAATTGTTCATATCCTAGTGCAATGCTTTCATCGGAAGTATAAACTTCGCCAGTACTCAGACTCGTTAATTCCCAAGTAGCTGAATCCATTCTATTGGAAGCATCTTTAATAAATCTTAATTCATATTCATCAGCAATTAAGTTTAATGGATCAATCACCTTAATGTCAACAGGACCTTTGCCTGCTTCGTAGGTTACTTCTTCCGCTCTGTTGTTTTTGGCAATATCTATTCTAGATTGGGCAGTCAAATCTAATTCTCTTCCTCCGTTACCCATTCCTTCTATTCGAGTAATTTCAACTCCATCTCCGTAATTTGCATTTTGAACTGTTCCACCTGCTTCAGGAGAGGTGATATGAGGTATTCCTCCGTAAGCTGCAATTTCTCCTCCATCAAATCCTTTTCTTGAAGCGATATAAGGTTTTTGTTGACCATCTAACGCTAAAGCATTCGTAGGGTCATATTTCTTAAACTCATTGTATCCGTATGCAATAATTAAGAAATAATAGGTTTTGTGGTTTACTAATCGAGTATTTCCTTTTGCAAACAAATCTTCAGTTACCCTTAGTGAGTGTTTAATTCCCTCGTCAGCACCATTAGCCAGCAATTCAGGAACTCCCACTTCTAACACAGGGTCCACAGAATAGTTAATCAATTTGGTTATTCCATTTACAATATCAAACTGAGCAACTAATCTCGACTTATCAATGTCATAAATATCTGAAGCCGACACTGAGTTATCTTTCAATTGGAAGATCTGGTAACCTTCAAAAGTATAGAAATTGTTTCTTCCGTTTACTCCTTTCAGACTATCTACCAATAAACTTGTATCGATAGTTGGATCTAATTTTGCATAATTTTCAATATCAGAACCATTGGCTTTTGGATCAATAGTAAGGATTAATTCTTTGTCTAATTCTTGAATTGATAATTTAGGAGCATCTGGTCCTTCTAAAATTTCGAAGCAGTTATCAAACAAACTCTGCGCTTTATCATCTGCCTGAGTCAGTTTAGCAATTGCTGATAAGTTTCCGCTAGTACCTCTTCCGTACACCACCCCAACCGTAATATTGTTCAATGCACCTGGCTCCAAAATAAAAGGACCGGCTGATTGCAAGAATCTTCTATCACCTGCTGCGTTTCCAACTGATGATTCCGACCATGGCAATGCAGCTACAGACGTGTTTCCACCAGTTCCCCATCCTTCTGGATCCGTATTACGACCAGTTGCCGGGTCACTTGGGAACATGAAATCACAATCAATACCTGAATTAGATGTACCAATGGGGGCTGGATAAGCATTTCCACCGTATTGAAATTTCACTCCATCTTTCCATAAACCTCTCAAATAATTGTAGTGTTCAATTTGGTTATCTGGATCACTTTGATTACCTCCGGCAGAATTGTTATAGTATACAAATCTTCTCATCCCAAATCTTTCATTGTCTACCACAGAATCTCCATATCCAATTCCGTTTCCTGGTACTGCTTCTGTAAGAAAGTTAGAGGATCCGTTTACAAAGTATGGGTTTGCTAATCCGTCATTATCTTGGTAAGGACCTTCGAAAAAGTCAACACCAATTGCTGGAGGATTACTTCCGTAAGGAACGGCACCATTTGAACAATTGTCGTCTGTTGCATCTGCGTTATAGGCATAACCCAATCCTCTTCCCACATCACATCCTACGTAATCATCCTGTGCACAACCTAAATCTGTATCTACATTTTGTCCAAAATAAGTATCAAACAAAGTTTGTGTTGATCGGTTGATCAACTCGTAGTTATAAAAAGTCATGTCATTAATTTCGTCATTTGTTGCAAACGAAAAGGCTTGACCTCTAATTTCCATTCCTATTGGCTCTCCACCTGACTCAGTATGAATATTACCTCTATCATTGAAAATCCACCAGATCGTAAAATCTCCAAACAAAGTGACCTGTCGACTTGTTCTACAATCTACCTCTTCTTCAATGTCATACCAAGGGTAATCACCATTTGCTACATCGTAGGTTCCATCTCCATCATTGTCATAGAAAGGTGCAATGTAATAATCTTGGAACTTTGAAACATCTCCATGAGCTGGCCAATCGGTAATGCTTGAAGGAATAGAGTATCCTGGAAAGTCAACAGCTGCATCACAAGAAGGATCTTGTGAACACTGGTACCAAGCTCTAAATTGCTCAACTTCTTGTCGAGTTATAACGAAAAATTTATCCCATTCAGCACAGACGTCAGCTGTTATGTCTGCAGGTCCAAAATCTCTTTTGTCTACTCCGTTTCCAGATCCTGGAACAGTAGTAAGTGGCCCTGGCCAATAATCATTTCCATCAGATCGGAAACGAATTGCTGCTAATTTCAATTGATTGGTTGCATCTACTCCACCCATCCAGAGCCCTCCTGCAAATATTGGAGAAGTTCCTGCATCTTTTGGTATAAGGTAAGAAGCCCTTCCTAAAGAACGGTTATACCACAACAATCCACTGTTTTCGATGTAAGCACTCGCGTTGTTAAAAGCCAGTGTTCTGTTTTGACTTGCTGGTGCACACGATGCGGCCCTAGTCGAAATTGAGCTACTATTTGTTTTAGTTGATGTTCCTACCCATTCTCTTGCCGCTCCCGACATAGAAAGTGTTAGTCCCACACCTAATAAAAAAAGGTTATATATGTTACTTCTTTTCATAGTTGTTATTTTTAAAAGTCAAGTTTTACTCCTAATCTAATTGTTCTTGGTAAAGAATAGTTGAAAGGATTATTCATTCTCAAAGCGTAGTATTCTCTAAATGATGCTTCATCAATTTGAGCTGCAATAATTGACTGGAATTGAGCTTCAGACAAGTATCCATCGTCATTCGCGTTACCAGTTGCTCTGTACACCCCTAAGATATTCTGAGTGTTTAATAAGTTATTAAATAACAAGTATACATTTAAAGCTGCTGTTTTTTGTTTCTTTGATCCCATTTTCAACATGAAGTTTCTATCAAGTTGAAGCGCCACTCTGAATTGACTTGGGTTTCTAGAACCGTTTGGCGTTCCTGCTAATACTGGAGCAAGTTCTCCTGTTAAAGGTACTGCCGATTTTGCTGCAGAATATGGCGTTCCTGATGCAAAGTTTGCAGTAAAGTTAACTCCTGTGTTTTCTAGAATCTTTTTTCCTGCGATTACTGGTCCGTTATAATCTTTGTCTTCGCCATATCTGAAATCCACTGTTGCATTCACTGCATGTCTTTGATCGTAGCTATATGGGAATATCGCTCTTAGGTTAGGCTGTCCCGAATTAATAAGAGCTAATGAGGAACCAGCAGAAGAACCTGTACCTTCAGCAAACTGAAGCGTATAGGAAACTTTCATCCATAGGTTTTTAGATTTTCTCTTGTCGTAAGTTAATGTTACCCCTTTTACCGTTCCAAAATCAAGGTTACCAAATGATCTATATGTTTTTGGGTAAGCCCCTGCTACATTGATAACCGTAATTTCATCTCTTTGCTCTCTGTAGAAACCTGCGATTTTCAACGAAGAAGATCTACTTAATACCTGTTGGAATCCAACCTCGTAATCAATCGTTCTTGTGGGTCTTAAATCAGGGTTGTTAATTGTGTTGGCCGAGATATTCTCAATATAAAGGTAATCCAGTGGATTACTTCTAATTCCTGTTGTTGGCCTTTGCGATAAAATATCGTAGTGAGCAAAAAACAAGGCATCTTCTGAAATCGGGAAAGAGAAAGATATTCTTGGCATCACAATAATTGAAGGCTGGTAATCTTGAAATGCATTAGAATTTACTTCATCAGTAGCAGAAACTCCATCTGCCAAATACGGAGCAATACCATTTGGTGATTCAATAGTTCTTGGATCAGTAATTTCAATTCCATCTGCGTTGTACCAGGTATTTCCGCTTCTGTAACCGTTTATAGCTGTTGGTGCATTTACGTCATTCACATACACAACGAAATCATCGCCCATGTTTGCAGGGTGAGGACCTAAATCTCCTACCTCAGCTACTGTTTTAGCTGGCCTCAATAAGTATTTGTCTTTTAAAACTGGTTGATTTGCATCAAATCTATCTACTCTCAGTCCAACATTAAAAATGATGTCGTTGAAAGCAAATTTATCCATAATAAATCCAGCAAAATAAATTGGTTCAAATGCTGCTACAGGACGTGTAAAATTCCCAAACTCATCTTTTTGGGTAAAGAAATCATCTAAACTTGGGTTAGAGGAAAGTCTTTTTCCTGTGTGATCGAATCCAAAGTAACTCACAAAACTTTGGTCGAATCCACCATTTGTTAACTCATCTGCACTAAAGAAATCTACATTGAATTGAGAAGGATCTAGGGCATCCACTACAATAAAGTCTGATCCGTTTGGATCCAATCCCAATGAATTTCTTAAGTTGTAATCGAAGAATGATTGTGCATCAGAACTAATAAGTCTGTCGTAGGTTCTGTATAGGAATGTTCCTCTATACTCGTCTGTGTAGTTTTCTAAATCTAGCTCATTGATATGGCTATTTGCCAACAACCTCATCCTAGTCCACAAAGCATTTGGTGCGATACTATAAGATCTATCCGATCTTTGCTCATATTCAAAACCTACTGTAATTGCATGATCTCCCACATTGGCAGAACCCGAGGCTGTAACTCTGAATTGGCTAAAGTCTGAATAGCCATAACCACTTGGTTGTGCTCCTAAGTTCGTGAACAATCCATACACAGATCTTGGCCCGTCTCCATTTCTAAGTGCTTGTCCCTGAAGAACTTGATCAATTGCTGTTACATTTCCTTCGTTAAAATCGTAGAATGACTGAGTCACGGCAGCTAAATCTGAGTTGACATCTGAAGCTGTAAAATCCGCTCCAGTTTCTTGAAATCCATTGTGTATATAAGTGTTTGTCGCGGCATCATAATCGTAGCTGTTTTCAAACTGCCTATCGAATTTTCCAACATACCCATAATCAAACAAGTTGTCTCCGTGCCTTGTATTTGTTGTCTTGCTCGAGCTTCTCGAGTAATCGACCATTACCGTGTAGTATGCATTCTTAATTTTTGATTGCATTTCGGAATCTTTACTTAAGTTGTTTTGAAATCTTTGAGTCATTTTTCCATAAACACGCCATGTGCTAGAAGTGCTATTTGATAAGTTATCTGAATTGAGTAAAGAACTAGCAAAGCTGTATCCGTTTCCATTTGCCCAATCTAAAGTCCCTCCAAATGAAACATTCACGTTGGTTCCAGTATTCACATCAATTTTAGAGGAAATAGAGGCTCTTCGTTGCGCTACATTTTGTCTGAATTTGATTTTTTCAAAATCATCCATTGTCAAAAATTCTGTTTTGTAGTTAATTCCACTTCCTGCATTTCTAACTACTGGATTTGCCAAGATATCTTCTTTCACCTCGTCTTTTAATTGATATTGGTCTATAGCAAAAGGTCTTGTATCTACGATATGGCTCAAGTTTCCAGAAAGAAAAAACCCTAAAATTGGTTTTGTCTTTTTTCCGTTACTATCTTTCTTCATCCAAAGAGGACCAGCAATACTTCCCTCCAACAGGTTATAACCGTAATTATCCAATCCGTAGGTGTTTTCTCCTAACTTATATCCAGAGGTAACATACTCTACTCCACCGAAGTAAAAACTAGAAGGACCTCTTGTTGTAATGGAAATAATTCCACCTGTAGCATCTCCATAACTTGCTGGCAGACCTCCGGTAATTACCGAAACCTCTTGAATAGCAGATTTTGGTAAATTGGAGGATCCTCTCACTTTTATTCCATCGATGTAATAATAGGTAGCTGCTGATCTTGCTCCTCTTACACTCGAAATAGACCCGTTCCCATCTGTTTGCACACCTCCCACTTGGGCTGCAATAGAACCAGCAGAACGTCCAGGCATTTTTGCTATCTCATCTTTTGTCATGGTTCCTCCCGAGGCACCTCCATCTTTATCAATCAAGGGAACCTCATAATCAACCACTGTAAATTCATCCAGTGTCACATCGCCAGACTCCAAAGGCACGTTTTGAAAAGTAATCTTATCCCCTTTTATTAGCAGGTCATTCACTTGGAATTTTTTGTAACCTACGAAACTTACTTTAAGCGTATAAGTTCCTGCTTGTAATGAACTTATAGAAAAGTTACCATCCAAGTCGGAAGCAGCTCCAGCTTTTTGAGTTCCATTTTGCAACACTATTAAGTTTACGAACGGCAAGGTTTCTCCAGTAGACTTATCAGTAATCTGACCTTTTAATGTTCCTGTACCTGCTTGAGAAAACCCAGCGCTAACAGCAGCAATTGCAATAAATGTTAGAATAATTTTTTTAATCATGTTATTGATGTTTTGTTCTTAAATATGGATGAAAAACTTTCATTTCAATCTTTTTTTACTTGCTAGATAATAGTTACCTGAAAAGTAATAAGTCGTAAATATAAAATATTTTTAAGTTTTTTTAACATATAATTAAATCAAATGTATTTGTTAATTAATGAAAAGAAAAGTACTTCCTCCAAAAAAACAGGTAAAAATATACATCTCAATTATTTACTCTTTTAGTGCCACATTTATTTAACGGCCGTTTCTTTTCATCATCTGTTTGCTCAGCCAGTAAATAGGTGTAATTTTTTTGTGAAATGTTTCAACCCTATTCCTTCCATAAAAGGGATAAAACCATTCCTTTTCAACCTTTTGGGATGCCAACCACTTTTGATTATTAAAAATCTGCCTCAAGACTAGTTCTATTTCAATTAACTTGCCTCAATTATCAGAAAAATTTTAGATCTGCAATGATCAACTCTAAGTTAAGGTGTACTCTCGTGTTTTTCAAAAATGAATTTTTGCCAGTTTAACACAATTTTCGATTTATCAAGAAACAAACTGAATAAATAAGATTAAATTTGCTCTGTTAACAATCTCAAGTTATGGCTCCAGCAGAGCGTCCGTTATCATTCTAAATGAAAATCTTTATGACTAAAAATATCCTTCTTTTATTTATTCTTTTAAAAGGCACCTTATCTGGTTATTCTCAGGCTAGCATCAAAGACTCTTCCATCTTATTGCCTAATTTAAAGCTAGGAATATCTGCAGGTTTCCCCTCCAAAGATTTAAAAAAGACTTTTGGCACTTCAGCTATTATTAATACAAAATTCGATGTCAAGTTTCGCTCTCAGTGGTTTGTAGGTGCTCAGTATAATTTTCTTTTTGGAAGATCAGTAAAAGATTCTGCCATGTTAGATGAACTAATTACTGAAGGTGGTGGAATCATTAATGCAAATGGTGAATTTGGTACGTTCGAAATGCTCCAGAGAGGACATCACGTAGGAATTCATGCCGGACGACTTTTTTCTGTGTTGGCTCCCAATCCCAACACTGGTTTTATTGTATCTGCAGGTTTAGGAATTTTTACCTACAAAATTAATTTCAATAACATAAGCGGAGATTTAATTCAGCTAAATGGGGAATATAGCAAAGGATACGACCGATATACAGCTGGGCATTCTTTCACAGAATTTATTGGCTATCAATACTTCAGCAACAACAGGCTTTTGAATTTTTATGCTGGGGTAGAATTTACTCAAGCTTTTACTAAAATAAGGAGAGGATATCAAGTCGATTTTGAACCAAACGATACTAGATTTGGCCCACGAATGGACAACCTATTTTCTATCCAGTTTGGATGGATGCTTCCTCTTTACAAAAGGCCTCCAAAAGAATTCTATTATTAAGGACGGTAAAAACTCAATATTCTTTTTGCGTCATTTTTTTGAATCAAAAGTTCCTGCAGGGTGAGTTCATTCTCATTAAAATATTGCGCCACCATTTTGTACCCTATCCACTTACCTAATTCACCAGGCGATTCTTGGGGCAAGCCAGGTGTAAAAGACCCGGGATTGATGTAAGAGTTTATTTCTTGAATATTCTGCGAATACAACAGCTTGAACTCGATTAAGTTTTGATAAATAAACGGTTCATTTTTCTCGCTCCACTCCCATTCCTTTTGGGAAAAAGAAAACAATTGAGCTTCTGATTTTTCGGGAAACAAAGCTTTTAGCAACAGCATCATCTTGCCGTGATAAACGAGAGTAGTGAGAAAATCCTCTCTCGCTGCGTACATCATTAAGTTCTCAAATTCCCCGGGCCGAGAGTGCTTTACGTAAACCCAGCTCTTCACAGCCTCGAGCACCAAATTCTCTGGATCCATGTCTTGTTTCAGGTATTGCGGAAAAAATTCGGGTGGAAGAAGTGAAACGACCTCTTCGTTTCTCCCCAAAAACATATCAAGTCCTATTCCTAATGTATCGTTGTAGGGAAATGTTTTGGCATTGAAACTTGAATAAAACGGAACCAAAACCGGTAGTGTTTCTTCAGGATAATAAAAATGATACCTCGCAAAAGCTTGATTTAACTCGTTTTCGTGCACCTCAAAATCAGAAAAGACCGATTTCATTCTTCCGTTTATCAATTGAATAATGGAATCTGTCAAAAATTTTTCTAGTCGATAATCTACCATTGGATCTTGAGCGGAGCCTGCATTTATCATTTGACTTAAAAAAGATTCGTACAGAATACCATAATCTTTTAACCACTTCTTGTTCAGGTTTTTGAGGTCATAAATATCTGCGTCCAGTAATTCGCGGTCGAACCTATGTAGCGTCAACTTCTCATCGAGAGGTTGCACCTCTCCCTCTAATTTAGATTTTGAGGTACAAGAAAACAAGACTATTCCCGCAAAAAAAACAAGTGCTATTCGCATAACTTAGTAATAATTAAGATTGAAAAACTCTTCGTATTTCTTCACCGATTTAGACTTAAACAACAGCGAATAATTGAGAGGTGTGATAGTAAAGTAAGGGTACTTGGAGACAAACGGTTTCATTGCAGGGTTCACTTTATAGGCCACCATGTAACTGTTTGCATCGGATTTGTTTCCAAATTGCTTCACCAAAATAGTTTGGTATTGAGCATCCAAACCAACAGACGAAACTTTCAATCCTTTTTCGTCAAAGGAAGAACTATTGAAATTACTTAATGCTATTTTTAATTTATTAAGGTCTTCGGTTATCGGTACAATTACACAAAAGTAATGAGCTGATTTCTCGTCTTTCACAAACACTACTTCTTTGTTATCTTCTTTCGCAATTCTTTCGTTTCTTAATTTACCAAGCGCTTTTTCGGCAATATCTCCCAATGGTGTGTTGGCACAATTATCTACCAACCTTTGTAGAGTTGTATCTAGTTCTTCTTTTTTGTCAAGGTCGGACAGTACTTTGGCTTTCAAATAAAGTAATTGACACTCGTAAGGATTCGTTTCCTTTTGGCTCAACAAAGCATCTATTTTTGCCATACTTGGAAGGTAACTTTTTATCTCAACCAAATTATAAACTTCCTCGTAACTCTTTTGATAAAAATCTTTCCCTTCTTGTTGTTTGGACATATAGTCTGGGTCCAAAATGATTTTTGCCTCCTTAGATTTTGGGTAATTTTCTAGGATAAAATTTTTCACAGCAACCACATCGTCTCGTTGATTTAGGTTTTGATAAATCACATACAATTGGTAGAGCGAAGGAGTAATTTTTGAATTCGGATGAAATCGTTTTTTATTGTCCTTAAAAGATTGTATTGCTTCACGTTCGTTACCCAGAATATTGGTATAAATTAAGCCCGAAAGATAGTTCGCATTTAGTATCGAAACGTTGGCTAATTTCACTTCCGACTCTTCCACAGGAACTTGTTTTAAAAACTCCTCTATTTCTTTGTCACTCACAACAGGAGAATTGTTTACATTCACAATTTCCTCTGAATTTGACTGACTTTTATTCGATCTTCTCCAGTTATCCTCGAGTGAAATATTGCCCCAAACTGAATTAAATGACTTCAAACCACTTGCTTTTGTCTTGTCGTTGTAAATCCAGAAACTTCCCTTTTCGCCTAGTGCAGTAGTGGCAAGAACGGGGGCTGGTTCATTGCCTCCAAGGTTTAGATTTTTTACTCGTTCCTCCTCTATTTTTTTCACTTTTTCTTGGTACAAAATTTCTTCAATTCTGTCTCTCCTTTGCTTTTCATCCAAAGACCCTAATGCAAGCATACTATCTTTAAAAGCAATCGTATTGATGTAGGTAACGAGACGTGTCAAACTTTCATTTCTCTCTTTTATCTCTTCAAAATCAGCATTTTTTGGATCTAATTCGAGTAATGTACTGTCGTAATACTTTTGAGCGAATACATATTCTTTATCATCGAAATAAACGTCTGCCAAACGTTTAAATGTTTTGGCTTTTTGTTTCTCGTTGGAAGGAGCAGAAGCAGCCGATATTTCAAGATAAACAATCCCTTGACTTTTGTTGTACTCCTGTAATTCGATATCCGCCAACGCATAGTATATTTGGTCTCTGAATTCAATGTATTTTTCGTCTTTTGCCAAGTCTAGCAGCTCTTCTTTCAGCGCTCCTCTGTCTTTACTACTCGCAACTAAAGCCCTGTTTATTTTGGAATAAAAAACTAATTGGTAGGACGAGCTTTTCTTAATCACATACGAATACTTTACCGAAGCTTGAGGTAGGTTGCCTAACTCTTGATTAAGTTGAGCCTGAATAAAGTGATATCTCACCCTTAGTTTCTTTGATTTTTCATAATGAATGGCACTATCTAATAATTCTATGGATTGTATAAAATCATTTCTTCTGAGGTAAAAATCTGCTTGAGTAGCAAAATAATCAGCATTCATTTTTTCGGGAAACTCCACTAAAAAAGACCGCTCTTCTTTTACTTCCTCTCGCTTTTTAGTTCGTTTGATACTGGACCTACGGTTCGTCTTTTTCCTCCGTCTCTTTTTGTATTTCTTTCGCCTTTCTTTCGTCTTTTTTTGCTTAGTTTCTTTAATCTTTTTCGCCTGTTTTTCCACTTCAATTTCATTGATGTATTTCAATGCTTCGGGAAAATCACCCAATTCAATATAGGTTTTGGCTAACCAAAGTTTAGCATAGTACTTCGACTTGTCTTTCGGATACATTTTTACAATGTACTTGAACTTTTCGATCGCCTCGTCATATTCTCGCTTATAGAAATAGCTAATCCCCATAACCAGCCAGTTCTCATCCATCCATTTCCCGTATTCCTCTTTGGCGACTCTTCCCTTTTTTACATTGGGCATTGCATGCTTACCTATTACAGTAGAAGTTTTGTCAATGGCACGATTCATTTCAGGAAAAAAACTCTTTGACTCCTCCTCGTTTGGATATCGGTTTACTGGAATAAGTAAAGTAAAATCTTCAGGAACGTTTTTTGAATAATCCTTGTGAGATACTTTTATTATCTCTCTGGCATTAAAATAACCATTGTAATAGGCAGTTGTATTGTGATAAAACCTATTTAATCGCTTATCTTTCTCTGTGGAACAGCCTGCCAACAAGCTAAAAAAAAGAAGTGCAATAAAATGTGTAAAATGGATTTTCATAAGTAAATAGCCCAGTTGAATTGTATGCTAGGCGATAAAAGTAAAAATTAATCAATAAACTGAGCCTATAACTAATAATAAATTAAAATATTTTATCTTTAAACCTTTATTCTTGCTAAGAAAATAAAAAAACACCTATGAAAAATTGGTTCAGTAAATTGAAAAAACACCTGAAAGAAAAAAATCGATTCATTATTCAGAATCCCATTTCCTTTCAGCAAAAATTTTCAATTACCTTAACCAAGCAACATACTATTTTGGTATTGCTTGGATGTACGTTAATTTTTGGTGGAAT
Source organism: Flavobacteriales bacterium (assembly GCA_965657945.1). Lineage (GTDB taxonomy): Bacteria > Bacteroidota > Bacteroidia > Flavobacteriales_D > CAJJDF01 > CAJJDF01. The sequence goes on from CBFHPW010000012.1 coordinate 35,947, forward strand.
AACGTTTTCAATCATCTCCTTTACCTCTCTCAAAAACTTTGTTCCTGGATACCCAAGCAAAGGTTCTGAATTGTTCAAAATTGACAAAGAGAATCAGCTCAAATTAAATGAATTGACTCGAGAAAATGCACGTAGAGATTTGTGGATAAAAAACCTTCAATCCATCCTCTCAAATTCTGATTCTATTTCGATAAATACGTTGAATGAATCCCTCCAAACAGATTCTAATTCCGACTATAAATCCATCATTTTTGAGAGAACAAAACAAGACTCTTCATTGAGAAAAAAAATGAAGAATTTCGAGGTAACAGGTCGTTTTTCGATGGCAAAAACAATTCTTAAAGAAGCGCTGTTTTTTGAGATGCCCTTAGAGAAAGAGCCCCAAGAGTTAGAAAGTGAAGGAATTATTAACTTACAATTTTCTTGTAGGAAGTTAGAACCTATAACCTCTGTAATGGATGGCACTATTGTTTCCTTTCAAGAAAACACGATTACACTTCAGCATGAACACGATATAGTGACAGTTATGTATGGAGTTGATGGTTCTAAAAATGTAATTGGAAAGTTTGTTGAAAGAGGATCGAAATTAGGCTCTTCCACTGATACAACACTACTTCTTCAAGTTTGGTACAAAGGAGAAAGCCTGCCTCTATCTGTAATCTCAAACTAGTTTTTGTTGTTCATTAGTTCTTTAGAAAAATCAAATAATACCGCTTCATCAAAAGGTTTGGCCATCAGCTGAATCCCAAATGGCAGACCATTAGAATGAGATCCAAGCGGCAAGGAAATCGCTGGGTTTCCAGCAATATTAGCATGGACTGTAAAGATATCTTGCAGGTACATCGTAATTGGGTCCTTCACATTTTCTCCAATCTTAAATGCAGTATCTGGAGTGGTAGGACCCAAAATAATGTCATATTTTTGAAATACTTCTTCTGTTTTTTGCTGAATTACCCGCCTTACCTTCATGGCTTTTGTGTAATACGCATCGTAATAACCCGAGCTCAACACAAAGGTTCCTAACATTATCCTTCTTTTTACCTCTTCTCCAAACCCCTCAGTTCTAGATAAAACATAAGTTGAATCAATGTCTTTTGCATTTTCGCTTCTGTAACCGAAGTGAATTCCATCATAGCGAGAAAAATTTGAAGAAGCTTCTGCAGTGGTCAATACATAATAAGTTGGTACCATATAATCCAAATAAGGAAAATCAAACGTTTCTACCTCATGACCTTTAGCTTTGAGATCTTCGGCCAATGCCAACACTTTCGCTTTGATTTCGGGGTTCAATCCTTCGCTTTTTATCACTTCCTTGGGAATTCCAATTCTTCGTTTTTTCTCACTACTTTGTTTCAAGTAATCATTCACTTTCAAAGACGAAGACGTACTATCCATTTCGTCCTTTCCGGCCATAACTTGCGTGAGTAGAGCTGCATCCTCTACCGAGTGGGTAAACGGACCTATTTGGTCAAATGACGAAGCGTATGCCAGTAATCCCCATCTAGAAACTCTTCCATAAGTAGGTTTCATTCCAACCACTCCGCAAAACGAAGCAGGCTGACGAATAGAACCTCCCGTATCGGAACCTAAACTAGCCAAACATAACCCCGCAGCTACTGCCGCAGCAGAACCTCCCGAAGAACCTCCTGGCACTTTATCTTCTTGAATTGGGTTTAATACATTCCCCTTTGAGGAGTTCTCATTAGAACTTCCCATAGCAAACTCATCACAGTTCAGTCTTCCTATAATGATTGCATCTTCCTCCAACAATCGTTTTACAGCAGTAGCTGAATACAAGGATTCAAATCCTTCAAGAATTTTTGAGGAAGCCGACACTTTGTGTCCTTCGTAACAAATATTATCTTTAATCCCTATCACAAAACCGGCAAGTTTACCTGCTGTTCCTGCCGTAATTTTCTCGTCCACTTCTTTCGCTTTTTTCAAAGCACTGGACTTAAATACTTCAAGAAATGTATTTAATTTTTTTTTCTCTTCGATTCGTTCTATGTAATCCTTTACCACTTGAACACAGGTGGTGGATTTGCTCGTTAAATCTGCAAGAAGTTGAGGATAATTTTTATACAAAACTAAGAGTGATTTATTTGTCTTCTAATACGTTGTCTATTGAGTCCTTCTTTGAATCTGATTCTTCTCCTTTAGAAGCATCTTTAAATTCTTTGATTCCACTTCCCAGTCCTTTCATTAGTTCTGGAATTTTCTTTCCTCCAAACAACAAAAGTACAACTACTACGATAAGTACAATTTGATAACCTCCGATGGCTAAAAACACGAATGAATTCATAATTTTTGATTAATCTATTTAGAACAAATGTAAGAATAAAGTGCATAAAAAAAGCGAAGTATTCATAAACTTCGCTTTTCATTAGTTGAGAAAATAACCTCTCTTTCATTATTTCGTCAATTCTTGAATCTTCTTGTATAATTTTTTCTCATCACCAGGTACGTAATTGTTGTGTTCGTAGACAATCTTTCCACTACCATCTACCAAAAATGTATACGGCACATTGTTTACATTCATCGCTCTTTTTAAGTCTTGATTTGCATCTAAATACACTTCAAAGTCCCAAGCTTTTGAATCGACATATGGCTTTACTTTGTGCTTATTTCTGGCATCATCAATAGAGATAGCCACCACCTTTACTCCTGTTTCATCTTGCCAATCTGGGTAAAGCTCCGAAATATTATTCAATTCTTTTTTACAAGGGCTACACCAAGTCGCCCAAAACGAAATCACCATTGGCTTTCCATCATTTGAAAGCTCCGATGTGTTAATCGTTTTACCTGTCAGTGTTTTAATGTTCACCGATGGAACTGTTTTTCCGTTGCCATTCGTAAAAGAAAACGCCAATGTTCCAAGCGCTATCAAGATTGAAAATTTAATTGTTTTAGTCATTTTGAACTTTTTTTTGTATTTTTACTCTTGGTGAAGATACAAATAACTGTGCCAAAAACTAGCTGGTTTCACCGATTAACATTTATATAACCGAAAATGACATGAAAAAAAATCTACTTGCACTCAGTCTAATCACTTCTTTTACAGTTTCTTATACTCAAATTGAGTTAAGAACGCACAACGGGGGGACTGCCTTAATCAACGAAACCAACATCAATGTAAATGCAGCTTTGGTAAACGACATGAACCAAGATGTTCCTGTGGAAATTGATGTAAAGAGTCTTTACTCGACTACCAAAACATTAAGAGTCAAAAAAATTGAAAAAACTTCGACTGCGCCTTTGTCAGAAAACGCAATTTGTTGGGGGCTTTGTACAATTGGTGTGGTTTGGGGAACCCAACCAACTGTGATAAGTGATCCTTCTCCAATAAACGCAGGAGCTACGGTACTATATTCAGGGCATTTATACCCAAAACTAGACCACGGAACTAGCGTATTTCGATATGTATTTTATGATGTGGCAAACACAAATGACAGTACTTGGGTTGATGTTACCTTTAATATCACTAACCCAAATATGGTAAGTATCAATGAGGTAAAAAAGGAAACGACTTTAGCCCTTTTTCCCAACCCAGCAACCACCGAATTAAATATTAGGCTAAATTCGAATGAAAGCAACAAAAGTATTGAAATCATTGATCTTTTAGGCAAACAAGTTTTCACAAAAAACATCCCGAATGAATCTGCTAACTTTAAAATTAACACCGGAGATTTCAAACCGGGAATATATTTTGTTTCGGTAAAAGCTGGCAACAAAGCAGTACAGACTGAAAAAATCGTTATTACGAAATAAAAGCAAATAAAAATAAGCAAAAGAGGAGCTAAACTGGCTCCTCTTTTTTTTTGAAATATAAACTGCAAGTAGTTGAAATACTTGATAAATCCTTATATTTACCGCTTTCATAAAATTTATCAAATAAATGATCACTTACCTGAACGGAAAATTAGTAGAAAAAAATCCGGCAAACGTTGTCCTTGAGTGCAACGGAATCGGATATTACGTTCACATATCTTTGCAAACATATTCCAAAATAGGGAATCAAGAAATCTGTAAAATTTACACCTACCTCTCTATAAAGGAAGATTCTCATACGCTTTACGGCTTTGCTGATATTCAAGAAAGAGAACTGTTTAAACAATTAATTTCGGTTTCTGGAGTTGGTACAAACACGGCAAGAATGATGCTTTCTTCTATGACTTCAAGTGAGTTGGTTTCTTCTATCGCCTCCAACAATGTAACCTCATTAACAAGCATAAAAGGAATAGGTGGGAAAACCGCTCAACGTATCATATTAGACCTGAAAGATAAAATCTTGAAGACATCTGATACCCTAGATAATAAATCAGGATTAATGAACAATACTATTAAAAATGAAGCGTTATCTGCTCTTGTAGTTTTAGGATTTGATAAAAAAATGGCCGAATCTGCTTTAACGAAGATTTTGTTAAAAGAACCTACTATTACAAACGTTGAAGAATTAATTAAAAAAAGTTTGAAAACTTTCTAAGAAATCTTTGAACCAACAAGCGAACATATCAATACGTGTAATTCTAATAATTGGATTGTCCTCTTTGTTTTTTGCAGGATATTCTTTGAGGGAAGACGTCAATATTGGAAAGAAATACCTAGAAAATTCAAATAAACTATTAATTCCAATCGAAGTAGATTCGCCCGATATCGAACTTCAGTATCCCTATACAAACACCAATAACCAATTTCGTTCGAAATCCAGTATTCTAGGGTTAGAAGACCCGCTCAATATCAAACGAAAAATCAGATATAATTCCCAAACTGGGCGATATGAGTTCGTTACTACATTGGGCGATAGCAATAGTTTATACCTCCCGTCTACCATGTCGTTGGAAGAGTATAGAAAATACCAAGAACAAAAAGCTCAAGAAGAGTATTGGAAAGAAAAAATTGCCGAAGATAACAGTACAAACACAGGTAGCTTTGTTCCAAAATTGGATAAAAAAAACAGAGAATTTGGAGATATTTGCGAAGGTAAATTGATTGAAATAAACCCTCAAGGCTCAGCCGAATTGCGATTTGGATTGAATACAACAAGGACGGAAAATCCTGCTATTCCAGTAAAGCAAAGACAACTGACTACTTTTGACTTTGATCAACAAATACAACTTAATGTTCAAGGGAGTATTTGTGATAAATTCAAATTAAATTTTAATTATAATACGGAAGCTACCTTTGATTTTGAAAATCAAACCAAACTTGCTTACGAGGGTAACGAAGATCAAATTTTACAAAAAATCGAAGCGGGGAATGTTACCTATCCCATTCAAAATAGTTTAATTCAAGGAAGTCAAAGTTTATTTGGACTTAGAACAGATCTAAAATTTGGAAAACTAAATATTTCTACGGTTGTTTCTCAAAACAGAGGAGAAAGAAAGGAAATCAATATTAAAAACGGAGCACAACAAAAAGAGTACGAGCTCCCTATCAACAATTACGAAGCGAATCGCCACTATTTTTTAAACCATTACCACAGAGACAACTACGACAAAGCAATGGCTTCTTTGCCCAATGTTTCTTCTCAAGTAAGGATTACTAAGATTGAAGTTTGGGTTACCAATAGAGTCAATGATTTTGACGATACAAGGAACATTGTCGCTTTCTCTGATTTAGGTGAAACGAAAGTCTTGGAAGGAAATCCTCAGGGGATCTCCAATCCTAATGATGTTCCTTCAAACAACGCCAACGGATTATATGGATTCTTATCTCGAACTGCAGGAGCAAGAAATTTAAGTACCGTAACTTCTACTTTGAATTCTGTTGTAGGTGCGCCAGGACCACTCGTACAAAGCAAACACTACGAAAAACTTGAAAACGCCAGATTACTAGCCGTTTCGGAATATAATTACAATTCTATTCTCGGTTATATCTCATTGAATCAACCCTTGAATAATGACGAGATTCTAGGTGTGGCGTACCAATATACCTATCAAGGAAAAACATTTCAGGTAGGTGAATTCTCCACTGACGGAATCAAAGGAAATGATGCCTTATTTGTAAAAATGCTAAAAGGAACAGTCAACTCACCGCAAAATAAAGTGTGGGACTTGATGATGAAAAACATCTATTCGATTGGTGCGTACCAGATAAATCAAGATAACTTTAAGCTAGATATTTGGTACAACAACCCAAAAACTGGGGTTGAAATCAACTACATACCCCAACCTGGAGTAGATAATAAATTGGTCCTTCAACTTATTGGGTCGGATATTATCAATCAACAACAACAAGCGTATCCCGATGGAGTCTTTGATTTTATCCCTTTGCAATACATTGGTAATAAAGTAGATAATGGGGGAACAATCAACCCACAGAACGGACGAATTATTTTTAGTAAAGTAGAACCATTTGGTTCTTATCTAGAGCAACAACTTACCAATGCAGGGGTTTCTCCCGCAGTGGTGAATACAATTGCCTACAACGAATTGTATGACAGTACCCAAACTATTGCTCTCCAGTTCCCAGAGCTAAACCGATTCAAAATAAAGGGAACCTATGAATCAGCAAATAGCTCAGAAATATCATTAAACGCATTTAACATTCCTCAGGGATCTGTAACCGTAACTGCCGGAGGGGTTCGGTTAGTGGAAAACCAAGACTACACCGTTGATTACAATATCGGAAGAGTGAAAATATTAAATGATGGTGTATTGAACTCGGGAACTCCCATTAAAATATCATTGGAGAGTAACTCGCTCTTTACCTCGATACAAAAAACAATGATTGGTACCCATTTTGATTACCAATTCAATAAAAATTTCAACTTAGGTGCAACCATGCTCAGGTTATCAGAAAAACCGATGACGCAAAAAGTAAACATTGGGGATGAGCCTGTTCGAAACACCATGCTCGGAATAAATGGTAATTTCCAGCAAGACGCGCCATTTTTAACCAAATTGGTAGATCGAATTCCTTTTATCAACACCAAAGAAAAATCAAGTATTACTGCATCGGTAGAAGCCGCCTACCTTATTCCAGGCCACAATCCAGCAATTGGAGATGAAGGGCAATCGTTTATCGATGATTTTGAAGGAAGCCAATCTGCGATTGATATCCGTTCCTTTAATACATGGGTAATTGCAAGTGTACCGCAAGGTCAACCCGATTTATTTCCAGAAGCAGATTTAATTAACAACCTGAACTATGGAAAAAACAGAGCGTTAATGAACTGGAATGTTTACGATCCTTCTGTTTTTTACGAAGAAAGAGGATTGGTTCCGGGTTACGTGGAGGCTGATGCAATTCAGCATAACCACACCATGAGACTTGTTCAGGAGAGTGAACTTTTCCCAAACAGAAGTATAGATCCTACGGCTGGTCAAATTGACCGAATTGCCATGTTTAACTTAGCCTTTTTCCCTTCAGAAAGAGGACCTTATAACTTTGATACTGATCCTTCTTCTATTTCGAGAGGACTAGCAAATAATGGTTTATTGAACGACCCAAGCTCAAGATGGGGTGGCATCATGAGGCAACTTCAAACGAATGATTTTGAAAATGCAAACATAGAATACATTCAATTCTGGATAATGGAACCTTTCAACTCGACAGGTGGTGGTGACAATGACGACTCGCCAAACTCGACAGGTGGTGAACTTTATATTAATTTAGGAAATGTTTCTGAGGACATATTGCGAGATGGAATCAAAACATTTGAAAATGGACTACCTACCGATGGTGTATTTGACCCTGCTACCCTTACCTCAACAGTTTGGGGAAGAGTTCCGACTGTTCAACAAATCATTACTGCCTTTGACAATACCCCTGCAAGTAGAATATTCCAAGATGTTGGATTGGACGGACTTTCAAGTAGTCAAGAGCAAGCATTCTTTACTGATTACGTAAATTGGGTAAACACTTCTTCACTTTCACCAGCCGCAAAATCTGCTTTACTTAGCGACCCTGCGGGAGATGATTACACATTCTACCGTAATGATGTTTATGACAGCCAAACAGCAAATATTATTGCCCGATACAAGAGATTCAATGGACTGGAAGGAAACTCCGCAACTGACGAACAATCTCAGTCAATAAATGCCCAAGGATACCCAACTTCTAAAACTACCTTGCCAGATTTGGAAGACATCAATAGAGATAATAACTTGAATGAAACAGAAAGTTACTATCAATACAAAATTAACATGAAACCTGGTGAAATGGAAGTGGGCAAGAACTATATCGTTGATAAAGTTGTACGAACGCACAAAGCATCAGGAAAACAAGTTACCTGGTACCAATATCGTGTACCTGTGCGTGAACCGAACAAAGTGATAAACGGAATTCAAGACTTTAGATCTATTCGTTTTATGAGAATATTCATGAAAAACTTCCAACAACCCGTTATACTTCGATTTGCCAGATTAGAACTATTGAGAGGGACTTGGAGAAGGTACGACAAAGATATAGTAGACGATGGAGAATATATACAATCCGATCCTTCGGGAACAATTTTTAATATCTCCGCTGTGAACATTGAAGAAAATTCTGAAAGAGATCCAATTAACTACACGATACCACCCAATTTTCAGAGAGAAATTAATCCCAACTCCGCTGTACAGGCATATCTGAACGAGCAATCACTCGAGATGGAACTATGTGGACTGAAAGATGGTGTAGCCAAAGCCGCTTTCAGAAGTGTTGATTTTGATGTATTGAACTACAAGAAAATCAAAATGTTTGTGCACGGTGAGCAACACACTATTACCAACGATCCTGTTCAAGATGATGATGTAACAATTTTTGTAAGAATTGGAACCGATTTTCAGTTCAACTATTACGAATATGAAATGCCTATAAAAATGACGGCATATGGTGCAGTATCGGAAGCTGATGTTTGGCCAGAAGCGAATAACCTAGAAATCATTTTACAAGACTTAAAAAACTTAAAAGTTGCCAGGAATAATTCGCTGGGAGTGAATGCCTCCATTCTCTCTATTTTTGAGCAAACTGTGCCGGGAAAAACGGATCACATCATAAAGGTTATTGGTAATCCAAACCTACGAGATCTTAAAACTATTATGATTGGGGTAAGAAACCCAAATAAAGACAAAGCGCATCCTTGGCAACCAGATGATGGAAGAGAGAAGTGTGTAAAAGTATGGGTGAACGAACTGAGAATGGCTGATTTTGAAAACTCAGGTGGATGGGCTGCCCAGTCAAGAGTGCAAACAACCCTAGCTGATTTTGCCACTGTTTCTTTGGCAGGACAAATTAGTACACCAGGATTTGGTGGAATAGAACAAAGAGTAAGCGAACGACAGAGGGAAACTATTCGCCAAGTGGATGCAGCAACCAGTATTCAATTGGGAAAGTTTTTTGGAAAAAATGTAGGGTTACAATTCCCTCTCTTCCTTGGATTTTCGGAAGGAATAATTGATCCACAATTCGATCCTTTGAACCCCGACATTGAATTTGACCAATCTATTTCTGACGTATCAATAGAGGAGCAGCAGCAGCGAATCAAGGATGCAAGAGACATTACCGTTAGGCGAAGTATCAACTTTACAAACGTTCGTTTGTCACCTAAAAAACGTTCGACTAATATGTATCCATGGGATTTGAAGAACTTTGGTTTTACTTATGCCTACAACGAACTTTACCGCAGAGATATTCAAACAGAATATAACACAAACAGAACTTACAACGGGGCGCTAAACTATACTTACCAAACCAATCTGAAGCCCTTTACTCCGTTCAGGAATAGTAAATTGCTTAGGTCTTCGCAGTGGTTTAGAATTATTAGAGACATTAACATAAACCCTCTGCCCAAACAACTAGCATTTACCACTAATATCGATAGGACTTACTCAGAAAGTAAAGCACGAGATATTACCGGAAATGCCTTAATTATTCCTCAATTCTCCAAAACTTTTACTTGGGACAGAAACTACAACCTGAACTGGAATATCATGGAAGGTTTGAGGATAAATTACAACGCGAACAACCAAGGTCTCATTCGAGAACCTGGTGATTTAAAAGTTGATAAAACTCTTTATCCTGACGAATTTCAAATGAACCGCGACAGTGTCCTAAAAAGTTTCGGAAATTTCGGTGAAAACAATCATTTTTTGCAATCGACCAATGTCACTTACACATGGCCATTTAAGAAAATACCTGTACTAAGTTTTGTGAATTTAACCACAAAATACCAAGCTACTTACGACTGGCAAAGAGCGCCCTTGTCGCAAGATTCATTGGGAAATACAATCCAAAACTCAAGAAACATAGCATGGAACGGAAGTTTTAATATGAAAAACTTGTACAATAAGGTGCCTTATTTTAAGAAAGTGAATCAAAAGTCACGTAATAACTCGCGTAGATCTGCTACAAAGAGAATAAAATCTGGAAAGCTCGAAAGCGATGACGGCAAGCAAGATGACAAGGATGACAAAGGGAAGAGAAAAGGAAAATCGAAAAAGAAAGACCCAAATGCCCTTACTTTTGGCGATGGATTGGCCAAAATATTGATGTCGTTGCAAAACGTGACTTTCAGTTACAGTACAATTGATGGGCAATTATTGCCGGGATACAAACCAAGATCGGAATATTTTGGAATGACCAATGGGTTCACCACTCCTGGTATAGGGTTTGTATTTGGTGGAGAACAAGAAAGAGACTTTTTTGGAAGAGAAACTGGCAATGACTTCGCTGTAACTTCCGCTCAAAATGGCTGGCTGGTTGGGCCATCTAGCAGATTCATCAATACGCAAAGAACCACGAATCACAGCAAAAACTTTAACTCACGAGCTACATTTGAGCCATTTAAAGGAATTAGAGTAGAACTTACAGCAAACTACATTTATTCTGAAAACATGAATGAGAATTTCATTTGGGATGACTCTCTGGGAACTTATCAAAATTTTAATACAATGAGAGTTGGGAATTATAACTATTCGTTTAACTCCATACGAACTGCCTTTGTAAAAGACGACACTAACGGGAATTCCAAACTATTCACCGATTTGCTCGAGAACAGAAAACAAGCCTCTGCCCTATTGAATTCGGAAAACCCTTATTCGAGCCAAGCTCTTGATGCAGATGGATTCTATGATGGTTACGGTGCTTCCCAGCAAGAAGTTGTAATGGCTTCTTTTATTGCGGCCTATTCAGGAAAAAACTTAACCAAAAAGACGTTAAATCCGCTTAGCGCACTGCCCAATTTAAATTGGAGAGTAACGATTGATGGACTCAATAGAATGCCCGCTATTCGGAAACTTTTCCGAAGTATTGTCTTTTCGCATGCTTACAATTCCACATTTACTGTGGCTTCTTTCAATACAGATTTGGAAGCAGTGGTAGACGAAAATGGCAATAGCCAAACCCGAGACGAAAGCGGAAATATAAGACCCGAACAACAAGTAATGGCCGTTGCTATTACTGAACAGTTTAATCCACTTTTTAAAGTTGACGCAACTTGGCAAAACAGCTTAATCACAAAATTTGAATACAGATCGAACAGGAACATCTCACTGAGTTTGGCTAACAATCAAATTACCGAACTGAAAGGAACGGAAATTACAATTGGAACAGGATATCGTTTTCAGAATGTAAAATTTCCAATCAAAATAGGAAAGAAAACACCCATTAGCGACATCAATGCTCGTTTGGATGTATCGCTAAGAGACAACAAAACCATCATCCGAAAAATAGACCAGAATCAGAATCAACTGACTGCGGGGCAACGTTACATTGCCATCAAAGGATCGGCCGATTATGTACTAAACAAACAATTTACTCTGCGATTCTATTACGATAGAGTAATGACAAATCCATACATCTCTACTTCCTTCCCTACGATGAATCAGAATGTTGGGTTTGCGATTCGAGTGAATTTATTTCAATAAAAAAAATCGATCTAGCTAAGAAATAATAGCGTATCTGTTCATTGATTTGAACACAGAATATCCCGAAATAAAACTTGATTAAATTAAAAAACCCCTCCTACTTTCGTGGAAGGGATTTATTTGTTAGTGGCTCCTCCCGGATTCGAACCGGGGACACATGGATTTTCAGTCCATTGCTCTACCAACTGAGCTAAGGAACCTCCTTAGCAGGGTGCAAATATATACTTTTTATAATAAATCAAAAAATTTTATTTCATTAAACTTTCTTGTTTTTGAATCTCCTAACAAAAGTCAGTAAAATCAATAGCGGAGCGATGAATAATCCAATTCTAGCAAGGAAATCTCCTTGCTTCGCATAGAAGGTTACTCTCTCCATTTCTGGGACCTGCATCGATATGGCTGTGGTTTCTTCCCAATTAGTCTTTTTTATAATTTCACCTTTTGGATTTATAAAGCAAGAAATTCCTGTATTAGCCGATCGAGCAATCCACTTGCGATTCTCAATTGCTCTGAGCTGTGTATAAGCTAATAATTGCTTGTATCCTGGAGTGTCGTGCCACCAAGCATCATTTGTACTTACAGCAATTATTTTTGCGCCCTTTACACAAAACTGGCCTATGAACTCGCCATAAATTGATTCATAACAGATGGTAGGCGCAATTAATGTTCCGGATACATCAAAGTTTTTTGGGGACTTTTCTCTGCCCAATGTGCCACTTGTGCCGCCCAGGTCAAATAAAGTCTCTAATGGCTTTGTAATAAACTGAAATGGCAAAGTTTCTACACCCAATACTAATTTCATTTTGTGATACGTATCAATGGAAGTGGACGTATCAATGAGAAGTGTAGAATTATAAGCTTCCCAAAACCCTCCAGATTTTAGTTCCCGCGATGCAATTGAATGTTCTTCATCAAAAAAAGCATGTGTAGAAGCTCCAGTTATCACTTTGGCGTTGGGGTAGTCTTTCAAAAATTTTTTAATCCTTCTTATTTCATCCGAATAACTCATCATACTCTCCTCTAACGAGGAACTCAGCGCAGTTTCTGGTGTCAATATCAGCTTTGTATTCTGAGTCATTACCTCTCTGGTAATCTGCATCATCTTATCCGCTTGTTCAATGGAAGAAAGGGCGCCATCAAACTTTTGATATGGATCTATATTTGGCTGGGAAAGCACTATTTCAAGTTTCTTATTGTGTTCACCTACTTGTACAGATTGTTTAAGGAAAAATGAAATGGAAAGAGGCACGAAAACGATAATCGCTATCGCGACAAGGTAACTTCTTGCTGACTTAAATTGTTTGGTTTCCTTGAATTTTTTGTATCCAAAATACACCAGTAAATTTACCACCAGAATCCATAACGAACCGCCAGATACTCCCGTAAATTCATACCATTGAACCGTATCGGGCGCAGCCGCAAACACATTTCCGAAAGGAAGCCAAGGGTGGGAGAGAGGCCAATTATAGTCTAGCCATTCGAAAGCCAAGATATTGACTACAAAAGCAATATAACCCTCTTTATTGCCAACATACTTTCGTGTAAGATGAAAAAACCAAAATGGGAATGCCACCAGCACTGCGCTGAAGAAAAAAGCCATGAGCGCTCCTGAAAGAGTTGCGTGATAAATCCACCAAGTTGTCACGATATTGAACACTGAAAACACGACAAATGCATGCACATATACTTTAGTTGCGGATAATTTGTTTTCTAATATTTGATTTTCTAAAAAAAGAAAGGGAACAAGGGAAACAAAAATTAAAGGAAAGAAACCTGTAATTTCTACCCAGCTGAAACCAAGAAGCAAACCAGTTGAAACAGAAAGTAGAAATCGCTTTGCCATATTAACGTTCTATATGATTTTTGAATCTGAGCAATAAGGATGGAAGTAAAACTAAGTTACACAACATAGCTACTAACAGGGTAATTGAAACCAAAATTCCTAATGCTTGGGTACCTCCATAACTTGAAGCAATGAAAATGGAAAAGCCAAAAAACAAAATAATGGAGGTGTAAAACATACTGACGCCCGTTTCGCGCAAGGCGTTGTACACTGCCACACCTATATCCTTGTTGTGTAATTTTAGCTCTTGCTTAAACTTGGCTAAAAAATGGATTGCATCATCTACTGCAATACCCAGGGATATACTAAACACCAAAATAGTGGATGGTTTTAGGTCTACGCCAAAGTATCCCATGAGGCCGGCAGTAAATAGGAGTGGGATAATATTGGAAATAATTGAAATTAATACAATCCAAAAAGAGCGGAAGAGGAAAGCCATCAGTAGCGCAATTCCGATAATCGCAAACATCAAACTAATGAGTAAGTTAATAATTAAATACTTGGTTCCTTTGGCAAATGGAACGGTAAATCCTGTCACTTGATTGCCTATATAAGTATAATCAATCGCTGCATTCAGCCCCTTCAAATCGGTTGATACGATTTCCTGGTAGTTCAGTCCATTCATATCGTACTCATCGTATTTATCGGAATTGATTTCTCTCAGATGAGCAAGGTAGGCAAACTCAACATAAGGAAATTCAGCCAATAACGAATCTAGGTAAGCCTCGCTTTCTTCTTTTTCAGTCGATTCAATTTTTGCCAATATCCTAGAGATTTCTTTTTTATCGGGGTTTAATATTTCATCAACTTCTGGTTTCACCTTCTCGATTAAGCTATCTAGTTTATCTACGCCCATGTCATAAATTTGCGAAGTAATTCTAGTTTTTGTACCCGAAGAATCCATAAACATATTGAGCGAAATTCCTACAGTTGTGATGGTATCTTCTTCTAGTTTTCTGGCTATTTTTCTCAAATACTTGGTCTCAGGAATTTGGTAATCGCTTGGTGCTCCTTTGTAAATTACGGATTGATTTACGAATTTAAGCGCATCTACAAGCGAGGTTGTTCGCGATACTACCGGATAGGATTCTAAATAGCGTTGAACACTATCTATTTTTTCTAGTACGTTTCTTCTAAATCGATTTCTTTTGTTCTTTACATCCAATACAATCTCAAAAGGCATTGTTCCCGCCAAGTGATCTTGAAACATGACTAAATCCGTTTTCACTTTATCTCCATTTGGCAAATCATCTACCATTTTACCCGAAGGTTTCAAGAAAGTAATTCCATAAACACAAATGATCACAACAATTGCCGTAACCCTAAATACCAATTTCTTTTTGTGTCTCACGGTATGTCTCAAAATAGATAGGAGCTTTCCTATCCAGTTCTTCTCTAGGTGCTTCATGTGCCTTTTTTTTGGCGGATTCAGGAAACTAAATAAGATAGGAATAAGAACAGTTGTAAGAAGAAACAGCAAAATGATACTAAAAAATGCAACAGAACCGAATTCGAACAACAACATGCTATTTGTAAAAATAAAAGTTCCAAAACCAAATGCAGTCGTAACATTCGTCAGAAAGGTGATGTGGCCAATTTTTTTAATTACATTTTTCAATGCATATTCTTTGTCCTGAGAGTCTAAATAAAGTTGCTGATATTTATTGATAAGGTATACACAATTGGGAATCCCAATTACGATAATTAGAGGAGGTAGCAACCCCATAATAACAGTAAGTTTATACCCATAAATCCCCACAATTCCCATTGTCCAAGTAACACCAATCAACACAATAAGTACTGAGATTGCAACCACCCTTACTGAACGAAAGAAGAAAAAGAGAACAAGGACTGTGGCAAGTAGTGAAAGCATCATGAACTTGGCTAACTCAGATCTAATTTTCAACATATTTGTTGCCCTAATAAACGGCAAACCGGTGTAATAAAATTCTCCTTGAAACTCATTTTCGAATTTCGATCCAATTGTTCTGATCTCCTCAACAAATCTGCCTCTCTCTTTGGAGTTAAAGAATTCTGAATTTACCATGAGCATCATGGCGTGAAAATTCTCTTTGTCATTAAAGACCGTTCCTTTGTAAAAAGGCAAAGTTCTGATTTTCTTCTTGATAACCTCTAATTCCGCCAGGCTTTCAATTTTATTGGGCGAAATAGGAACTATGGCAAATGGGGCAGTGCTATCCAGCTTCTCAATCGTGTAAAAATTGGCTTCTGAAAAGGAAGAGTCTATCCCCTGAACTCGCGAAAGTTCATTTCCTAATTCTTTCCATTTATTAAATTTCTCAACCGAATAAAATTCAGGATCTTGTACACCTATCAGAATATTAAACCCATCATTCCCAAACATCTCCTTAAACTCCTCGTAGGCAACATTGTCTGGATGGTCTTGGGGAAGCAGTTTGGGCATTTCATAATCGAGCTCTACTGTAGTGGCATAGTAACCAAAAAATGAAGTGATTATAGCTAAAACCAATAAGATTATTATTCTAAAATTTAGTATAAAATGTGCAAGTTTTTCTCCCAAAATTCTTTTTTATAAAATTAATAAAAAAATGGCTAACCTTTTACAAAGCTAGCCATTCCTTAACCGTTTCATAACCTGTATTATTTCTTCAATAATTTTCCAATCATTTTTGTTACTTCTTCATTCAACTCCTCCGCCATTTCAGCGTCTATTAAGATTCTTCCACTGTGCTCATCGTAAATGATTTTTTTTCTTGAAGCAATTTCAATTTGCCTTTGTGGTGGGATGCTGATAAATGATCCACCCGATGCACCTCTTTCCACAGGAACAACCGCTAATCCATTCTTTGCTCCTCCTCTTATTCTTTTGTAAGCTCTCAACAATCTTTCGTCAATCTTTTTTGCTTCTTTTTCAGATCTCTCTGTCAAAATAGCCTCCTCACTTTCTGTTTCAGAAATAATTTCATTCAGCTCTTTGTTCTTTTGGTCCAGTAAGTCTTGCTTCTCTTGAACTCTTGCTGTTGCCTCTTCTAGTACTTCTTTCTTACTTTCAGATTTGAATTTAAACTCTTTGATTTTCTTTTCGCACAATTGAATCTCTAATTCTTGGAATTCAATTTCTTTCGAAAGCGAATCAAACTCTCTGTTATTTCTAACATTTCCCTGCTGCTCTTTGTATTTTTGAATAATTTCATTCGCATCTACCATCATGTTCTTCCTGTCAGATACTTTGGTATCCAACTCAGAAATCTCAGCCTCAATGTTCTCTTTTCTTATAGTAAGTCCCTCTATTTCATCTTCCAAATCCTGAACTTCCAAAGGTAATTCACCTCTAATTGTTCTGATTTTATCAATATTCGAGTCGATTAATTGAAGTGTATAAATACCTCTTAATTTATCTTCAACTGTTTGAATTTTTTTTGCCATATCTTTTAACGTGATGTTTTTCGAACTGCAAATGTACACAATTCTTATTTATTAACAGAGAGAAAGCGGATTGATTTTGGGATTAATTAACGTATTTTCTATACATTCCTACACTCAGATATGGATAAAATTAAGAAACAAACGTTGGAATTTAACTATTTTAATCCTTACATTTACGGCTGTCGCGGTAATGAAACCAAGACTTTTTTAAAACAAAATAATGATTATAAACAGATTACAAACAACTTTTGCTTTTATACTTGCGGCTGGTTTAGCTTTGTCTCAAGGAAGCGTAGATAGAGATAAATTTTGTGCTCATGACCACGATTTATACCAAAGAATTCAAACGGATTCAAAATTTGCAAGAGAAGTAGATTCTGTGGAACAAATTCAAAACGCCCATTTAGCTGCCTACAAAGAAAGCTCAAATAGGTCCGGAACAATTTACTACATTCCTGTTGTGTATCATATTCTGCACGAAGGAGGAGTCGAAAATATTTCTGATGCACAAATAAAAAGTGACTTAAACGATCTAAATGATTCTTACAGAAAAAGGAATGCAAATGTCAATGCAGTCAACCCTGCTTTTCAAGGTATTTCTGCCGATGTAGAAATAGAGTTTCGTTTAGCTCAAAAGAAAAATGACGGAACCTGCTTTAGCGGAATTACAAGAACTTACTCTTCTGCAACCAACACAGGTGGCAATGCGGCAGCCGATGCAGTAAAATTAGCGCACGGAGATTTTCCAGGAAACAAATACATGAATATTTATATTGCCAAGGATATTGGAGGTGCGGCCGGTTATACATACCGACCTGGCCCTCCTTTTTATTCCGATATGAGAAATGGAATACATGTATTACACACATACGTAGGAAACATAGGAACTTCTTCACAAACGGGATACAACACAACGCTTGCTCACGAAGCAGGACATTGGCTTAATTTAGCTCACCTTTGGGGAAATTCGAACAACCCTGGCCTAGCATCGAACTGCTCAGGAGATGATGGGATATCAGATACGCCAAATAGCATTGGCTGGACTTTTTGTAACACAGCAGGAGTTTCTTGCGGTACTCTTGACAACGTAGAAAACATTATGGAATACTCTTATTGCTCTAAAATGTTTACAAATGGACAAAGAACAAGAATGCGGGCGGCTGCAACCTCGGTAATTGGTGGAAGAAACAATTTGATAACGGCAGGAAATCATTCAGCAACAGGAATATTCGATGACATTATTTGTAGCGCTGACTTTGAAGCAGAAAATGAATCTGTTTGTCAAAATACACCTATCCAATTTTATGATAACTCTTACCACAATCCGACTAGCTGGTCATGGAGTTTCCCTGGTGGAACACCTTCTTCCTCTAATTTAGAAAACCCGGTTGTCACCTACAGTAGCCCTGGCAGACACAATGTTTCTTTAACAGTGACTAACGCTAGTGGAACTAAAACGGTTACGAGAACTCAGTACATGAGAGTTTTACCAGCTTGGGGATTAGCGTTGCCCTATTCTGAGGGTTTTGAGGGAAGTGTCACTCAATTTGAGGATAGCTGGGAAACAATCGCTAATGATACGAATTCTTGGTCATTGAATTCAGCTAATTTTAGTGGTTCCAATAGTGCTATGCTAAGAAATTATTCAATCAGCGATGGATTAGAAAGTGAGATTATCAGCCCATCACTTAACTTGACCGGCAATACCGCTGTGAATATTTCGTTTAAATACGCGTACGCTAGAAAAACTAACTCGACCGGTGAGTCCGTTCAATTCTTGATTTCAAATAATTGTGGAGCCAGTTGGGTAATAGCGAGAGGATTAAACCCGACTGCTGCTTCTACCAACTCAGAGTTTTTTCCCGCTTCCAATCAATGGGGAAATCAAAACATTTCAATAAATAATTCATTTTTCACTTCGAATTTCAGGTTTAAGATAAAAGTAATTAACGGGAATGGTAACAACTTTTTTATTGATGACATTAATATCAACAACACAGTAGGAATGGAAGAAATAGAGGGATTGACTAATCTTAGTCTCTATCCAAATCCGATGAACGATCGAGCAACCATAGCGCTTAGTCTAAGTAAAGAAAGTAAAGTGAATGTTCAGTTATTAAATACATTAGGGCAAACTATTCAAAACATTTCGAACAAGGCACCACTGAGCCAAGGTGAGCACACAATGGTGGTTGAAAAAGGTAATTTATCGCCTGGAGTTTATTTCTTATCGGTGGAGCTGGACGGAAATAGAAAAATAGAAAAACTCATCATTCAATAACCATTTTTTTAAGCAACAAAAAAGCCGATTGGGTTCCAATCGGCTTTTTTATTGTCTTGTAAGTTTATTATGATTCAAATACTTCTAGGATAACGTCTTTGTATAAATGACCGAACTGGGCCAAACACCATACTTTGAGAATCAAAGCATCCTTTGGTTTTAGCCATCTTTTGGCCTTTTGCAATTCTTTTTTAAATAAATACTTGTCGAAACTTATTTTACCTAGAACAGTTTTACAAAATTCTAACATGACTTTATTTTTTTTTGATTACACTTAAAATTACGTCTAAAAAAATAAAATATTGCTGCCATTTAACGAAAGTTATCAAATTTTAACAATTGAAAAAAACATCTTAATTATCTCATCTTTACTAGACCTTGTTTCAGTCTGTTTAGTGTTTCTTCCTTCCCTAGGATCGCGGCAATTTGAAACATAGAAGGTCCCATTCCTTTCCCAGTTACGAGCACTCTGAAATTCGGCAACACAGCTCCCATCCCAAGTTCATTTTCCGAAAGATAAGTTTTGAATGCAGTCTCCACGTTTTCAGTCGAGAACTCTTGAATTTTATCAAATTTCTCAATCATTGCTTCAATAATGGCAGGAGTTCCTTCTTTCCATTTTTTCTTGATGGTTTTTTCATCAAAAGTAGTTGGGGGTTGAAAATAAAAGTCATCTTCAGTCATGTCGGCTACAAATACAGCTCTTTCCTTCAACAGTTCTGTTACTTTTACCAAGTAGTCATCTTCCACTTTAAAACTTAGTATCGGTTTCAGCAGTACTGCCAATTCCTCATTGGATTTCATCCTCAAAAACTGTTCGTTGTACCACTTCGTTTTTACAGGGTCAAATTTTGCTCCTGATTTCCCTACTCTTTCCAATGAAAAAGCTTGAATCAACTCTTCCAAACTAAATAATTCTTGCTCAGTTCCCGGATTCCAACCCAAGAAAGCGAGCATATTAACAAATGCTTCTTTGAAATATCCGTCTTCTCGATACCCAGCAGAAATTTCTCCACTAGCGGGATCTTTCCACTCAAGAGGAAACACTGGAAATCCTCCTTTCACGCCATCTCTTTTGCTTAATTTACCTTTTCCGTCTGGCTTTAATATAAGAGGTAAATGAGCAAACTTTGGCATGGTATCTTCCCAGCCAAGATACTTATATAACAAAACATGAAGTGGGGCACTTGGCAACCACTCTTCTCCTCTAATCACGTGCGTAATTTGCATCAAATGATCATCTACAATATTGGCTAAGTGGTAAGTTGGCAATCCATCAGATTTGTACAGAACTTTATCATCCATGTTGGCCGTGTTTACAACTACCCATCCTCTAATTTCATCGTAAAATCGCACCTCTTCGTTTCTCGGTAATTTCATCCGAATAACATACGGTTCTCCACTTTCTATTCTTTGAGCTACTTCGTCTGCAGACAAACTTGTTGAGTTTTTCAAATATTGCCTCGTAATTGCATCATACGCGAAAGTTTTCCCTTCTTTTTGACTTCTTTCTCTCGCTTCGGTCAATTCTTCCGAAGTATCAAAAGCGTAATAAGCTTTGTCATTTTCCAGTAAGAAATCTGCATATTCTTTGTACAAATGCATTCTTTCACTTTGCTTGTAAGGTCCGTATTCTCCGCCTACACCTTGACCTTCATTGTGAGGGATTCCTGCCCACTTGAGCGACTCTATCACATACTCTTCGGCACCTTCTACAAATCTCTTTTGATCCGTATCTTCTATTCTCAAGATAAAATCACCTCCGTGTTTCTTGGCAAATAAATAATTGAACAACGCTGTTCTTACTCCTCCAATATGCAATGGCCCTGTTGGACTTGGCGCAAATCTTACTCTTACTTTTTCTGACATGTTTTTTGTCTTTTATAGGTTCCCAAGATGATTGGGATAAATTGATTTAAACTTTAATTTTCGTTCTTTCCTCGAAATATTTATGCAGCAGTACTTCTTTATAAAATTCCTCAAACTAATTCACTTTTCATTTTGTATTTCAACAAAAACGGCCTAATTATCTGTTCAAGCCTACTTCACACGACTCATTTTCATGGCTTTCAACATCCAAGTCGGCAAGCTTTTTTCTGGGTTTCTTTTCTTTAGATTGATGTACCACCCAATTTTTTTCATCAAAGGGACTTTATGGGTTTCTACAAACTCAATTAAAGCGCCATCAGGATCTTCGATATACGAAAATCTTCCAGCAGCTTCTCCCATATCAAACGAATTATCACTATCCACGGTAAATGGAAAACCAGCTAATTTACAATCCTTCTTGAGCAGCTCCATTCGTTGTACATCAAAACACAAATGAATAAATCCCCAGTCACCCCAAAATCTGTTTTCAAATATCTTTCTTGGGTTCCCTCCAATTTCCTGAACCAATTCGATGGTTGTGGGGCCAAGTAACTTTGCAAAAGCTCCTACTCTCGGTTTCTTGTGCGACAATTGTACTCTTCTGAAGGTTTTACCGCCAGAGGGTAAACCTTTGAAACATGAGAATTCGGCCGTTTCATCAAAATCGATTGTTTCATAGCCTAATACATCTCGGTATAATTTTAATGATTTTTCAATATCAGAAACTCCTAAGATTGCTCCAGCCACTCCACCAGTTTTTGCTGGATGTTTCGTGTCCACAAAAAATTCTTTTCCTTCTACTACATTAAAAATATTTCCGTTGGGGTCTTTCACAAAAAAGTTTTCCTGCCCCACAGGGTTTTGGGTGATATCTCCCAAAATTTCTACGCCTTTTTTATTCAAGTAATTGAACGTTGCTTTTACATCTCTTGATTTGATTTTACAGCTATAAATCCCTAAGTCACCTAACTGGATATCGAATTCGGCTTTCTCTGTGTTTCGACTGGTATATTGCCAAATTTCGAAACCCCCTCCACTTTCCATACTCAGAGCAAGCGTAGCTGTTCTGCTCTGAACCTTGTCTCCAGTATACTTAGTCATTAAAGGAGCTTCAGCTGCCTCTTCAAACACTTTAATATCCATACCAAACATTTCACGGTACCAAGCAAACATTTTTTCTACGTCTGGTACTCCAATTCCCATCTGTTGAATTCCACTGATAATTTTTTCCATAGTGCTTTGAATTTGGTGGCAAAGATAGTGTTTTGTCGAGGATAATACAATCCCATAAAAAAAGAAAATGCTTACCTTGTGGGTAGATTATTTCCATGACACAACCACTCGTATCCATCCTTATTCCTTTTTTTAATGAAGAGGCATTTATCAAAAATGCTATTCAGTCTTGTTTGAATCAGACCTATAAGAACATTGAGATTATTTTAGTAGATGATTTCTCTACAGATAGAT
Organism: Flavobacteriales bacterium; assembly: GCA_965657945.1. GTDB lineage: Bacteria > Bacteroidota > Bacteroidia > Flavobacteriales_D > CAJJDF01 > CAJJDF01. Next base: position 58,664 of record CBFHPW010000012.1, read on the forward strand.
CTGTCGAAATCATTCAGTCCTTTCATTCCAACAAAATCAAATTAGCAAAAGGGAACGAGAAGGGAGTTGGCTTTGCCCGCAACAAAGCGCTTGAATTAATGACTGGACACTATTGTGCTTTCCTGGATGCTGATGATCAATTAGCTCCGGAATTTGTGGAGGTATGTCTTCAAAAACTTATTGAGTTTAATTGTGACATTGCAGTTTTTGGCACCAAAGTATTTAATACGGAAGGTGAAGAAATCACAAAAAAGAAAAATGAAAGTACTCAAATAATTTCTGGACCGGAAGCATTACTCACTATGTATTCCTATGAGATTATTCCGTCTGTTTGGGGAAAGCTTTTTTCTGTCAACTTACTAAGTAATCAAAAGTTTTCAGTTGGCTTTGTATTCGAGGACAAACCATTTATGGTGGAATTATTCTTAAAAACCAAACAGGTATTTGTGGGATCAAGCAACCTATACCTCCATTATGCAAATCCAAATTCGATCACGAGAAGCACTCTTACTGCGAAACGGATCTCCGATAGCACGACCTCCTTTTTCAAAGAATTAGAAACGCTTGTTTCGTCAAACCAAGATAGAGAAACTTTGCGCCTATCGTTTGTTTATCAACTCAACATCATGGTCGATATTTTTTTGATGATTTGGATGGATAGAAAAGTTATTCCAAAAAGAGACATTTTTTCAATATTCCACAGAGATTTAGCTAAAATCAACAGAGAAGCCAGCAAACATTCCGTTGCGTTTTCCGTCAAAAGAAATCTACTTCTAAAGATCTTAACTGGTTCAAGAATCATTGGTGCCAGAATTCCTTTTCTTGTGCTAAAAAACTACTATCGAACTCAATATAATTTCATCAAAAACATAAAGAAATAAAAAAGGTGGACACTTTCGTGTCCACCTTTTTAGATGATTTGTTTGGGTTACTTAAAACGGTAAATCGTCTCCTTCAAAGTCGCTTCCTGAATCAAACGGAGACTCAGAACTTGGCAATGGTGCGGCATTATCTGGCACTACATTTGCTCCTGGTGCTGCTCCTGCTCCCTTGTCTATTTTCCATGCATTTAGGTTTACAAAATACTTTCCGTTGTATTCATTTCCTCTTAGATTAAAGTGAACATTTACCTCATCGTTGACTTTAAAATTATCCAGCATTCCACACTTTTCTTTGTACACTTCAAATTTAATGTCTTGAGGATATTGTTCGGCAGTTGTAACTACTATCTCTCTTTTTTCAAATCCACTTCCAAACGTTTGTTTGTCAAATATCACTTTTACTTTTCCTGCTAATTCCATTACTTATTTTTTATATTATTAAAGATTATGCAAAGGTATTAAAATACACTAAATATTCTCTTCTTTGTTTTAGTTTCATTCAATTTACTCAATCAAATACTCATGAAAAGACCCCCAAAAGAAGGAAACAACAACTGTGTCGAGCCTACTATTCATTAAAAGCCAACAGCGTCATCCAAGCTTCTTTTAACTTGTTTTCTTTTAATTCTTGTTTAGCTCTCTTGTGTAATTCTTCTTCTAGTTTTTCTTGTTCGTCTTCTAGCTCTACAAACAATTCGCTCAACTCAATTAACTTGTGGTCGTTTACGTCTGTTTCATTTGGCAGCTCTTCTATTCCTCCCAACTTCCCTAAATCATTTCCTGTGAGAAATTTACTATTCCGGATATCTTCTGGAATCTCCTCATAGCCAATTCCAACAGTCATAATGGGTTTTTTAATTTCGAACATAGAATCGGCATTCGCACGGCAATACCAGTTACCTCCCATTCGTGATACCAAATCAATTTTATGCTGGTCAATCGCTCCGTTTTCATCCAATACTGCTTCGTTGATATGAATTTTTGTCACTTCACAAATTACCAAATTCCCTGCTCCACCTTCTGTTCCTAGCTCGACTACTTCATTTACCTTACACTCAAATTGTACTGGCGATTCTTTTACTCTAAAAGGCTTGACAGTTTCAGAGGCTATTGGCGTCAATCCAGATTTTACAAATTCATCTACATTGGCATCAAAAGGAGAACTTGCTAAAGACATTTGCTCAACAATGCTATAATTTACAATATTGATAACCACCTCTGCTACTTCTTTCACATTGTCAAACGTGTTCTTGGTTGTATTCGTTCGTCCACTTCGGGCTGGTGAAAAAACCATTATAGGCGGATTGGCGGAAAACACATTGAAAAAACTAAACGGAGCCAAGTTTCTGTTTCCCTCTTTGTCGATCGTACTCGCAAAAGCTATGGGACGAGGCCCTACTGCTCCCAACAAGTAATGATGTAATGTTGGAACAGGAATTTCTTTTGGATTAATTGTAAGCATAATTTTAGTTTGTTTGTACGAAGATAAGAATGAAAGAAGATAATTTACTTTTTTAGAATATCAATTTATTAGTTGACTTCATCAAAATTCTAAATTGCAGTTTATAAAACTCTTGTTCATTTTTTTTCATTGATAAAAAATACTTCGACTCCTCCTAAAGTAAACCAAGCCAAAAAAATCTTGGCTTCATTTTACTCTGCAATCTTAACTTGTATTTTTCGATTCAGTCAGTGATTTCCTTCTCAAACTCCGGAACTTCTTCCTTCATTAACGAAAATCTCAGGACAGATTGAGGTCAATACCACTGTATTTGCATTTAAACTTAAAATTATGTGTAATAGGTGCAAAAACTCTAGTATTTTTATGCTACCAATGAGCCAAACAATTCAAGACATATTAAAGCAGTATTGGGGATACGATTCTTTTCGTGATTCGCAAGAGGCGATTATCAATTCGGTGTTGGACGATAACAATACGTTGGCACTGTTGCCAACTGGCGGAGGAAAATCTATTTGCTACCAAGTTCCTGCACTTGTAAATGAGGGCATTTGCATTGTGGTTTCTCCTCTTATTGCCCTGATGAAAGATCAAGTTGAAAACTTACAAAAGCGAGGAATTAAAGCTTTGGCTATTTTCTCGGGGATGAACAAAAGAGAAATAGATATCGCTTTGGATAATTGCGTGTATGGTAATTACAAATTCTTATATGTTTCACCAGAAAGGCTTCAGACAGAAATTTTTAAGGTGAGACTTGCCAAAATGAAAGTAAACTTAATTGCGGTAGATGAATCTCATTGTATTTCTCAGTGGGGTCATGACTTTAGGCCTGCTTACCAAAAAATAAAAGAAATTCGGGATATCATTGATCAATCTATTCCTTTTTTGGCTGTAACCGCCACAGCCAACACGCGAGTAATTCAAGATATTGCGACACAACTTTCGATAGAAACGGAGCACATAATTAAACAGAGCTTTGCGCGTGAAAACCTGGGATATCTAGTATTGAAAGAAGAGAACAAAAAGCAACGACTTATTCAAATCATAAGAAAAACAGGTAAATGTGGAATTGTGTACGTTAATACCAGAAGAAAAACGAAAGAAATTGCCGAGTACCTGCGGCAAAACAACATCAGTGCCGAATACTACCACGGTGGATTGTCACAAGAAGATAGAGACAAAAGGCAAGAAAACTGGATTCAAAACAAAACTCAACTAATTGTAGCCACCAATGCCTTTGGGATGGGAATTGACAAACCAGATGTTCGGGTAGTGGTTCACATGGAACCACCTGCATCGCCAGAAGCTTATTTTCAAGAAGCAGGAAGAGGCGGCAGAGATGGAAAAAAATCCTTTGCAGTATTGCTTTACAAACCAAGCGACAAATCAACATTAGAGCGATTTCACGAACTTGAATTTCCCGACACCTCACAAATAAAAAAAGTGTACAATGCACTTGGTAACTATTTTAGGTTAGCCATAGGAGGAGGCGAAAACTCAACTTATGAATTTGATATCATTGATTTCTCAACTAAATTTAATTTTGAGGTAATCACAACTCATCATTGCCTATCTATTCTTGGGTTGGCTGGTTACATTCATTTATCCGAAGCCATCACACGGCCAAACCGAGTGAAGTTTGAAGTAGGAAATAACGAATTGTACAACTACCAAATAAAACATGCCGAACACGAAGGGTTGATTCAACTATTGCTCAGAAAAAACGAAGGGATTTTTGACAATCTAACAGGAATAAATCTCACCAGCATAGGAGATTCACTCAAGAAAAGCGCCAAGGAAATTGAAGTGATTCTTCATAAACTTAACTCATTTGGGATTTTGGAGTTTCTACCAACCTCCAATCAGCCTGTGCTTACTTACACTGTTGACCGCATGCACGAGGATCGATTGAAATTTGCGAAAGCCATATATCTCGACAGAAAAACCGTGAAAAAAGAACAGCTGGATTTTATGATTCGGTATTGCGAATCGGATACAATTTGCCGATCCAAACTATTACTTTCTTATTTCGATGAAACAGAATTTGTAGATTGCGGAACTTGCGATGTCTGTTTGTCAAGAAACAAAAAAGAACTAAGCAGTGACCAGTTCTCATTAATAGAGCAAAAAATAAAGCAGCAAATAGACCAAAATCCTATGAGACTTTCTCAACTTGTTCAACTCCTACCCGATTTTAACCAAGATGAAATCCTGCGTGTTATCCAATGGAAACTAGACGAGAACACACTGAATTACAACGATAAAAATGAGTTGTTTTTAATTCAGAAATAACTTAGATTGAATTAGGCAATTTGCTTCATAAAATCCGACAATCTTCTTCTTGCTATAGGAATGTTATCTCCATTGCTCATCACAGCAAAATTCCCCATTTGTCGAGACAATTCTTTTAAATGATTGTGCTTATTGATGATGTAAGATTTATGAACTCGATAAAATATATGAGAATTTACTTTTTCTTCGTATCGTTTTATTGTTTTACTGCTCAATATTTTAGACCCATCAGCTAGGTACAACTCGGTATAGTTCTCATCTGCCTTGAAATACAGAATATCTTTGTTTTCGATAAATATGTAACCGCTTCGAGTAGGAATAGATATCTTTTCGATTTCATCTTCCATCGTTACCTTCTCAGACTTTTGGATCAAATTATCGGCATAAGAAAATTTCATTGCTTTGTCTTGCGCCTTTTGTAGTTCCTCAATATCGATTGGCTTTTCGAGATAATCTATCGCATCTGCCTTAAAAGCTTTGAGAGCAAACTCCGAGTGTGCCGTGATAAATACTACCGAAAAATCTCTGTCCTCAAATTCCTTTAACAACTCAAATCCATCTCCACCCGGCATGGCGATATCTAAAAACACCAAATCTGGGTCATACTGATTGATCAGAATCTCACCTTGTTTTATATTCGCTGCCATTCCCACAATGTGCAAGTCTGGGCAGTATTGTTCTATTAACAATTGTAAGTTTTCTCTCGCATTGGGTTCGTCATCGATAATTATAGTAGTTAGTTTCATGGCTAGGTTATTTTTGAATTCTTATATAATTTACAAGATTATTTTAGAATTCAAGGCAGCAAAATTTCATCTGTTACTTATTTTGAGTTATCGGTCACTTTGGTCTATTTATCCGTCTACAGACATTTCATTCATCGTCAACATCTAGCTGTTTTCAAAAAAATTAGTTTCTTTACAAAAAAGAAAAAAGCATGTATTCAAAAGAAGAATCGAGATTGTTGAGAAAAGAGTTTTGGACCTCCTTTGGAGTATACATGAAAAAATACAACAAAATTTACCAAGGAAAAATCAATTGGGTAAATTACAACACAAAGTGCAAGGATATTTACTTTCGATTGGACGTAAACAAAAAAAAGGCATCCTTTTCTTTTGACTTACAACATCGAGATGAGGGGTTGAGAGAATTGTTTTACGAGCAGTTTATGGAGTTAAAAGCGGTCATAACAGATAGTTTTGAAAACGAACTTACTTGGCTACCTTTGCTCGAAACAGAGTTTGGGACCTCATCCAAAATATTTGCCGAGCTAGAGGGCGTTTCTGTTTTCAATAAGAACGACTGGCATGATGTATTTCCTTTCTTGGAAAAAAACATTGTAGCGGCTCACGATTTTTGGAATGAGTTTAGCGATATTTTTAAAAACTTGGAAGACTAGAAACTCCAAGCAAGACCTAAACTCGGTAGTATTGGCAACTGATATACTTTCTCGGCTGTAACTCGATCTACATAAAATATATTCTCTCTGTTGTAAATATTGGTTACCCCAAAGTTCAATTCCAATTCAGAAGTCTTGAATTTTACAATTTTCTTGATGTTCACATCAAATCGGTGATAAGTAGGCAGTCTTCCTTCATTTAGACCCGCGTACACGGCTGTTAATTCATTCGCATTTGCTTGAGTAATATCGGTTCCGGTACCATCGGTAAAGTCTATTTTTTGATAATATCCTTGAGTTTGTGTGAAGGGTAATCCAGAACCAAAATTCCATCGAGCATTTAGCTGCCAGCTATCCTTTTTACCAAATTTATATGTTGCCAATAAGTTCACCGAATGCCTTCTATCAAAAACAGGAGCGTACGTTCGCACACCATCCCATCTGGTAACTTTTCCTAAAGAATAAACTCCCCACAAATACCACTTTTTGTTCGTGTATTTTGCCACAAAGTCTACTCCATAAGCGTCTCCAGTTTCTACCACGTAATCTTTTTTTAAGATATCGGGAGCATCCACATCATCGTTTTCATCAAATATCTTGTTTCGGTTGATGTTGGTAAGCTGTATAAATCGCTTGTAATAACCTTCCACATTTAAACTAATATTTCTGGTAATATCAAACTCGGTTCCTACAATTAAGTGATTGGCTTTTTGTAAGGAGTGTGTTACGTCCCTTGTGTTGCCGTCTTCATCTGTGAATTGGTCTTGCAAATTATCTGGTCCAGACAAAAATCCGTAAAATAAGTTCACTACATCTCTATCAGAATTGGCACTGATAAGGTTTTGAGAGTAAATTCCAGCTGCTAACTTAAGCCTCACATTTTCGCTCAAATTGTATTTCAGTCCCAATCTTGGCTCCGGAGAAAAAGTCTTGAGTGTTGCGTAATACTGCATCCTAAAGCTTGGCTCGATTACCAATAGTGGTTTTACAATTCGGTAAGAAATATAAGAACCAAGTTCTGTTGTGTTTTCATTCTGCTCAATTCTTCTGTTTGTGGAGTTTATGTAACTAAAATCCGTCCCAAATCCTGAAACCTCAATCCCATATTTAAGCTCATTTTCTTTGATGAAATATTTAAAATCAAAACCAAAATTGAAGCTGTTCACTCCACTCGTTCTCTCTTGTCCGTTTTCTTCCAGCAATCTTATTTTGTAATCCGAAACCGAAAACTTTCCTTCAATCAATACTTTGGAAGTACCCGGAACTAGCAAGAAATTTGAACCTACTCCCCAACTATTCCAGCTAAGATCAGAGATTGCTTGGTAGTTTACGTTGTCTTGAAAATTGAAACCAAATAGATTAAACTTACTCCCATTTCTACCCTTAAACGTTAGTTTTCCGTACAAATCGGTAAAACCAAAAGGCAGTCCTTCCCCTGTTGTATCAATGTAGGGATACAATACTTTTGAGGATTCATCGAGGTAAGAATGTTTTCCTGTAAGGATAAAAGAGATGCTTCCGTCCCCTTCCTTCTTTGGTTTCATCAACGGTCCTTCAATCAAGGCTTTGGCCATAAATGGCGATACAGAAACTCTTCCTTTTAGTCCATTTGGATTTCCATCTCTGGTTGTGATATCCATAATGGAAGAAATTCTACCACCGTGCTCTGCATTAAATCCACCTGTGTAAATATCTGCGTTTCGAATAATCTCTGTTTCAAAAACGGAGAAAAAACCAATCGAGTGAAAAGGATTGTAAATCACCATTCCATCCATCATCACTTTGTTTTGGATAGGCGAACCACCTCGCACGTACATTTGTCCTCCCTGATCTCCTGTAGTTACAACACCGGGTACAGTTTGAAAATAAGTAGCAATATCTGCGTCTCCACCAATTGCGGGAATTTGCTTAATGTCATCTCCTGTTGCCTTAATGATTGACATTTTAACCTCCGTTTTTGCTTCTTGAGCCTCTCCATTTACATCAAATACTTTTAATGTTTTGGTATCTTCCACGAGGTAAATATTCTTTGAAATCACTCTGTTTTTAGTGACAGATATTTTCTCTTCAAATGTGGCATAAGAAAGGTTCGATACAGTTAGAACATACTCACCAACAGGAATTTGAGTAATGCTGTAATACCCATTGACATCAGTCGTAATTCCAATAGCCGTTCCCTTTAGCTGAACAGTGGTAAACATAACTGGCTCGCCAGATTCTTTGTCGTACACAAAACCTTTTACCGTACCGGTTTGAGAATAAGCGCTTAACGAAAGAAAAAAAGAGGCTAGAATTATTAAAAAATTCCTCATTGATTTAAAATTATTTTTAGAAGTGTGAATGTAAGAAAGTTTGACCGACAATGAAAACGAATAAAACTAATTTTTATACGGTTTAATTCCCGATTGTTCTGGAGTACACTTTATCCGTTGTGCCTGTTCTGGATTCAATAAACGCTTTGTTTTTCTTGGAATATCTCTCTATCTCATCTTCGTGATAAATCAATGAAAGCAATTGGCTTTGAAATTGGCCGTAACTATCAATCGAAAATCCGGCTCCGTGAGTTTCCATTTCTTTACCTTCTGGATATTTGGGGTGATTATTTCCATAAAACACTGGAAGACCAAATGTTGCTGGCTCCAAAATATTGTGAAGTGCATTGGTAAATCCACCTCCAACAAAAGCTACAGACCCATATTGGTAAGCATTGGAAAGCAAACCTATGTTATCTAAAATCAATACTGTGTATTCCTGTAAATTTACGCCCTTTTCAAACTGCGAATATCGAATATAGTTTATCTCTGGTTTCAACCTAGCGAGCAATGCCTTTACATGATTTTCGCTAACATCGTGTGGAGCAAAAATAACTTTTATGGTGGAAGAATGAGAAAGAAACTTAGCAATAAAATCTTCTTCCTTTTCCCAACAACTGCCTGCTACAAGCGTAAATTTACCTCTTGAGAATTCCTCAATCACTTTGTTTGGAACAGCAGTTTTGGCAGTTTTGGCCACCTGATCGAATCGCGTATCTCCCGAAACAATTGAGGCTATTCCGTGCCTAGAAAGCAACTCTTGCGATGCTTTTTCTTGCACAAAAATGTGGGTAGTCAAAGCCAAAATTGATTTGAACCATTTGCCCAATGGATTGAAATATAGTTGACCTTCTCGGAAGGTAGCCGAAAGCAAATAAAACGGAATTTCCTTTCGTTTTAATTCTTGAAAAAAGTTGGGCCAAACTTCATACTTTACAAAATAAGCTTTGGAAATAGAAACGAGAGAAAGGAAATGCTTGGCGTTGGATTTTGTATCCAACGGAAGGTAGCAAACGTAGTCGGCCAACTTGTAGTTTTTTCTTTGTTGGTATCCTGAAGGCGAAAAAAAAGTGACTAAAATAAGAACAGATGGTTTCTGGTGTTTTATTTTCTCAATTAATGGTCGAGCTTGCTCAAATTCACCCAGCGAAGCACAATGAAACCAGTGTATATTTTGTTTTCCTGCCAGAGACAAACTTAGCTTTTCTGCCCAGTTTTTTCTGCCTTCTCTCCAGAGTTTTGCTTTCGGGTTCCAAAAAGAAACCAGCCAAATAGCGACTGAGTATAGCCGAATAGAAAAAGTGTAAATTGCGTTCATTTGAGTACAAGGTTAACAAAAAAAGAGCGTATCTAAAAAATAGAAACGCTCTAAGTTAGTGGGGCTAAAGAAAATTTAATTTAATACGAAATCAATTTTCCCTAAATAAGTTGTGTCTCTAATACTCAAAACTTTTGAATAAGCTAAAATGTTAGAAATTGTACAAGGACTTATCTCTTCCGAAAATGAAGGAGAATCTTCCATATCCACTAAAAATTGCGAAAGTTTCTTTTCATTGTTATAAAAGTTTGATAAGTCATCAAGAGTAGTCTTTTTATCCATATATTTTGTTTAGTTTTCTGTATAACGACCTTAGTTTTGGTTTAGTATATCAAATTAAAAAATAATCTTGTTTAAACCTTTTCCCTTTTCTTTGGTCTAAGCATTGACCTCTCGTTCAAACAGAATTCATGAAACTTATCGACCAAGATATATTAACTCAGTATTATACTTCAGGAAAAGAGGAAATA
>CBFHPW010000013.1:0-8996 GCA_965657945.1 Flavobacteriales bacterium
TAATTTCGAAAGTTCATTTGGTACTTTTCTGGCCGTGGGTCCAAAAGTAAATTTTCAATTAAATGACGATTTTTGTGTGTATGGTACGGGGAAATACAATTTAAATCTAGTCAGTTCAGACGGTGGTGATTTGGTTCACCAAAACGGATTTTTCTTGAATTTCGGTGTCAAATACATGATTTACTAAACTACCCAGTCGTTAATCACAAACAGATAAGGAACTATAAATCCCAGAACAGCTCCTGCATAAACTTGAAGCGCTGTATGTTTGTGAAGAATAAGTCTGCTTGTTCCTACAAGGCCAATTGCAACTAATAAACCAATATTAAGCCAATTGTGCGACACGAATGTTATTTGGGTAACGCCAATTACCATTCCTGCCAACGAACTAATTCCTTGTGTATGCAAACTAATTTTCCATTTGGTGGTGATAATAATGCTTATAAACAAAGCGACACAGCCACCCAAAAAGCCAGATAAAATAGGTGAATCAAGGCCATTGATTCGGTGAATGAAATAATAAAACCCCGAATAATAGGCTACTGTAATGACTGATGGGAGAATTCTATCTTTTCTGTTAGAAAGAGATAAATCGGCAATTAATCCAGAACGATACAGCACATAAATAGAAAGGAAAGGGAAAACCAAAGTTAAAATACTCGCCAATAAAATAAGAAGGTTACTAAAATCTGAAGGATAAATTACCCGGTAGATGGCGTGTATTTTAAAAACGAAAATAATGCCAAGCAAGGGCATAATAAACGGGTTGATAACGATGGAAAGTGCTTTTGCTATTTGTTTCAAACTACTACAATTCTTTTCTTAATCGGGCAACAGGTATTTCTAGCTGCTCGCGGTATTTGGCAATTGTTCTACGTGCAATGTTGTACCCTTTATCTTTCAACATCTCGGCTAAAACTCCATCTGTAAACGGTTTCTTTTTATTCTCATCTTCGATGATGTTCTGAAGTATTTTTTTTACTTCCCTTGTAGAAACATCTTCGCCAGAATCAGTAGAAAGCGATTCAGAGAAAAAAGACTTCAATAGGAACGTTCCAAAAGGAGTTTGGATATATTTTGAATTGGTAACACGCGATACTGTTGAAATATCAAGCTCCACAATCTCGGCAATGTCCTTTAATATCATCGGTTTTAGTTTGGTTTCGTCACCAGTAAGAAAATATTCTTTTTGATAATTTAAAATTGCCTGCATTGTACTCATCATCGTGTGCTGACGTTGTTTTATAGCATCAATAAACCATGAGGCGGCATCCAGCTTTTGCTTAATAAACATGATTGCCTCCTTGTCCTTTTTTGTCTTTTTACTCTTGTCGTAAGTATCGAGCATATTGTGGTAGGTTCTGCTTACATTGAGTTGAGGAGCATTTCTTGAATTCAACACGAGATTTAATTCGTCCTCCTCATCTGTCAGAATATAATCGGGAATTACGTGCTGAGCGGGCATGGAACTCTCTTTTATCGAACCTGCTGGTTTTGGGTTTAATTTCGTTACGAGTTCGATGGTTTCTTTGAGTCGCTCCTCGCTAAAATTTAATCTTTCCAATATCTTAGAATAGTGTTTTTTGGTAAAGGCCTCGAATTGATGTTCAATCAAATTGATTGCATCGGCCAACAAACCAGGTTCTTCTTCATGAAGCATTTGCTTTCTCTCGAGCTGGATCAACAAGCATTCCTTCAAGTCTCTAGCCCCTACACCAGCAGGATCTAAATCTTGAACCTCATATAAAACTTCCTCAATTTCATCTTCCTCAGCCATAATATTGTACATAAAGGCCAAATCATCAGAAATATTTATGAGTTCCCTTCTTAAGTAACCGGATTCGTCTAGGTTACCAATAATATTTTGTGCAATAATGAGTTTTCTTTCTTCTCGTAACCTCAGCGAAATCTGATTAGTTAAACGTTCCTGAAAGGTTTTTCCTCCAGATATCGGAATATTTGTTTCTTGTTCAGGATCAGCATAATTGTTCGATTTTGTGGAGTAATGCGATTCGTTATCTAGGTAATCACTCACATCAAAATCATCTCGCGAATCTGTTAAGTCATCTTCGTATTGATCATCACCAAACTCTTCTTCTTCCTTTTCTACTCCTTCTTCTAGCGCTGGATTCTCCTCAATCTCATCTTTTATCCTTTGTTCCAACTCCACAGTAGGTACCTGCAGCAATTTCATCAACTGAATTTGCTGTGGCGATAGCTTTTGCGAAAGCTTCTGAGATAAGTGTTGTCTTAACATTTCGGTTTTTTTTCAAAATTTTTTCCCGATTTTTTAAAAGGGCTTAAACGTTGACTTTTTTTTAAATTTTTCGGCTCTCTGCTGAGAGTAAAAGGTTTTTTAATATACACATTTTACTCAACCGTTATTAAAAAATTATTCTTCTTTCCTTTTTGTAATAAAATATACTTCCCCCCAATCAAATCATCCTTACCAAGAATTTTGACATCGGTTACTTTTTCTTTATTTACACTGATGGAGTTTTGTTTCAATTCTCTTCTTGCTTCTCCATTCGATTTCAAGAAACCTCCTTTTTCTGCCAAAGCAGATACAATATCTATACCATTGGCCAAGTCAGATTTGGAAAAGGTCGCTTGCGGAACTCCTTCAAAAATATCTTGAATCAAATTAGCCGACAAAGATTTTAATCCATCCACAGCTTCTTGTCCTTTTTTGAATAATATTTCTGAAGCTTTCACCGCATTTTCATATTCTTCTTCGGAGTGAACTCTTATGGTAATGTCTTCTGCCAATGCTTTTTGCAGCTTTCTTTCGTGCGGAGCTTCTTTATGTTCCGCAACTAATCTTGTGATTTCTTCTTTGCCAAAAAGAGTGAAGATCTTAATGTATTTTTCTGCATCTGCGTCACTCGTATTCAACCAAAATTGGTAAAACTTGTACGGAGATGTTTTCTCTGGGTCTAACCATACGTTTCCGCTTTCTGTTTTTCCAAATTTACCTCCATCTGCTTTGGTTATCAAAGGACAAGTTACGGCAAAAGCTTTTCCTCCACCAATTCTTCTAATGAGCTCCGTTCCAGTTACAATGTTTCCCCATTGGTCACTTCCACCCATTTGAATGGTACAATTTTTTTCTCTAAATAAATGGAGAAAATCGTAACCTTGAACCAATTGGTAGGTAAATTCCGTAAATGACATCCCATCGCTATCTTCTCCTGCAATTCTTTTCTTTACCGAGTCTTTTGCCATCATGTAATTTACTGTGATGTGTTTTCCCACATCACGGATAAATCCGAGAAACGAAAAGTTCTTCATCCAGTCATAGTTGTTCACCAACTCGGCTGCATTTTTTTCATCTGATTCAAAATCCAAAAACTTTTTTAATTGGGCTTTTAATCCCTCTTCGTTTTTACGAAGTGTACCCTCATCCAATAAATTTCTTTCTGCCGATTTTCCACTGGGATCGCCAATCATTCCTGTGGCTCCACCTACCAATGCAATTGGCTTGTGACCCGCTACCTGCAAGTGTTTGAGCATCATCACAGAAACCAAATGCCCAATGTGCAATGAATCAGCTGTTGGATCAATCCCAACGTAAGCTGCGCGCATTTCCTCATTCAAGTGTTCCTCCATTCCGGGCATGCTATCGTGCAACATCCCTCTCCAAGTCAATTCTTCTATCAAATTCATGTCAACCTTATTTTTGGTTGCCTAAAATTAGGGATAAAAAAGATTTTTTTACGGCTAATTATCGAGAGAATTACAAACTAACTGGCACTTTCTATTATGGCTGAATCAGTATTCTCCGAGATAGTATCTAACACAGGAAACTGAATTTTATCCAAAATTGGCTTTACCGAATCCACATATTCCAAATATTTTGGAACATGATTATCTTTCATAGGTTTGGCACTATTGAATTTTTGTTTTCGAGAATCTACTTGTTTTCCGTCCTTCCAAAAACGGTAACACACGTGGTTGCCGGAAGACGATCCCGTACTCCCAACATACCCAATAATCTCTCCTTGTTTCACGTATTTGCCTACCTTTATTCCTTTGGCAATACGTGACATATGAAGGTACTGTGTGGAGTACTGTTTGTTGTGTTTCACCTTTACAAAATTCCCGTTTCCTCTGCCATATCCGGCTCTTGAAATGGTTCCGTCTGCCGTAGTCCAAATTGGAGTTCCGTAGGGCGCGGCATAATCAGTTCCTAGGTGGGGTTTTACCCTTCCATACAGTTTAATGTATCGCTTCAAATTGTACCCCGAACTCATTCGAGAATACTTGAGCGGGGCTGACAAAAACATACTTTTCATTGTTTTTGCTTTTTCTGTGTAAAAACTATAACTCGAATCAATGGAGTAACCGAAAGCATAAAAATCTGTGTTTTTGTGGTTGAACAAAATCGCTTTTACCTTTCCTATACCGATAGCCTCATCTCCCACTGTTCTTTCCTCATACATAATTTTTAGCTTATCGTCTACTTGCAAGTGAAAGAAATCGATTGACCAGGAGTATATAGTAGCAATTTCGTCTACCAAAGGATAGGTAATTGTTGGGTTTTGCACTTGTCTGTCTATCGCAAACGATAAGTTACCTCCTTTTCTGATACGCGCACTGATTTCTTTCTCCACAACAGTCACCTTTTTTCTCTTTGCCTGAACTGCTACCGTGTCATTAAAATCAAAAATGAAATACTCAACTGCATTTTTGATATAAATCGCATATTGTAAATTATTTACCGAATCATCATCTATCCTACAAAGCATGTAATATTCTTTGTTGGGTGCGATATAATTTAAATCTAAGCTATCCTTTGATATGTTGTAGGCTTCGTTTATTTCGGCCTGTGTTACGTCATAATTGGCAAAAAGGTGGCTCAAGGTCCAATCCCTTTCAACTAGTCCTTCTTTCACATCAAAATTATTGAAGTCAAACCCAAACCGCATGTCCGGAGTGATTACTTCTACCTCGTCAGGAAATTCTTGTGTTTGAGGCTTTTCTTCGTTGCACGACCACAACGAAACGCTAGCCACTAGCGCTATGGCAATAAATGGGTTTTTCATTAAAATTAGTTGTTCTATTTCTTAATTCATCGTTTTATAAGCTTCCAGTCCACACTTCAGGAAATCCGCATAAAAAGAGGCTCCTCCTCCTTTTTTGATGTCTGCGTAACTGATTGGGTTATTTAATAATGTCCCATCTTCAGAAAGCAAAATATACCTGGGTTGAGCATTGTTCTTAAATACGATTGTTTCGAAGGTAAACCATTTGTCACCAACGGTTTTAATCTTCTTCTTTTTTACTTTGCCGTTGTCGTATTTGATGTCTACCTCTCCTTGTTCTTCTTTTGGAAGCTCAATATCCTCATCTACGTAAAGTGAAACTAAAATATACTCCTCTGAAATCAATTTCATTACCTCCTCATTTGGCCAAATGTTCTCCTCAACCTCTCTACAATTTACACATGCCCAACCTGTAAAGTCAATCAGCATTGGCTTTCCTTGTTCTTCGGCTGCTTTTCGTCCTTCTTCATAATCTTTGTATGCATGGAACATTTCTCCTCCAAAATAACTGTAGTGCATCGGTGGGGGGAAGCCACTCACGAGCTTTCTGTTTGCATTTTCACCGCCAGTTAATCCAGGAATTAAATACACAACAAATGCCAATATCATAACAGCAAAAGATACTCGGAAGAAAGAGAGTTTTGTTTTTCCATGATCGTGAGGAAATTTGATAAGACCAAAAAGGTAAGCCACTAATCCTAATCCAATTAATATCCATAAAGCGAAGAATACTTCTCTTTTGATTAATCCCCATTGCATAACGAGATCTGCATTCGATAGGAACTTGATAGCAAGTGCTAATTCTAAAAATCCTAATACTACTTTTACTGAGTTCAACCAACCACCAGAAGAAGGTAGTTTTTTCATTAAACTAGGGAAGGCAGCAAAAATGGCAAATGGCAAACCTAACGCCAATCCGAATCCAGCTAGTGCCACAGTAAGTGGAAGTGGACCATCTTTTAACACTCCTGCCAACACTGAACCTAAAATTGGTCCTGTACAAGAAAACGATACAAGAGCCAAGGTCAATGCCATTAGAGCAATCCCAATAATTCCTCCCACGTTTGAAGCAGAATCTACTTTGTTACTCCATTTTGAAGGAAGCGTAAGTTCATAATATCCCAAAAATGAAAAAGCAAAGAATACAAAAACTGCGAAAAACACTAAGTTCAATATTGGGTTTGTTGCAATTCCATTCAATACTTGCGGGTCGGCATCCGTAAACCAAAAGGGCAAACTGAGTGAGGTGTAGATTAAAAATATGAAAAGACCATATAGTGCAGCTTTACCAAATCCACCCTTGGAGTCCTGACCACCTTTGGTGAAAAAGCTTACAGTCAGTGGAATCATAGGATATACACAAGGGGTTAATATGGCAAAAAGTCCTCCTCCAATTCCTAACAAAAAGAGTAACCACAGTCCTTTTTTTTCTGCGCTATTGGTTGATTCTCCTCCACAATCAGCTACCGGATTGTTCAGGTCAAAATTTTCCATTGCTGGTAAAATTTCTAGTGCATTGGAAGTAGCCGAATTGGTGGTTGCCTCTTTCACTATGTTTCCTGTTGCAGCTTCTACTCTAATTTCCTCATAGGTTGGCGGAAGACAATGACTTGTGTCGCATAACATATAAGACAACTCAACAGTAAAAAACTCTTGTCCTTCGTTTATAACAAATTGTTGGGTAAAACTTACTTTATTCTCATAGTAACGGCTATCGGCATCGTTTACTTCTTCGTACACTTCGTGAATTTCTCCCAGCTCCTTCATCTCGCCTTCCAGTTTTCCAACTGTATCGGCAACATAGAATTCTGTAGGAATTATCATGTCGCTTACTTGCTTGTTCGCATAAATATGCCAATGTTTATCCAAAATAGCCGTTGCACTAATCTCATAAACAGTATTGGAAAGTTTTTTGGAGGTAAACTTCCATTGAGCAGGGTCTTCAATTCCATTTCCTTGCGCTTCTTCTTGTGTGGTCATTTCGTCTCCTTGCACTAGTTTCAATTCTGGAGAAGCCACTTCTTTTGTTGTGTTTTCTCTTGTGTTCATCCGAAATGTGTGAGAAACATCACTCGGAGGCAAACACATAGATTCGTTACACACCATGAAATATACACTTCCCTCGACTTGAAATGGCTGGTCTGATTTTAACTTAATTTTTTGCTTTAAAACGGCTTTGGTTTTAAAAAAAGTCAAATTCATTTCAAAATTGGGGTCGTATTCTTTGTAAGTTTTGGACTCGGTCGTTTTACCTACCAATTCGTAGTTTGGGTTGGGCGTAAATGTTACCTCAGTGGCAATCGGTCCATCTTCGCTTTCTAATATTTGAGAATATACATGCCATCCTTCTTCAATTGAGGCCGTAAAAATTAAGGTTGCTTCGTTTCCGTTTTGCTCTACCGAATATTCCCAATCTACCGGATCATATACCTGTGAAAATCCAACGAATGCCATGAAGGCAAAAATAATTGATGCAAAGAATGTTTTCATATTCTAAATTTTTGGGAAGAGTAAAGTTAGTTTTTTTGAGGATTTTTACCTGATTTCAAATACAGAATTTATTTATTCTATTTCAAAACCTACTTTCTTCTTCTTTTCTTCCTCTCCTTTTAACTTGTCGAGCCAAGCCCTTTTCTTTTTTGTTTTCTCCTCTTTTTCTTTGTTCTTAATCGGTTTTTGAGTGGCTGTATTTTCATCTTCTTCCCACTTCACCTCAAATTTTGGTTTAGCTTTTGGTTTTAACGGAGTTTTCTTGGCGGTGCTATCATTTTTAAAAAGCCCGAATTCATCTTTCAAAATTCCCTTTACATTTCCCTTTTCTTCAGCACGTTTTTCCTCTTTGTATGTTCTTCTGCCCTCTTTATCTAGTTTAAAAATAGGGGTTTCAATTGTTCCGGTCATTAACAAAAATAGTCGAGCACCACTTCCATCATCCACAATGTAGCCATACTCTGTATCTTTCTTTTTTGTCAAAATATCTTTTAACCTGAGGTTAATTCCGTAATTAATATCAAAATCAAAACTTTGAGTTCCGTACAACCCAATATCCATAGCAGATGTTTTGATGGACATGGAGGGTATATGAATCATTCTATCTCGGATTTCGAGCGTATTGCTAAATTCCGAAAACTTAACCCGCTTCAGTCTTTTAGCTAGTTCATCCACTTTTACGATGCTATTAGAAATTACATTGGACTTGAGGTATTCGCCAATTTCGTCAAACAATTCCAAATTCTTTATTTCTCCTTCCGAAATAGAATATTCTGCATGTACAACCATCGAATTTAAGTCTATTTCCAAATGCTGATTCAAGTCAGATTGGATGGAAACTATGGCATTGGCTCTACCAGTTAAGTGTTCGCTTCGCAACACATTTTGCTCAAAATTATTGAACCTCAACAACAAATCACTCATGTCGATTTGACCTAAAATAATATCCGATTTTAATCTAAACCCTTGGTTATTGACCATCAGATTCCCTTTTAAATTGACACGTCCCTTATTCGATGTGAACAGCAAATCGTTGGTTTTGATTCCACTTTCATTCATACTCAAAGATCCTGAAACTTGTTCCAACTGATGTTTTTGATAGGTAAGTTTTTCTACTGATACTCTCAGCGTTGCCTTTATTTTATTGGGTAAGAAAACACCAGTGGTATCGTTTCCTTGTTCTACTTCAGATTTTTCGTTTCCTAATAACTCATCTAACTCCAAAAACTTGGACTGAACATAAATGTTCGCATCTAATATTTGATTATTCACCAAGTAGGGCATAAAATTGGAAAACTGACTGCTAATTGATAGATCTGAATTTCCGTAACTCCCTGTTAAGTTTGCGTTAGACTTAAACCTATTAAATGTAATATCTCCATTGAAATTCGTGTAACTTGTTTCGTTGTTTCTCAATTTCAATGAGGCAGCTTTGAGTTTAGCACTGCCTAAAAACTCCGT
>CBFHPW010000013.1:9089-63106 GCA_965657945.1 Flavobacteriales bacterium
CAAGGGCGCATCAATCGAATCTTTTTTTTCAGTTTTTTTCCAAAAAATATAATTCTCATCTCCTTTTTTGTTTACCAACAAATTGAGTTGTGCGTCATCTAAATCAATTTCTTTTACCTCATAATTTCCAGAAAAAAGCGATCTTAATCCAAATTCTAGAGAGAAGTTTTCTGCAAAAAGCAGTGTGTCTTTTGAGCTTTCGGCTTCAATAAGCAAGTTGGAAAAATTGAGACTGGCGTTAGGGAATTTTTTAAAAAAGGAAAAAGACACATCATCTTCCTCAATTTTTAACTGAGCTTTTAGATAAGTATTCACTTCATCTATGGCATATTTTTTAATCTCTTTTTCATAAATACTTGCAAGAACAATCCCGGAAACTATGATTAACAAAAAAAGAGAGGCTAAAATCAAGGCTATTCTTTTTAGTCTCTTCCCTCTATTTTTTGGAACTACTGATTCTATTTCGGGTCGGTCTTCCATTATTTCGTTGCCCTTTTGGGCTGTTTTTACGTTTGAGTTAAACGCAAATTTAACGGAATAATTGCTCGAGATGCTTGAGCAAGTGATGAAGATATCAAAGGTAGAATTTTAATAAAATCTATCCTTCTCTCTATCTTTCATTTATAGTTGATAAGCTCTTTCAAATTCAGACTTTTGCATTATTAATTCAACCGTTGGTTTGAATCCATTTGTCATCACTGTGAATAAAGTTTCGTTTTGTAAGTGATTCTCAATCAAATATCGTCCTAAATTGAATTGTCGGTATCACATTCGTGTAAATGGTAATATTCTCCAGTTGTTTTCATGAACCAAATTTGACCTGTGGGTCAAAAATCTTTTTAGAGCAACTGAACAAGTCAAAATGACTATAAATCTACATAAATCCTAGATCGAGCTGAGCCTCCTCGCTCATCATATCTTTCGTCCAAGTTGGGTCAAAAACTACTTGAACTTTAGCAGATTTCACCACTTCTATTCCTTTGATTTTATCTTCTACCTCTACAGGCAAAGTTTCTGCCACAGGACAGGAAGGAGAGGTTAGCGTCATATCAACTTCAACGTTCAATTCCTTATCGATTCTTACATCGTAAATCAGTCCGAGCTCATAAATATCTACCGGGATTTCTGGATCAAAAATTGTTTTAATCACTGCTATAATCGTGTCTTCTAATTCCTTTTTTTTCATCGTTCTATGCAGTTTGTTGCATCAATAAAGCGTATACTTTCATTTGTTTTACCATACTCACAAGACCATTTGAACGAGTTGGTGATAAATGTTCTTTTAGTCCTATCTCGTCAATAAAATCCAATTTTGCATCCACAATTTCTTTTGGATCTTGGTGATTGAGCACTCTTATAAGTAAGGCAATTATTCCTTTTGTTATAATCGCATCACTGTCCGCAGAATAAGAAATAATGCCGTTTTCTTTTTCAGCATGTAACCATACTCTCGACTGACAACCTTTAATTATGTTCTCGTTCGTTTTTTGGTTCTCCTCGATAATCGGCAGTTCTTTTCCAAGCTCAATAATGTGTTCGTACTTTTCCATCCAGTCGTCAAACATCGAAAACTCATCAATAATTTCATTTTCTATTTCTGAAATGCTCATGCCCTTATTTATTTTGATTCAAAATTAGTGAAAATACTCGTGTATTGCAATCATTCTTAATTCAGAATGAACGATTCTTTTGAGCGAAAGAATGTGAATTGTTATAAATGTAAAAAAAAGTGTTTTATTTGTTATGCTTGCATAACAAATTTTTACTATATTCGTTCAAAGCAAATAAATGAAACCAGAAGAAACCATCGATTTTAATATCAGAAGCACATGGCACAAAATAGCCAGAATGTACAATCTACAGGCTGCTGAACACGGTGTAAGTATGGCAACTGGTATGGTTTTATTGAATATTGATTTAAAGGAAGGGACACCATCTACTAGTTTGGGACCAAAAATGGGAATGGAATCCAGAAGTTTAACTAGAACACTAAAAAACCTGGAAGAAGAGAAAATCATTTACCGAGAAGTGGATAAACTCGACAAAAGAAAAGTCCGAATTTTCCTAACAGAATCTGGCAAAGAAAAAAGGGAAATATCAAAGAATAAGGTGATTCAATTCAACGAACATTTGAGAAAGAACATAAAAAACAAGGATCTAGAAACTTTTTTTAAAGTCATGGAGAATATAAACCAACTCATAGATGAAAACCACATTTTTTTATCTAGCAAAAAATAATTTGTGCCTAGAAAACGGCATGTAAAGTCAACATTTAGATTATGAAAAGAAACATTAGAAGAGTAGCAGTAATAGGATCGGGAGTGATGGGCTCGCGAATTGCCTGTCATTTTGCCAATGTAGGATTGGATGTTTTATTGCTAGACATCGTACCCAATGAAGCCAAAGAAACTGATAATAAAATTGCGAGAAACAAAATTGTGAATGATGCGTTAAAATTTGCCTTAAAATCAAACCCTTCGCCAATTTACAGCAAAAGCTTTGCAAGTCGAATTAAAACCGGAAACTTAGAAGACGATATTCATTTAATCTCTAAAGCCGATTGGATAATTGAAGTGGTTGTTGAAAGATTGGACATTAAACACCAAGTTTTTTCCAACATTGAAAAACACAGAAGACCCGGAACGATAATCTCATCTAATACCTCTGGAATTCCAATTCACATGATGCTAGAAGGAAGAAGTGAAGATTTCCAAAAACATTTCTTAGGAACTCACTTTTTTAACCCTCCAAGGTATTTGAAGTTATTTGAAGTAATTCCTACTCCAAAAACTGACCCAGCCGTGGTTGATTTTTTGATGGACTACGGATCAAAAATTTTAGGAAAAACTACCGTTTTAGCCAAAGATACCCCTGCATTTATTGCAAACCGAGTAGGTGTTTTTTCTATTCAAGCCTTATTCCATACAGTAGAAGAAATGGGGCTTACAGTAGGAGAAGTGGATAAATTAACCGGACCAGTAATGGGTAGACCAAAATCTGCAACTTTCCGAACCTGTGACGTAGTAGGATTGGACACTTTGGTTCACGTAGCAAATGGAGTGAAAAACAATTGCCCAAATGACGAAAGAAGTGATTTGTTTGAAATACCTAGTTATGTTTCCAAAATGGTGGAAAACGGATGGCTTGGAAGTAAATCTAAACAAGGTTTTTACAAAAAAGTGAAAAATGCCGAAGGCAAAAGTGAAATTTTAGAATTGAACTTAAAAACTCTGGAATACCAACCTAAAACGAGAGGGAATTTTCCAACTCTTGAAATGACAAAATCTGTCGATAATTTGAAAGACAGGACCAAAATGTTGTACAACGGAATGGACAAAGCGGGTGAATTTTATAAAAAATCATTCAACGGAGTTTTCCAATATGTGACTAACCGAATACCAGAAATATCAGATGAATTGTACCGAATTGACGATGGATTAAAAGCTGGGTTTGGATGGGAATTAGGGCCATTTGAGTCTTGGGACGCCATTGGGGTAAAAGCCGCAATCAAATACATGGAAAAAGCAGACTTGAAACCTGCCCAGTGGGTATATGATATGTTGGATGCTGGTAACGAAACCTTTTATAAAGTAGAAAACGGAACTCGCTTGTATTATGATATTCCTAGTAAATCGTACAAAGTAATTCCTGGAACGGAGAACTTAATTTCTCTTGAAAACTTGAGAGATAGCAATACGGTTTGGAAAAATGCGGGAGTACATATTATTGATTTAGGTGATGGTGTGTTGAATGTAGAATTTCATACCAAAATGAATACGATTGGAAGTGAAATACTTCAAGGATTGAACAAAGCCATTGATTTGGCAGAATCCGATCCAAAATGGAAAGGAATTGTAATTGCAAATGAAGGTCAAAACTTCTCGGCTGGTGCCAATGTGGGAATGATATTTATGATGGCGATTGAGCAAGATTGGGACGAATTAAATTTCGCTATCAAAACTTTCCAAAACACCATGATGAGATTAAGGTATTCGTCCATCCCAGTAGTTGCTGCTCCTCACGGAATGGCACTGGGTGGCGGTTGCGAAATTTGCTTGCATGCCGATAAAGTAATTGCCAATGCCGAAACCTACATGGGATTGGTAGAGTTTGGAGTGGGATTAATTCCTGGTGGTGGTGGAACCAAAGAATTTGTTGTAAGATTAAATGACGAACTCAAAGAAGGGGACATCCGAACCAATCAATTAAGGAATAGATTCTTGACAATAGGTCAAGCCAAAGTTTCAACATCTGGGAATGAGGCTTTTGAACTGGGTTATTTGAGAGAGGGTCAAGACGAAGTAATTGTGAGCCAAGCACACCAAATTGGGTATGCTAAACAACAAGTGTTGTTGATGGATGCCAAAGGTTATGTAGAAAAACCTCAAAGAACCGACATTGAAGTAATGGGCAACGAAGGAATAGGAATTGTGTATGTGGGAGCTCATTCCATGAAAGCAGGAAATTACATTTCTGACCATGATCAATTAATCTCTGAGAAACTAGGAACGGTAATGTGCGGAGGGGAATTATCTAAAAGAACAAAAGTATCTGAACAATATTTATTGGATTTAGAGAGAAAGACTTTCCTAGAATTGTGCATGCAAGAGAAGACATTGAAAAGGATTGAGAGTATTTTGAAAACGGGGAAAGTGTTGAGGAATTAGATGTTTGGATATTCAGATTTTTGGATTCTCGGATGTTCAGACTCTGATGAAGAGTTAAAATGAATTATTAATTAAAATTACATACAATGCATAATTATAAAGAACTTAAAATTTGGCATAAAGCAATTGATTTGTCTGTTGACATTTATGAGTTAGTTGCGGGTTTTCCAAGTGATGAAAAATTTGGAATTACTTCTCAATTAAGAAGAGCTTCTGTTTCTGTTCCTTCAAATATTGCAGAAGGGTCTAGTCGTGGCTCAGAGAAAGATTTTGTTAGATTCTTGACTATGTCTTTAGGTTCTTTGTTTGAGACAGAAACCCAATTAATAATCTCAAATAGAGTAAACTATATTGAAAATACTCAACTTGAAGAATTTAAAACTAAAATAACTGATTTAATAAAAATGATAATGGCATTTAAAAACCATATAAAATAACTTATTGTGAGGTTTTTCGATCTGAATATCCGAAAATCTGAACATCAGAAAATCTAATAAAAAATGAAAGCATATATAGTAGCAGGTTACAGAACAGCAGTAGGGAAAGCACCTAGAGGGATGTTCAATTTTTACAGAGCGGATGATTTATCGGCAGATGTCATAAGACATTTGATGAAAAATGTGCCGAATGTGGCTGCCGAACAAATTGAGGATGTAATTGTAGGAAATGCAACTCCCGAAGCAGAACAAGGATTAAACATTGGAAGAATGGTTTCTTTGATGGGGTTAGATTCTGAAAAAGTGCCAGGAATGACTGTGAACAGATACTGTTCTTCTGGATTGGAAACGATTGCCATTGCTTCTGCAAAAATCAATAGCGGAATGGCAGATTGTATCATTGCAGGAGGAGTAGAAACTATGTCGCCCATTCCGTTTGGAGGTTGGAGATTGGTCCCGAATGCAAGTGTTTCCAAGAAAAGCCAAGAATGGTATTGGGGAATGGGATTAACTGCCGAAGCTGTTGCTAAACAATACGGAGTTACCAGAGAAATGCAAGATGAATTTGCTGTAAACTCTCACTCTAAAGCAGAAAAAGCAATTGATAGCGGAAGATTTCAAGATGATATCGTACCCATATTTATCAAAGAAACTTACCTAGACGAAAACGAAAAGCAACAAACACGTAATATTGTTTGTGAAACAGACGAAGGAGTAAGAAGAGGGACAAACATGGAAGGACTTTCAAAATTAAGACCAGTATTTGATGCAAGAGGAACTGTTACCGCGGGAAATGCATCACAAACTTCGGACGGAGCAGCATTTGTGATGGTGGTTTCTGAAAAGTTTTTGAAAGAAAATAACTTGACACCAATAGCAAGATTAGCTTCTTATGCAGTAGCAGGATTGGAACCAAGAATTATGGGGATGGGACCGGTTTACGCCATGCCAAAAGCATTGAAACAAGCCGGTCTTTCTCTTAACCAGATAGAACAAGTAGAACTAAACGAAGCTTTTGCTTCTCAGTCTGTTGCAGTAATGAACGAATTAGGGTTAAACCCAGATATCGTAAATGTAAACGGAGGAGCAATTGCACTCGGTCACCCACTTGGATGTACTGGTGCAAAATTATCAGTTCAATTGTTTAACGAAATGAGAAAAAGAGGACAAAAATATGGAGCAGTAACTATGTGTGTAGGAACTGGGCAGGGAGCTGCAGGGATATATGAATTGTTGAGCTAAGGCTCAAAGACAATAGAACCTAGATTTTAAATAATAGACTTTAGGATTCTTGGAAAATAGTGCAAATAATTGGGCTTTGAGACTATTTTTCTTTCAATAAAATCCCTCAGCCCGCAGATTGAGCAAAAACCGAACCCTGAGGGTTTTAAACCTGTTTGAAATGTCTCGAAGGGTGACTGAAAAAAACGAAAACAATTAATAACAAACTAAGGAGTTTCAGTCCGAGTATCTGAAAATCCAATAATCAGAAAATCTAAAATAAAATGGAAGCAATAAAAGGAGGTGAATTTATCATCAGAGACACAAAAGCAAACGAAATATTTATCCCAGAAGAATGGACAGAAGAGCAGAAAATGCTTGCCGACATGTGTAAAGATTTTATCAAAACTGAAATCATGCCGCACTTGGACAGAATGGATTCTATGGAAGAAGGATTTATGCCGGCTTTGATGGACAAAGCTGGTGAACTTGGTCTGCTAAGCATCTCAATACCTGAGGAATTAGGAGGAATGGGAATGGATTTTAAAACGAGTATGCTCGCAACAGAGGCATTGGGAGGAAGTTACTCTTTCTCGGTTGCCTACGGGGCCCATACAGGAATTGGAACTCTACCTTTGTTGTATTACGGAAACGAAGATCAAAAAGCGAAATACATACCAAAATTAGCCTCTGGAGAATGGAAAGCTTCATACTGTCTGACAGAGCCAAGCGCAGGAAGTGATGCTAATTCTGGAAAGACAAAAGCTGTTTTGTCAGAAGATGGAACGCATTACGAAATTACTGGGCAAAAAATGTGGATTACCAATGCAGGTTTTTCGCACTTACATACAGTATTCGCTAAAATTGATGATGACGAAAAACTTACTGCTTTTTTAATAGAAGCCGATAGCGAAGGAATCACATTGAATGCGGAAGAAAAAAAGATGGGGATAAAAGGTTCTTCTACGCGTCAAGTGTTTTATAACAAAGTAAAAGTACCCGTTGAAAACATGCTTTCTGAAAGAGAAAATGGATTCAAAATTGCCTTAAACATCCTGAATATTGGTAGAATTAAATTGTCTATTGGAACCACTGGAGCTGCGAAAGAAATTGTAACAGAATCAGTGAAATACGCAAACGAAAGAGAGCAATTTGGAAGATCCATCGCTAAATACGGAGCAATCAGAAATAAACTGGGTAAAATGGCTGTCTCTATTTTTGCCAGTGAATCCGCAAACTACAGAGCAGCGCAAAATATTGACGATGCTATCAAAGCATTGACAGAAGGAGGAATGAGTAAAGAACAAGCAACCCTGAAAGGAATAGAGCAGTTTGCGCCTGAATGTGCTTTGCTCAAAGTAGTGGGTTCTGATTGTTTGGATTTTGTTGTAGACGAAGGAGTTCAAATTCATGGTGGAATGGGATATTCTGCCGAAACCTTGGTGGAGAGAGCTTACCGAGATGCACGAATCAATAAAATTTTTGAAGGAACGAATGAAATTAACAGGCTTCTTTTGGTCAATATGATCCTGAAGAAAGGGATGAAAGGAGAAATAGACTTGATGGGCCCTGCAATGAAAGTAGCAGACGAACTCATGTCGGTACCAAGTTTTGAAGAAGGAGAAAGCGGTTTATTTGCAGTTCAAAAAAAGTCACTAGCTGGATTCAAAAAGGCAATTTTGATGGTTGCTGGATCTGCAGTTCAAAAACTAATGGCAACCTTAGCCAAAGAACAAGAAATTTTGATGAACAACGCAGACATGATTATAGATACCTATTTAGCTGAATCTATCATGCTTAGGGTTGAGAAATTAGTTGAATTAAAAGGAGAAGAAGCTTGCTCGGTTCAAATAGAGATGGTAAAAGCATTCTTTTATGAGGCTTCTCAACGTATAAATAAATCTGCCACAGATGCATTAAATTCATTTGCAGAAGGTGATGAACTCAAAATGATGCTGATGGGATTGAAGAGATTTACCAAGCATGAACCCCTTAATATTACCTCTTGTTATCAAAAAGTTGCGCTTAAAATAATAGAAGAAAATAACTATTGTTTTTAATTAATCAAAGTTTTACTTTTCTGTTCAAAATCTGAACAGAAATATGTTAACCAAACTCGATAATGAACTGGCTATAGAAAGGCAAAAACTAAATGCTCTTTTAGAAATCACCAATTCTATCAATAAAAATTACAAGATAGGTGAATTGCTAAATCAATTCGAAAATGTGATACGTTATTACATTGGAGTGTCTAGGCTGGCATTTATAAATAATCGGAATAACTGGAAATGTATTTTAGTTTTCGGCATGAATGGCGATTGCTCTGGTTTCGACAAAACGAAAATGCTTTTAATAAAAAAATCCACTCTGTTAAGAGAGGTCAATATAAAAGAGTTTAAAGATTTTGATCTTATTTTGCCCGTTTTTCATAAAGGCATCCCGCTCTCTTATATCCTTATAGGCGGAATAAAGGAAACCGAAATGACTTCCTTCATCTCGCGTCATGTGGGATTTATTCAAACAATTTCTAATGTGGTTTCTGTGGCTATTGAAACAAAAACTCTTGCGAAAGAATTACTGAAAAAAAAGCTGAAAGAAAAAGATATGAAGTTGGCAGTTTTAATGCAAAAACTATTATTGCCAGATAATTTACCTTCCAACCAGTTCATTGATATTTCTGCCACTTATTTAGCCAAAGAAATGGTCAGCGGAGACTATTATGATTTCATTCCTATCAATAAAAATGAGTATGTTTTTTGTATTGCTGATGTTTCTGGTAAAGGAATGTCTGCCGCTTTGCTCATGTCCAATTTTCAGGCTACATTGCGCGCAAACGTGAAGTACAATCACAATAATCTTACCATCACTGAGCTTGTAAAAGAATTAAATGCAAGCGTGATATCCTCTGCCAAAGGTGAGAAGTTTATTACCTTCTTTATTGGGTATTATAAAGAAAATAACCGTACTTTAAAATACATCAATGCAGGACATAATTGTCCTATAATGGTTCATAGAAATACCGTGTCTGAGCTCAAAACCGGTTGTATTCCACTGGGAATTTTCGAAGAACTTCCAAGTATTCACGTTGGGAAATTGAAGATTGAACCGAACACAGTTTTTGTGTGTTACACAGACGGCATGGTAGAAGTAGAAAATGAAAAAGACGTTCAATTTCAGAATAAACGATTAGCCAAGGCGGTAAAAGAAAATTCCTACTTAAATATGAAAGAGATGAATAATGCTTTGTTCGAAACCATCGATGAGTACAAAGGTTCAAAACCCTATCCAGATGATACGGCAGTTTTAAGTTTGAGAATTATATAAATTTAAAGCAATCTCAATATTCTCCCTCTTCTTTTTTACCCGAGAAGACTTAGCGGTATCCGTATAAAACTTGTGAGTCTTCAAAAAGTTTACTTGTGCCTCATGAAATTCTAAAGGGGTTTTCATCACTCCATTCTCCATATATTCTTTCATGAGCTTATTACTGATTTCTGTAAAATCATTCCTTCCGAGGTAATCTAAATCGGCATCCTTCATAATCTCTTCAAGCAAAGTTTGCGGCTCTCTAGACGGTTCTGTTGCCAAAATAAGACTTGCTACCAGCTCGATTTGTTCAGATTCAAAATTATAGTTTGGTAATATCGTTTTTGCAAATTCTGCTCCTACTATTTCATTGTTTTCGTATTGCTCCAAAAAACCTATGTCATGCAGCAAGGCAGCCGTTTTCAACAATAGTATTTCTTCCGTGTATATTTCTTCTCCAAACCCTAAAAATTCAGCAGAATTCATGACATTTAATGCGTGCTTTTCGTTGTGGTAATAAATTCCGGAGGGAAGTTCTTTCCTTATTTTGAGCTTCATATCTTTGAATAATGAAATGTAATCGGGCTTCGTGTTTTTGAGGTTTCGCACGTATTTCCAAAACAAGGAGTTTGGAATTAGCCCCTCTTCATCTGCCGATAGTTCAGGTTTAATTCTTTTGACAAAATACATCGGGATATTCCCCACGTTTTTCGTGCCTATCTCACCTCTTTCTTCGCAATCAAAAAAAGGATAGATGTGTCTGTAAGTAGATTCCGAAATATTTACTTTTCCCGGCAATCCCGCTTCTTGAAGACGACTAGCGACATTTACTGAACTTCCCCATACATCAAACATGGGGCGCTTTGTATCCAAGACTCCTGCTGCTATTTCACCTGTTGTTATCCCTACCCTAATCTGCCAATTTAGGTGGGTGGTTGAATTAATTTTCCTTACTTCATGCTGCATTTGAAGTCCTGATAAAACGGTGTAAATCGGATTTTTTCGATTTTTCTTTGGCACTCCGCCCACAGCAAAGTAACTGTCGCCAATGGTTTTAATCAAAATCATTTTGTTCTCCGTAATCACAGAGTCAAATTTTTTGAAGTACACATTTAAAGTGTCTACTAATTGATTGGCAGTAAGAAATGGTGTGATTTTAGAAAACGAAACAAAGTCTGCGAAAAGTACGGAAGCTTTTTCGTAATATTCGGGTTCTATCTTTCCTTTATTCTTCAGAACTTTTACAATTTTATTCGGAAAAATATCTTTTAATAATTCATCCGATTTTTCGTGCTCGTACTCCAGTAAAGCTTTCTGTTCTTCAATTTTTTCCTTTTGAGCAATGATAGTGGTAGTTCTTCGCTCCATGAATGCTCTTATTTTCTTTTTTTGGCTCCTGCCAAGAAAAAACAAATACACAAAGGCTAAGGCCAACACTCCACTAAGCACTTGCCAAAAAAACATGGACTGAATGAGTTTAGAAACAAAGTTCGATTCTAAAATAAATAGGTGAGTTATAAAAAAAGCAATCGAGTTCATGGTTTCGATCAAGAATTAGAAAGCACAATAGAGCTAAAATATGAATTAGTTTTTTTTCGGTTTGGCTGGCGTAACTTCCGACATTTTTTGACCCACAAAAGTTCCTTCAATGATTTGCTGTTGAAAATCTTTCATTCCTCCCGGAGAATGTGGCACCAAGATAGTATTGTTGCCTTCTTTTGTTCCAATGCTATTTAATGTATCAAAATATTGTGTCAGCAATACAAACTGCATCACTTCAGTCGAGTTTATTTCATCCAACGAATCCTTAAAGTCTTCTATTGACTCTTTAAATCCTTTTACAATTGCAATTCGCTGAGCAGCAACTCCTTCCCCTTGCAATCGTTTGCTTTCTGCATCAGCTTCAGCCTCTTTTACGATAGTAATTTTTGTTGCTTCTGCTTCTTGCAATGCGGCCTCTTTGTCTCTTTTAGCTGCATTGATTCGGTTCATCGACTCTTTTACATTTTTGTCAGGATCAATGTCTGTAATCAGTGTTTTTATTATTTCAAAACCATAATCGTCCATCGATGCCGAAAGACTTTGGTTAACGGCATTTGCAATGTCATCTTTTCTAGAGAACACTTCGTCTAGCTCAAGTTTTGGCACTTCTGCCCGAATTACATCAAAGATGAAAGAAGAAATCTGTCTGGAAGAATCATCTAGGCTATAAAACGACTCTTTGGTCTTACTAGGAATTACCTTGTATTGCACAGAGGCTTGCATGACTACAAACACATTGTCCATCGTTTTTGTTTCCACGTGTACATCCAACTGAAGTACTCTTAAATTTACGGTGCCTGCAACCGAATCAATAATTGGAATTTTAAAACTAAGTCCAGAATCTGCAATACGTGTAAATTTTCCTAGTCGTTGAATTACCTTAGCCGATTTTTCTGGCACGATAACAACAGAAAGTAAGAGGAAAATCACTAGTAATACGAGCAGTACAATTATTGCTGGCGAAAGTTGGGTATCTATAAATATCATAAGTTTTTGGGGTGTTTTTGTGGATTTTATTCGAACAAATTAGATTGTTCTCTTAAATTACGAATAATAATAAGCTTGAGTGAGGTTTAAGTCAAATTTTTACAAAAAAAATGCGGTGAATATACCACCGCATTTTTTATCCTATTATAAATAAGAGCGATTACTCTGCGGTATTGTTAATTGTAATCTGTGGATTTTTAATGTTTTTTAAATCTCTATCAAAGTGATAAAGGCCACTTTTGTCATCACCAATCAAGTTTAATTGGTCAATAATCGTTCTTACGACAGCCTCTTCTTCAATTTGTTCAGAAACGTACCACTGCATGAAATTCATCGTTGGAAAATCTTTTTCTTCGTAACAAATCCCTACTACTTCATTCACTTTGGCCGACACCGTTAATTCGTGTTTCAAAAATTCTTCAAACACGTATCGTATCGATTTAAAATCATTGGAAGGCATATCAATTTGTGGAATCACAGCTTTCCCTCCTCTTTCATTTATGAATTTCACTAATCGCAGCATGTGCATTCTTTCCTCATCCGATTGCTCATAAAAAAACTCTGACGTACCACTGAATCCATTTACTTCTGCCCAAGAGGCAACAGCCAAATAATAATGAGAGGAAAATGCCTCTACTACTAATTGGGAATTTAGCGCTTCTTCTACTCTTTTGTTTAGCATAATTTAGTTGTAGTTTTGTGAAACAAGATTGAATGATAAAATTACAAAATATATAATCAAATTGATAGGGTTAGCCTTAATATAGAATGGATATGAATAAAATTGAACACATAGGAATCGCGGTAAAAGACATGGAACAATCCAACTCGCTTTTTTCAGCACTTTTTGATAGACAACCTTACAAACAAGAGGAGGTGAAATCAGAACATGTACTCACCTCGTTTTTTAAAACCGGAGAGTCGAAAATAGAATTGTTACAAGCGACCCATCCGGATAGCGCTATTGCTAAGTTTATTGAAAAAAAAGGGGAAGGAATTCACCACATTGCCTTTGATGTAACCGATATTTATTCAGAGTTAAAAAGGCTGGAAAGAGAAGGTTTCAAAATCATTACTAAAGAGCCAAAACGAGGAGCAGACAATAAACTTGTCGCATTTTTACACCCCAAATCTACGAACGGAGTATTGATAGAGTTGTGTCAAGAAATAATGGAATAACGTCAGAGTTTAGTGTGTTATACTGATAATTTTACCCAACATTTGGCAAATAATTGCTGTATCTTCATGGTAAAATAAAAGC
The DNA here is from genome assembly GCA_965657945.1 of Flavobacteriales bacterium. Classification (GTDB taxonomy): domain Bacteria; phylum Bacteroidota; class Bacteroidia; order Flavobacteriales_D; family CAJJDF01; genus CAJJDF01. The sequence goes on from CBFHPW010000013.1 coordinate 22,511, forward strand.
TCATGATAAATTGGAATTCTGTAATAAAATTTGCGAACCACGGTTCTCCAGAACCAGATATAAGAGTAGAAAAATCGGAAGAAGAATGGAAAGAGCAACTTACTCCAGAGCAATTCAGAATTACACGTCAAAAAGGAACTGAACCAGCAGGTTCGGGCGAGTTTTGTAGCGCTCACGATTTAGGAAAATACAATTGTATTTGTTGCGATACACCGCTTTTTGATTCGACAATTAAGTTTGAATCTGGAACAGGCTGGCCAAGTTTCACCGCGCCCATCACCGAAAATGCAATTGGTTATATAAAAGATACTTCTTTTGGGATGATAAGAGTAGAAGTAGTCTGTAATACCTGTGACGCTCATTTGGGTCACGTTTTTCCTGACGGACCAGAACCAAGTGGTTTGAGATACTGCATCAATTCGGCTTCTTTACAGCTTCAAAAAAAGGCGTAACATGAAAAAGTTAGTCAACTTACCGCTCGTTCCCTCTTTTTCAAAAGACCTTCCTTCCGACCCATTAAACTCGAATGAATCTCGGCAAGTTGAAGGCGCTTGTTTTTCTTTTGTAACTCCGGTTATTCCCTCAAGTCCTAGCCTCGTTCATTTCTCTCAACCTTTGTTGGATGAATGGGACTTAGAAATGGAAGAAGAGGAGGTTATAAAAGTGCTGAGCGGGGAAACAAAATTTAATGAATTTGAGCCTTACGCTATGTGTTATGGCGGTCACCAATTTGGCCAATGGGCTGGGCAATTAGGAGACGGAAGGGCAATAAATATTGCTGAAATTGAAATCAACAACTCACCCATTAAACTCCAACTAAAAGGTGCGGGGCCTACCCCATATTCTCGGAGAGCAGATGGGTTTGCCGTTTTGCGTTCTTCTATCCGCGAGTATTTGTGTAGTGAGGCTATGCACAATTTAGGAATTCCTACAACTCGTGCGCTTTCTCTCATAAAAACCGGAGACTTGGTTCCACGAGATGTCCTGTACAATGGCAATGTTCAGGAAGAACCAGGGGCTATCGTTTGTCGAGTTGCTCCTAGCTTTATTCGTTTTGGGAATTTCGAGATATTTGCCGCTAGGCAAGATAAAAAAAATCTAAAAACACTTGTTGACTTCACAATTAAGCACCATTTTCCAAATTTAGACCCTCCCTCAAAATCAACTTACCTTGCCTTTTTTCAAGAAGTAGTTTCAAAAACGCTCGACATGATCATTCATTGGCAGCGAGTAGGGTTTGTACACGGTGTGATGAATACAGATAACTTATCCATTTTGGGGCTTACCATAGATTACGGGCCTTATGGTTGGCTAGAAGATTACAATCCAGGGTGGACTCCAAATACAACCGATGCGCAACATAGAAGGTATCGATTTGGTAACCAACCAAATGTGGCCCTTTGGAACCTCACTCAGCTTGCTAACGCGATTTATCCTTTAATTGAAGATGCAGAACCTCTCGAGGATATTTTAACTGGGTTTAAAGTGCAATTTGCACACAAAAATCACCAAATGATGTGCGAAAAAATCGGGTTGTACACTCCAGATTTGGTTCCTGATACCATTATCTATTCTCTCGAAGAAAACCTACGAGTATCGGAAACAGACATGACTCTATTCTTTCGAGAACTTAGCGGGTTTAGCTCATTCAAATGGAATAGCTTTAAGAAAATAATCGAATTCTCCAGCTATTTGAATAGCTCTGAAGTAACTTCTCATTTACCAAAATGGCGAAACTGGTTCAAAGAGTATAAAAGACTAACGAAACAAGAAGAAGTGGAAGACAAGACTCGCTTGACTAAAATGAAAAAAACAAACCCAAAGTATGTTTTACGAAACTACATGGCTCAGTTAGCTATAGAAAAAGCAGAAATAGGAGATTACAGCCTTGTAGAGGAGTTGTTTGATTTGTTGCAAAACCCTTACAGTGAACAACCAACAAAGGAAAAGTGGTATACAAAAAGACCCGATTGGGCAAAACAAAAAGTGGGCTGTTCTATGTTGTCTTGTAGCTCCTAATTTGTTTTTTCAAAACAAGTCATTAAATCAATGGGTACTCTTTTGCTAAAAAACGGATTACTTTATTAATTTTAGTGCAAAATTAAAGAAAACCTAGAACATCTTTTTGTAAGTACCGTCCGTTGAATTCAAAATCAAAACAGAAATGGTCTCACTTTTATAGTTCTTTTTTAATGTATACTTAATATAGATATTCGTTGCAATTAATCGAATTCGCTTACTTTTGAAAAAAATGTATATCCTCCAAAAAATGAAAAACCTAGTATTCTTAATCTCGTTTGTTTTTTCACTTGGTTTTTCGCTCACAGCACAGTCAAATGACTCACTTGCCGAAGCAATTATTGAAAACACAACTATTCAACAAAATTACGAGCCTTCAACAGAGGTGATTCACAACGTTTTCACCAAGGAAAAAGAAGGATCGGCAGATATTAGTTGGCTAATAGAGTATGAAGCAATGAACCAGTTGAAAGCCTTTGGTTATTCAGTTGTTATAAAATGGAATACTGAAATTGGAGCCAAAAGACACAAAAGCGGGTATGAAAATTCTGATTGGACTTCCATTCACAGCATTCCTCTCTCCTCTACCCATTACATGTTAGACGGCTTGAAAGGAGGAGAAAAACATGTGTTTAAAATTGGATTGGAGAAAGGAGAAACTCAAGTTTTTTCGGACAAACACAAATTTGAAACCAAAAGACCTTGGGGAATTTTTAGAGTATTAGTCTTAATTGGAGCCTTAGGAATGTTCATTTATGGAATGAAGATTATGAGTGAAGGGTTGCAGCAAGCAGCAGGATCTCGATTAAGAAAAATGTTGGCTTCTATAACGTCCAACAGAATTAAAGGAGTTTTAACAGGATTTGGAATCACATCTATCGTCCAATCCTCTTCAGTAACCACGGTAATGACAGTTAGTTTTGTGAATGCTGGATTACTAACTCTGATACAATCTGCGGGTGTGATGATGGGTGCCAACATTGGAACGACAATTACTGCTTGGTTAATTAATTTATTTGGGTTTAAAGTAAGTATGGCAAATTACGCTTTAGTGATTATTGCTCTTGGAGCGCCTTTCTTATTTTTTGGTAAATCTAAAATGAAAGCATGGGCAGGGGCGATTATCGGTTTTGCACTCTTGTTTATGGGATTAGGAGAGTTAAAAGGAGCAGTACCTGGGCTAGACGCAAGCTCTCCGCTGGTGCAATTTTTTACTGAATACAATACCGGTAGTTTTCTTAGTATATTAATGTTTGTAGGACTTGGTACAATCGTTACTGTTGTGATTCAATCCTCGTCTGCCGCAATGGCCTTAACGATGACCTTGGTTGCTGCAGGTGTTATTCCCTTTGAAGTAGCCGCAGCGATGGTTCTCGGAGAAAACATTGGAACAACCATTACAGCAGAATTAGCTTCTCTTATAGGGAACGTTCACGCAAAACGTTCTGCACGAATTCATTCTATGTTCAATCTAATCGGAGTGTTCTGGGCAGTCTTGTTGATGCCATTTCTTATTGACGCAATCGTTTGGTTCATGGAAATTACAGGAGCAGGAAATCCCATTCCTGAATACGATGCAGATGGCTCAATCATTAAAAAAGATTCGTACAATACTGGGATCGCACTTTTCCATACTACTTTCAATTTATTGAATGTATTGTTACTTATTGGATTCGTGCCACAATTAGTTAGTTTAGCCGAAAGGTCTGTTAAGTCAAAAGGAGAGGAAGACGAAGAGTTCCACTTAGAGTTCATTAGTGCTGGAATGATGTCAACGCCCGATTTATCTATTTCAGAGGCAAAAAAAGAAATTGAAAAATTTGGACACATTACCCAAAGAATGAATGGGTTTATTTCTAGTATCCTGGTAGAAAAAGAAAATAAAAAAATCAGTAAACTCATTAAAAAAGTAAAAAAATACGAAGAAATAACTGACAGAATTGAACTGGAAGTTGCCGATTACCTTGCTAAAGTTTCCAAAGGGGAAATGAGTACAGATACCTCTATTAGAATAAGAGGAATGCTGAGTATCATCGGGGATTTAGAAAGAATTGGTGATATTTACTACCAAATTTCAAAAACGATTGAGTCGAAACATGAAAAGAAAATCTATTTCAAGCCAGAACACAGAGAAAAACTCTTAAAACTTGCCGGACTTGTGGACGAGGCGTTTGAAATAATGATAGAAAACTTATCCGAAATCTACAGCAACGTTTCTATTGAAAAAGCTCTATCCAAAGAGAAAGAAATTAACAAGTTTAGAAATGCAATCAGAAAACAACACTTGCTCGATATTGGTTCCGGTAAATATGACGCTGTAACAGCAACACTTTACAGTAATATATTCCATTCTTTGGAGAAAGTGGGTGACCACTTGATCAATGTAACAGAAGGACTCGTGGGAGATTTGGATTGAAAAACAAACTGATCTATTTCCAAAGCCTCTTTTCAAATGAAAAGAGGCTTTTTTTATTTGATTCGTTTGGGATTTTTTGCTGCAAATGCCTTCCATCCAGTATAACTTTCGCCTTTTTCTTCGCTTCCTCCCTGAAAATAATGACAAACTGCGGCCGCAAGTCCGTCTGTTGCATCTAATCTTTTTGGAAGTGTCTGTATTTTTAATAGATTTTGTAGCATCGCAGCAACTTGCTCTTTACTCGCATTTCCATTGCCTGTAACGGCTTGCTTTATTTTTTTTGGCAAGTACTCTGTTATGGGAACTTCTCTATACAAACCCGCTGCCATCGCAACTCCCTGAGCTCTGCCTAATTTAAGCATCGATTGTACGTTTTTTCCAAAAAATGGCGCCTCAATCGCTAATTCATCTGGGTGGTATTCATCTATAATACCCAGTGTTCTCTCAAATATCTTTTTTAGCTTCAGTGCATGCGTATCATATTTCGTCAATACTATTTCTCCAAATGAAAGCAAGGACATTTTATTGCCTGTGACTTTAATTATGCCATATCCCATAACAGTTGTTCCTGGATCGATGCCTAATATGATTTTTTCTTTCTCCAAAAGTTATTTCTTGCTTTTTCAAAGATAAACAAAAGTATGGATTGGAATTCTCACAATATAGCTTCCTTTCCTTAAAAGAATGACGGTTGGGTTTTTAATGTGAATCCTGCTTTCTCAGGAATCTCGTTTATTCATCAAATTGACACCTTAAAATATTGAATCCTCCCCAAAAACTGCTAATTTTACTCTCAATTAAAAAACAAACCCACATGTCTGACGATTTACTAAAAAAAGTAATTTCACACGCCAAAGAATATGGCTTTATTTTTCCTTCCTCTGAAATTTATGATGGGCTGAGTGCCACTTATGATTACGGACAAAATGGTTCTGAATTAAAAAACAACATCAAGGAATATTGGTGGAAATCAATGGTGCAGATGCACGAAAACATTGTGGGAATCGATGCGTCTATTTTCATGCACCCAACAACCTGGAAAGCCTCGGGTCACGTAGATGCATTTAACGATCCTTTGATTGATAACAAAGACTCAAAAAAGCGTTACCGAGCTGATGTTCTCATTGAAGACCACGTTGAAAAAATCAGACTAAAAATAGAAAAAGAAGTTGCCAAAGGCCAGAAGAGATTTGGAGATGATTTCAATGAAGAAGAATTCAGAAAAACAAATCCTAATATACTCCGAAACGCAACTAAAATTGAAGAAATTGAGGAAAAATTCAAAGAGTCGTTAGGTAAAGATGATTTGCCAGCAGTAAAAGAACTAATTGAAGAATTGGGTATTGCATGCCCTGTTTCTGGTTCTAAAAACTGGACAGATGTGCGTCAATTCAACTTGATGTTTAGTACCGAAATGGGCTCTGTTTCGGAAGGTGCAAACACTATCTATTTAAGGCCAGAAACGGCTCAAGGTATTTTTGTGAACTACCTGAACGTGCAAAAAACTGGAAGGATGAAAATTCCTTTTGGAATTGCACAAATTGGAAAAGCCTTTAGAAACGAAATCATTGCGCGACAATTTATTTTCCGAATGAGAGAATTTGAACAAATGGAAATGCAATTTTTCGTAAAACCAGGTACTCAGAAACAATGGTTTGATTACTGGAAAGAAACCCGAAAAAAATGGCACGATGCACTTGGACTAGGAGAAGAAAACTACCGCTTTCACGATCATTTAAAATTGGCTCATTATGCTGATGCCGCAACCGACATTGAATTCAATTTCCCGATGGGATTCAAGGAGTTAGAAGGGATTCACTCTCGAACAGATTTTGACTTAAAGGCTCACGAAGAACATTCTGGGAAAAAACTTCAATACTTTGATCCTCAAGAAAACAAAAGTTATGTTCCTTTTGTCATCGAAACTTCTATCGGACTGGACAGAATGTTCTTGGCTATCCTTTCTAACTCATTAAAAGAGGAAACTCTGGAAGACGGAAGCGAAAGAACCGTTCTTGCACTACCTCCGGCATTAGCACCGACAAAGGCAGTAATTATGCCCTTAACTAAAAAAGATGGATTGCCGGATAAAGCAATGGAAGTAATGAATGAGTTGAAATATGATTTCAATTGCCAGTATGACGAAAAAGATTCTCCAGGAAAGCGTTATAGAAGACAAGACGCTCTTGGAACCCCGTATTGCATCATGATAGATCACCAAACTTTGGAAGATAATACTGTCACAATCCGTGACCGCGACACCATGAAACAAGATAGAGTTTCTGTTACGGAATTAAGAGCTATTATTGGGGAGAAAGTTAGTTTTAGTGGATTATTGAAGTAACTTAACTTTGAATTCACATCCCAAAGATAACGTCATCCTGAATTTATTTCAGGATCTTTATTCATATAAATATTACGTGACTAAATAAAATGAAAAATGCTTTGTGAGATCCTGAAACCAGTTCAGGATGACAGATGAAAAATACTGAAATGGAAAAACAAGGTTTTGTATACATATTGACAAATAAAAACAGAACTGTTTTATACATTGGGGTGACTAGTGACATAAAGCGAAGAATACTTGAACATAAAGCAGGGAAAGGTTCTGATTTTAGTGCTAAATACAAAACAATTGACTTGGTCTATTTCGAGCAAATAAACGGAATACTAAATGCCATAGACCGAGAAAAACAATTGAAAAATTGGCATAAAGAATGGAAGTGGAACTTAATCAAAGAAGAGAATCCGAAACTAATTGACATTGCATCGGATTGGCATACAATAGAGGAAATTGAAGAGTTTGAAAATGATAAATAATTTGCGAAAAAAGTAAAGTTAATGTCATTCTGAATTCATTTCAGAATCTCTATTCATTGAAATATTTCCATTATCTTGCTTTGTGAAATATTCTCTTCGAGATCCTGAAATAAATTCAGGATGACTGAAGAAGAAAAAATTTAAAAAACACGAGACATGCTGAATTTAGTTCAGCATCTTTATTCATTGAAATAATGCCAAAGATTGAAACGTGAAAAACGCTAGGCTAGATCCTGAAATAAATTCAGGATGACTGATGAAGAAGTTATTAATTAAAATTATACGTTTACAAAATGAAAACAGCCTTAATCACAGGAGCCACCTCAGGAATAGGAATGGCAACAGCCAAGCTATTTGCTGCAAAAGGACACAAATTAATCCTTTGTGGACGCAGAACAGAACGACTTCAAGAGCTCAAAAATGAACTCAATACTCAAGTTCACATACTCACTTTTGATGTTCGAAATAGAGAAGACGTTTTCAAGGCGATTGAATCTATTCCTAGAGAATTTCAAGACATTGATATTTTGTTAAATAACGCTGGAAATGCGCATGGATTAAGCACCATTCAGGACGGAAATATGGACGATTGGGACGCGATGATAGATGGAAACGTGAAGGGATTACTTTACGTTACCAAAGCTATTTTACCCAAGATGATTGCCCGAAACAGTGGATTTATAGTCAATATTGGTTCGGTAGCAGCCAAAGAAGTGTATCCAAATGGAAATGTATATTGCGCATCCAAACACGCGGTAGATGCTCTCAGCAAATCCATGCGAATAGATTTGGCTGGGTACAACATTCGAGTTTCGGCAATCCATCCTGGAGCTGTAGAAACTGAGTTTTCGGAGGTGAGATTCAAAGGAGACAAAGAAAAAGCTGCTGGAGTGTATCAAGGTTTTGATGCTCTACAAGCACAAGACATTGCCGAAGTGATTGATTTTGTTACTTCACGCCCAAGCCACGTAAATATTGAAGACTTGGTGGTTTATCCAACTGCCCAAGCTAATACCACAACACTTACTAGAAAATAACCGCAAAATCCTCGTTCAACTCGAGGAGATCGGACTAAATCCATTCACTAAGGTAACTTTAGATTTCAATATATTTTGAAGGATTTGCTTCATGCATAATTTCATAAATCGCCTCAAAAATGGTTTCCATATTTGGCTTAGAAAAATAATCTCCGTCACTTCCATAAGCAGGTCTATGCGCTTTGGAAGCCAAGGTAACTGGCTTAGAATCCAAATATTGATAAGCTTCTTGCTCCACCATCACTTTGTCCAACATGAAGGCTGTTGCCCCTCCAGGAACATCTTCATCCACAAATATTACACGATTTGTTTTCTTAATCGATTCCACAATAGCGTGGTTTACATCAAACGGAAGTAGAGTTTGAACATCAATCAATTCAACTGAAATATCCACCTCAGCCAATTGTTTCGCTACTTCTGTACAGATATTAAAAGTAGAACCGTAAGACACCAAAGTAATGTCCGTTCCTTCTCGCGTAATTTCTGGCACACCTAATGGAATTTTGTACTCTCCTAAGTTGGTTGGCATGTTCTCTTTACTTCTGTATCCATTCAAACACTCCACAACTAGTGCTGGATCGTCACTTTCAAGTAGTGTATTGTAAAACCCTGCCGCCACAGTCATGTTTCTCGGAACACACACGTGCATTCCTCTCAATGAATTAATAATCATTCCCATGGGAGAACCTGAGTGCCACACTCCTTCTAGCCTGTGTCCTCTTGTTCTTACAATCAAGGGAGCTTTTTGCGTTCCTTTGGTTCGGTAATGAAGCGTTGCCAAATCATCACTCAATATTTGAATTCCGTACAGCAGGTAATCCAAGTATTGGATTTCGGCAATGGGTCGCAAACCTCTCATTGCCATACCTATTCCTTGTCCGATGATGGTTGCTTCTCTAATTCCGGTATCAGAAACTCGACTTTCGCCAAATTTTTCCTGCATACCTTCCATACTTTGGTTTACTCCACCAATTTTTCCTGTGTCTTCTCCAAACGTAAAGATTAATGGGTTTTTACTAAATTGAACATCAAAGTTCTCTCTCAATATCAATCGTCCGTCTACTAAATTTTCTCCCTCAAAGGTTGGAGCAACTGATGGAATATTCAGTGCACTTTTCTCGTTAGACGGCAACAAATACGAGTTGTACCTGTCGGCATTCTCTAGGTCGCTCTTTACAAGCCAGCTTTTCAATTGTTGTTTGAAATCGCAGTTTTCTTTTCGCGTCAATCGAATCGTCTTTTTCGCAGCCGATACAATTTCTTTTCTTCCTGGCTCCGTGATTGCTGCCAATTCGTTGGCTATTTTCTCCACAAATACTTTGCTTGAACTATTCTTTGCAATAGCCTGAATCAAGTCAACTACTGTTTTTTGCTCTTTTAAATAAGGAGTCAAAAAATTACTCCAAGCTTCTTTTTTGGCGTCTCTTACCACTTTTTTCGCCTCTTTTTCTATGGCATCGAGCTCTTCTTCTGTTGCAATTTCTTTTTTGTACTCTTTTTTATAATCTAGAATCCATGTTCTGAACTGATTCACTCCATCGTATTCCTCCTCCCATTCCAATCTTTCTTTGGATTTATATCTTTCATGCGACCCTGAAGTAGAATGACCTTGAGGTTGAGTTACTTCTTCTACATGAACCAATACCGGTGAGTGATTTTTTCTTGCGTGAGCTACTGCCTCTTGGTAAGTTCTACAAAGTCCTGGATAATCCCAGCCTTTTACCTTCATTATTTTAAATCCTGCTTTGTCTTTTGTTTCTTCAAAACCGGCAAGTAATTCCGAAATGTTTTCTTTCGTTGTTTGGTATCTTTTTGGAACAGAAATTCCGTGTCCGTCATCCCATACACTCATTACCATTGGTACTTGCAACACACCAGCGGCATTCACTGTTTCAAAAAACAATCCTTCGCTTGTACTCGCATCTCCAATAGTACCAAAAGCCACTTCGTTTCCTTTGACAGAAAACTCTGTAAACTCATTGAGGTTATCGTTTTCACGGAATTTTTTTGAGGCCAAAGCCAATCCTAACAAACGTGGCATTTGACCAGCAGTTGGCGAAATATCAGCCGAAGAGTTTTTTTGTTCTGTCAATCTTTTCCAGCTTCCATCTGCATTGAGCGATTGGGTAGAAAAATGCCCCCCCATTTGTCTTCCTGCCGAAAACGGTTCGTTTTCTTGGTTTGTATCTGCATACAATCCTGCAAAAAAATTGGTTGGAGTCATTTGTCCAATTGCCATCATCAGGGTTTGGTCCCTGTAATATCCAGAACGGAAATCCCCGTTTTCAAACTGTTTTGCTAAGGCAATTTGAGGCAATTCTTTTCCATCTCCAAAAATTCCAAACTTTGCTTTTCCTGTCAACACTTCTCTTCTTCCAAGCAAAGAAAGCTCTCTACTGATTCTGGCAAGTCGATAATCTGCGATTACTTCTTGTTTAAAATCCTCAAAGGTTACCTCAGTTTTTTTTGTCGATTCAGCTGTTTCCATTCGTTGTTGTGATTGAGTTATTCTCCCAATGGGATTGCCACAAAGATAGAAAAAAACGAAAGATTCGACAATAGGAATTTAAGGCTGTTGGAGGTGGTTAATTTTAGGTTTTGGGTTTTTATTTTTTCCGTACTTTTACACCATGAATTTTAACACAACCAAACTCGGAATTTTAGGCGGAGGCCAGCTCGGCAGGATGTTTATTCAATCGGCCATAAGTTATGGAACTCCTATCTCCATTTTAGACCCTAATGCACAATGTCCTTCTGCCCACTTATGCAATTCGTTTACTCAGGGTAGTTTCCATGACTATGATTCGGTATTTGAATTTGGATCGGGATTGGATGTGCTTACAATTGAAATAGAAAATGTAAATACCGAAGCTCTTTTTCAATTAGAGCGCGAGGGAGTAAAAGTATTTCCGCAACCTAGGATAATTGAATTGGTAAAAGACAAAGGAATTCAAAAACAATTTTATGTGGATAACGGAATCCCTACCTCTGAATTTGTGTTGTGCGATTCCCTGGAAGAAGTAGAAGAAAAAGCAAGTTTTCCCATTGTGCAAAAAATGAGAAAAGGAGGTTACGATGGAAAAGGAGTGCAAATGTTAAACTCTTCTTCTGATTTGGAAGAGGCATTTGATGTTCCATCATTGTTAGAGGAAAAAGTGAATTTTGTGAAAGAAATTTCTGTAATTGTTGCCCGAAACGAAAGTGGAGAGATACGCTCTTACCCCACTTGCGAGCAAGAATTCAACCCAGAGGCAAATTTAGTCGAGTTCCTTTTTTCGCCAGCAAAAATTAGTGAAGAAACCGAAAAGTCAGCCCAAGAAATTGCTCATACGATTATTCAAAAATTAGGAATGGTAGGAATATTGGCCGTAGAGTTTTTTGTGTTGGAAGATGGTTCTGTTTTGGTAAATGAAATGGCGCCAAGAACGCACAACAGCGGACACCACACGATCGAGTGTAATCACACTTCTCAATTTGAGCAGCATTACAGAGCAGTGATGAATTTCCCGCTGGGAAGCACCGCAATTACAAGCCCTGGAGTCATGATTAATCTATTGGGAGATAAAAATCACACAGGCATTCCATTTTACGAAGGAATGGAAAATGCAATGGCTCAAGAAGGCGTTTTTCCGCATTTGTATGGAAAAACAGAAACCAAACCATTCCGTAAAATGGGACATATCACTGTGGTAGATTCCAACCTAGAAAACGCAATAAAAAAAGCAAGAGAAATTTCGAAAGAGGTAACAGTAATTGCTTAATTGCTTCTAATCATTTAGCTTCTTGTTTTGGTTTTTTAGTGCCATAATCGTTTCAAGCAACTGCTCGTTAGTCACTTCATCTGGCTCCAAATCCTCTACATTAATTGCTGCGCGAAATTCCCACATTTCTATAATCTCGTGAAGAGAAACGGTGTACGGATCATAAAATTTATTATCCGAGTGTAGTTCTATTGATTTTATTCCTTGGTGAACTCGCTTGTACACAATCCCATCGTCTTTGGTAAGTACCACATAAGTCTTTCCATTTTTTAGCTGAGTCAGGTGTTCTACATATTCTCCAATTACATACGAACCATCTTTTACGTTTGGCGTCATACTATCGCCCGAGATTGGAAAAGCCCGGTACTTTCCTACTCCCAAGAAAGGCAAAGAAATCGTCTTGAGCGACTGAATAAAATCTGGATCTCCATACCCCAATGCATAACCTGCTTGTGCCGATTTAGGGATTAGCTCAATCGGTTGCTTGTCTTTTTTAGAAGTCATCACCGGAAACAACATCCTATTATTCAACTTCATTAAATCCTCTGGGTCGGTTTTTCGCAAATCTATCTGGAGCAAAATATCTATCGTTATTGTGTAGTAATTTGACAACTTAATCAACGTATTGTGAGGAGGTTCGGACCTTGCTTCTTCGTATTTTTGATAAGCTCCTCTGGTAATAGACAATACATCTGCTATCGCCTGCTGGCTCTTGCCTTTCTTCCCTCTCAGGTGTTTTAAATTTTCGCTTAGTGTGGACATTTTGATATAATTTGTATCAAATGTAGTTAAACTTTTTGATATAATTATTCGTTATTTTGAAAAAATGAAAACACGCTCAATATTACATATGGATTTAGACACGTTTTATGTGTCGGTGGAAAGGTTGCTAGATAGCAGGCTCAATAATATTCCTGTGCTTCTGGGCGGAACGAGCGACCGTGGTGTGGTAGCATCATGCAGTTATGAGGCGCGTAAATTTGGCGTGCACTCCGGAATGCCCATGCGTATGGCAAAGGCGCTGTGTCCCGAAGCGGCAATAATTAGAGGCAATACAGCCACTTACACCAAATACTCCAAACTGGTAACTGACATTGTGAAGGAACGAGTTCCCGTGCTCGAAAAAACAAGTATCGATGAGTTTTTTGCCGATCTCTCAGGAATGGATAAATTTTATGGTTGTTACCAACACGCGAGCGAACTCCGCCAGCTCATTACCAAAGAAACCGGATTGCCCATTTCGTTTGGATTATCCGTAAACAAAACTGTGAGCAAGGTGGCTACAGGCGAAGCAAAACCAAACAACCAAATACGAATCGACTCTGGAAATGAAAAGTCTTTTTTAGCTCCACTTTCAGTAAAAAAAATACCAATGGTAGGAAACAAAACCTATCAATCCCTTAGAAACCTTGGGGTTAAAAAAATCATCACAATTCAGGAAATGCAAATCGATATGATGCGCTCGGTTTTTGGAAAAAATGGCGAAAGCATCTGGAAAAAAGCAAATGGAATTGATAATTCTCTTATCGTACCCTTTACAGAACGTAAGTCTATCTCTACCGAACGGACATTCCAAAAAGATACGATTGATACGGAAAGATTAACAGGGATTCTGTCGGCAATGGCAGAAAATTTAGCCTTTCAATTGCGCAGAGGTGGAAAAGTTGCCTCTGTAATTACAGTAAAAATCAGGTATTCGGACTTTAACACTTACACCAAGCAAGTAAAAATTCCTTATACCTCAGCAGATCATATTTTGATTCCCAAGGTACAAGAAATTTTCAAACAGCTTTATGGACGAAGATTATTGGTGAGATTGATAGGAATACGATATAGCGGATTGGTTTCGGGGAGTTACCAAATAAATCTTTTTGATGATTCAGAAAAACAAATCAACCTTTATAAAGCTATGGACAACATTCGGTCCAAGTATGGAGAAAGAAGTGTTATGCGAGCGGTAGCAATGAAAGCCAAAACCATTGGCCGCTTCCACAATCCTTTCAATGGCGAACCTCCCGAATTGCTAGCGCACAGGAGAAGTTAAGGGTGTGACTTACGATAGATGACTTATGATTCTCGAGTTAGAGAAGAAAGAAAATAGAACATAGAGAATAGAGAAAAGACTGCCCTCAAATAATATACCTCTTTTGAATCTACTTTGGCTAAGCTCAGCAGAAGGTCTAGAGAATAGTTTCATCTAGTTTTTTAAAGCATATTTTAAATTTTTATGAGGAAAGTGAAAATACTGCCGATTAAGTGAATCATTATGAGAAAAACAGCACAAATAGCTAACTCATGAGAGGATAATCGAAGAAAAAAGACAGAGGAAAATGACGACAGGATGCTTTTTTAAAAGAAAACAGAACATAGAGAATAGAGGAATGATAAAAAGATTCTTTGGAGAAAAATCTCTAAAAGCAACACATCAACTCGCATAAATGATAATCTGCGGACTGAGTTCGATTCCGATTTTTATCGGAAGAGAGAACCGAAGCCCAACTTTAAAACCAAAAAATGTACCTCAACTGCCACACCTATTACAGCTTACGCTACGGAACTTTTTCAGAAAAAACATTGCTAGAAATAGCACAAGAGCGTGGGCTAAACTCGCTGGTGCTTGCCGATATCAATAACACTTCGGGGTGCCTAAATTTTATTAGACTTTCGTCTGAATACGGGATAAAACCAATTGTGGGAATTGATTTTAGAAACGGAAACGACCCTTGTTTTGTGGGAATTGCCAAGAATAATGAAGGATTTCAAGAAATGAACTCCTATTTATCACATTTTCTTCATCAAAAGAAAGAAATTCCTAAGCGTGCGCCTAAATTTAAAAATGTATTCGTGGTATATCCTTTTCGGGTGGCAAATGAAATCTCCGTGGAATCTCTACTTCCTCACGAATACATTGGAATAGCCGCTCACGAAATTCCGCAACTCAGGATGTCTTGGTGGCTGAAACATCAAGAAAAACTGGTGATTTTGCAAACGGTTACTTTTAGAAACAAACGAGATTTTAATGCGCATCGCCTGTTGCGGGCTATTGACAACAATACGTTGCTGAGCAAATTACCCAAAACCGAAGAGGCACATCCCGAAGAAAAAATGATTTCGCTCGAAGAATTGACTTCTACATTTGCGGAGTTTCCCTTTTTGATACAAAACACCCAACACATTCTGGATGGCTGTTCCGTTCATTTTGATTTTAGTGAAAACCGCAAGCCCCAAAACCAAAGTGTGTACACCAAAAGCCGAGAGGAAGACATTGCTCTTTTGCGTAAATTAACGGAAGACGGATTGCCCTATCGCTATGGAAATGAAGTGACTACCCAAATAAAAGAACGAATAGAGAAAGAACTCGATTTAATTATCAAACAAGACTACGTTTCGTATTTTTTGATTAATTGGGACATTGTAAACTACGCCAAACGAAAAGGCTATTTCCATATTGGGCGAGGAAGTGGAGCCAACAGCATTGTGGCTTATTTACTAGGAATTACGGATGTAGATCCCATTGAACTCGATTTATATTTTGAACGATTTATTAACCTCTACCGAAAAAATCCGCCCGATTTTGACATTGATTTCTCTTGGCGAGACCGGCAAGATGTGACCCGTTATATTTTTGAACGGTTCAATCACGTGTCGTTGCTGGCTACTTACAATTGTTTTCAATACCGGGGCACAGTCCGAGAACTGGGTAAAGTTTTTGGCTTGCCCAAAGAAGAAATTGACAAACTCAGCAGCGGAAAATTCTTGGCAAATAGGCTGGATGAACTGGCTCTTTTGGTATTGAAATATGGCAGTCTGATTCAGGGCTTTCCTAATCATCTGGGGATTCATGCTGGAGGAATTTTAATCTCGAACTCACCTCTTCATTCTTTTTCGGCAACTAATCTTCCGCCCAAAGGGTTTCCTACCGTGCAATTTGATATGGTAATTGCCGAAGATGTGGGATTGTACAAATTTGATATTTTGGGTCAACGTGGATTGGCAAAAATAAAAGAGGCGGTGCAAATCATTCAAGAAAACCAACCCGAAAAGGCAGATTTTGATATCCATGATGTAAAATCTTTTAAAAAAGACCCTAAAATTAATGCCTTTGTGGCCGAAGCCAAATGTTTGGGATGTTTTTATGTAGAATCGCCAGCCATGCGAATGCTACTCAAAAAATTGCGGGTTGACACATATTTGGGATTGGTAGCTGCGAGCTCCATTATTCGTCCTGGAGTTTCGCAAAGTGGAATGATGCGCGAGTACATTTTGCGTCATCGCTATCCCGAAAGAATAGAAAAAGAAGCTCACCCAATTATGTTGCAGATAATGCCCGAAACCTACGGAGTGATGGTGTATCAGGAAGATGTGATAAAAGTAGCTCATCTTTTTGCGGGATTATCCTTGGGCGAAGCCGATGTGTTGCGAAGAGGAATGAGCGGGAAATTCCGTTCTCGAAATGAGTTTGAAGCAGTGAAACAAAAATTCATTGACAATTGCCGAGAAAAAGGCTACAAAGACGAAGTTACTTTTGAAATTTGGCGACAAACGGAAAGTTTTGCGGGTTATGCTTTTGCTAAAGGGCACTCGGCCAGTTATGCGGTAGAAAGTTACCAGAGTTTGTTCCTCAAAACGTATTTTCCGCTCGAATACATGGTGGCGGTAATTAATAATGGCGGAGGATTTTACCGAAAAGAAACTTACCTCCACGAGATAAAAATGCTGGGAGGAACTGTTCATCCTCCGCACATCAATTACAGCCGTGGCGAAAGCGTGCTGAAAGGCAAAAATGTGTATTTGGGATTGGATACGATTCATGAACTTTCGCAGAGTGCCATTACCGAAATTTTGGAGAGTAGAAAAGCAGGCTTGTTTGATGGTTTGGCCGGTTTTATGGAGCGAACCGCTGTGAGCGTTTCCCAAGCAGAATTGCTTGTGCGAGCTGGCTGTTTCAATGACTTTGACAACAATAAACGAAGCTTGCTGTGGAAATTAAAGCTCACTTATTCGCCCGAATTGGTAGTAAAAGAACAGCCTAAACTTTTTGAATTTAATCATGGGAAAGACTTTGAAATTCCTTCGTTGAATTTTGATAAAGAAGAAGTAGCTTTTGACCAATTGGAGTTGTTTGGGTTTACACTTGGCAATCCGTTTGACCTAATGAAAGAGGAGCAGAAAGAAGGAGTAAAAGCCATGGAAATGAAATACCACATCAACCGAAAAATAGAAATGTACGGCTATTTAGTAACGGTAAAAAGCACCAAAACAGTGAATAAAAAACGAATGCAGTTTGGAACTTTTTTAGATAAAGATGGAGAATTTATAGACACGGTTCATTTTCCCAACACGGTAGAAAAATATTTGTTTAGAGGTAAAGGAGTTTACAAACTCTACGGAAAAGTTACCGAAGAGTTTGACTTCTTAACTCTAGAAGTTCACCGCATGAAAAAAATGGATTGGGTGGTAGATCCGAGGTATGCAGAGTAATTATTCACGTAGAATTTTAAGGGTCCTACTTTCGATCTTCCCCACCACATTCAACAAATAAACTCCTGCACTTCCTTCAAAGCTTATCTCGTATTGTGAAACATTTTGTGGGGTGATTTCTTTGATTAATCTTCCGTTTATATCGGTGAGGAAGATGCGGTTTAGTTGAGTTTGTTCGCCTAAATCGAGAATAAAAGTTCCGTTGGTTGGGTTGGGGAAAACGATGGCTTTCGTTCCCGAAAATTCATTTTCTTCGACAGAGACTACATTTTCTGCCATTTGCAAAGCAGCTGTTGCGGTTACTTTTCCATGTCCCCAAACTGGGCTACCGGTAGCCGGAATTGTTCCTGTTCTCGCATCCTCTCTGGCTGTAGCTATCAATATATCTTTTATTTGTCTTGGCTCAATAGTAGGGCTTGCTTCCAAAATTAAAGCAACTACTCCAGCTGTAGCTGGCGAACTCATCGATGTTCCCGAAAAAGCCGCAAAATCATAGGTTCTTCCATTGAAAGTAGTGCTTGCAGCTGTTGTATAGCTCCTTGTTGTGTAGGAGTTTATAGAAGAGATAACATTCATTCCTGGTGCAGATACATCGGGCTTCATTCGCTCGTCATAAGTTGGACCTCTGCTGGAAAAGCTAGCAATATTACCGGGAAAAACTTGACCAGTAATTGCTACGTTTTGAGATTGATGAGCAGCAACTGTAATGGCGCTTTTGGTGCAGGCCGGTTCGCCTAATCCGTATAAATTATCTCCAGCAACTCCATCGTTTCCAAAGGAATAAAAATCCAAGCCCCAGTTTCCTACTCCATTACTTAGCTCAACTACGTTCCAATAATGAACTGTTCCGGTGGCCGCATAAGAATGTAACACAACTCGCAAACTTGTGTTGGTATTTTTAACTCTCATTCGCTGATGAGGTCGATTGTTGTTTGGATGAGCCGAATCAATCGAGTAATTGTAAAAAACCGTATCCAAACCAATGACCAAGTAGTTGTTGTGATAGCCGTTATCTGAATTCGTGTTGTAATACCTTGAATTCGCAACTAACTGATTGGATGAATTGTAAACTTCCAATCTCGAGTTGAAAGGATTTGAAGGTTCTCCCCACATAGAAATACATTGACCCCACATGGACTGATGTGCCGAATAAGGATAAAAACCTATTCTCGATCTGATACTATCGTTAGAAAAAACTTTTTTAATATGAAAATCGGCATCTCCGTTATTGCCTCCAGAAGTTACAAAAGTAACACCCTGAGCACTCAAAGAATCTATCGCTTGACTCACCAAAGAAGTTCCATCCATGGTTCCCATGTAATACAGTCCCCAGCTCATGTTTATGACGAGTCGTTTCCAATCGTTATCAGCTATGTTTTTCATCCAGACAAATGCATCAATGGCTGCACCGGCATCTAATTGAATAGAGTTGAACAAATACTCAGATTCAAAAGCTACGCCTCTATGAATGGTTCCACCGCCACTTCCTCCAGCAATTCCAGCTACGTGATTTCCATGAGTTGCATAATCATAGTAATCTCCTGCTGTGTCGCTATTTGCATTATCTAGTTGGGTAGGCGTTACATATTCTACTCCGTAGCCAAATCCTGCAGGTTGGTTTCCTTGATGCTTAAAATGATCCCAAGCTGCTCTTATTCTTGAAGTAACTAAGTTCGTATCCATAAACATGGGATGGTCGTAATCAAATCCCCAGTCAGTAATTCCTATCAGTACATTTTTTCCTGTATAACCTTGTGCTAGTCCATGTCCTTCCCAGACACTATCTACTCGGGTATCGGCAGTCATTTTATGATTGTGAGGAAGGATTCTTTCTGCTACATTTAGCTGTATTAGATTAGTGAAAATCTCTATTTCACTTAGGTTTTTTAACGGTATTTTTAAGGTAATTACATCTCCTACTCGGCTTCCGACAAATGCTTTGTCATTTAAATCGCTTGCCGTAAAATTACGCGTAACTTTTGCCAAAGTAGAAAGGCACATCTCTCCGTTTACCTCGTAAATTGGAAGCAATGGATTCTTTGATTTCAATTCATAAGTAGAATGGATTTTTGACTGAGAAATAAGACGACTTATTTGTTCTTGAGATTCGCTATTTAATCTAATTTGAGAAAATGACAAACAGGTAAAACTCGTTAAGATAAGGGCAAGAATTGTTTTCATACTAAGGATTTGAAACACTAAAATACAACAAACATTAGAACTACTTCGAATTAGCACAGAAGTTGCAAATTTCTTACCTTTATTCAACGTAACATTTTGTGACGAAAAAGAATAACCAGACTATGAAATACCACAGGATAAACAAAGATTTATACATTCACCAGAGAAGTGAATTCACCAAACAAATGAAGCCAAATTCGATTGCTATTTTTAATAGCAACGATATTTTTTCTACTTCGGCAGACAGTACGGTTCCTTTTGTTCAGCACAGAGATATTTTGGCTCTTTCAGGAGTAGATCAAGAAGAAAGCATTTTGGTTTTGTTTCCAGATGCACACCAAGAAAAACATAGAGAAATCTTGTTTTTGAAAGAAACTTCTGAAACCATAAAAATTTGGGAAGGAGAAAAGCTGACCAAAGAAACGGCTTTTGAAACCTCGGGAATCAGGACGGTTTATTGGTTACCCGATTTCAATAAAATATTAAAAATGTTAGTCTCGGAGGCCGGAAACATTTACCTCAATCAAAATATGCATACACGCGCAAATACAGAAATGCAATCGCGCGAAGACCGTTTTATTGAATGGATTAAAAATGAATACCCAACTTTCACTTATTTGCAGTCGGCTCCCATTATGCACAGAGTTCGTTCGGTAAAACACCAAATTGAGATTGATTTAATGCAAAATGCCTGCAACATTACCGAAAAAGGATTTAGAAGGATTCTACCATTTATCAAACCTGGCGTAATGGAATATAATATTGAGGCAGAATTGATGCATGAATTCTTGAATAATAGATCCAAAGGGTTTGCCTACACTCCCATTATTGGATCTGGCTATAATGCCTGTGTGTTGCATTACATTGAAAATAATGCCGAGTGCAAAAATGGAGAGGTAATCTTGATGGATTTTGGTGCAGAATACGCCAATTACGCAAGTGACATGACAAGATGTGTTCCGGTAAATGGAAAATTTACCGAAAGGCAAAAAGCGGTTTACAACTCTGTTCTTCACGTGAAAAAAGAGTGTGAAAAAATCTTAACTCCAGGCGTAAATTTACACGAATACCACGCAGAAGTTGGTAAATTAATGGAAGAGCAATTACTTAAACTAAAGCTAATTGACCAAACTGACATTAAAAATCAAAACCCAGATTGGCCTGCTTACAAAAAGTATTTCATGCACGGAACTTCTCACTTTATAGGATTAGACACCCATGATGTGGGATTGTGGCACGAGCCAATTCAGGCTGGAAATGCATTTACTATTGAGCCAGGAATCTACATTCCAGAAGAGAATCTTGGAATAAGATTGGAAGACGATTATATCATTCAAAAATCTGGAGCTCCATTGAATTTGATGAAAAACATTCCCTTGGAAGCTGAGGAGATTGAGGACTTGATGAACTCTTAATTAGATAATAGAAAAAAGAGATAAGAAAAGGAGCTCTGATATTACTATGAATAAACCAAAAAAGGGAAAGTTGAATATTGATTTTCCCTTTTTTGTTAACTTTAAAAAAAGCATATCTCCTTTCTTTGTTCTATTCTCTATATTCTATAAAAACATGGCTCAACACAACGACATAGGGAAGGAAGGGGAAGCATTGGCTGCTTTGTTTTTGGTTAAAAACGGTTATCGAATCATAGCGCGTAATTTTAGGTACAAAAAATCGGAGATTGACATCATAGCTCAGAAAGATAACATAATTGTTTTTATAGAGGTAAAAACACGAACTAATGCGTTTTTTCAAGAGCCCGAATTATCGGTTACCAAATCCAAACAGAAACAAATTACCAAAGGGGCTAATTTTTATATTCAGGAAAACAACATTGAGCTAGATATTCGATTTGATATCATTGCAATAACCCTTTTTGGCAATAAGATTAATCACATTGAGGATGCTTTTTATCCTTTGGTTTAGGAAGAAAAACTGGCTTGTGAGTGAAAAGAAATTGGCTTGTCAGTTAAGTCACCCTTCGAGACAATTCTCTGTCGAGAATCCCTCAGGGTTCGGGTTCAGCACAATCTGCGGGCTGAGTTTTTGCGATAGCAAAAGTATCGAAGCCCAACTCATGAAATACAACCCGTAATATTCTCGCTTTAAGATTCCGGCTCGGTGGCCGGAATGACAAGGTGTAATATTCTTTGCCAGTCTTCCACTCCATTCTGTCTGTAAGATAAAAAAAGCAGTCATTCTGTCCTGACTTTTCGGAACAGAATCTATTGGTTAACACCTGTGTCATCTACAAACAGATTCCGCATCAAGTGCGGAATGACAGGTGGAAATCCCATCCTAAATCCTTCCCCAAAGGAAGGACTTTTACGTTACTTTTTTAGAGAATCATTCGTTTCCTTCCCACTTTCTCAGAACAAGCTGCATTACAGTTCTCTAAAGAATTTGGAGTCCCCCTTCCCTGGGAATGGTTAGGGATGGGAGAACCCTTTCAACTTCTCCTCCAAAATAGCAATTTTTTGCTCAGCATCTTGTTGTTTGGCTTTTTCATTGGCCACCACTTGCTCTGGTGCTCCAGCTACAAAACGCTCGTTACTAAGTTTTTTCATTACTGTGTTCAAGAAACCTTTTGTGTAGTTAAGTTCTTCTTCTAGCTTCGCTTTTTCGGCTTCTACATCAATGGTATCCCCAAAAGGAATGTAATATTCGTTTCCTTTTACAATAAAAGAAAAGGAGTTTTCTTGCTTTTCGGTAACAAACTCAAAACTTGAAACATTCCCCATTTTTTGAATCACAGAATCAAATCTATTGGAATAATTATCTCCTTTTTTAACTAAAAACTCAACGGCATTTTTCTGTGCCAAATTGTTGTCTTTTCTTACAATTCGAATTCCAGAAATAACCTCAGCAGCTACCTCAAACTCAGAAAGTAGGTTTTTGTCAATTTTGGATGTTTTTGGCCAATTTTGATAGTTTATGGTCGATTTTTCGTCCTTTTTTAGCAATAAATGCCAAATTTCTTCCGAAACGAAAGGAGTAAATGGATGCATTACCACCAATACTTTTTCAAATAATTCTACCAATTTATCAAAGGTAGTTTTGTCAATCGGTTGCTGATAAGCTGGTTTTACCATTTCTAGCAACCATCCACAGAAATCATCATATACCAATTTGTAAGTGCTCATCAATGCTTCCGAAATACGGAATTTATCGTAGGAAGCATTGATGTCTTCAAGTGTGGTATTCAGTTTGTTTTCAAACCATTCTAACGCAATTTTACTCGATTCTGGCTGGGCAATTTCTACTACCTCCCACATTTGGGTAAGCTTAAATGCGTTCCATATTTTGGTCGTAAAATTTCTACCAGTTTCGCACAACGATTCATCAAATGGCAAATCGTTTCCTGCAGGCGAACTCAACAACATTCCTACTCTTACGCCATCTGCTCCGTATTGGTGAATTAACTCAATAGGATCTGGTGAGTTTCCTAGTGATTTACTCATTTTTCTTCCCTGCTTATCTCTTACAATTCCGGTATAGTATACATTTTTAAATGGCAATTCTCCTTTGTATTCATATCCCGCAATAATCATACGTGCCACCCAGAAAAACATAATTTCTGGAGCTGTTACCAAATCATTGGTTGGGTAATAATAATTGATCTCTTCATTATCGGGATTATTAATTCCGTCAAATACACTAATTGGCCATAACCATGAGCTAAACCAAGTGTCCAAAGCGTCATCGTCTTGTTTCAAATCAGCAATAGACAAATCAGGGTTTCCTATTTTTTCTTGCGCCAAAGGCAATGCTTTTTCAATGGTTTCGGCTACCACGAAATCTTCCATTCCTTCTCCATAAAAGAAAGCTGGAATTTGATGTCCCCACCACAACTGACGAGAAATATTCCAATCTCTCACATTCTCCATCCAGTTACGGTAAGAGTTCTTGAACTTGGCTGGGTGAAACTGAATGTCGTCATTCATTACGTGATCCAAAGCTGGTTTTGCCAGTTTTTCCATACTCAAAAACCACTGAACTGACACTTTTGGTTCAATTACCGCTTTTGTTCTTTCACTTGTCCCCACTTTGTGCGTGTGCTTTTCTATTTTCACTAAAGCACCGGTTGATTGAAGTTCTTTTTCAATTTCTTCTCTCACCACAAATCTGTCTTTCCCTTCGTAATGCATTCCAAAAGAATTCAGCGAAGCATCGTCATTAAAAATATCAATTACTTCTAATTTATGGGCATCTCCAATTACTTTATCGTTGGGGTCATGAGCAGGGGTAATTTTCAAACAACCTGTTCCAAACTCTATATCAACATACTCATCTTCAATAATCGGAATGGCTCTTCCTACAATAGGTACAATTGCTTTTTTTCCTTTTAGGTGAGAAAAACGTGGGTCATTTGGGTTAATACAAATAGCTGTATCACCAAAAATAGTTTCGGGACGGGTAGTTGCAATGGTTAAGTATTCCCCTCCTAAATCCTCCCCCGAGGGAAGGACTTCTTCGTCCTTTATTCCCTTTCCTTGGGAAAGGGCTGGGGATAGTATTTTGTACTTTAAATAGTAGAGTTTTCCTTCTTCTTCAACATGAACTACCTCCTCGTCAGACAATGTTGTTTTAGCAGACGGATCCCAGTTTACCATTCGGTAACCTCTGTAAATCAATCCTTTTTCGTATAAATCAACAAAGGTTTTGGTAACCGAATCTGATAAATCGTCATCCATTGTAAACTTCGTTCTGTCCCAATCGCAAGAAGCACCAAGTTTTTTCAATTGATCTAAAATGATTCCTCCGTGTTTGTGTGTCCAGTCCCAAGCGTGAACCAAAAATTCATCACGAGTTAAGTCGCTTTTGTTGATCCCTTCTTCCTTTAATTTTGCCACAACTTTTGCTTCGGTAGCAATAGATGCGTGATCAGTTCCTGGAACCCAACACGCATTTTTTCCTAGTAAACGAGCTCTACGAACCAATACATCTTGAATGGTATTGTTCAGCATATGACCCATGTGCAAAACCCCAGTAACATTTGGCGGTGGAATCACAACAGTGTATGCTTCTCTATCGTCTGGAGTAGATTTAAAATGTTCGTTTTTGAGCCAATTGGCATACCACTTGTCTTCTACTTCTTGTGAATTATATTTTGCTGGGATATCCATGTTGTTTGGTTGTTTTGAGGTACAAAATTAAGGTTTTTTTTGGGTTTGAAAGTAGATAAACCCTAATTTAATCCTGTCATTCTGTCCCGACCGTTCGGGGCAGAATCTGTTTGATAATTGGAACGGGTGGTTATTGCTGGTTATAAATTTGGCTTGTCGGTTAAAGTCACCCTTCGATTCTCTCCCTCTCGGTCGAACTCAGGGTTCGGGTTCACCGAAATTTGCGGGCTGAGTTTTTGCGACAGCAAAAGTATCGAAGCCCAACTCGTGAAATATGCTCGTGTTAAGATTCCCGATCGGAGTCGGGAATGACAGTTGAAAAAACTAAGGACTACTGTATTCCAAAAAAAATGACTGCTTAAAAAAGCAGTCATTCATATTGTTCGGTTTTACATGTGATTTACAACCCAAAAGCGGCTTTCACTTTGTCAACGTAATCTAATTTCTCCCAAGTAAATGTTTCAACTTCTTGTGATACTGTTTTACCATCTGGAGCAGTAAATGTTACTGTTTTTACTTCTGGAGTTCTTCCCATGTGTCCGTAAGCAGCAGTTTCAGAGTAAATTGGAGTTCTTAGTTTTAATCTTTGTTCGATAAAGTAAGGCCTCATATCAAATAAGGCTTCTACTTTTTTAGAGATTTCTCCGTCTGTCAATTCTACATTTGAAGTTCCGTAAGTTTCTACGTTAATACTTGTTGGTTTTGCAACTCCAATCGCATAAGATACTTGAACCAATACTTCTTTGCACAATCCTGCCGCAACTAAGTTTTTAGCAATGTGACGAGTAGCATAAGCTCCAGATCTATCTACTTTAGAAGGATCCTTTCCTGAAAAAGCTCCACCTCCGTGTGCTCCTTTTCCTCCGTATGTATCCACAATAATTTTTCTTCCTGTTAATCCTGTATCTCCGTGAGGTCCTCCAATTACGAAAGTTCCAGTTGGGTTAATGTGGTAAGTAATTCCATCAGTAAACAAAGCCTGAATGTTTGCTGGCAACTTAGCCATCACTCTAGGAATCAAAATTTCTTTGATATCCTCGTTAATTTTTGCCAACATCGCATCATCGTCTGCTTGTTTATTTCCGGTTTTAATGAAATCATCGTGTTGTGTAGAAACTACAATGGCATCAATTCTTTGCGGTACATTGTCGTCCGAATATTCGATTGTTACCTGCGATTTTGCATCCGGTCTTAGGTAAGTAATGTCATTATTTTCTCTTCTTAACAAAGCCAATTCAATTAGCAATCTGTGCGAAAGTTCTAGTGCCAGAGGCATGAAATTATCCGTTTCATCCGTTGCATAACCAAACATCATCCCTTGATCTCCAGCGCCTTGCTCTTCTTTGTTGGCTTTGTCAACTCCTTGGTTAATGTCTTCTGATTGTTCGTGAATTGCCGAAAATACGCCACAAGAGTTTCCGTCAAACATGTATTCACTTTTTGTGTATCCAATCTTGTTGATTACATCTCTAGCGATTTTTTGAACATCGAGGTATGTTTGTGTTTTCACCTCTCCCGCAAGCACAACTTGACCTGTGGTTACAAGTGTTTCGCACGCAACTTTTGAGTCGGGGTCAAAAGCCAAAAAGTTATCAATAATTGCATCCGAAACTTGATCGGCTACTTTATCTGGATGTCCTTCCGAAACAGACTCTGAAGTGAATAAATATGACATAAATGTTATGAGTTTAAATTGTAATGAACGAAAATATCATTTTCCTAAGTAATTAGCAATAATAAAGTAGGTTTTGGTTGGTTTTTTATTTAAACTGAAGTGGTGAGTCATTCTGAATTTATTTCAGAATCTCTTTTCATTGAATTATTACCGAACTATTGGTTCTTTTAAAAATTCTCAGTGAGATCCTGTCCCAAAATTCGGGGCAGGATGACTGATGAAAAGCTATTTCCTCAACTTAGCAAATAAATCCCACAACACTACTCCGTTAGAAACTGAAATATTGAGTGAATGTTTGGTTCCTATTTGTGGAATTTCAATCACACCCGTGCTTAGGTCAATTACCTCTTGCTGAACTCCTTGTACTTCGTTTCCAAAAATGACTGCAGTTTTTATTTCTTTGTTTGGTTGGAATTCATCCAACATAATAGAATCAGAAGTTTGTTCAACAGAATACACTTCAACAGACTCAGACTTTAACTCTTCAATTAAAGTCAAAATATCTTCTCGGTGTTCCCAATCTACAGATTTTGTAGCTCCCAAAGCAGTTTTAGCAATATCTTTATTAGGTGGAGTTGCAGTGTAGCCACACAAGTATATTTTTTCGATTCGAAAAGCATCAGAAGTACGAAACACAGAACCAATATTGGCTAAGCTACGAATGTTGTCCAAAATCACAATCAAAGGTGTTTTCTCTTCCGATTTGAATTCTTCAACGGTTAGTCTTTCTAGTTCGCTATTTAAGGTTTTTTTGTTCATGGTATTCAATTGCCGGTTACCAAATTCTGGCACAGGGTTTTAATTTTTTTCTGTCTTTTCTCTTTTCTCTAAAAAATCATTTCAAACTTTCAATCATTGCCTCTGCCTTCAAAAGAGTTTCTTCGTACTCGTCTTCGGCATTTGCCTTGCTAGTAATTGCTCCACCCACCATAAAATTCAAATACTTTGTTTCTTGATTATACAACAAAGATCGTATTACTACATTAAAATCAAAGTCTTGGTTGGGCTTAAAGTAACCGATTGCACCTGAATAAATACCTCTTTTGGTTGTCTCTATTTCCTCTATTATTTTCATAGCCTCTACTTTGGGCGCCCCAGTCATTGAACCCATAGGAAAAGTTGTTCTCAATACCTCAACAGGATGTGTTGTTTTGTCAATTTCAGAAGTCACCGTAGAAATCATTTGGTGTACGGTTTCAAAAGAATATACTTTGCACAATTCTTCCACTTTTACAGAAGCTTTTATTGCTGTTTTGGACAAGTCATTTCGCACTAAGTCCACAATCATGATGTTTTCACTTCTTTCCTTTTCGTTTTTCGAAAGCGCAAGCTTTATGGCATCGTCTTCTTCTTTTGTTTTCCCCCTTTTTGCTGTTCCTTTTATGGGTTGAGTAATTATTTTGTCTCCTTCTTTTTTGATGTATCTTTCTGGGCTTCCACACAAGATGTATTGATCCTTATTTTTATAAAAAGAAGAAAAAGGAGCGTTTGTGAGCTTATTTAATCGGGTGTAAGTTTCAAAAGGATTTATTTCGGCATTTTCAGCATAAAACTCGTGACAAAAATTCATTTCATAAATGTCTCCTTGCTGAATGTGTTCTTTTATCGCTTCAAATCTTTGCTCGTAATTATCTTTCGACATTCTTTGCTTAAATTTTACTTTTTCGGTTTTTTTGGTCGTTTTTTGGTCGTTTTGATCCAAAACCGATAAAAATCGTTCTTTTTCTTTTTCTTCAACAAAATGAATCTTAACAAAATCCACGGTGATTTCGAGCACAATTTCTGGAACAAAAAAATGAACTTCAGGAAAAAAAAGGGGGTCTGTATTATTGGAAGATAAAGAGGGTTCCACTTCATTTTTTAGGTCATAGCCCAAATACCCAAACGCCCAATCTTGGTGAAAGTCAATGAAACTCTTTAACCCATCAAAGACTTTGTTGGAAGTCGCGACAAACTCTTCCTTGTTTCCAAGAGCCAAATACGAAATAGAACGGGTGTCATTTGAATTTAAAAACACCAATTGATCGTAGAAATCTGCCATTTTTTCAATGTCAGCTAATAAAATTGATTTTGAAAGAATCTCTGTTTTTCTCAAGCCATTTCTGTTTGTTCTATTAAATAATCATGCTTTAACGTGGAGAATATCCTTTCGTTTTTTGATCAACTCTTACTCCGTTCTTGTAAACCATTTTTTTAAGTACCTGGCCGTTTTGATCGTAAATAATTGCGTTGCCATGTTTTACATTTTTCTGGTAATTCAATTCATTCATAAGGCGTCCACCTCGGTCGTACGATTTAAAAGTACCATGCAACAGTCCATTTTTGTATTTCATTTCTGTAGACACCAACTCCCCTCCCGGAAAGTAAAAAGTCCATTTTCCATGCTTTTTTCCGTTCTTAAACTTTTCCGAACTCACCAGAGATCCATCCGCCTCGCTCATCATTGTCCATTGTCCATGCTTCACACTTTTTTCAATGGTTTCCTCAATTTTAAGCTTTTTTCTCTTTACCTCAATTACCTTGTATTTTCCCTCTTCTTTTTTTATTCCGTTTGAATGCCAATAGGCCCAACTTCCTGTTTTAAAATTGTTTTTCCAGGTACCTTCGTATCTTATATTTTTATTCGGATACCACCCTTTCCATTCCCCTTCAAACTGACCATTCTTATAGGTTCCTGCATCCTTTTTCTCTCCGTTTTCGTACCAAGATTCCCAAAAACCATTTTCCTTTCCGTTTGTATAGTTTCCCCTGTGGAGCAAGTTGGAGTTTTCAAACCAAACTATCCATTCCCCGTTTTTTTCATCGTTTTCATAGGTTCCTTCTTTTTGTTTCTTTCCATCCTTGTAAAAGAACTCCCATTTACCCGATTTTTTTCCTTCCTCAAAGTGTCCTTTAGACTTGATATTACCTGATGGGTAATAATAAGTCCAATTTCCGGACTGCATATCGTGAACAAACTGACCCTCCATATCTTTGCCTCCATTGGCGTCATACCATTTCCAATCGCCTTCTTTTTTATTATTCAAAAACCTTCCCTGAATATTAGTCTTGCCGTTTTCAAAAAACTTGGTGTATTCTCCAGTTAAGCTATCTGCATCAAATGTTTTTCTGGTACTAATTTGATCGGTTAATAAAAAATAAGTTACCCATTCTCCGTGTTTTTTACCCTGAACATAGTTTCCTGTGGCCATCGGTTTCCCTGTGGCTTTTAAGAGTTTCATTTCGCCATTAAGCAAACTATCTTTATATCGATACGACTCTTTGATGTTTCCATTTTCGTAGTAAGAAACTTTTTCACCTTGACCATTTTGTATGGTTTGAACTTTATTTTTATTCCAAAAAGAACCCACGTGCTCTTCTCCTAAAGAATTATATTTAGCTATTTTTCTCAGTGAAGAATCTACGTACCAATATTCCCAAACTCCCACCTTGGTTCCCTTTTTGTACTGACCGCGTTCGGCAACTCTGCCATTTTCAAAAAATGAGGTATAGGCGCTATCTTTTTTTCCCAAATAGAAAAAACTGTGTATCATTTTTTTCCCCGAAGGATAAAATTGTTTGGATTCATTTACATAAACTCCGTGATTGAAATAGGATATTTCTTGAATGTTTCCGTTTTTATGATAAAACTTCCACTCTCCTTCTTTTGAACCAAAATAACTGAGGTAGGGATTGTTATTTACATATCCAACACTTCTCACCGTGGTTTTTTCCTTATCCCAATAGGTTTTTTCCAGTTCGTAAGGAACTACTTTTTGGGAAAAACTTGGTAAAGCAATACTTATAAATAATACAAATCCAATTTTTCTCATTTGACGTTTTTTGTTTAGGTATGAATACAAACTTACCAAAAGATACGTCAGACCAAACTACATTATTTCATGGGTTATTGAAAGTTGTTTGTTTATAACGAGTCTATTTCCAAAAATCTAGTTCAATTCCTCAGCATGAATAATTGTGTTGGCTCTAAATTAAATAGCGGGAAAAACAACAATTTCTTTGTTAAATCGTAAGTTTGAAAGTGAATTTTTTTTGGAAATATCTCTTTTTCTTTTTTTTCTTGTTGTCGGTGTTTTCTATCTCCGCTCAGCGAGTAGAGAAAACTATCCTGATAGACTCTTCCTTTGTGCAATTAGATAGCCTTTCTGTCGTTCCCGAAACTTTTCGATTGTATCTTGCCGATTCTGTGGTACACGACTCGTTGTATGAACTAAACTGGGCGCAAGCTTCCCTAACTTGGAAAGGAAAAACTCCCGAAACGGTGAGGGTAGAATACCACTTATTTGCGCTGAATTTTGGTCAAAAATATTCGCGAAAAGACACCAACCTGATTCAGCCAATATTTTCTTATACCAATCCATTTAGAAGCACTTCTCCCAATAATCCAGAGCTCGATTTATTTGGGGGAGATAACCTAAACAAATCGGGGAGTATCTCAAGAGGTATTTCGTTGGGTAACGCTCAAGATTTAGGGGTAAATTCTAATTTTAATCTTCAATTGTCAGGAAAAATTGGGGAAGGAGTTTCGGTGCTTGCCTCAGTTACTGATGAGAATATTCCTATTCAACCTGATGGAAACACTCAACAACTTCAAGATTTTGATAATGTGTTTATTCAATTATCAGAGAATAACTGGAAACTTATTGCGGGAGATTATTCCATCGAAAACTTTGATTCGCACTACATGCGTTACCGCAAAAAATCAATGGGTCTGCTTTATTCCAATTCATTTGAAACAAAAGATAGTAACTCCATTTCGCTTGAAGCAAGTGCTGCTGTATCTCGAGGAAAATACCGCATTCAGTTTTTTCAAGGAATAGAAGGAAATCAAGGGCCCTACAAACTAACTGGTGCAGACAATGAATTGTTCGTCCTTATTTTATCCGGAACAGAGCAGGTTTTTGTAGATGGCGTATTGCTTAAACGAGGAGCAGAAAATGACTATGTCATTGATTACAATTCTGCCGAAATAATTTTTACACCCAAGTTTTTAATTACCAAAAACAAACGTATAGAGGTACAATTTCAATATTCTGACCGAAACTATTTGCGCTCCATGGTAATTGCCGAAAGTGGATATAAAACTGAAAAATCTGAGACCTATTTGCGCATATACAGCGAACAAGATCACAACAACCAACCTCTTTTTCAGGATTTAGAAGATTCAGAAAAAGAGCTAATGTCTAGTATCGGAAATGATGTTTCCAAAGCGTTTATCCAACGAGAAGCAACCGTGGGTGATGAGGAAAATGTGGTTTCTTACACAAAGAAAGATTCGCTAGGTTACTCCATTTATGTGTATTCTGCCTCGAGCGATTCAGACTTGTATCGAGTGCAATTTTCGGATGCTGGTGCGGGAAATGGAAATTATATTCAAGAAGGTTTTTCTCCTTTCGGAAATGTGTACAAATGGGTAAAACCAGATACAATTGGCGGTAGAATTGTGCAATATGGAAATTACGTGCCAGCCGTTTTATTAATTACTCCCAAGCGGAAGCAATTGGTAACCCTCGAGAACAACTTCCAAGCAAACCAACATCTGCGAATAAAAACCGACTTGGCGCTCTCAAATCAAGATGTAAATACTTTTTCTGGAATTGGCAATGACCAAAATGTTGGGATGGGTTCGAAGGTAGAAGTTTTTTATTCAAAAAAAATTTCGGAGAAAAAAAATAGCGCCATACTAAAAACGGGAGGTTCTGTCGATTTTACAAGTGTGCATTTCAGTCCGGTAGAAAAATTTAGAGCCATTGAATTTAACCGGAACTGGAATTTAGGTTTTAATGAGATTACCACCCCTTTGTTTCTTGGTAATTTTAATATTGGGCTTCAACAAGATAGTGTAGGGAAATTTGTTTACAACCTCGATGTGCTGGATTTAGGACAAGAATTTAGAGGGATAAAGAACAATTTTTCTGGTAACGGTACTTGGCACAATACACGGGTAGAATACGTGGGTAGCTTCTTGCTGTCTGAAGGGGAGTCGAACACTCAGTTTTACCGCCACAAGTCTTTGGTAGAACAAAAAATTGGAAAATTTACGTTGGGTTACAAAGATGAAGTTGAAAGTAATCTTTTTTTTCAAAACGACTCACTTTTGCCTGCGAGCTACTCCTTTTATGATGGACGAATGTACCTGAAAAGAGAAAAAAATGCTTCTAATTTTTATTCGCTCTACTACGGTTATCGGCATGAGAAAACTACTCAACTTACTCGATTAAGCCAATCAGCTTATTCGCAAGAGGCGGGAATTGATTACCTCTTGAAAAGTAAGAATAAGCGTACTCAACTGAAAGGAAATATTGCCTACCGACAACTTGTACCTACAGACACGGGAGCTGGACTGGTTCCGGAAAACACGTTTCTTAACCAAACTAATTTTTCCACCTCTTTTTGGAAAGAGTTGGTAAACCTCAACACTTTTTACAGTGTGGGGTCTGGTCTGGAACAAAAGAGAGAGTTTTTGTACGTGGAAGTAAATCCTGGGCAAGGAGTTTTTACTTGGATTGACTACAATGACAATGGAATAAAAGATATAAACGAATTTGAAATAGCGGCTTTTCAAGACCAAGCAAATTACATCAGAGTATTCACTCAAAGTAATGATTACATTCGAACTTTCTCGAATCAATTTACCCAATCTATTGCCATTTCTCCTCGAACCATTCTGAAAAATAAAACCCAAAAAGTATATCGATTTCTATCGAAACTCTCTTCCGTTTCGGCAGCACAAATTGACCGAAAAACAACCTTCGAAAGCGCAAGTTCCAGTTTGAACCCTTTTGCAACTAACCTCAACGATTCTAATTTGGTTTCGCTTAATAATCAAGTTCGCTCGTCTTTATTTTTTAACCGCACGGGCTACAAGTACGGAGTTGAACTATTGTTTCAGAACACAGGTAACAAAGTACTGCTTTCCAATGGTTTTGATTCGAGAGAAACGACAATTTATGGCGTAAATTTACGCTATAGGTTTGATAAAATTTTATTCAAAATGGAAAACGAATTGAGCCAAAAGAAATTAAATTCTGATTTCTTGGCAAGTAGAAATTTTGAATTAGAAACACGTAAAACCGCTCCGACTATTACCTACCAAAAAGGCGCAAATTTCAACCTCGACTTTTTGTTTTCTTACGAAGAAAAAGGGAATGTTTTGGAGGGCGAATTTGCATCGCTTTCTTCTTTGGGAACACGATGCAAATACACCGTTGCAAACAAATTAAATTTGGTTGCGGGGTTCAATTTTATAGCCATCAGTTTTTCTGGAGCGCCCAATTCCTCCTTGGAATATGAAATGCTCGAAGGATTAAAAAAAGGAAACAACATGACTTGGGAGCTTCTTCTGAATAGAAAAATAGGGAAAAACCTGGATTTAAGTATTTCCTACAATGGAAGAAAACCCGAAGATTTCAAAACTATTCATGCCGGAACTGTACAGGTTAGAGCATTTTTTTAGTTCAAGTTTTTTAATGACTTTTATCAGCTAGTGAATTCGAAAAATAGAGTAGATTAATTTCTTATTCAATTCAACATTAAATGGAACAATCCTCACTTTTTACCAATTTGGAATTCGATAAATCAAAGCCAGTAATTACAGTTTTGTTTGAAACATCCTTTACTAAAGAAAGTAGAATTGCCATGCATGCCAGAACACACATGAAAAAACACCAAACTGCTTTTCCTATTGTTGTGGAGCTGGTGGAGGGCATGCTAGATTTTGGTGTAAAAGATTCTGTTTTTCAGTTAGAAAAAGGAAGCCTAATTGCCCTGGAAAGCTCTGTTCCCCATGATCTTAAAGCAAAAACAAATTGTGTCATTCGACTAACTCTTACCAAAAGCGATGTGGCTGAAAGAGCAAACAAAGTAATCGAAAAATAAGTGGAAAACTGCGATAAAAAATAAGGAAGGATACAATTGAATGGATATATTTAATTGATAATGTACTTCGTTGTAATTATTTCCTTATCCTTGTATTCGAATACAACAAATCATTCTGTTATGTCTCAAAAAAATGTCCGATTAGAAGTAATGAAACATCTTGAAAAAGACGTGGATTCCCTCATTCAAAAATACTTGATTCCTATCGACTCTATTTGGCAGCCACAAGATTTTTTGCCTGATGCAAGAGAAGCCAATTTTACGGATAAAATTGAGGAGCTTCAGGAGTTAGCTAAAGAAATGCCTTATGATTTTTGGGTGGTTTTGGTAGGCGATATGATAACGGAAGAAGCTTTGCCAACCTACGAAAGTTGGCTGATGGATGTAGAAGGAGTAGACCAAGTAGAAGGGAACGGCTGGGCAACTTGGGTAGCTCAATGGACAGCCGAAGAAAACCGACATGGAGATTTATTGAATAAGTATCTTTACCTCTCAGGAAAGGTAAATATGAAGGAAGTAGAAATTACCACGCAACATTTAATTGCTGATGGATTTGACATTGGAACAGATCGAGATCCCTACAAAAACTTTGTGTACACTAGTTTTCAAGAGTTAGCCACTTATGTGTCGCACAATAGAGTTTCGGAAATTGCGAAGAAACACGGAAACAAACAACTTGCAAAAATGTGTAAGATGGTAGCCGGTGATGAAATGAGGCACCACACAGCCTATTCAGAGTTTGTGGAAAGAATATTTACGGTAGACCCTAGTCAAATGATGCTTGCTTTTACTGATATGATGAAAAAGAAAATCACGATGCCTGCGCACTTCTTGAGAGAGAGCGGAATGAGAATGGGAACTGCGTTTGAGGAATTTTCAAACACTGCGCAAAGAATTGGGGTGTACACTGCTAAAGATTATGTAGATATTTTGGATAAACTCATCAAACGATGGGAAATTGACAAAATCACCAACCTGACAGACGAAGCTGAAAAAGCCAGAGATTACTTAATGAAATTACCTGCTCGAATGCTCCGAATTGCCGAGAGAATCAAATTGCCAGAAAGCGATTATCAATTTAAATGGGTGGAACCTTCGAGGTTGTAAAAGTAGATTACTGGAATAAATCGTTGTAATTTCGAGCTCAAATCCCATTTACAAGTGAAAAAATTTAATCGTACAGCTGCTTACTTTCCTATAATTGGGATGGTTACTTATCTCATCATGTTTACGACTGCGGCAATCCTGTATCCGGGCGGATCAGATAATGTTCCTACCGCACAAGAAGGGTATAGTTTTTTTCACAACTTTTTGTGCGACACCAATAATGAATACACCTACTCTGGGTTAAAAAATAACGGAAAACTTCTTGCCAACTTAGCTCACATTGTACTCAGTTTCACGATGATGTCTTTCTTTTACGTGATGCCAAACATTTTTGAACGCACAAACCGAAACACGAAACTTATAAAAATATTGGGTGTATTGTCGATGGCTATTTTCACCTTCATGTACCAAGAAGAGTTGCACGATTTGGTTGTAACCCTGGTTGGTATTTTTGCCTCAATGGCCTTTGTTCCAATTTTTATCGAGCTGGTAAAGTTCAAAAACAAACCTTTTAAAACACTCACCTACATTGTTTTTATTATGAGTATTTGTTTGTATTTGGGTTTCGAAACCAAAGTAGGAATCTACTACATGCCTTTTCTGCAAAAGTTTGTGTTTCTGGTAGATGCCTCTTTGGTGATTTGGACTTCTCTTATTTTAATTAACAGAAATAAAAATTTCCCTGCACAACACAAACTATCCATGGCGCGAAAATAAAACCTCTTTTGTTGTTTTAATTTTATCGGTTCTCTTGCTAATTCTTAGTGTCTATAAATACCGAACGTCAAAAAAAGTGTAGCAGTAGCTTACAAATTAATATCTGCAATTTTCTCAATCTTATTTCGCTCAAGAAAAGCATCAATCGTTTCAAAATGTTCAATCACTCTCTGGTTCTTGAACTCAAATACTTTTTCAGACAATCCTTGCAAGAAATCTCTGTCGTGAGAAACTAAAATGAGGGTTCCGTCAAAATCCATTAAGGCCTCTTTCAGCACGTCTTTCGATTTTAAATCAAGGTGGTTTGTTGGCTCATCCAAGATGAGTAAATTTACGGGTTCGAGCAAGAGTTTTACCATGGCAAGTCTTGTTTTCTCTCCTCCCGAAAGTACACTTACTTTCTTGTCGATATCGTCTCCTGAGAACATAAATCTTCCCAACATGTTTTTAATTTGAGTTCGGATTTCGCCTACTGCAACTTCGTCTATAGTTTGGAAAACAGTGAGACTTTCGTCCAATAAACTGGCTTGATTTTGAGCAAAATATCCCACCTCAACATTGTGTCCCAGTTTGCATTCTCCTTCCACCTCAATTTCGCCCAAAATGGCTTTTATCAGGGTCGATTTTCCTTCACCATTTCGGCCTACAAACGATACTTTTTCACCTCTCGAAATCACCATGTTGGCATCATTAAACACTACGTGATCGTCATATTTTTTAGAAACTTCCTTCACCGAAACTGGATAATCTCCCGACCTGGGTGCTGGAGGAAACCTCAGCTTTAGTGCCGAAGTATCTATCTCATCTATTTCTATAATTTCTAATTTTTCGAGCATTCTTTCTCTTGCTGTAACTTGATTGGTTTTGGAATAAGTTCCTTTAAACCTATCGATAAAAGTTTGGTTGTCGGCAATGAATTTTTGTTGCTCTTTGTACGCTTTTATTTGGTGAGATCTTCGTTCTTCTCGCAATTGCAAGTAGTGCGAATAATTGGCTTTATAATCGTAAATTTTTCCCATTGTAACTTCAATGGTTCGGTTGGTAATGTTGTCAATAAAAGCCCTGTCGTGGGAAATAACCATCACGGAATCTGCTTTATTCACCAAAAAATCCTCTAACCAAATCACCGATTCAATGTCGATATGGTTGGTTGGCTCATCCAGTAAAATTAAATCTGGTTTTTGTAATAAAATCTTTGCCAACTCAATTCTCATTCGCCACCCTCCACTAAATTCGCTAGTTGGGCGGTGAAAATCTTCGGGTTTAAACCCTAATCCTTTCAGTGCTTTTTCTACTTCGGCATCGTAATTTACATCTTCCAGCGCATAAAATTTTTCGCCTAGCTCCGATACTTTTTCAATGATTCCCATGTATTCATTGCTCTCATAATCAGTTCGAGTTGTGAGTTCATTATTCAGCCTATCCATCTCTTCTTTGATCTCAAAAACTTGCTTAAAAGCTTTTGCAGCTTCTTCAAAAACGGTACAATCGTCTTCAGTTAATAAATGTTGAGGTAAATAGGCTATAACTGCTTCTTTATTGGCTCTCACTGCTCCTTTTGTAGGTTTAGTTACGCCAGCCACAATTTTCATCATGGTGCTTTTTCCAGCACCATTTTTTCCCATCAAAGCAATTTTATCGGTGGGGTTTATCACAAAGGAAACATTGCTAAACAAGGTGGTACCGCTAAACTCTACGGCTAAATTATCGACTGAAATCATTTGGTTCTGTTTTGAGACGGTGAAAGTACTCATTTATCAACATTTGACATTCCTGCGAAGGCAGGAATCTTATTCATCAGGCTGATTTGCGTCAATAGATTCCTGCCTTCTCAGGAATGACAGCGTAAGTCAAATTATTTCTTAACTTCATTCCATGAAAAAAATGAAACCCATCCATTTGGTTTCGATCATAGCTGGATTGATTGCTGTTATTTACGGTATTGTGATGTCGGTAATAAAAGGCTCTTTTCAAGAGTATTTCGAGTTGGTGTTTGTTGGAGCTGTACTGGTAAGTTTAGGATTACTCAACAAACATTTACGGTAATGTTATCTCTTTACTTCAGGAGTTTTTTCAAGAGAAGAAAAACTCTTTTTTATCCCAGTTAGTTTCAAAGGTATTGCTCATGGTGAATTGGTTTTTACTTATATTAAAGTTAAGGGTTTTTATTCACTCTTCATTTGTCATTCCTTTTTACAAGGGATTCTTATTCATCTGGCCGATTCAGGTGTTAAGATTTCCGTTTTCACGGAAATGGCACCAATGGCAGAATAATAAGTGCCACTTACCAAAAATTCTCCAAATCTCTTCGGTCTTTTTTTGTGGGTCTTCCTGCTCCTTTATCTCTGTAGGTTTTTTGAGCCAACTGTTGAAGTTTTAATTTCTCTTTTTCTTCAATTTTAGTGGTTTCTTTGAGGTAGTCAGGAACCAACTTGGCTCCCACTCTTTTGGATAAAACCTCTAATACGTTGTACTCAAATTTTATCCCCGATTTTTTTATCATCACAACATCTCCTTTCTTTACTTCTTTGGAGGGCTTGGCTTCAGCTTGATTTATGAGAATGCGGTTTTTCTTGCAAGCTTCTGTAGCTTTGCTCCGCGTTTTGTATAACCTTACGGACCATAAAAAGGAATCTATTCTTGGCATACCGTGAAGATAATAAGATTTTATTTGGAATTAAATTCGCTCTTGGCTTTTATTTTCCAACCTTTGTAGTCTCCAGAAAGCACTCTATTCCATGTCTCAACCTTTGGTTTTTAATTTTACATTCGATGTTTCAATCATTTCAATTCCTAGCGAATTGAATGATCCTTTTGGATTTGAAATACCCGAAATTGCTCAAATTGCCTCCTCAGAGTTTCAGGCGTTTATCAAGAGTGAGGAACCAAATTGGGAGTATGATTTTACTTCGCAAAGAGGAAAAATGTTTGGGGTATTGGTAGTTGAGAAAACGGATAAAAGTTTGGGCTATTTAGGAACCATGTCAGGTGTATTTCCTGGAGGAAAAACTTGTCCTCAATTTGTTCCTTCGGTTTTTGACCCTAGCAGGGATGATTATTTTATCAATAAAGGCATGACCGAATTAACTGAAATAGGAAACACAATAAAAAACTCGACTAACCAAACCGAAATAGACGAACTCACCGAATCCAGAAAACAAAAATCGCACGTCTTGCAACAATGGTTATTTGAAAAGTATGTGTTTACCAACAGGAAAGGGATTAAAAAAACCGTACTTGACATATTCGCAGATTCCTTACACGGAAATCCACCTGCTGCTGCAGGAGAATGTGCTGCTCCAAAATTGCTCCAGTATGCGTTTTCCAATGGATTAAAACCCATTGCCATTGCGGAATTTTGGTGGGGAAATCCCAGTAAAAACAAAGAACGAGAACCTTTTGGGTTTTATCCTGCCTGCACTGATAAATGCAAACCTATTTTAGGGTATATGTTCAGTGAAAGTTAAGCATCAATCCTTCTCGATTTTATGTCTATGTTTTAGCTCGGTTTAATTTTTTGAACGGATAGGTTTTTGTAATTTTCATGAGTCATTAAAAACTTTACGTTTATGAACAATGAAATAAAAGAAATGTGGAATAACCGCTATGGTGCAAAAGAGTTTGCTTATGGAAAAGAACCAAACGAGTTTTTTAAACAAACAGTAACTCGTTATAAATTAGCTGGAAACCTATTACTTCCTGCCGAAGGAGAAGGAAGAAATGCGGTGTTTGCTGCCGAGCAAGGCTTGCAAGTAACTGCCTTTGACATTAGCGAAGAAGGAAAGAAAAAAGCCCTACAACTTGCGGCTTCCCAAGGGGTAATGCTTGACTACAAGGTAGGCGATTTTCTGTCCATGGATTTTAATGAAACTAGTTTTGATGGGGCTGCGTTAATTTACGCCCATTTTCCTCCCGCTATTTTATCCATTTATCACCAAAGAATAAGAGAATTAATAAAACCCGGTGGATTGTTAATTTTGGAAGGATTTAGTACCAACAACCTTCCGTTGAGAGAGAAAAATCCAGAGATAGGCGGACCCAATAAACTAGAAATGCTCTTTACTACGGAAAGCATCCAAAAAGATTTTCCAGAATTTGAAGTTCTTCAACTTGAAGAAAAAGAAGTGGAACTCAACGAAGGAATTTATCATAAAGGAATTGGCAAAGTAATCCGATTTGTGGCGAAAAAGAAGGGATAATAGTTTTTTTTAACCACGTTAAACCTTTTAAAAAGGCAGTTGTCTTATCATTAAACCAAACAATTTTTTCTATGAAAATCAAGAACTATTCGCTGCTCACAGCATTCTTATTCTCCTCTTCTTTCTTTTATTCTCAAACCACGACCCAATGGGGTCCTGATGGATTTGTTAGAATTGAA
>CBFHPW010000014.1:0-61858 GCA_965657945.1 Flavobacteriales bacterium
CTCAAAAGCAACCATACATCTCCATAGGGCTGATTCAAATAACGTTGTTTGAATTCTTCAATTACCACACTTCTTTGTACCTCCAAACTTTCGAAAGTGAACGCCAGACTCAACATTCTATCTGACTCTAACCACAATCCAGTTTCGATATTCTGTTTAGGTAAGGTAATGTAATAGTTCGTAATGTCGTTGCTTGTAAATGCATTGTTTTGTCCGCCTACATTTTGCAGAGGTCCATCAAATTCGGGAATGTTTTTTGACCCACCGAACATCAAATGTTCGAACAAATGAGCAAAACCAGTTCTGTTTTCGTCCTCGTCTTTTGCTCCTACATCAAACACCGTATTTATAGTGACAATTGGGGTTGAGTTGTCAGGATGAATTAAGACGCGAAGCCCGTTTTTTAGGGTGTGTTTTACAAATTCAATCATTGTTTTTTTAAATTTTAGTTCACAAAAAGAAGTTGATTCACCTGTTGTTTTTTTTGGACGGAACAGTGTAAAACTCTTTCCCGTAGTTTGGCTCAAAATAGGCAACATCCTCAAATTCTTTTTTGTTGAATTTTGATTCAGCAATCTGAACCATTCCTCTTGCCGAACAAAAGACATCTTCTATAAAATGAACGGTCGGATTTTCTTTTAATAACTCTGTGAGTTTGTTAGCTCCATTTCCAAAAAGATATTTTTCCCCTTCAATTTGGGTAAACGACTCCTCGGTAATTACTGCGTTAAAATCTTCCTGTAATCGTCCATTGTTTTTCGAAAAAACGGATCCAAAAACTTCCATTCTTCTGGCATCTATCAAAGGAATTTTCACTCCTTTTTCGATAAGAGTCAAATGGCACATCGCCTCCAAAGTATTCACTGCTAAAAGAGGAATGTTTTTTCCGTAGCAAAATCCCTTGGCCGAGGAGCTTCCAATTCGCAATCCAGTATAGGATCCTGGTCCCGAACTAATTGCAATGGCATCCAACTCATCAAAAGTTATCTTGTTTTTGCCCAGAAGCTCAATGATACTCAGGTTCAGTTTTTCCGAATGAGAATATTCATCTTCCAAAATATCTGTAAAATCGATCAGTTCGCCCTCTTTTCCTAGCGCTATTGAACAAACTTTGGTTGCGGTTTCGATGCTTAATATGAGTGCCATAAATTGGTTTAAAATCAAAAATACTATATTAGTGAAATAAAAACTTATATAATCTGCAAGAAGTTGTTCACTAAATGAATTGTGTGTTTGGATAAAATGACAATCATTGCTTTGAAAGCAAGCGGTGACTTCCTTATTCCTTTGGGTGTTCTGATGTTTTTTAGATTTTTAGATATCTCGCAAAAATATGAGGTTGACTTAGATTTTTTACATTGATATCCTTTATCAGATGGTAAAAGAATTACTGGTTTTGGTTTTATCGATGCAAGAAACAAGAATAAAGACAAGAAATGAAAAATGTCATGACTAAAAAAGGAGCTCTTGTTTACGGAATGTTTTGGTCCATAATGATGATTTTATTTACGCTTGTTTTGGAACCTTTGGAGGGTAAAGACATCGCCAAGAAAAACTATGGATTCGAATACCTTATTGGGTTATTGCCGGAATAGTACTTGGATTTGGAACACGTTATTTGAACAACAGAAGCTCGAATAAAAAAAAGTAGTTTCTGTCCACATAATTTTTTCTCTATTCTGAATTACGGTTAAAAAAAGTTAAAACAAATCTGTAAAACCTAAATAGATGCTATATTTGCAATCATACGGATAACTCCAATTATTTATGAAATTGACAAAACAAATTTTCCTTTATTTTTTTACTTTTCTTATCCTATTTTCTTGTTCTCAATACGAAAGAGTGTTGAAAGGAGATGATTACGACAAGAAATACGAATTGGCAGAGAAACTTTATCAAAAGGAGAAATTTTTAAAGGCAATTCCATTATTCGAAGAGGTGATTTCTATCTACTCGAAACTAAGTGAAAAAGGGGAGAAGGCTTATTATTATTTATGCTACAGTCATTATAATTTACAAGAATATGCTTTAGCTGGTTATTATTTTAGGAATTTTCAATCCACTTATCCACAAAGCGAACATGCTGAAGAAGCTGCCTTTATGGGAGCAATGTGTAAAGTGGCTGCTTCACCCAAGGCTTCTTTGGATCAATCGAATACACTTACTGCGATCAACGAACTTCAAAGTTTTATGAATCGGTATCCAAAAACAGAATTGAAAGATACCTGCAACCAGATTATTGATAACTTGAGAGGGAAACTTGAGGAGAAAGCATTTGCAAGTTCCAAATTGTACTACCACATGGAAGATTACGAGGCAGCTGCTGTTTCTTTCACCAATATGCTGTCAGATTATCCTGATACTGAACTACGAGAGGAAGTTTTGTATCTTGTTGTGAAATCAAACTATAAGTTGGCTGCAAATAGCGTGAAAGAAAAAAAAGTGGAGAGATTTGAGGAAACTATAAAATCTTATACTAAATTTGTAGACAATTTCCCAAGCAGTAAGAAGTTGAAAGAGCTCGAAAGTTTTTATACCAATGCTCAAAAGGAAATAAAAAATAGTCAAAAGTAACACACATGAACTACAAACAAACAACAGCAGAGAAAGATACGGTTACAAGAAATACTTCTTCTATGGAAGCTATTTCCGGCAATATCTACGAGGCGCTAAATGTAATTAGCAAAAGAGCAGATCAGATTACTGTTGAATTGAAAGACGAGTTGTCACAAAAATTAGAAGCATTTGCTTTGCCAAGTGATAACTTGGAGGAGATTTTTGAAAACAGAGAGCAAATTGAAATCTCTAAATTTTACGAAAAATTACCAAAGCCAGTAGCTATTGCTCTGGAAGAGTTTTTGAACGAAAAAGTTCAAAAAATAGAAAAGGAAGAGGAAGAAGCCTAAGAAAATCAAACCATGTTGAAAGGTAAGAAAGTAGTTGTGGCAGTTACAGGAAGTATTGCCGCTTACAAATCTGCCCTTATCGTTCGCTTGTTAATTAAATCGGGTGCCGAAGTAAAAGTTGTGATGACTAATTCTTCACACGATTTCATTACTCC
Source organism: Flavobacteriales bacterium (assembly GCA_965657945.1). Taxonomy (GTDB): domain Bacteria; phylum Bacteroidota; class Bacteroidia; order Flavobacteriales_D; family CAJJDF01; genus CAJJDF01. The sequence continues at coordinate 3,062 of CBFHPW010000014.1, forward strand.
ACTCACACTTTCTACGTTATCCAAGAATCCCGTTTACTCTGAATTTACTTCGAGCAAAGAAGCTGGAACTTGGAATAATCATGTAGAGTTAGGTTTGTGGGCAGATATTATGTTGGTAGCTCCTGCTACAGCAAACTCCTTATCCAAAATGGCAAGCGGAGAATCAGATAACTTCCTGATGGCAGTTTATCTTTCGGCAAAATGTCCTGTTTATATTGCTCCGGCAATGGATTTGGATATGTACAAACATCCTTCAACAAAAGAAAACATTGAAAAATTAGTAAGTTATGGAAATATGATAATTTATCCGGGAAGCGGAGAGTTAGCCTCAGGGCTGGAAGGCGAAGGCAGACTTGCGGAACCCGAAGAAATTATTGATTTCATACACAATGACTTACGAGCCAAGCAACCTTTGTTTGGAAAACGAATGATGGTTACTGCTGGACCAACTCACGAAGCCCTTGATCCGGTGAGATATTTAGGAAATAGATCCACAGGTAAAATGGGATTTGCACTAGCTAAAAAAGCGAGTGAACTTGGTGCAACAGTTACTTTAATTGCTGGTCCGGTTTCTCTTTCTACCCCAAATCCATCGATAACAAGAATAGATGTAGTTTCGGCAAGCGAGATGTTTGAGGCTGTGAAGGCCGAATTCAATAACCAAGATATCGTAGTCATGGCAGCGGCTATCGCAGATTACACTCCTTTAGTTTTTTCTCAAAAAAAGATGAAAAAGAAAGAAGGAGAACTGAACATTGAACTAAAGCGAACACAAGATATTTTGGCCTATTTGGGACAAAATAAACAGAAACAAATACTTGTGGGGTTTGCTTTGGAAACCAATAATGAAAAAGAAAATGCTCAAGGTAAACTGGAGAGAAAGAACTTAGATTTTATTGTACTGAATAGTTTGAACGACAAAGGAGCGGGTTTTGCAGGAGATACAAATAAAGTAAGCATCCTTGATAGACACAATAAAACAACTGATTTTGAGTTGAAGTCGAAAGAAGATGTTTCAGGAGATATACTGAACTACTTAATTCAAAATTACTAGACCTTTTATGAAAAATATTCTTTTAGCTACTTTGTTTGTGTTGTTAGGATTGTTGGGGAATTCCCAAGAATTGAGATGCGAGGTTGAGTTATTGGCTCCACAACTAAAAAACGACCCAGAGAACACGCAGGTTCTGGAGCAATTAAAAAAGACCGTGTTGAACTTCATGAACAACACCAAATGGACAAGTGAAGTATTTAAGGAGCATGAAAAGATTGAAACAAGCATCCTGATAACGATTAGCGAAAGGAGCGGAGATGCTTTTACCGCCAAAATTCAAGTAACCTCAAGAAGACCTGTTTTTAATACCAATTATACCTCCACCGTAGTCAATACATTGGATGGTGCTTTCAATTTCACCTTTCAGCTAAATGCTCCCATTCTATTTACCCAAGGTGCTTACACCAATAATTTATCTTCTGTTTTGGCCTTTTATGCGTATTATGTAATCGGAATGGACTACGATACCTATTCGCTAGAAGGCGGCACAAAATATTTACTCAAAGCACAGGAAATTGCCAATCTGGCTCAGTCATCAGGTCAGTTAGGTTGGTCGTCTAACGAAAGCGTGAACAACCGATACTGGATTATCGAGAATATATTGAATGTTCAATTTAAAGGAATGAGAAAATGTTCCTACGAATACCATCGATTAGGTTTAGATTTGGCTCATGATGACGCAAAAAATGGAGTGGATAACATTACGAAATCTTTGTCGTATTTAGAGCAAGTTCACGTAAATAAACCTGGTTCCGTAAACATGAGGTTGTTTTTTGTAGCGAAAGTAAATGAGATATTGAATATTTATTCTGAGGCATCAAACCTGAATAAACAAACTGTTTTTAATATTGTTCGGAGATTAGATCCTAGCAACATTCAGAAGTATCAAAAAATGCTCAGATAAGAGAGTTTTTTGAAATGTGAAAAAGTTTGACTTTATCCCCACCAAATAGTTAACAACTCTCGGTTGTGAAAATTCTAAATTTCCTGACAAGACTTATCTTTGTAGCATGGAAGAAATGATATTGATATTAGATTTTGGCTCGCAATACACGCAGTTGATTGCACGAAGATTGAGAGAATTAAACGTTTATTGCGAAATACACCCTTACACAAATATTCCTAAAATAGAAGAGAATGTAATTGGAGTGATTCTTTCGGGCAGTCCTTATTCGGTGAGAAGTGAAGATGCACCAAATCCAGATTTATCAGAAATAAAAGGGAAAATACCTTTACTGGGTGTATGCTATGGTGCTCAATTTTTAGCCCATAGTTTTGGAGGATTGGTTACTCCTTCAGAAACACGAGAATATGGAAGAGCAAACTTGAGTTTTATTAACCAACAAAATGAGTTGGTAAAAGGAATGACAATGGGCTCACAAGTGTGGATGTCTCACGGAGATACGATCAAAGAGCTCCCATCCGATTTTGAAATTATCACCAGTACAGGCGATGTGGCAGTTGCAGGATATAAAGTTGCCAACGAAAAAACATACGGTATTCAATTTCACCCAGAAGTTTATCACTCAACTGAGGGAGCGATTTTGTTAGAAAATTTTGTTGTTGGGATTTGCGGATCAGAGCAAAATTGGACCCCCAATGCTTTTGTTGAATCTACTGTGGAAGAGCTTCAGACGAAAATTGGAGACGAAAAAGTTATATTAGGACTTTCTGGAGGAGTAGACTCAACTGTTGCGGCTATGCTTTTGCATAAAGCCATAGGAAGTAATTTGCATTGTATTTTTGTAGACAACGGATTACTCAGAAAAAATGAGTTTACAGAGGTTTTGAAGAATTATGAGCATCTGGGATTAAATGTGAAAGGAGTGAATGCTTCGGAATTATTTTATTCAGCTTTGGCTGGATTAACGGATCCGGAAGAAAAAAGAAAAGCAATTGGCAAAGTGTTTGTAGATGTATTTGATGAAGAGTCAAAGAAAGTTGAAGGAGCCAGCTGGTTAGCCCAAGGAACAATTTATCCTGATGTGATAGAATCTATTTCGACAGGAGGACCTTCACAAACAATAAAGTCGCACCACAATGTAGGAGGCCTGCCAGATTACATGAAATTGAAAGTGGTAGAACCGCTTAGAGCTTTATTCAAAGATGAAGTAAGAAGAGTAGGCAAATCACTTGGATTAAACCAAGGTTTGTTGGGTCGTCATCCTTTCCCAGGACCAGGTTTGGCGATCAGAATATTAGGAGATATTACTGCTGAAAAGGTGAGAATTTTACAAGAAGTAGACCATATTTTTATCCAAGGTCTAAAAGATAATGGATTGTATGATGATGTATGGCAAGCAGGGGTAATCTTATTGCCAGTTCAGTCTGTGGGTGTAATGGGTGATGAAAGGACGTATGAAAATGCAGTAGCTTTGCGAGCAGTAAGTTCTACGGATGGTATGACTGCCGATTGGTGTCATTTACCGTATGATTTTTTAGCAAAAGTATCCAACGATATCATTAATAAAGTAAAAGGAATAAACCGAGTAACCTACGACATTAGTTCAAAGCCACCAGCTACTATTGAGTGGGAATAATAAACATAAATTATATGAAATATTTAATTACCCTTGTTTTTGTCAGTTTAACAATGGCTTTTTTCTCTCAAGAAAAAAGAAAAATGATTGACGGAAAAGAATTTATTATTCATACTGTGAAGCAGGGAGAAACACTGTACGGACTTACAAAGAAATATAAAATCTCTAAAAAAGAGTTGAGAGATGCTAACTCTGGTATGCTCATTTTTTTAAAAGAAGGTCTAGTATTACAAGTTCCTGTTCCTTTGAATCTTAAAACAGTTCATTTGGTACAAAAAGGAGAGACTTTGTATGGGATTTCTAAGATTTATGGTTTGACAATAGAAGAGTTGACTGCACTCAATCAAGAGATTGTGAAAGACTTACAAGTTGGCTCTGTACTAACTATAAAGAAAAATTCTAACTCATTAAAAGAGCCAAAGTCCCCCTCTGATTCTCTAAAATATCATACAGTGGCGAGAGGTGAAACTTTATACGGAATCACAAAAAAGTACGGAATTACTTTAAGTCAACTAAAAAAACTTAATCCAGGATTGAATGAAAATATTGCAATTGGTGATAAGATTATTGTGTCTAATAGCGTAAAAGAAATTGAAAAATCAGAACCAATAGTTAAGGAAGTGCCGAAAGGAGAATCTAAACTGATTCAATATACAGTTGAAAAAGGTGAGACTTTTTACGGAATTTCAAAAAAGTACAACACGACTGTGGAAGTACTGAAACAATCAAATCCAGGAGTTGAAAGTTTGAAAGAAGGGGATAAATTAATTATCGCTTTACCCAACAATTATTGGAAGGACATCAATATATCATTGGGTGAGCCAATTTTGCCCAAAGGGAATCTTGACTCGATTAATAAGATTAATCCATTGAAAGAGAAACTGAATGAGATGAGAATGAAAGAATCTTACTCAATCTCTTTGTTTTTGCCTTTTATGCTTGATAAAAACGCGCAAATTCCGGAAGAAGTAAACAAACCGAAGAGGACTCATCCTTACACAGAAATGAGCACTCATTTTTATCAAGGTGTACTTTTAGCACTAGATTCACTTTCTTTATCCGGTTCTTCCTTCGCTTTGCAAGTGTTTGATACTCAAAATGACACAGTCACAGTGAAAAAACAGTTGAGAACTAATGATGTAAAATCAAGCGACTTAATTATTGGTCCATTCTTTGAAAAACCTTACAAACAGGTTGCAAATTTCGCTAAAACTAATCAAATTCAAGCGGTTTGCCCGGTAAGTCAGTCAAATCAATTGTTATTTAACAATCCTTTCGTGACTGAACTAAAAACTTCTTTTCCTGCTCAAATTAATTACTTGGCTCAGTACCTCGCAACGAATAGAAATTCGGAGAATATAATTTGTGTTTCTGGCAAATCAAAGAAAGAAAAGTATTTAGCAACTTTATTTTCTGATGAATTTGCAAAAGCAGTTCTTGGTAAATCAACTAACTACAGAAGTAAACCAAGTTCGTTTAGTTTGACTTCCTATTCCTCCATGAAAGGATTTGATTCTAAATTGGTTAAAGGAAAAAAGAACGTGATTGTCTTGCCTTTAATCGAAAAAGGGATGTCGTCTAGTTTTTTTACTCAATTAAATATCATAATGACAAAAAGTCGAATGAAAGGGTATGAAATTGAAGTGTTTGCCTTGGAGAATTTTTTGGAGTATGATGAAATTGAAACGAGCCAAAAAATGAAGTATAATTTACATGTAACTACTTCTTCCTTCATTGATTACAGTGATTCAATTGTGGTTGATTTTGTGAAAAAATACAGAGCAAAGTTTGGTTCAGAACCAAGTAAGTTTTCTTTTATGGGATATGATGTTGCATTTTTTCATGGAGTTGGTTTATCCAACTTTAGTAAGGATTACGCAAATCATTACAACGAAGTTCAGGTGCCGCTTTTACAATCAAACTATAAACTAAAAAGAAGTGACAAAAATAGTGGATTTGAAAATCAATCCGTGTTTATTTTGGCTTATAAAGACTATGAGCTGATTCAAGTAAATTAATGAACACAATCTTTCTATTTTCAGTCATTGTTAATAAATCAATTGAGAGTAAAAAGAGGATTTCACTATCTTTATAAGAAACAAAATTAAATGAAAGCAACATATTACGGACATGGTTGTTACAGACTTGAAATTGGAAAGAATAAATTTCTTATCGATCCGTTTATTACACCCAATGAATTAGCAAAGTCGATAGATGTGTCGAGCATTGAGGCAGATTATATTTTGCTTACTCACGGTCACGAAGATCATGTTGCTGATACCGAAATAATTTACAAAAACACCAAAGCAACTGTAATAGCTAATTTTGAAGTGGCCAGTTGGTTTCAAAACAAAGGAATCAAAGACACTATAGGGATGAACATTGGCGGAGCTTTTCATGTCGAAGGATGTGCCATCAAAATGGTAAGTGCTTTGCATTCTAGCTCTATGCCCGATGGAAGCTATGGAGGATTGGCAGCTGGATTTATCTTCGTGTTTGAAGAAGATGAAGTAGAAAAAGTAGTTTATTTTGCAGGCGATACAGGGCTCCACAAAGACATGGAGTTGATTCAAGAAGAATTTAGCTTCGTTGATTTTGCATTTTTGCCAATTGGGGATGTGTTTACAATGGGTATAAATGATGCAATAGAAGCCGCTTATTTGGTAAATGCGGATACAGTAGTTCCGATGCATTACGATACGTTTGATTCAATAAAAGTTGACATAGAGGAGGCAAAAATAGGGTTTGAAGAATTTAGATTTGAGGTTTTTAACATAGGAGAAGAAAAAGAATTAATTTAATATATGGCAAAAATAATTGCAATAGCGAACCAAAAAGGGGGGGTAGGAAAAACTACTACAGCTATAAATCTAGCAGCTAGTTTGGGAGTTTTAGAAAAAAAAGTATTGATTGTAGATTCTGATCCACAAGCCAATTCCACTTCGGGATTGGGTCATGACCCTAAAAATGTAAAAGCAAGCATCTATGATTGTTTCATAAATGAAGTTGAAATTTCAGATATTATTCTTACCACTGAAACACCATTTGTAGATATTTTACCTTCGAACATCGATTTAGTAGGAGCAGAAATCGAAATGATTAATTTGCCAAACAGAGAATACATGCTGAAAGCCAACCTAGACAAGGTGAGAGATTCTTACGATTTTATCGTGATAGATTGTTCTCCTTCTTTGGGTTTAATTACGATTAATTCGCTAGTCGCTTCCGATTCGGTAATTATTCCTGTTCAGTGCGAGTATTTTGCACTAGAAGGCCTAGGAAAACTTCTCAATACAATAAAAATAGTGCAGAATAAATTGAATCAAGAATTAGAAATTGAGGGAATTCTACTTACCATGTACGATACTCGATTGAATTTATCCAATCAGGTAGTAGATGAAGTGAAAACTCATTTTCAACAAATGGTATTTGATACGATTATTCACAGAAACACAAAATTGGGAGAAGCACCCAGTTACGGAGAATCTGTGATTATGATGGATGCATCAAGCAAGGGAGCAATTAACTACTTGAACCTGGCAAAAGAGGTTTTGCAAAATAACGACTTGACAAAGATAAAGGCAGAAGATAAGATTATAAACTAATGGCAAAGAAAAAAAGTGGACTTGGAAGGGGCTTGGGTGCCTTGTTAGAAAATAACGAAACAGACATCACTTCATCAAAAGAATCGATGGTAAATGCTTCTGTAGGAAGTGTTTCCAATATTTCAGTAAAAGACATTGAAGTGAATCCTTTTCAACCTAGAACCGAGTTTGAAAAAGAAGCGCTTGTCGACCTCTCTAATTCAATCAAGGAACATGGATTGATTCAGCCAATTACTGTCAGAAAAATTGGATATGGAAAGTACCAGCTGATTTCGGGAGAAAGAAGATTTAGAGCTTCCCAAATTGTCGGTCTTACAGAAGTTCCTGCTTACATTCGTATTGCCAATGATCAAGCAATGCTAGAAATGGCGATTGTTGAAAATATTCAACGTCAGGATTTGAACCCTATTGAAGTTGCCATAAGTTTCCAACGATTGTTAGATGAATGTGAACTTACCCAAGAAAAACTAGGGGAGAAGGTGAGTAAAAATAGATCTACGGTTACGAATTATTTGCGATTACTTAAATTGCCAGATGTAATTCAATTGGCGCTTTCGAGCAAAACTATTACGATGGGCCATGCAAGAGCATTGTTAGGTGTAGAAGATGAATCTACGTTGGTTAAGTTTTATAGAAAAGTAGTAGACGAAAAATTATCTGTAAGAAAAACAGAAGAACTTGTTCAAAACCTAAACAAACCCAAAGAATCAAAATCAAAAACATCGAGATATTCGTTGTCTTATGAAGAACAAAAGCTAAAGGAAGAAATCTCTAAGCACTATGATGCGAAAGTAGCAATTACCAAAACAAATAAAGGGAATGGAAAGATTACCATTCAGTTTGTGGACCAAGATCATTTGAGGAAGATTTTAGATTTATTAAACTAGAATCTATATGAAACTGAGGATCCTTTCGTTTATTCTTATTTTACTTTGTGGAACTTATAGTAGTTCTTTGTCTCAGGGGAGAACAGGACTGTTTGCAGATTCAATTCATTCACCCAAAAAAGCCACGATTTATTCAGCAATATTGCCTGGTTTAGGTCAGGCCTACAATAAAAAGTATTGGAAAATACCCATTGTGTACGCTGCCATTGGAGGTTGTGTTGCTGCCGCGGTGATCAACCATGGAGAATTCAAATCAATGAGAGACGAATTGAGTCATCGACAGGCAAATTCAGGGTCTTTTAAAAATAGTGAATTCAATAGATTTAATGATAGTCAATTGCTCGAGTTTTCGGATTACCATAGGAAGTGGAGGGACAACATGTTTATTTTTAGCGCCTTGGCCTACACTTTGAATATAATTGATGCAAACGTTGATGCACATTTATTTAATTTTAATGTAGACAAAAATCTGAGTATGACAGTCCAACCTAGATTTGGTATTACCGCATTTAATCAATCCTATACGGGTCTTAGTCTCTCTCTTCGGTTCAAATAAGTTTACTCTTTTTCAAATTCTTGAATCGGTGGAATGTTCTTTTCTTCGAACTCCTAAATCACTTTCACTTTTTTTCGGGCAATGTGTTTTTCACTTTTTTATTCTTTTCTACTTCATTCAAGATCCATTCAAGTTCAGTATCGATTCCTTTTTTGCGATGAGAAAGTGTAGGTAAAATTGTAATGTCTGGAATTACTCCCATTCCGTCTGGCGCTTCCGTGTATGGCGCTTTAATCATCCCAAGCCCAAACTGCACAGTTAGCTTCGAGTTTGGAAGTTTTAAAGGTTTGAAAACTCCCGCAACAGTGCCATTGAAAGTTCCTCCAGTTTCTTCACCTACAATAGTTGCTCTTCCAGATCCCTGCAGGTTACTCGCAAGGATTGACGAGGCAGAAAATGAATTTCCATTCACCAACACATACAGTTTTCCTTTAAATGAATTTTCTCTTGGTACGGTATGCTTACTCGATTTCATTTTATGGTAATAAACTCCGTTTTTCTTTCGGGAAGTTGATTTTTCATACGCATACAGAAAAGGGGTTACCATACTTTTAATAAGAATGAGAACAGGCTGATTATTTGAGCTCCACAATGAATTTGTGCGAGGAATGGCTGTGTTTGCTTCCATGGGTTCAATTGTAATAAACTCTTCAAGAGCAAGGTATTCCATTAAATAATGAATCTCATTTAATCTTCCGCCCAAGTTATTTCTCAAATCTAAAATTACTGTGCTAGAGTTAGCAGAATCAACCAATTCAAAAAACTCATCGTATAAAGCGGAGTAGGGACCATTCATAAACCCACGTATTTTTAAATAGCCTACACAAGAGTCTTTCATGAACTCATAATTTCTGGTGTATCTTTTTGTCTTTTTATCGTAGCCTCGAATGCGGTTTGGTTTATTTGTGTCTTCTTTTTTTGTTAAAGAATCGCTTTCTTCTTTTTTGTCATCTTCTTCTTTAGACGTTTTTTCTTTTTTGATTTGGTTTTTATCCAATTTTGTGGAATCTATTACTCTATAAAAAGTAGTATCGAAAATCACTTCACTCTGCTTTAAAGTAAGTGTTACAGAATCAAACGTTGGGTTTTCTATTCTGTAATAGGATGGAAGAAACAAGCCTTCTCTTCGTTCGTAAAATGAAGTGTTAAAACCGTCACTAGACCGCAAAAAGTTATGCTTTTTTATTAGGTCTTTTACCTCAAATGAATCAATTTTTAATAATTCGGCATATTTCAATGTCTTAATTGAGTCAAACACTTCCGAGATAATAATTTTATCCTCTACTCTCTCAAATTCAAGTTTTGTGAAGTCATTTTTGGTGTTTTCAAACCTTTTTTCAAACTCTTCTTTTTCATATTTATCAAAAGGAAAATTGACGGAGTTGTGTCCTTGTCGTATTTCAGAAACTAATGGTGAAAGTATAAAATAAAATTCTTTACTCGTAAGTGGCTCTGATATAGAATTCTTTACACTGTCTACTTTCCTGGCTAGCTCTTCCTTCGCAATAAACCAATAAAGGTTTGGGTGAAGTTTTTCGATTTTCTTAAAGGTAAAATCAATGTCATTTCTGATTTCTTCAACGGAGTGTTTTGCATTAATTGTTTCGTTATATTTTTTAACTGAATTACAATTAAATAAAACAAATGCAACAATCGAGTAAGAAAAAAACTTGAAATAGATAGTCATACAAATAGGTGTTTTTTTAGTAAAAATAGGAATATCCATGAGATTTTGTAAGAATATCTACAAGACTCTTAACTTTGTAGCAGATTTTTTAATTGCAAATCACACATTAATCAAAAGAAAAATGAAAATAGCATTGTTGGGTTACGGAAAGATGGGGCACGAGATTGAGAAAGTAGCCATTTCAAAGGGACATACAATTGTGTTGAAAGTGTCCTCAAAGAATACTGAATTTGATATTTCGGAACTGCAGCTGGCAGAGGTAGCAATTGAATTTAGTAAACCAGAGTTTGCGTTATCGAACATAAAAAAATGTTTTGAGGCCAACGTTCCTGTTATAGTGGGTACAACAGGTTGGTACGATTCGTTGGAAGAAGTGAAAGCTATTTGTACAAGAAAAAAACAATCTCTCGTGTATGCCACTAATTTTAGTATTGGTGTAAATTTATTTTTTAAGCTGAATCAAGAATTGGCAAAACTCATGAATGACCACAAAGAGTACAAAGTGGAGGCAGAAGAAATTCACCATACCCAAAAACTGGATGCGCCAAGCGGAACCGCAATCACTTTGGCTGAGCAAATTATAGCCAAAATCGACAACAAAAAATCTTGGGTAAATAAGGAATCAGACCAGCAAGAGGAATTATCAATCACTTCCAAAAGAATTGACAAAGTTCCTGGCACTCATTCAATTTTCTACAAATCTACTACTGACGAAATTGAAATTAAGCACACGGCTCACAATCGCAGTGGATTTGCTGGTGGAGCTGTTTTGGCAGCCGAGTGGATTGTTAATCACAAAAGTGGCATTTACACTATGAAAGATGTACTTTCGTATTAACCAATAAACAAACTGTAGCATGGAATTAGAAAGAATGATCGAGGATAAATTAGGAAAGTTAAGAAATGAGCTAAGGAATCATAAATTGTATTCCGCTTTGGGTAATATGGACGACATCAAAGTGTTCATGGAGAATCACGTATTTGCTGTATGGGATTTTATGTCTTTATTGAAATCTATCCAAATAGAGCTTACGACAGTTTCGGTACCGTGGGTGCCAAAGGAGAATGGAAAATTAGCCAGATTCATTAACGAGATTGTTCACGGGGAAGAGAGTGATTTGAATGAACTGGGTGAGGCAAAGAGTCATTTTGAAATGTACAAAGATTCAATGGCTCAAATAGGAGCAGACACGACTAAAATAACTACTTTTATTGAGAGAATAAAACAAGGTGATACGATTGAAATCGCTCTAGATTCAGTAAAATTACATCCGAATGTTAGGTCTTTTGTTGCCTACAGTTTTGAACTAATAAGAACTAAAAAACCTCATTTAATCGCCTCATCTTTTACTTTCGGAAGAGAAGATATTATTCCAGATATGTTTGTGGAATTGCTTAAACAAGCTGACCCTCACAATGAGAAATACACAAAGTTAAGCTACTATTTTGAAAGGCACATTGAGTTGGACGGTGATGAACACGGTCCTTTGTCTTTAGAAATGATGGATGAATTATGCAACAATGACCCAGAAAAATGGGAGGAAGCAATGGAAGTCGCCCAACAATCTCTCGCTTGTCGAATTGGATTATGGGATGCTATTTACGAACAATTAGTTCAGGTCAATAAGCTTGAACTAGCCTAAACTTAATTATGTATTTGCCAAAATGTTATCAAGGTTCCATAGCTGAATTTGATTCAGCTCTAACTGGTTATAATAAAAAATGGACCAACATTTACATTCTGGCAGATGAGCATACAAAAGTAGATTGTCTTCCTTTTTTACTCGAAAAATCGAACGAATTGAAGGAGGCTAATTTGTTAGTTTTGGATCCGGGAGAGGATTTTAAGACACTAGAAATTGCCGAGTCACTTTGGCGCTCTTTAATTGATACAGGTGCAGACAGAAAATCTTTACTGATAAACCTAGGAGGTGGAGTAATAACAGATTTGGGAGGCTTTGTGGCTTCTACATTCAAACGAGGAATTGATTTTATTCATATTCCCACAACCCTTTTGTCCCTGGTTGACGCTGCCATTGGAGGAAAAACGGGAGTGAATTTGGAATACTCAAAAAACCAAGTAGGCACATTTGCTCACCCTTTGTTTGTGTATGCCGATATAGGTTTTTTAAGAACACTTCCACAGAGAGAATTCATTTCAGGCATAGGAGAAGTTATTAAGTATGGTGTAATCGCCAGCAAGAGCTTGTTTGAGCTATTGAAGGATAAAGAAAATCTGCTGTTAAACCTAGAATCTATTGTAGCAACGTGCATTCAAGTGAAAGAGGAAATTGTGGTGTCAGATTTTAAGGAAACTGGACGGAGAAAATCACTTAATTTCGGACACACCGTTGGACATGCAATTGAATCGTACTTTATGGGAGAAGTTTTGCACGGAGAAGCAATAGCTGCCGGTATGATTTGTGAAAGTTACTTGTCTTTACAACGTGGTTTGATATCAGAAACAGAATTTACGGAAGTGGAACAAGTAATTAATTCCTATTTTGATAAAATTGATATTGAGCCACAAATGATCGGCTCTATTTTGGAAGAAATGAAGAACGATAAAAAGAACGAAGATGGAAAGCTGAATTTTACTCTTATTGATGGAATTGGATCTTGTAAAATTGACTATTTTGTTGAAGATGAAATCGTTGAAAAATGTTTAAACTTTTACTTAACTAAAAGAATTTAATTAATTGATTTTTAACAATTTAAATAAAAAATTTCCTCTCAAGCATTCTGTCCGATTGCCCGCCTCTAAAAGTGTGTGTAACCGCTTGTTGGTGTTGCAGTATCTTCAGGGTAATTCTTTTGATATATTAGGGGTTTCGGATGCTGATGATTCACAACTGTTGCAAACTATATTGGCTAAAAAAGAATTATCGGGAGAATTGAATGTAAAGAACGCTGGGACTTGTTTTCGATTTTTAACTGCTGTGTGTGCAATTGGAAATTCTGAAGTGATTCTTACTGGCTCGGAGGAAATGAAGAAACGACCTATCAAAGAGCTTGTAGAGCCTTTAAGAAGTTTGGGTGCTGAGATTGAATACCTCGAAATAAAAGGTTTTCCGCCCATTAAAATCAATGGAAAACAATTGAGTGGCGGAAAGGTTGAAGTGAATGCAGAAATAAGTAGTCAGTATGTTTCTGCACTTTTGCTTATTGCTCCGTTTTTAGAGAAAGGTCTGGTTGTTGAACAAACTGGCGAACCCAAATCAAAGTCTTACACCAACATGACTATTTCTATACTTAAGCGTATGGGTGTTTCAGTGAAAGAGGAGTCAAAAACAATTTCTGTTTTGCCCATTATTCACTTTTTTGCAAACCGGATAGAGGTAGAGGCAGATTGGTCTTCTGCGTCTTATTGGTACGAATTGATTAGTTTCCTTCCTATTAATTCTAAACTTCAGCTACAAAGAGTTAAAACTAATAGTATTCAAGGAGATAGAGAGGTAAGTAATATATTTAAAAGTTTTGGAGTTTCGACTCTAGAAGGAAGAACGGGTGTAGAAATAGTAAAAACTTCTGAACCAAAAATTACCACTTTTGAGTATGATTTTTCGTCTATTCCAGATATGGTTCAAACATTCGTAGTGACTTGTATTGGGTTGGGAATAAATGGAATATTTCATGGAGTATCTCATTTGGTCTATAAAGAAACCAATCGAATTCAGTCACTAAAAAATGAAGCAGAAAAATTGAACTATTCGCTTGAGATGTTGGATGAAAATAGCTTTGAATTAAAAAAGAAAGGAGCAATTCCAAATCAGGTATCTATTTCCACTTATCACGATCATCGCATGGCAATGGCATTTGCGCCATTGGCTGCCGTAATAGAGCATGTAGAGATAGAGAATCCCCAAGTTGTGGTAAAAAGTTATCCTGGATTCTGGGATGAGTTTTGTTAAGGCGATTCGGCTAGAATTAAAATTCGGTCACTTCTTTCCATTCTCCACTTTTTAACTTGCCTAAGGACACATTTCCTATTCTTACTCTCACTAACCTAAGAGTTGGGAACCCAACTGCCGCGGTCATTTTTCGTACTTGTCTATATTTTCCTTCCGTAATGGTAATCGAAATCCAGCTAGTTGGGCCATGACGTTCGTCTCTTATTTTTTTTCCTCTTTCAGGGAAATTTGGCTTTGGATTTAATCGAAATGCACTGCCCGGCAATGTTGTGTATTTCTCTTTCTTTACAGTGATTTCTACTCCTTGTTCTAGTTGGTTAATCGCTTTTTGGGTGATGTCGCCATCTACTTGAACATAGTACTCTTTTTCTACTTTTTTGCTTCTTATTTGATGGCTCACTTTGCCATCTGTTGTCAAAAAAATAAGTCCTTCGGTGTGTTCATCCAACCTACCAATTGCCATGGTTCCTTCAGGAAAATCACCTAACCCGCCCAGGAGTTTTTTGTTTTTCCGTACAGTTTCTGTACGGATAAATTGCGACAGGTATCCATAAGGTTTGTTCAAAATAAAGTGGCGATTTTTCACAATAACAGGATTATTTGTGTTGTTACTTATCAAAACTATCTACCATCTCCTTTTTTAGGTTTTCTTCTTATTTTGTTTTGATCACCCCTGGTTTTGGGTTTTTTATATTTGAGGTCTTTTCTTCTTTTCCTAGGGTTTCCGGAGTTTTTTAATAAGTTTTTTTCTTTTTTCTCATGAAAACTAGCTCCTCTTGTTTCGTCTCTTTTTGCATGAATATTGAGTTCTTTTACTTTTGGACGCTCATCTGGTGTGAGTTCGTTTGAGATGGAGACGGTTTCAGGGAATTTTTTCTTTTCAATTTCTATTTCCATCAATGTTTCTATTTTCTCTTTATGCACAATTTCCTTTTCGGTATAAAGTAGGATAGAATTCCCTTTTTTCTCAGCTCTCCCGGTTCTTCCTATTCGATGCATGTAGTTTTCTGGATAGTTCGGTGTATCCATGTTTATTACATGAGAAACTTCGTCCAAATCAAGTCCTCTTGCCATCACATCTGTACTGATAAGGATTCGATTGGTTCCTTCATCAAATCGCTTAATAGATTTTATCCGGTAATTTTGCGATTTGTTGGAATGAACAACCCCCAATTCTCTACCAAATTTTTCTTCCATTGCAGTAAATAGTCTATCAGCATTGGTTTTGCTGGATACAAAAATGAGTACTTTTTTGAATTGGTCTTTGTCTTTCAGCAAGTGAAGCAGTAAATTTGCTTTGGTATAAAAATTCTGAACCGGATAAGCCACCTGCTTAATATTGGCCAGTGGAGTTCCCGAAACGGCAATCGAAATAG
Source organism: Flavobacteriales bacterium (assembly GCA_965657945.1). Taxonomy (GTDB): domain Bacteria; phylum Bacteroidota; class Bacteroidia; order Flavobacteriales_D; family CAJJDF01; genus CAJJDF01. Next base: position 18,678 of record CBFHPW010000014.1, read on the forward strand.
TGATTGGCGCAATAAAAAAGGCTTCAATAAGCTCTTTTATTTCATCAGTCATAGTTGCCGAAAACATCGTATTCTGGCGTTTCTCGGGCAATAACTCAAATATGTTGGTTAATTGGAAACGAAATCCAAGGTCCAACATCACGTCTACTTCATCAATCACAAGTTTTTGTATTGATTTAAGGCTCAATGCTCGATGCATCACAAGATCATATAATCTTCCTGGAGTAGCCACCAATACATCTACACCAGCACCTACGGCAAGTTTTTGTGTGTTGATATTTGTACCTCCATAAACACCTACAACTCTCGTAGTCATGTATTTAGAGTAATCTTTCACATTGTCTACCACCTGAAGCACAAGTTCTCTGGTAGGCACCAAAATAAGTACGCGAGGATTTTTTTGCTCAGAATATTTTAATCCATCTAAAAAAGGTAAACAAAAAGCCAACGTTTTTCCCGTTCCCGTTTGAGCAATTCCAATTACATTCCTACCGGATTTAATCACAGAATAAGACTGTTCTTGGATAGGTGTAGGGGTTGTAATAGTTAAATCCTCAAGTGCGTTGAGTAAATATTTAGATATTTTAAAATCGTGAAAACTGGACATTACTTACTTTTTTTCAAAAGTACGGGTTTTATCCGGGTTTTAGAAAAATTAATTTTTACCAAAAATAGCCCATAAATTCTTTTTCCTAGGTTTGATCGAGGTGCCGTTCTCCTGATTGAATAATGCAATAATTTCTTGTTCGTACTGCTTGTAAAACTCAGGATCGAAATTCGCATCTTTTAATTCTGTTAGCACAGTCTCAATTGATGTTTTATTTTTAATCCATTTGTCACAGACTTTATGTCTCAATCGAATTCCAAAACTATTTATGCCGATCAAAGCTCGAGTTTCTTTATCAAAAACAGCTCTAAATGAAATTGGTTTTACGGGATGTTTCCAATAAAAAGTTGATTCGTTTTCTTGTTTATTTGCAGCGACATTGCCATAAGTTTGATATTCCACATCAAAAAACCTTGCCGAATTAAACCAAATTCCGGGTTCATATGCGATTTTATTGCCCGCAAGAGTTTGCCCGAGAGTTTCTCCCATCATTCTGCCAACGTACCAAACGGCTTCAATAGGTTTTCTACCAGCCAAAGGATTTTGTACTTCAGCGCAATCTCCTGCCGCATACACGTTGGGTATATTGGTTTCTAAGTAGTCATTTACTTTAATTCCTTTGCCAATATTTAGGTTGGTATTTTTCAAGAAATCAATATTTGGGCGGACCCCAACAGTAAGTCCAACTAATTGGCATTCAATTCGTTTTCCTTTTTTTGTAACCGCTGCACAAGCACGACCATCTTCTCCCTCAATAATTTCGTCCAATTCTTCTTCTAATCGAACATCGATATGGTGGTCATATTTCATGTGGCGTGCGATCATTTCGCCTTCTTCAATGGGTAAAACTCCTCCCCAAAATCTATTTTCTCTTACCAAAAAAGTCACTTTAATTCCGCGAGAATGCAACATTTCGGCAAATTCCACTCCGATCAGTCCACCTCCAACAATTACTGCATTTTTTACTTTCGAATCTGCAGTAGAGGATTCCAACTCATCTAAATCTTGCTTGCTATATAAACCTTGAACTCCAGGAAGATTCTCTCCTTTCCAACCAAATTTATTGGGAGAAGAACCTGTCGCAATTACGAGTTTGTCATAAGAAATAGTTTGGGACTCGAGATGAAGTGTTTGTTGTTCAAAATCTACATAATTTACAATCCCAAAGATCAACTCAATTCTGTTTTTTTTCCAAAACCAGTCTTCGTAGGGTTTTGTGTCTTTGTACCGCATGTGTCCCATGAAAATGTACATCAGTGAAGTCCTAGAAAAAAAATGTTCCGTTTCTCCTGAAATTACTGTAATGATGGCTTTCGAATCGTTTTTTCTTAGATGACGAGCAGTCGTTATACCTGCTATTCCATTTCCAATAATAACTACCTGATTTTCCATGATCATTTAGAATTTAAAGTCCAATCATATTCGTTGTAACTTACTTTGGCATTTGCGTTTATGTTTTTGTTAGAATAGGAGTTGATAAACTGTATTATCCCTTCATTGGACGATCCAAAATCCGCTTTATACCATTCAAATATTTTTGAAATAATAATTTCATCTTCTTTCAAAGTATTCTGTTCTTTATTTTCCAAAAAAGCTCTAGTCTGGCTCGTTAAAGCTCTTTCCAGGTTGTGTTCCGTCCATGCCTTATTCATTATTTTTGGGCAAGACTTCGCTGCACAATTTACTGCAAAATGAATTCTAAGTTCGTTAAATCTAGGACGAATTATCTTATTTTCAATCACGTTCAAAGTGTAGGCAATACCGCTTAATTCTATAAGCTCAGTATCCCACGGTTTTCCCGATTTCAAATCGGTAATGGACGCAACGGGATAATTGTCAACAATAAGTTGGACTGTGACAGCATTGTACATATTTATCCAGTAGGCGAGACGCTTATTTTTGTTCCATGAAGCAAGCTTAGGATGCAATTCTTTTAATTCAGTTAGGTAGTTCATCAATTCCTTTTTGTCAGCTAAAAAACCCGCATAGTTTACCTTTCCTTCACTACTAATATGTTTTCGAGTTAATTGATCCCAAATTTTGTGAGGCTCGGCAATTATTTTTGTTTCGGGAGCTTTTATCGAATCAATTATTTGCTCGGATTCTTCAAGTTCAATCGATTCTTTTTTTACTGGATCGTTTGAAATTTCCATTTCCTCCATTTCTTGTATTGCAGTCTCACTTTTGATAGGAGCAATGATAGGGACACTATCTGAATCAACATTCTCTTTTTTAATTGATTCTGTCTTTTCTTTAGTTCGCCTTTCTGTCTGAACAATTTCTTTTTTGGAATCATTCGTTTTTTCTTCAGCTTTCGATTCACAAGAAAGAACTAGTAAAGAAATAAAAAGCAATTTTAATAGGCATGTTTTCATGGATGATTGTGAGTTTGGTTGATAAAAAAGTAGGAGCCAGTGCTATTAAATTTAATCATTTTTTTGATTCACAAAGTTACTGAAACACAAAGCCTAAACTGAAACCAGTATTTTTAAACGCATTTCTTCCATCCAAAATGTAAGAAACTCCTCCAAATGCTCCAAAATGTTTGTGGATACCGTAGTAAACTGTTCCGCCTATTTTTTGATAACTAAATCCCAAACTTTCGAATCCTCCTCGAGCTGAAGTTGGTTGCAAATCTCCAACTCCTCTGTAATCTGTTCCGCCAAGAGCGTGTATGAGTTCATAATAGACATCTACATACAATTTACCCGTATAGCCAATTTTTAGAGAGGAAGCTATCGCATCGGGAGTAGGTTCCGATTTGAAGATGTATCCTCCTTGTAATGTGGCGAATAAGTTTGATTTAAAGCTTTGATGAACGATTATTCTGGCATCTCCTGCCATGGCCATTTGTCCTATAGAACTGGAGTTTCCAGTTTGGTAATTAGATAAAGGGTCTGAATATCCGGCTGCTACCATAGTGCGAATTTCTCCAAATAGATTCTCTTTTTTTAGTAGGTTGTATTTCAGGTAAATACTTCCGTCTTGAAACCCTTTCTCGATTCCATTGTTTACATCTAAATAGGGGATTCCAACTTGTATGTTTAATTTATCTGTAATGCCATAAATGCCAAAAAAACTAGCTGCTCTAGTGGTTCTGTTTGATGAAACTAAGTTTGGTCCAGCAAAGATTTTATTTGCTTTTTCTCTTGAAAATGAAAGGCCTAAAGAAAATTCAGTTTTCTTTTTCATAAAGCCATCTACAGGACCTTGAGCAAATATACTTCCTGATACAAAGAAGATTAAAATTGTTTTTTTCATGATTGTTTATTTCGGTTGTCTCACATAAAAATCAAACCCACCTTTATTTTTTATGAAACGTAAGTCAGTGTATTGTTTCATCTCTTCTCGTTTTGTGATTTTAGTAACTAGGTATACGTCTTTATCTATGTTTCCTTTCAATAGCCATTCATTTGTGAGCGAATTCGCCTCAGATGGGTCGTAATCTTTGGGGCTTTTCAAATTGTTTAAATAAGCGATTTTTATTTTTTGGATTCCGTCTTTTTTATTTCTTGGATGCATTTTTGAATAGAAGAAATGTCCATAACTTTTAAACCCTATTGTTGTAATATACACATCCTTATTCTGAAGAGATTCGTAAAACTCGATCGCTGGGCCTTGAGAAAACTGTTCTATTTTCGGCACGATAAAAAGTGAATATCCCAAAAGTGTAATCCCTGAGGATAATACAATAGAAATGAGAAACTGATTTGTTTTTCGTTGATTAAAAAACACAAACGAGACCATGAGTCCACCAATGAAAACCAAACCAAATACAAACTCCCAGCCTTGCCAATCGATCGGATTTTGGAAAGAAGCTACCGCAAAAGGATCATTGATGAACGGAGTAACCCAATGGTGGTTTTTAAAAATCAAAGGAACAAGTGTCAACAGGATTCCAAAAATAAGACCGATGGAGAGTAAAGCAACTCGGGTAATTTTAAATTCGAGCGAGTTTACTTTTGGTTCAAAATAGAAGTATAAATATCCAGCAGCCAAAAAGGAGAGCGGTAAATAGCTCATGGATGAATAATGCACAATTTTTGTTTCCACGATCGTAAACAAAATCATGACTACCCAAAAAAGTATTTTCATCCACAACAAATAATTGTAAGGAATGTTCGCCTCTTTTTTGAAAAACATAGGGATAGCCAAAATAGACATGGGAAAACAGCCTAAAAGCACAACCACAAAATGGTAGAAAAATGGTTGCTGATGGCCCGCAACAGGTTCGGTTAGTAGCTCTATTTGATACTGAATGAATTCTAGAATAAACCAAGGACTATTGGTAATGGTTTCGTAACCAAACCAAAGAAAAGTGACAACTAAAGAGCTGATAAAGAACAAGAAAACTGTAATGGGTTTTATTTTCACTTTTCCTTTTTTGGCAATTAAAAAGATGAGTAACGTAAGGATGAGTAGTAATAATCCTACAGGACCTTTGGTTATGATTGCCAACCCAATGAAACCTCCAGACACAAGTGAGTTTAACTTTTTATTAGTTGGTTTTTCAATGGTGAGAATGAGAAAGAAAAGAGAAAGGAAAATAAAAAAATTAAAGAAAGGATCAATGATTCCAGTTTTGAAATACATGTGAGGAAGAAAAGAGGCGAAGTAAACAAGGCTCCAAATAAGGCCAAAATTATGAGAGATTAGTTTTTTTCCGATGCCGTAAAGAGTTAACAATGAGATTAATCCCAAAAGTGCGTTGGGAAACCTAGCTGCAAATTCATTAATGCCAAATAGTTTCATTGATAGAACTTGTAACCAAAAAAAGAAAGGGGGTTTTTCCCAAAATGGTTCGTAGTTTATTTGAACGCGAAAGAAATCATTCGTTTCAATCATTTCTCTTGCCGATTCGGCAAAATTTATTTCATCCCAATCAAATAAATGCACATTCCCCAAAAATGGAAAGAAAAACAAAGCGCCTAAAGCGAGCAGGAAAAGAATATGTTTTTGAGATTGACTCATTTTATTCTGGTAATTAAAGGACGTGTAGCCCATTTGCCATAATTAATTTTATCAAACAAATAGAACAAAACAAATGTAACAAAAACACCAATTGTGGCACCAGCCAAAATATCTTGGAAAAAGTGCTGAGAAAGATAGATTCTCGAGTACCCAATCAAGACTGCAATTAATCCGTAGAGTATTCCGAGTGTTTTATGATGAGAAATAATAGAAAGGTAGCAAAAAAGAGTAAATGCAGCAGTTGTATGGCCCGAAGGAAAGGAATGACTCGTTAATTGAGTGAGGCCATAATCGCAGGGAAGCAATCGTAAATCAGGAATGAGCGAAGTGGGCCTTAATTCATGGAAAAAGAACAACCGCTTTAGGGAAAAAGTGATAAGAGCGGTTACAACATAAATAAACAACCCGTTGAGGGCATATTTTGCTCCTTTAAAAATAAGGATTACTAAAATCACTATTACAGAAAACCATTCAACTATTTTTGTGGACCAAAAAAAGGTGAAATCAAAAAAAGGCGAATGAAATTGATTGGCATATAGTTGTGCTTCAATTTTTCCTAATGACACGATAAAAAAAACAACGAAAGCGGCAAATACAAGGTAAATGCTCAAAAATGCGAAGTTTTTTTTAATTAAGTTAATCAAAGGTTATTTTAAAAGTTTCCAGTTGTATACCCCAATTCTCGTAAAGAAATGTTTGAAGGAAGTTCCTAGCACTCCAAATCCGTAGGTCATACTTCTTTTGAAATTAATGGAAGATGCTTCGTCAAAATATTTTGTAGGACAGGTGATTTCGGCAATTTCAAAATCTTTGTAGATGATTTGAGAAAGCATTTGATTGTCGAATACAAAGTCATCGGAGTTTTCGTTGTACTTTATTGATTCCAATACTTCTTTCGAAAAAGCACGATACCCCGTATGGTATTCAGATAGTTTTTGACCCACCAAAATATTTTGTGTTAAGGTTAAAAATCGATTTGCGATATATTTATAAAGCGGCATTCCTCCTTTTAGAGCTCCATTCCCTAAAATTCTTGAACCTAACACGACAGGATACACTTCGTTGGCAATCAAATAAGAAATAGAGTGTATCAATTTGGGAGTGTATTGATAATCGGGGTGAAGCATAATGACAATGTCTGCTCCCAATTCTAGCGCTTTATTGTAACAAGACTTTTGATTTCCTCCGTACCCTTTGTTTTCTTCGTGAATGATTACATGTTTTATTCCAATTTTTGCTGCTAGTTCGCTCGTGTTATCGCTTGATTTATCATCAACCAATACCACATCGTCTACTATTTCAAAAGGTATTTCTCCGTATGTTTTTTCTAAGGTGTTCTCAGCATTGTAGGCTGGCATTACCACTACGATTTTTTTTCCGTCAATCATTCTTTCTTTTACTTTGTTGCAAATATAGGGAAAGCAAAGGAATTTTAATTTATCCTCCCGTAAATACTCAAGTTCCACTTTTTCTTACGGATTAAATTCATTAACAATTAGTTGTTACATTTATCCCTAAATGGTGGGTTCAAAGTGAGTGCAATGTGTTATCTTTGTTCACTGAACATTAAAAAAAAATAGAAATGGCGAATAACATATTAAAAGGAAAAAAAGGAATAATTTTTGGAGCTTTGAATTCTCAATCTATCGCTTGGAAAGTTGCGGAACTCGCTCATGCGGAAGGGGCAGAATTTGTTTTGACAAATGCACCGATTGCTATGAGAATGGGAGAAATAAATGAATTAGCTGAAAAGACAAATTCTCAAGTTATTCCTGCAGATGCTACATCAAATGAAGAGTTAGAAAACCTAATTGTAAAGTCTCAAGAGATTTTGGGCGGAAAAATTGACTTTGTTTTGCATTCTATTGGCATGTCACCAAACGTAAGAAAAGGAAAGCATTACACAGAATTAAGCCACGATTTTTATAACAAAACACTCGATGTTTCTGCAATATCCTTCCACAAAACTTTGCAACTGTGTAAAAAGCATGATGCACTCAACGAGTGGGGATCGGTATTGGCATTAACCTACATTGCCGCACAAAGAATTTTTCCAGATTACGGAGATATGGCCGATGCTAAATCTTTGCTAGAGTCTATTGCTAGAGGTTTTGGGTATCACTATGGAGTAGCTAAAAAAGTGAGAGTAAATACCATTTCACAATCTCCAACAGTGACAACTGCGGGTAGTGGAGTAAAAGGATTTGATGAATTTATCAATTATTCTGAGCAAATGAGTCCACTAGGAAACGCTTCAGCCGAGGCATGTGCTGCCTATTGTATTTCTATGTTTTCGGACTATACAAGGTATGTAACGATGCAGAACTTGTTCCATGATGGAGGTTTCTCAGCAACTGGCGTAACCCAACAAGTAATTGAAAAATTTGGCAACTAGAATCTACTAAGTTTGAAACCTGTTATTCTTTCTGTTTTTGTTTGTTTGATCTTAACTTTTGGATATACTCAAACGGAAGGAAGTGTTTTTACTTCCACAGGGCGTGGAGTGTCCACCACTTTTGCCACAGATTATCAGGCTCTTGGAATAAATCCCGCAAACCTTGCCTGGACCAAAGAGTTTAAGGGAAAAAGAGTTGCTTTCGGTTTTTTAGAGACTGGACTCTCTCTTAGCTCTTCAATTATTAACAGTCCTGTGGTGAATCAGTCAACTACCATTCCGTTTAGTTTTGGATTTAAAGATAACGCGAGCTACTCAGACTTTCAAGAGTTTTCCTCGGACCTGCAAAATGGGATGAGCCTAAATGCAGATCTGCGATTGTTTGGAATTGCTGTAACTACTAAGATTGCGGGTATTGGGTTTTCCGTGAATGAAAGATATTCAATGAATGTACGAACATCAAAGGACTTTGCAGATATAGCTTCTTTTGGTTTTGGTTCTCCCTATTTCGATACATTGGTTTACAATCAAGGAGGTAGTATCAATAAAGTAGCAAACTCTCGAGTAACTTATGATTCGTTAAGAAGTGACACTTCGGTTAAGTTAGTAGCCGGAATCTCAAGAAACCCTAAAACGATTCCAGACCTCTTGGACGGGACTCAAATAAAAGTATCTTGGATTCGTGAGTTTAATTTTGGGTTTGGAACTAAAATTTTTAAAAATAAAAAGTTTGGTTTGTATGCTGGGGTTGGTATAAAATATCTTCAAGGTATGGCTTTGTTAGATTTGGAAGCGTCAAATAATAATTTGGATGGTTTTGTTTCTTATTCACCCTCGTTGGCCGGAGGTTCTGGAATCCCAGGATTGTTTTCAAATGGCAATATTCAGTACAAACTTCCAAAGGCTGCGGGAAGTGGGTTTGGAGTAGATTTAGGTCTAAATGTAAAAGCTTTCAAACGAATAAAAATTGGAGTAGCAGTAAACGATATAGGAAGTATTACCTGGACAGAAAACACCTACAATGCCCAAGCAGATTCCTTGTTAAGAACGTTTCGAATAAAAGGATTTTATGCCGATTCGGGATCGCTACAGGCAATCTCTGGGGGAACAACTTTTGATAGTATATTGAATAATTTAGTCGATATTCGCGCAGGAAATTTTTCTAAAAGAGTGAATTTACCCTCAACTTTTAGGCTAGGAGCGAGCATTCAATTTGGTAAAATTTTAGAAATTGGAGGTGAGGTGGTAACTCCTCTCAACGACAGACCAGGAAATTTAGTATCTTCGGTTTATTCATTTGGAGGAGATTTGAAACTTGGTCCTGTGATTTTGTCATCTGGGATAGTATTACAGAATAATCAAGTTCTAAGAGTTCCGGTGGGTATTGTGTTACGAACTTTTGGTGGATTGAGTGAAATAGGTTTTTCAACCAGAGATATTAACAGTTTAATTAATTTACAAAACCAAGAAAGACCAATGATTTCTGCCGCTTTTGGTTTTTTGAGATTTAGAATATAAAATATGAGTATAGGAAACGATGGTATCGGATATTTTTTTATAATCCTTTTGGTGTTAATTGCAGCGCCTTTAGTCTTTTGGATTGGTTCGGTTTTGTATGCGTGGGTTAAATGGCTATTCAACGACAAACAAAAGTTAAATGCAAGTTTTTCCGAAATGAAAGACATTACCAATCCCGTGACAGGAACCGTAAAACTTCAGTTTAAATTGGGAACAGCAGGTAACACGAAGTTGGCGTTGTGCGACAATAATTTTGTTGAAAAAAATGAATTGTTTAATGAAGAAAAATCAAGGGGTAATCATTCTTTTGAACTAAATTCTTCTTCTGTTGTAAATGGTTTTTATTTTTTAGAATTAACAACCACAAACCAGAAAATAACCAAAAAAATAGTCATTGAGAACTAACAAATTGTATATCGTTCTAGGAGGTATACTTCTAAGTGTCGTAGTTTCTTTTACTTCTTATTCGCAAGACGAGAGTTTTGGGAGAATTCAGCCTTTAACTAAAGTAATAGCCAAAACTAATTTCCGAGTTCCTTTTTCTACTTCAAATATTTTTTTTAATAAAAATGCCCAAGGTGTTGTTCAAATATCTGGGAGCTTAAATTATTCCTTTGCAAAGAATTTTTATGTGGGGGCAGGATACGATTATACCTACTTCAAATTATCAGAACAAAAGTTAAACTCAAGTCCAAACGAGCAGCTTGATGGAAAAATTCAGCTTCAAGGTATTTTTGGTGAAATGAGTTATTTTTATTCCTTTTATGATAATGTATTATTCGAAGCGAATATCCAAATTGGACAAGAAACGATTCGTTCTTCCTCTGCCAAATGTTCTGAAATGGACATTGCTCATACAAAAAGAGGGCTTTTTTGGAACCCAAATATCAATGCCTACCTTTTGACTGAAGAAGCTTTTTCCTTCTTTTTTTCAGTTGGTTACAGAATTTCAACCCATGGTTTCGAACCAAAAGATGTGTGCGAAACAGAGTTTTCGGGACACACTTCAGATGATTACCAAGGCAATTATGGAAGTATCCATGTTGGATTTGGGATAGGTTTTTCTTTCATAAAACCCGAAAGAAACTAGCATGAAAATAGGCATCATATCAGATACACACGGTTATCTAGACGAGCAAGTATTTGATTATTTCAGCGAATGCGATGAAATATGGCACGCAGGCGACATAGGAGATCTACAAGTTACTGATAGGTTAAAAGAGTTTAAAAGATTAAAGTGTGTTTTTGGAAATATAGATGGGGCAGAAGCTCGCTCAGAATTTCGAGAAACTATTCGATTCACCTGCAAAGGTCTTGTTGTTATGATGACTCATATTGGAGGCAAACAATATGTTTACACTCCTCATTTAAGAGAAGAATTAAAAAGAAACCCACCCGATATTTTTGTTTGTGGGCACTCTCATATTTTGAAAGTTGGATACGACAAGCGTTTTGGATTTTTATACATGAATCCTGGAGCTGCCGGCATCCACGGTTTCCACAAAGTAAGGACTTTACTTCGCTTTGATATCATCAACAAAAAACCAACAAATCTAGAAGTAATTGAATTGGGCCCCAGAGCAGCAAATTAATGACCAAGAATAATGGGTAAATCCAAGTGCTGTAAAAAGAAATGTTGCAAAAAATTCAAAGAAAAGAAAAAAGAATACTGTAAAAAATGCCCCAAAATATGTGGGGTTTGTCAATCTTAAAAGAAGAAGAATAAAAGACAAAAATAACGCAAGTTTCTCATTCCTTTCACTTTCTATATTTCATAATTTGTCAATGAGTATTCAAATTGAGCTATTTTTCAAAAGTTAAATAATAGTGTGCTTATTTCAGATTTACATTTCCGCTGTGCCGCAAAAATAAATAACTCCGAAGAGGTTTGTGTATTAGTTTGACCTAAGGAATAATATAGTTACTTTTACAGATGATGTTGTCCAAGAAATTAATCGGTATTTCTATTTTTTTGATCTTCCTATTTGGGTTAGGTTTGGTTTTGGGAAGCGTTATGGTTCCCTTCGATTTTTCCAATGAATTAATTTATCGATTAAGAATTCCAAGAACGTTAACCGCAATAATGTGTGGAGCTGGAATTGCTGTTGCTGGATTATTGATGCAAACAATATTTAGGAATCCTTTGGCGGGACCTTCTGTGTTAGGAATTTCTTCGGGCTCTACATTAGGAGTTGCTTTCGGAATTTTTGCTTACCAGTCGGTGAGTACTTCTTTTTTGAATGAGAAACTTACACTTTCTTTCATGGCAATATTAGGAGCTATGGCAGTAACTCTGTTAATTTTAGGTGTTTCTCGTTATGTAAAAAAAAGCAATACCTTGCTTATCGTGGGTCTCATGGTAGGTTATTTTGTTTCTTCTATTGTCAATATTTTTAGCTTTTATGGTGACAAAACAAATTTGCAATCTTTTGTTTATTGGGGACTTGGCAGTTTCAACAAAGAGATAGAGTTCGATATATTAGGGATCTATTATTTGGTAATTCTGATAGTCATGATAGCAGTGTTTTTTTTACAAAAACCTTTGGATATGTTGCTCATGGGCGAAAAATATGCCCGTACAATGGGCTTGAATGTAACCAAAACGCGTTGGATTGCAATATTGCTTGTAGGAGTATTAGTTGGATTAATTACTGCACTTTGCGGACCAATAGCATTTTTGGGAATAGCCGTACCACATTTGGCTCGTAATTTTATTAAAATGTCCACTCATCGCTGGGTAATTCCCTTTACATTAATATTAGGAGCTTGCCTCGGACTTATTTGTGATATCATTGCACGATTACCTGGATTAGAAGGGAATCTTCCTTTGAATGCTGTGACCAGTTTTATTGGAGCTCCTATCGTAGTTTGGATCGTATTTAAAAACAAAATGGTGTAACATGGAACAGCAATCTACTCTCATTTTATCTAACCTCACTATTGGGTACAGTTCAAATACAATCTTAGCCAAAGAAATAAATCTAATTGCCCAAGAAGGCGAATTAATTAGTATTATGGGATTGAATGGAGCTGGAAAAACCTCTTTATTTAAAACAATCCTTAACGAAATTCCTTGTTTGGCAGGTTCTATCAGTACAGGAAATTCAGAATTGAAAAGACATGAATTGATAAGTGCTGTCTTTACTGAAAGGGTCTCAATTTTTGGGTTTACTGTAACAGATTTAATCGCTCAAGGCAGAGCGCCACATACCAATATATTTGGAAAATTATCTTCTAATGATAAACGAATAATACAAGAACAAATAAAGGCATTAGATTTATATCAAATTGCGGATAATCAAATAAACAGCCTGAGCGATGGGCAGTTTCAGAAAGTAATGATTGCCAGGGCATTGGCACAAGAAACCCCCGTCATTTTATTGGATGAACCTGCGGCATTTTTGGATGTAAAAAACAGAAGAATGATCTATAAATTGCTTTCTTATTTAGCTAAAGAAAAAAAGAAAACTATTTTGGTTTCCACTCACGATGTTGGATTTGCACAAGAGTATTGTCAAAAAGCTTGGGTAATTCAAAACCAAAAAATTGGGGAAATGGATCCTAAAAAAATATCGGAATCGTTTTTTGATTAGCTGAATAAGGAGAGAATTTTTTTCATCGTGTCAGATTTTTCAGTGTACCCTAATTTTTCATAGGAGAAAACAAGGTTATTGATCATTCTCCGAATGATATCCTTATTGGAACAAGGCGAATAAAATTCTTCCTTTTGCGGTAAATTCAATTGGAATAAAAACGAATCTATTTCTTTTTTATCAAACATCGTACCTTTATTAAAAGCATTGATATACACCAATACATCTTCAGATTCCATTTCAGATAAATGCACATTTGTCATAAACTCATCCAAATAACACAAAACAAAATGGCTAGGAAGATTTACGCCATAAATGGGAAGGCCTAAATCTTGAGTAACAAGCAAATAGATAATAGAAAGTGAAAGGGGATTGCCTTTTTTATTTTCTATTACATTGCTGAGGAAAGAGCTATGCGGTGAATGGTAATTCTTCTTATTTCCGCTGAAACCGTGGGTTTCAAAAAGGATTTTGTTCACCACCTTTATTTTTTCAAAACTGGTAAGGTTTGGATTTATTTCTAACCAAATGTCCCGTTTTATTTTCTCCAATGAATCGGAAACAACTTTTGGGTCCATGTCAGGATATTGAAATTGATTAATCAGGATAGCTCCCCGAAACAAATCAGGAGTTTCCAGAGAAATCCATCTTTCTAGTTTTGTAAAAGTAGAATCAAACTGAATCTGCTGAATCAAATCTTCGATTCTCTCCTGTGATTCGTGATTGATGGGGTTATTTTCCCAATACTCTTCCAAGAAAGGGATCGTGTCTCCGCCCAATTCCATTAATTTATTTCGTACCTCGCTGAAAATAAATTCATCTGGATCATCCAATAAACTAACTAAAGCTCTTATTTCTTGGTCGTTTTTCAAATTTGGTTTTCTTTTTTAATGATATAAAAGTAGGAAGGATCGCTGTTATAAATAAGCCTTTGGGTGTATTTTATACACATCTAAGTGTTTATTTTGTTGTATATTTCGCACAATGATTGCTCGAAAATTACTACGCTATTTATTTGTTTTCCTTTCTGTTGTTTGGTACATTTTGGTGTATTATTATATAGATCGTTCAGAGTTTATTTTCCTTACTTCAGGAATCGTTGTATTAGGAGGAGCCTATTTATATTGGGTAACAAATAAGAGTTTTAATGGAAAGCAGATAGTCGTTTTGGCTATCTTGTTTCGGTTGTTGTTATTGTTCGGAACTCCCAATTTGTCCGATGATTTTTATCGTTTTTATTGGGATGGAGAACTGAATAATTTGGGTGTAAACCCCTACGAATATACTCCTGCCGAAATCATGATGAACGAAGATATGTTCGATAAAGAAAAATTGAACAAAGTGTTTTCTTCTCTCAATTCTCAAGAGTATTACTCAGTTTATCCTCCCGTTAATCAGTGGATTTTTTCGGCCGCTACTTTTTTTTCTGGTGGAGACCTATCGCTCACAATTCTCTTTCTCAAGCTTTTCGTTTTTTTCTTCGATATCGCTCTCATAGTTGTTTTAATTCAGTTATTGAAAAAACTATTACTTCCAGTTGCGTTGGCACAAATCTATGCACTAAACCCCTTGGTGATTATTGAACTTACGGGAAACATTCATTTTGAGGGTGTCATGTTATTGTTTCTGGTCATAGGGCTTTTTTATTTATGGAACCAGCGACTCATTTTGGCGTCCCTTTCTTTTTCTTTGTCAATAGGAATCAAATTGATGCCGTTGATTTTACTTCCTCTTTTCTTGCCAATGTTGGGTTTCAAAAAAAGTAGCAAATTGTACTTGGGAATCGGTTTGTTCTTTTTCCTTGCTTGTTTGCCCTTCGCTTCTCAAGAAGTGATAAGTAATTTTTATCAAAGTCTTGAGTTGTATTTTTACTCGTTTGAATTTAATGGAAGCATCTATTATTTGGTAAAAGAAGTGAGTTACATTATTCATGGTTTTAAAGCTCCGTGGGTTGGTTTTGTATTGCCACTGTGTGTGTTGTTCAGTATTTTGACCATCGTTGTATTTTTGTGGAGAACAAAACCCTTTTTGAGAAATTCTAAATTTGATTTGCTGGTATTTAGCAAATATGCGAGTTATTGTTTGGGAATTTATTATCTATGTGCCACCACCGTTCATCCTTGGTACATAATCAATTTACTCTTTTTTTCCGTTCTTGTTCCTATCCGGGCAGTTTTGTATTGGAGTTTATTCATTTTTGTTAGCTACATTGCTTACAGTGAATTTACAAGTAGCTTTGCGCCAAATAGTGATTATAATTCCTATTGGCTTTATTATGTTTTCTTGGCAGTTCAGTACATTTTTTGTGCATTTATTTTTACTTTTGACCTGATAAAAAATAAAACAACAACATGAAATATTTTCCTACCCTAATCCTCTCATTAATTTTGTTGAATTCTTCTTGTGGAGGAAATAATACTCAAAAACAAAATGGTGTTTCAGATATTGAAAGAACGGACGAATGGAGCGAAAAATTAATGCCACATTTCTTAGACATGGATCGAGGTCAGTTTAGTTTTACAGAAAATACTTACAACCAAATCGAGGAGCTTCTCGAATTAACTCTTGAGGTAAACAAACAAGAAGAGGCAATCAAACTATCGGATGAACTTAGAGATCAGTTTATGGAAAAGATTGAACTCTTAATGAATGAAATGGGTGAGTTGAGTCATGATTCACATGCTGTATTGATGGAGTATTGCCATCCATTAATTGAATTGATTGATTTATGTAATAATTCGAGAGGCGAAGAAGAGTTGACAAGTAGTTTAAGAGAAATTCAGGTGTATTTATTGAATTTCAAACAACTTTTTCCGACAAATTAGTTCGTTGGAATTCATGATGGTTGTTTGTAATCATGAATACTTAAAGATTTATTTTTCATTGATTTTGTTTAAGCCAATTTTGCATGGAATTAATTATTTAATTTACTTAACTATTTATTATGAAAAATCTCTTTTTTTTCTCTTTGGTACTCTTGTTACTCACAAATTGCGTAAAATATAAAACGGCAGACTTGGTAGTTCACAATGCACGAATTTACACAGTGAACGAACAATTTGAGGTTGCTCAAGCTATGGCCATAAAGGATGGTAAAATTATGGCTATTGGCAAGGAACACGAGATCATGAACAAATACAGGGCTGATGAATTGATGGATGCTGAAACACGTCCCATTTATCCGGGTTTTATGGATGCACACTGCCATTTTTTTGGATCTGGACTTAATTCTTTGGCGGTGGATTTGAGCAAAGTAACAACACTGAATGACTTAAAGAATAAAATTAGTGACCACAGAAAAATCAATTCCACATCAAAATGGCTGGTTGGCTTTGGTTGGAATGAGAACAATTGGGAGTTTTCGCTGAACCAGGCACAGGAATTACTGAATGAAACTTTTCCAAATGTACCTACTTTGCTTTGGCGGATAGATGGCCATACTATTTTAGTCAATTCTGCTGCGATGAATCAAGTTCACTACACCACATACGATCAGAATAGTGGAGTCATCGTAGAAAAAGATATGTCACAGTTTTTAGATGCGATTGAGTATACTGAAACTCAAAAAAAGAATGGGTTGAGATTTGCTGAAGAGAATTTCTTTTCAAAAGGAGTAACAACGGTAACGGATGCGGGGCTGAAGGTAGAAGAGGTGAGGTTAATAAGAAAAATGCAGCAAGCTGGGACTTTGAATATGAATATAAACGCCTTTTTATTTTACTCTAAGGAGGCGCGAAACCTACTGCCTTATGAAGATTCAAATAAGTTGAATTCAAATACCTATAAAGTTATGCTAGACGGAAGTGTAGGCTCAAAAACAGCTTGTTTTTTGAAACCTTACCCTGGAACAAACAATTACGGAACGCTATTAATGACGCGAGACAGTTTGAGAAGAATTTGCAGGATAGCATATGAACAAGGCGCTCAATTAGCGGTGCATGCAATTGGTGACTCGGCAGTTCAAGTTGCTTTAGATATAATGGGGCAGGTGCTAAAAGGAACAAATGGACTAGGGTGGAGAATTGAGCACGCGCAAACGGTTACGGAAAAACAATTAGAGCTCTTTCAACAATATGACATTATTCCTTCTGTGCAACCCACCCATTTATTGGATGACAAGGAAATGGCAGAAAAGAATCTGTCGCTGGCTCAGCTTAAGAATTCTTACCGCTTATCGTCCTTAATGAATCAGAACCACATGATTGCACTAGGAACAGATTTTCCAGTAGCTACAAACAACCCGATTCATACTTTTTACAATGCAGTGTATCGATCCAATAAACCATGGGTTTTACAAAGTGAAAATTTGAGTAGGGAAGAAGCTTTGAGGGGGATCACTTTTTGGGTTGCACTGGCCAATAAATCCTACGAAAAAAATGGAAGCTTGGAGGTAGGAAAGAAAGCAGACTTTGTGCTGTTGAATAGAGATATTATGAAAGTTCCGAAGGAAGAAATTTTGGAAACGGAAGTGCTGAAAACGTATGTAGCGGGTGAGATTCAGTTTACTAAACTCAATTAATCTCTTGGTACATCCTTACCCAGTCAGGATTTTGCATGTCGTAAAATAGCTCAAACATGGAAGGACCGTGAAAAAAATCAGCAATGTGATTTATCCCGTAGTTTTTTGACAAGTATTGGGTTTGCTTTGGGCTAGGACGCCATCTGTTTGCTGACCAGCCAATGTCCTCTTGGGGTACAGCTGAAGCTCCCTTTCCATATTTTGGGTGAATGGAATAGCGAAGTTTCCAAATATCCCAAACTGGCAAACAAATGGGTTTCATTTCTTCCCAAAGTGTATCCACAATTAATACACCTCCTATACTTTTGGGATCATCAAAAATTAGGCCGCAATCCACGCCAGCTTCTTTAAAAAAATCGATTCGATTGGGATTCGCTTCGTTCTTCAAAACACCTTTTCCATACATCACAAATTCTCCTTCAGAAATTGGTTTTTTACTCACAATTTTGTGTGTAGTGGAATCCATTCCTAAAACCATAAAATTGACTACGTGACTTCCTGCCGAGGGATTTATCGTAAATCCCAATTCAAAATATAGTTTGTTTTTTTTCTGTGGAGAAAAGGAGGAAAGTCCTACGAACAACAGTAGAATAGTCGAGGAAGATAGTAAGTAAGAGAAATATTTCATACATGTATTTCTTTTGTCATTCCAGTATCACAGTCTTTGGAGCGGAGTGCATATATCATCTACACAACTGTAGCATTTTAGCTTATCTTTAAAGATAGATGACTTAAATACGGATTTGTTCAAGAGCATTCTTACACATTCTTGAATCCCTTCAATAATGGAAGGATGTGGGTGGATGAGTTCGGCTAATTCTTCAATTCCTTTGTCCATTTTTATCAAAAGAGCTACGGCCTGGATGGCACTAGATGCATGTTCACCAATCGCTCTCATTCCCAAAATTTTCATTTCCTTATCGTTGGTTACGATAATTTTAAAGAAGCCTTCGGTTTTTCTCATGGCAATTGCTCTGGCGATGCACGAATAATCTATTTTCACCACTTTTATTGGAATGTTTTTTTCAGAGCACTGTTTTTCGTTCATTCCCACAGCCGCAACTTCTGGGTCCAGAAACATAATATTACTTATGTTATCGTATGAAATTCGCTCGGGCTGATTTTTCATGAACATTTTTTCTATCGCATGCCTGGCTTCAAGTTCACCCACGTTTACGAGTGAAATATTCCCCGAAACATCTCCAACCGCATAGATATTTGGAATATTCGTTTGTGTGTCGTTATCTCCAATGTGTCTTCCTCTTTTACTCATTTTTACACCGGCATTTTCCATACCAATATGTTCCACATTTGGAATTCTCCCGATAGAAAGAAGAGCTTTTTCTACACGAATAACCTCTTTTCTTCCGTCTTCGTAAGCCAATTCATACTCAACTTCGCCATCTATTTTTTCTAATCGTTCTAAACTAGCTTTGTTGTGAATTGTCACTCCGTTTTTCTTCAAGTTGTTTGCCACGAGCGAAGATATATCTCTGTCCTCAAATGGTAAAATATGATCGGCTTTATCAATTAAGTATACTTTCGTTTTATTAAAACTAGAAAACATCGTAGCATATTCACATCCAATTACACCTGCCCCAACAATTACCAAACTCTTGGGAAATGATTCCATGTGGTGAATTCCGTCACTGGTCATGACAATCTTTTCGTCCACATCGATATTTGGAATAATTCTAGGTCTACTTCCCGTAGCAATTACAATGTTTTCTGCCCAAATAGTGGTTTCGGTATCATCTTTTCTTTTGATTTCTACTTCATGATTAGAAATCATTGTGGCCATCCCTTTTTCATAACTAAATTTATCTTTCAGTTTTGCGTCCAGTAACTTCACGTGTGATGAATATTGAAATTTCCTCTCGAAAATAGCCTCTTTAATTGTCTTTTGAACATCATCCCAAGTCACTTCAAGTTGCCTTCTACCGGCAGTATAAAGGTTTGTATTAATAGTATCTACTTTCCTCGAAAGTTCCCACATTGTCTTAGAGGTGAGCGCTCCGTTGTAAATTCCTGCACCTCCCAGTTTATCTTTTTCTATCAAAACAACTGATTTATCAAAATCTACTGCTCGCATGGCAGCGGCATATCCTGCTGGTCCACCACCAATGATACACACATCATATTTTTTAGTCGAATTATCGTCCACTTAGTTTGCTTGTTAGTTTAAAGGCAATCGTCTTCAAACGGATAGGTTAATTATAAGTGATAAAGGTATAAAAAAAATGATTTTCAATCTGCCTTTTGCTTAAATTCTTATCCCTTATATTTGCGAATAATTAAACGAATTCAATCCCTATTTTTTTCATGAATCAATCTTATCAAAAGTTACTTGACTTACCTAAGCAAACAAGAGATAAAAACAAAAAGTTTATCACAAAACTCAAGAATAAGAAGCCCAAGAAATTGGACGATATGTTTCATGAAAAACACGAAGAAGTGTTTGAAGAAATTGATTGTTTAGATTGTGGAAACTGTTGTAAAACTACCAGTCCCATTTTCCGGGAAATTGATATAAAGAGGATAGCTAAGAAACTTCGCATGAAGGAGCCTGCCTTTATTGATACCTACTTGAGAATTGATGGAGAGGGTGATTATGTTTTGCAAACCGCTCCATGCCCATTTTTGGATATGGAAGATAATACTTGCGGAATATATGATTTTCGTCCAGGTGCTTGTAGTGAATATCCTCACACAAACAGAAAAAACATGCATCAGATTTTAGATTTAACTCTTACGAATTCACTCATTTGTCCTGCCGTATCCAATATCGTAACTCAATTAGAAAAAGCCAACGACATGGATCGAAAGATTTTTAAGGGGAATTGATAATTTCCTTTACGCAACTTTATTTCAAGGGGCTTATTAGTTTCTTTTGAAACGAATCGGCTACCTTTGTTTTCCAAAATTTATTCATTCATGTTTGCAGCTTATACCATCGAATTCAAACGTAATTTACAACTTGCATGGCCAGTAATTTTAGGTTTGTTGGGTCACACAATTGTGGGATTAGTAGACAACGTGATGGTTGGAAAACTAGGGACCGCCCCGCTTGCTGCAGTGAGCTTAGGGAATAGTTTTATTTTTATGGGGATGTCTGTTATTTTAGGATTTTCTACAGGAATTACTCCTTTGGTAGCAGCTGCAGATTCTACTGGCAATCACCGTGAGGGAAAAAGTGTTCTCAAAAATGGAATTTTACTAGTAACCTGTTTGGGAATTATCCTTACGGGAATTATATTTTGGATGAGGCCGTTGTTGTACGAAATGAAACAATCTGATGAAGTAGTGGAGTTAGCACTTCCTTACCTCAATGTTGTCGCTCTTTCACTTATTCCATTGGCTGTATTTCAGGCTTTCAAACAGTTTGCGGATGGACTTTCCCAAACTAAATACTCGATGTGGGCAACGGTGATAGGAAATGTATTGAATGTGGTGCTCAATTATGTACTTATTTATGGAATTTGGATTTTTCCTGAAATGGGAATTGTTGGAGCAGCATGGGGAACATTTGTTTCAAGAGTATTTATGGCTATTTCGATGTATTGGCTTATTGCGTTTAAACCTAAGTTTGCGCCTTATTTTCGTCAATTGTGGGAAGAGAAATTGAGTAAAAAAACGATAAAAGATTTAAATCGACTCGGTTTTCCCTCAGCCTTACAAATGTTCTTTGAGTTTGGAATATTTACCGCTGCAATTTGGCTAAGCGGAACTTTGGGTAAAAATCCTCAGGCAGCTAATCAAATCGCTTTGAATTTATCCTCCATGACATTTATGTTTGCCATGGGATTGGCAGTGGTTGCCACTATTCGAGTAGGAAATCAGTTTGGACTCAAAGATTTTTCGGAGTTGCGTAGAATTGCCCGTTCTCTTTTTTTACTCATTATTATCATGGATGTGATTTTCGCGCTTTTCTTTCTTTTGTTTAATAAGTTTTTGCCTAGTATTTACTTGGATATAAATGACATAGAGAATAAATTAGACAACGTAGAGGTGATTGCCACTTCTGCCAAACTATTGATTATTGCCGCATTTTTTCAACTGTTTGACGGAATTCAGGCAGTTGTGCTGGGAGCACTGAAAGGGATGCAAGATGTAAAAATTCCTACTGCAATTACTTTTGTAGCATATTGGTTAATTGCCTTTCCCATTAGCTACGGTTTGGGTCTTAATCTTGGCTATGGTTCTCAAGGTTTGTGGATTGGCCTATTAGCTGGTTTGGGTGCTTCCGCAGGATTACTTCTTTGGCGATTTAGAGTAGTCACCGACAGAGCACTTGAAAAATAAGCAACAAAAACGACCAAATAATATGACTTACATTAATTTGAAATTCGTGTAAAACCACAAAACAAAAAGTGCTGTTGGGTATCAAAAGGTGTGGTGTGAAAAACTGTTTGGGTCTTGTTCAATGAAAACTTGGGCTGAAAAATTTTAGTCAGACTTTCATGGTTGTATTGAGCTATTTCCAATCCGCTGCATTTCAAAGGTCCTTTTTCAGAAAATGTTCCAATGGTCAGTCCAACTGCTACATAATTTTCAACTAAATGAGAATAAGCCTTTATTTCTTGGGGATTAGTTAAAAAATGAAACGCTGCCCTGTCGTGCCAAATGGAGTAGGAGCGAGTGGGTTTAAACTGAGAAATATCAGACTCTATCCAATCAACTTTTTCTGCCAATTTACCGAGTCTTTTTTTAGCCCTTTCGAGCGCTTTTCCAGAAATGTCTAATACAGTTATGTCGGTGTATCCTAAATTCAACAAGTTGTCTACGAGTAAACTATCGCCACCACCTACATCAATTATTGGAGCCGATTTTGGAAGGTCAAAAGAGAGGATAAAATCCAAGGACGTTGTTGGTTTTTCTTGAGTCCAACTCACTTCGCTTGGTGATTTTGTTTCGTAAACTTTTTCCCAATGGTGTTTTCTTTCAGAGTTCATTCTTAATCTATTAGTTTCAATATTTTGTTTACTTTTTTTAAATAATCCAACACATGAGTTTGAATCCACCAGGAAGCTGCTTCAATCAATAAACTTGTATTGTCATTCTTATTGGAAAAAAAAGCATAAAACGAAAGGCCCATAATGATTCGTTTCTGGTTTATTTTTTATTGGTAAACTACTCTTATTTTCTTTTTGAGTATTGGGCTAATCATAAGTTTATTTTATACTCATTCGAGCAGCTATCTTTTTGGCATCTTCTGCGTATTGATCGTCTCCTCTAGACTTCCATTCGCCCGTTTTATCCAAATAAAACTGAATCGTTTTTTCAATCACTGCATTATATCCTCCGTATAAATCCAACATGTTGTCTACCTCCACAAGGTATTCTTCTTTGGTTAGTTCCTTTGTTTTTACTAGGTCAAACAAACGATTTATTCGTTTAGATTTTTCTTTGTAAATAGGATCTTTTGCTTTGTAAGCCATCAAAAAAAGTGATAATGCTTTTGCCTCCGGAGAGGGTTTTTCTGTGTGTTTTTCCATGTGGGAATTGGTTGTTTTGATTCCATCCAAATGTAATCAAATAAAGAGACAAGCAAGCGGAATGATCTCTAATATTTAGAATTATACGAGGAAGAAAATGACAAAAGAAATAATAAGGCTTTCTCAAAGGGTTGGGTTTCCTCTCATCGTGGGTTATCGATCTTCGTTTATTGTGTAAAAGTCATTCATGTAATCAATAAGCGTGTTTCTCACTGTGTCGGGAGGGAGAACATCCATAATTCGATTGATTAAGGCAAGTTTTGCTGGAATCTTCCCGTTCGAGAACCCTAATATCTTACCCAGTTTTTCAAAGTTTTGAGGAGATAGATTCTGAGCTAACTTTTTCACCGTTTCGATGGTAACTTTTTCTGAGGCTTTTTTCATCAGTCCTTTTTTCTGCACTTTTTCATGGCATTCTTTTAGATCTTTCAAAAATTCCTCAACCAATTGCTCGTGAATTTTCGAAATAGTGAGATGAAGGTTTGCTGAACAATACTCATTAGATAATTGAAATTGAACAAACCATCCTTTCTTGTTTAATTCATCAAAAAGATCGTAGGGATTTCCTTTTGTAGTAGTAAACGAAAACAAAGAAACTTCGGGTTTTCCCACAACTTGTAATCCGTCTATGGCATTTATTCCTTCAATAAATCGTTGTGTCGTTTTCATTGTTCTTTTCGAGATATCGCAATATCCTTCCAATCCCAAAAAATTCATCACTGCCCAAGCCGCAGCTATCGGGCCACCTGTTTTTGTACTAAGTATAGTTGGGTTTACGAGGGTATATCCGGTCCATTCGGAGCAGGCGTAATATTGGTACTTTCGGTAAGATTTGTCTTTGTGCATAAGTGCCGAACATCCTTTGGCAGTATAACCGTATTTGTGCAAATCCATAGAAATAGAGGTTACCCCAGGAACAGAAAAGTCAAATTGTGGAACGTTTTCTAACCCTGCCAACCGATTAAAACCAAGAACAACTCCGCCAATGCATGCATCGATATGGAACAAAACATTGTGATTAAGAGCAATAGCACCAATTTCCTTGATTGGATCTACAACTCCAAAAACATAAGATGGAGCAGAGGCAGCAATCATAATTGTGTTGGGAGTTATGCTTTTTTCAATTGCCTGAGTATCCGCTTTATTATCCGATGTTAAAGGAATAATGATGGGTTTAATTTCAAAATAATCACATGCCTTAAAAAACGCAGAATGAATAGAATAGGGCATGATTAGCTCAAATTCAGTTTGGTTCGGGTTTAGAGCTTTTGCTCTGTTTTTTGCTGTTTTTACAGCCAATAGAATACTTTCTGTTCCACCAGTGGTAAGAGTTCCAACAGCTTGTTCGCCTCCCCTAAGGATTTCGCTGCACATCGCAATTACTTCTGTTTCCATATCTCTCAAACTGGGAAATAACGTAGGGTCAACGGGATTCTCGGTCAAAAAAAGCGAATAGGCTTCTTTGGCAACTTCCTCTATTTCTTTTCCGGCAGGATAAACCGAGCAAAATATTCGACCTGACTTCCAATCAAAGTCGAGTTCTTTTTTTTCTCTTAATTTTTCGAATATCGTTTCTTTTGATAGTCCTTGTTTGGGAATCATAGTTAATGGGGTTTAATCAATTTTACATTTTACCGAAAAAATTTGAAATTACTTTCTCTGCAGGTTTGTTTTGTGGAGTAAAGCGATTGTTTTTTCTCTTTCCAATTTCTTTATGATTTGGGTGCCATTTCCACAAATATCCACCGGCAAACCAAGATTCGCTCCAATACGTTTCGAAAATAGCTGAGTAAGCGTTGCCTTGTCCTTGGTCATTACGAGTAGCGTTACCCTCTGTATTCCAAGGTTGTTTGCCAGTGAAATCGATGTTTCGATATCCAAATTCTGTAAATAAAATGGGTTTGTTTAGTTTTGCCGAAAAGGTTTCTAGTTCTTTTTTTATTGGTTTCCAGCTTGTTACGAGCGATTGTATGCTTGGAGTTTTCTCTTCGGACAAAGGGAAATAGGCTTCAACTCCAATAAAATCTAATTTACTCCAGAAAGGAATAAACGAATAATTATCCCAATTTGCTGCATAAGTTAAGTTGCCCGAATACCTACTCCGGATAGAGTCGATAAGCGATTCCCAATAGGCAGGTCGATCAATTACTACCTGTTTTAATTCTACTCCAATACAAAAATGTTCTACCTGAAGTGAATCGGCAACTTGGGCAAAATCAATAATGAATTGTGCATAAGAAGTCTCAAATTTTTTCCAATCCGATTCTGTTTCGAAATTCAAGTCTCCCACCCATCCATCGTGCGTCCACAAATGAGGCTTTAGTAAAACCGAAAGACCCCCTTTTTTTGCCAATTTGATTTGTTCAATAGTTCCTTCAATTTTTTCTCCGTGCCATTGCCAGTCTAGGTTATACTCCACTGTTGCTTTTCCCGATCGTATAAAGCCAAAAGGCACAATTGCCACAGAATTGGCGTGAATTATTGAAAGAGGTGAAATATTGCTAGAGTCTATCTTTGAGCTAGTTGCAACTAAATTAACTCCGTTTAATTTTTGAGAAGAAATAGGAAAGTTGTTTTCTTGATTTTCGTTGGCTTGAGCGAGTTCTTTGTTTCTCTCGCATCGAACAAAAAAGAAAGTGAAGAGCAAAGCACAGAGAATTGGATTTAAATTAATGTTGATGTTCACGGCCTTTTATTTTTCCTGTTTTATATGCTTTATCCAACTCTTCTTGTTCTTTTTTCTCCTTTTCGGTCAATTCTTTTTCTTCAAGAATACCTAAGTCGGGCTGACCAGCATTCATCCAGCACGAATACCAAAAACTCCCCACCGAAACAATTGACGACCTCATCCTTCTTTCAATCATTCCGTCTAGCATATCTTGATACCCTCTGCTGTATTCGCGCGAATAAGTTTTGATCGTTCTGTTTCCGCGATTGTCGTATGTATATTTTCTATCAGTTGGAAATGAAGTTGTTAAATCTCGCTCAAAGCTGAGCACTGAATCTACTGCCGCATGACTCGATTCCACCACTTCCCAGATGTAAACTAATGGTTTTTCTATGTACTTTGCTTGTCCGACAAAAAAATCATAATCTTCTGAAAATAACTCGGGAATTCTTGATTCCCAAAACCCATGAATCCCTCTTTGTCCTGTAAGTTGTCCGTTATAGTTTTCTGTGGTGTGAAGTGGCACAGATGCATCGCCAATATAATGGCCTATTTCTGCAGAAATTTTCAATATTTTTGCTACCTCTTTTTCTTTGAATGCGTAAGTCAACCTACGCTGCATTACAATCACGTGCCAAGGTACAATTCCATATGCTTGCAAAGTATCTTCGGTAAATAATTCAATCGCCTTGTCCCATCTTCGAGGAATAAATTGAAAAGGTGTTAAACTGTCGTGGTGATAATGATCTATATCAATGTAGTGGCGAGGCGCTTCCGCTTCTATGGCATACCTGCGTTTATCTGGATCTACGGCATGCTCGGTTATGTATTCGATATGCTTTTTATAAAAACTAAACATTCCTTTGGGTAGAGTGAACACTGCTAATCGGTTAATTTTTTGGTGTCCATAAAATCCCCAAACCGCTGTTTCCTTAGTTCGTTTCAATTTAGTTTCTACTGGATTAGTAAAGCCAATTATTAACCAAAAACCCAGCAAAAGGACTGAGGAGAATGAAATATGGTAAAACTGCTTCATAAAGTTAAAAATAGCGAATTATAATCGATTGAGCTAAGAATCTGGAAGAACCACTAAAAAAAAGGAAACGAAAATGGAAAACAAGAAAATGATAGTTTGACATGTAAAAATGAAAATTATTATTCAAAATGTAATGAAGTTAATAATCCTGGTCATTTCAAATTTGGAATGTCGAAAATAATCAAAAAAAAATCCAGAGAAGTAACCTTCTCTGGATTGTATAAAAAAGCCTTTGCAGGCAATGTTTATTTTTTTTACTGAACGATTAACTTTTTTGTTGTAGTTCCATTATTTGAAGAAACATTTACAAAATAGATTCCTTTCGTAAGGTTAGATAAATCAATTGTTTTATTTAAAGAACCATTGCTTACCCCATTTGCTGAATATACGGTTGCACCCAATGTGTTCATAACTGAAATTGAAACCACACCTTGTTTTCCAGAAATGTATTCTAAATTCACAAATCCATTTGATGGGTTAGGGAAAAGATTCAATGTAGCAGAAACTTCATTTTCATCAATACTTGTTGGAGAAGGAGAGATATCCATCCATTCAGATTGTAAAATTTTTCTTGTTGTCATATCTTGAACAAATACAACCGCTTTTAAATCCATAAACTCTTCAACATTTGATGAGCTCATATCAGATAGCAAGTTTACGTTTGTTGTACTTCCTGACATTAGTGAACTCAATGCATTTCCAGTTTCAGCAGGAATCATATCCATCATTACGTTATTGAAATGTGTTTCTCCATTGGTTCCTACATTTCCTGTCGTATACTTTTCAATAACTACAACGTGGTATCTTAGGTTTCCAGAAAGATTAGCAAAAGGAGTGATGTCAGCTTCAACTCTCACAATTGGTCCAGCGTATCTCGCATTTTTAATTTTAATTTCAACAAAAGAGGGCTCAGCATTGTAGGAGTCAAATATTGGTTTAGTAAACGAATTTGCGTTTACATCCCATTCACCGTCAATTTCCATTCTAGGAATAGAATTTACTCCATAGAAACCTCTTCTGTTTACACTCGTAGCAGTCGAATAAGGATCACCTGCTCCAGGGAAGTTTTGTTGGTATTTGATGACTGTATATTTGTCAGCATCTAAAGTTGGTAGAACCACGCTATCCATTTGTATGTTTCCTGGTGTACAAGGAGGACAAGTAGAAGCTGTAAATACCTCTAGTAAAGTTTTCCTTTGTAATATGGTGTCAACCACATCAACAACAAAAGTTACTTTGTCATCAGCTGTATTTGCATCAGCATTTCCATTTATGTTCGTTGCCCAGGCCTGAATTGTGTAAGTTCCTGCCGTTGCTGGAGTCCAGGTTGTTGGGTGAGAGTAGTTTGCTATGGCACCATTTGCAATACTTGTTCCAGTAATTGGAGAAGTAACTGTTGCTCCAGTCCCCACTTGATAGTTTAAGTCGTATGAAGTTACAGTCGCAGTTCCTCTGTTTTGCAATGTTCCTGTCATTGTGAACGGAGCATTTCCAAGAACAACTATGTCATCTACCGTACTTGATTTTCCTGCCATGTCATATGTCGGTTGAGTTCCTGGTAAAAACTCGTAATATCTGTTGTCTGCAGTTGTTGGGTCGTTCGAATTCAGAGTAGAATGACCTGTTGCTGCAATGGCAGTAGTACTGTTTATTTGAATTCCTGCAGTCATTCCAGTTACTACAGCGTTACTTCTTTGATCAACGATGTAGATTTTATTGGTAGTTTCTTCCAAAACAATTGACCAATATACCCATCCTGTTCCAGAGGCCGGAGTGTAGGATGTGAAAAATATCCAATGTTGTCTATTTGGTGCAGTTCCAAAAGTTTTTGAAACAATATTGTCATTTGATCCAACTCCTCTTATGTCCATAATATTGATTGAACTATCTGCTGCAGAAGCAGAAGGAAGAGTTACAGAACCGTATGCAGATGGTGCCGTAGGATTTGATGCGAAAGAAACTGTACCATTTGACATTGCTCTGTAAGATGATACGGCTCCACCATTAAAGCTAAACGTAAAAGGGATAGTTTGACTTGGCGACATTGCTGGAGTTGCGTTACTTCCTCCTAAAACTGTTGTCCATCCCGTTGCAATTCCACCACCAACTGGGTACTCGGATTGTTCAGTATTCAGATTTCCAGGATTTGTTCCTGTACTGTCTTTGAAATAATAGTAACCTTGCGCATCTGCAACTAACATTGACGATAAAGCTACAATAAAAAGTAGAATTTTTTTCATGGTTTTCGGTATTAATTAATATTATGTTGGTATAAATTTAACAAAAAAAATAACTATTTAGTAAAAGGTTGTATTTTTTATTTTCCGGAGTAATTTTCTGCATTTTGGCACGTCTATTGATTAAAGTAAATATAAAATGTTAAACTTCTGAATTATGATGACTTTAAAAATTAAATAAGAGCTTGCTCGAGATAGAGCAATAGAATTAATGAATCGTGGGATGATTAAAGAATACATTGAACAATTATCCTACATGAACACACTAAAACGTCAGTTAATCACGTTATATAACTAAAACCTATACAAAATATTTTTGGAGTGTTTTTAATAGTTTCACTTCAAAAAAAAGTCACGGTGGTTCGTGACGTTAGTTAATAATTCCCGATTCTTTTGGGGTTAATAAGGAAAAAGGATTTCATATTAATGAAATCCTTTTTTTTATTCATATGTAACGTGTATGAAAAATGATGGAGTCTAACCACATTAGATAGTCAAAAAAAAACAGAAAATGATTAAATTTAACATCCATCTAAACTTCAATAAGTCCATTTTTTATTTGAGGTTATCAAAGCCTTAAATAAAAAATGAACTTATTAGATACAATTCTCGAGTTATTGAAGAACGAGTTTTTTAATAGTTGTATTCGAATTGGAAGAAACCTTTACGAAATAGATACCTTTCTCTAAGTTACTCAAATCAATAGTTCTATTAAATGAATTGTTGTTTATTGTACTTTCCAAATAAACTTGGGAACCCAATGAATTGATAACAGAGATTGTTATTTTCTCTTGAAAATCTGAATTGTATTGAAGAGAAACCAATCCATTAGATGGGTTTGGAAACAAGTCTAATTTGGCTTTTGTCCCATTTTCGTGGATACTGGCAGTTAAGTCATCTACAATTCTAATGTTATCAATAAATAGGTTATTTCCGAAATCACTAATTCCGGTTAATTTAATTAAAATGGTACTTTGACCATCATATGCAGAAAGATCAATTGTATCTTTTCTCCAATGATTGGCAGAAGGAATAAATTCGTCATTTGATGGAGCTACAGTAGATAAAGTTTGACCAGATTTTGAATAAACAGAATTCCAAGTACTCCCGCAATCTGTCGAAATTTCTACTTTTAAGGAATCATTAGAAGCATCGTATTGAGCGTGAGAAACATCAAATTCAATCCTTGAATTTGTTCTTCCTACAAAAGAAAGCTTATCATATAACAGGGAGGATTTTCCATTTTCTATATCATAAAATCTCCACCAAAATGCTCCACTAGAATTTCCAAAACCACCTAAAGGAGGCGGTGGAGAAGATCCAAAATCACTTGACTTTAATACAGTAGCCTCAATGCCATTTGGATTTAATGCAAAAGCATTATTAGGGGCAGGTGCCGCAAAGGCGTACCCTTCAAATTGTTCTGCTATTGCCCCTGAAAACCCGATGTTAGTTACTCGAATTATTTCTGAGCTGGAAGAATTATTATTAGATGTTGCAATTTCCATAAGTGAATTTGCATTATTTACGTTGCAGTCAAATTTAAAATCGTTTACACCAATTGGCAACGATATGGTTGGGAAACTAACGGTGGCAGTGGCAGATGGAGCAATTGAATTATATACTGCTTGAGTGATACTTGCACCTCCATTTAATTTATAGCTAACCTGAAAAGTGTCAACTGATGCTAGACTATTATTGGTCACAGAAACTGTTGGCGTGACATTGGAAGCACAAAAATTTGTTGGGATTGTTGTTGCATTGGAAGAGGATAAATCTACTATACTTACTCCAGGAGGAGCAACAAATGATATAGGACCATTCGCGCCAGTTATAATGGTTTGATTTCCTTCAGCAATAAAACCAGCGATTTCTAAATCGCCTAAAACCAGAGGGACTCCATTTATATCGTTAGGCAATGTGTAGGTGTAGCTTCTAGATATTGTGGTTCCTGTTGAAGTAGTGGTTATTGTATCTCCCCATTGCCCCGTAATTAAATGCCTCAACATATGTCCATGAATATAATCACCGTTTGAATTTATTTGAGTAGGGTTAGCAGCGGCTCCGGTTTGTGGACCAGCTATATTATTTTGCAATAAGGCAATATTTAACTTTAACGAGGACGGTGCAGTTCCTGTAATGTACACCTCTGTGTTTACAGTTATTATTCTGGTCAAAATATCAATGGAGCCTTCAAGAGCTATATTTGCATAAGATCCTTGACCCAATATAGTAGTAGAGTTAGCCGCCCAATCTCCTCTGCCACTTGCAGTCTTTGAGCCTGAAAAAATGGTTCTGTTTACAGTTCCTGATGGGTAACCAGTTAGTCCAGTTTGATTGGCAATGGCAGCTCCAAATGAGGTAGTGTAGTCAGGTTGTCCTGAGGTAGGAGAGGCAAATGATCCAGTATGGATATTTACTAATACCACCCTTCCTGGATTTGCGGTTTTAATAGCTTGAGCTCTTTTGTGTCCATCAGGGCAAAATACACAACGTATTCCTGTAAATTCCTCTAAAACAACATTTTTGTTTTGAGCTGTTGTGCTAACTGGTAATTGCGAGAAGCCAAAATAGGCAGTTAGTAAAATAATTTTCGTAAAGAGTAATGACTTTTTCATATTCTAAGGATTTAATAATAATAAAGTCAAACCTAAAAAAAAATCATTCTGAAAGTGAGAAGACCGCTTTTTTTTGTTTAAGATACATGTTTCTCCGTTTGGAATGCATTTTTTGTCCAGATTTGAAACTTTTCATTCCTACAAATTAAAAGCTAGCAACTATTTTTTTAAATAATTTGAAGCTGAACAAAAAGGAAGAATTCAATTTTTAGATTAAACAGAAAAGGTGCATTTATGTAACATCTGAAATTAAGATTGAATTAGAATAAAATGAAATGGCTATTCTTCGCTTTAGCGAGTATTTAAAGGGTTACAAGTTTTCTAAATTGTCGTCCCAGTTTTTTGGTTTTGGGTCGTGAATTTTCCCCAAAGACTTTGCTACAATCATTGAGACAGTTGCATCACCAGTTACATTAATCGTTGTTCTCAACATATCCAAAGGTCTGTCAACTGCAAATATAAGTGTGAGTCCGATGGCAATTTGTTCGGCAGAAAATTTTCCTACAGCCTGTAATACGATAACCAACATAACCATTCCAGCTCCAGGAACTGCCGCTGAGCCTATGGAGGCCATGAGGGCTGTGAGCACAATCGTGAGTTGATCGCCTGTGGTTAAATCTACGCCTAAAGCTTGAGCAATAAATACTGCAGCCACAGCTTGATACAGACTTGTACCATCCATATTTATCGTGGCACCTACAGGCAGTACAAAACTAGAAACTTCTTTATCTACACCCAAATGTTCTTCTACACGTTCCATTGTAACTGGAAGTGTTGCTGCAGAGCTACTGGTTGTGAAAGCCAACAATTGAGCTGGAGCGAGTTGTTTCAAAAACCAAAATGGATTCTTTTTTACTATGAGAGAAACCAAAATGAGATAAAAGACGATCATCATGAATAACCCACCAATTACAGTAAGTGAATAAATGATTAAGGCTTGAATAATTTCCCAACTTTCGGCAGAAACAATGACGGTTGCTAACAAAGCAAATACTGCTATCGGTGCGGTTATCATAATTAAATCCACCATTTTTAACACAACATCGTTCAGTCCGTCAAAAAAATCTTTGATAGGTTTTGCACTTTTTTCAGGAATTAATAGCATGGAAATTCCAAAAAAGATAATGAAGAAGATGACTTGAAGCATATTTCCGTTATCTCCTAATGCGCTGAATAAGTTACTTGGAATCATATCAACCACAAAATCTAACGGACCACTTTCTTTTTGCAAAGCGGCTGTAGAAAGTTTTGAGGTGATACCAGAATTTCCTTTGTACGTTTCTTCCAATTGGGCAACGGTTTCTTGAGAAATTCCAGAACCGGGCTGTATGATATTCACAATCACCAACCCAATGGTAATTGCAACAATTGTGGTACCGATATAGATAAGAATTGACCTTCCTCCAATTTTTGCAAATTTAGAAATGTCTTTTAAATCTGAAATCCCTTTGAGCAAAGAGGCAACAATCAATGGAATAGCAATGAGTTTCAATAAATTCACAAAAATGGTACCCAAAGGTTTTATCCAATCTACAGTGAAATCTTTTCCTCCATTAATCTGCATCATGATCACTCCAAAGATGACTCCAAGGAACATTCCTATCAGGATTTTTAAGTGTAGTGGTAGTTTTTTCATAGGGCTAAATATAAAAAAAAGGATAGCTTTTTGAGCTATCCTTTTGGTTTAAAAATATTTCGTTTGATTTAGCTGATTAGGCTCCAATTTCTTTTTTACAAGCTGCCAATATCTTTTGAGCTCCTTCCAAATCGTCACTTTCGGCATAAGTTCTCAAAACTGGTTCGGTTCCCGATGCTCTTATCATTAACCATTCATCGTTGTCAAAAAAGAATTTGAAACCATCTGTTTTGTCGATAGAGGTTACGTTGTATTCACCGAAAGAAGTAAATTCATCTCTTTCACACTTTGCCATAATAGACAATTTCAATTCCTCGGTAATGTGCAAGTCATCTCTTTGGTACTTAAATGGACCTACGATTTCGTACACTTCTTGTATTAAATCCTCCAAAGATTTACCTGACTTAGCCATGTACTCCCAAATTACTAATCCCATCCAAATCCCATCTCTTTCGGGAATATGTCCTTTAATTGCAATTCCTCCGGATTCTTCGCCACCAAGTAACACATCTTCTTCAATCATGATACTCGCTATGTACTTAAATCCTACTTTTACAACTTCAAAATCTAATCCAAATTTTTCGGCCATTTTCCCTAACCTTGGGGTGGAGGAAGCTGCCGTGAGTACTTTTCCAGTTAACTTTTTGTGAGAATAAAGGTAATTCACCAACAATAGCATGATGTGATGAGAATCAATGAAATTCCCTTTGCTGTCGTACAATCCAATTCTATCTGCATCTCCATCTGTGGCTAACCCACAGGCAATGTCTCCCGACAATCTGATAACCTCAGAGAATTCATGAAGATTTTTGTGGATAGGTTCAGGAGCTTGTCCCATGAATGATGGGTTGTAGTCGCAATGCAAGAAATAGGTATCAGGCAATACTCTTTTTAGTACATTCTGTCCTGCTCCGTACATAGCATCGTATCCAAACTGTAATCCAGAATCTTTAATCGCTTGAAGATCGAAGTTTTTTTCAATGGCATTAACATACATCGTTTCCATGTCATTATATTCGAGCAATGGATTGTTGTCCAATACAATGTCTTGAAAACTAGTGTCGCACTTATCAGGAATCATATCTTGCACCTCTTGAACGTGAGCAGGAGATAGGGGACCACCAAAATGACCTTTTAGTTTATATCCATTGTAGCTAGGGGGATTGTGACTTGCGGTAATTACTACTCCCAACGAGGCCTTTAATTCAACACAAGCTAATGATACCATGGGCGTAGAAACAAAATCTTTGGCCAATATCACTTTTATACCGTGATTTATAAATACTTTGGTTGCTGTTTCAGCAAATAATTCACCGGCATATCTGCAATCGTGTCCTACAACAATCTTTGGATTTTCTGGAAAATTAGTTTTTACCCATTTTGCAGTAGCTTCAGATACTCGAGCCACGTTTTCTACCGTGTAGTTTTCTGCAATGATTGCTCTCCAACCGTCCGTACCAAATTTTATTTTGTGTTCTATCATAGTTTAAAATTAAGGTTGCAAAGATAAGGAATCCTTTGAAAATATAATATTTGAACGGTTTTTTAACGTAAAAACAACCTTCTTATCAAAATGAATAGAGGGATTCCAATCGAATAATAGACTAAAAATGGAAGGATTTGAGTTCCAACCCCTGCTACTAGCAATATACCGATAAGTAACAATTGAAATCCTAACCCATATAAAGAAAGAAGGGTCATAAACCAATTTGGAAATGGACGCCTATTTGTTGATGCTTTTCTATCAAAGAAGTAGATGATTTGATCAAACATCCCGTAACAAAATTTGTAGATTGTAAATAGAAGAGTAACATGGGATTGCTTTTCTTGAGGAAAGGCAATCGGAGTAGAGGTTTCAAAAATTCTACTCGTGGTGTCTCCTCCTGTATTATTTCTCAAAATAACATAGTAGTAGTTGTAAAGTGTTCCTTGAAGTTGCAGAGCAACAAAGGCACCCGCTATCCAAAACCAAGAATTTGAATGAAGCAAACCAATTAAAGTAATGAGTAGAAAATTGAGTAGGATGTCTGATACAGAATCTAGGAATCTTCCTGTATAGGATGGAGAATTTTTTATTCTAGCCAACTCTCCATCTGCTGCATCCAAGATAGATTTTAAAACTAAAAAAAGAGTCGCAAGAACATACCATTCTTTTAAAATAAAATAAAACGAGATGAGACCGGCAACTACAAACCAAAGCGTTACATGTATAGCGGTTGTGTTGGTATTTATTAAAGACTTAGCAATGATTTTAGCCACAGGACGACCATAATCCGATAGGTCGAAAAATTTGTTTTCTTCTGGAAGTTTGGACATGAATGTTTTTCACGAGTTCGCTACAAAACAGCAGCGGATGTAAAGTTAACTTTTTTTTAATAAAAAGTTAAAAAGACCGATTTTGGAATCAGTTATTTTTTTGACGTTATTTTTTTTGCCAACCATGCCATTGGAAAATAGGCAAAGGTTAAATCAATAATAGCAAACCAAAGGGGTGAAGAAATCATGATGAGCATTGCGGTTCCGCCAAGGAAAAAGACTCCAGAAATGATGTAAACCAATTTGATTGACTTTTTAGTACAAATCAAACCGGTAATAATAGCACCTACAAGTGTCCCTAATGCATGTGAAAGAAAAGGCATAATGAAATGTTTTGTTTCAAAAAGCGGCATGAATTTTATAAGACTTTCAGGATCATTGGGGTCAAAACCTTTGGGTAATGCAATAAAGTAATCACTGTAGGTAACTAAGGTAGAGTTTACTAATCCTCCTGCCACAATTCCTATAAGTACAGCTGCTATATTTCTTAAAGTCGAATTCATTTTATTTTAAATCTTGTTTTCCCTCCAATATAAGAACAAATTCCCCTTTAATCGCTTGTTTTGCTTCTAAATGTGCGATGACTTCATCCACGGTTCCTCTAAATGTTTCTTCGTGCAACTTGGTGATTTCACGAGAATAGGAAGCTTTTCGTTCACCGCCAAAAAACTCTTTGAATAACTTAAAGGTTTTTACCACTCGGTAAGGCGATTCGTAAAACACGATGGTTTTTGACTCTCCAAGTAAGGCTTCCATTCGTTTGTTTCTGCCTTTTTTTTGTGGCAAAAATCCTTCGAAAACAAAACGGTCGCAAGGTAGTCCAGAATTCACCAAAGCAGGGATTAATGCGGTAGCGCCCGGTAAAGATTCAATTTCTACTCCTTGAGCCAAACATTCTCGTACCAAGAGAAAACCTGGATCTGAAATACCTGGGGATCCGGCATCTGATATCAAAGCAAACGATTGTCCTGTCGCAAGTTGCCTGGTCATTTCTTCCACCAGTTTATGTTCGTTATGCTGATGAAAGGATTTAAGTGGGGTAGATACTTCAAAATGTTTCATCAGTTTTCCGCTCACACGTGTGTCTTCGCACAAGACCAGCGAAACTTCTTTTAGCGTTTTTATCGCCCTAAATGTCATGTCATCTAAATTTCCAATAGGTGTTGGGACCAAGAATAGTTTTCCTGCCATAATTGTTTATCGAGTTAGCATAATATAATCTTTCAATAAGGTAGAAAGAAATTTGGTTCTATTTTTTGGGATTTCCTCAATTTGAAGAAACTCAGCTGATTTTTTTACCAATTCTAAGGCTACTTTTTTATTCTCGGAATTGGGTTTCTTTTTTATCGTATCCAGGGTGTTTTTTATCAGCAGCATATCCTCGTCAGACATTAATGTTACATTCAGATAAGTAGGAGTATAATCAGAATTTCTCCCAATTTTCAAAATATCTTTGATGCTGTATTTAGATTCAGGATTTAGCCTAATCAAAGTTGTGTTTGCGGAAATATCACCAAGCCTTTGGCCTTTGTCCGAAGAAGAAACGAAGATAGCAGCCAACGCTCCGGCACACAACCAAATGTCTATAACTCGGTAGGTCCACCGAATAAAATAATCGTTGAGTGTGGGGGTTTCGCCAGTTAGTTTTATTACTCTTATTCCCAAAGCTGCTTTGCCGATTGTTTGACCATTGAAATTGATTTCGCAAAACAGATTATAAAAAAAGAATACTGGAAAGAAAAGGAGGTAAGTAAAAATATTTGCCAAAGAGGATCCCGAATAAGAAACGCTCGCTATCAGCAATAAAATAATAAGGTAATAAACAGACAAAATAACTCCATCAAGAATGAAAGCCAATATCCGTTGTATGAGGCTTGCCATTTCATATTGAATGGCAACATTGTTTGCTGTAAGTATTTCGGCTTTTTTCATTGTTGTGTAAAAATAAAGAAATCAATTGAAATTCCTACCGCAGAGAATTCTATATTTGCACGTGGAAAATTTGAACCCTTTTACGCTTACCAATTCTATCCGATGTATTCACCAACAAGTGGATAATACGGAGGTTTCGCATTTTGGCATAACCATACAGGCTGGCTCTAGAGATGAGAACGAACATGAGCAAGGTTTGGCTCATTACATAGAGCATTGCATTTTTAAAGGAACGAATAAGCGAAAGCCATTCCATATTCTGAGTAGGCTAGATGCAGTGGGGGGAGAAATAAATGCTTATACAACCAAAGAAGAGACTTGTATTTATGGATCTTTTTTGAATATTTATTACGAACGGGCCATTGAGCTTATCGCAGATATTGTGTTCAATTCAACTTTTCCCTCTCATGAAATTCAAAAAGAAAAAGATGTAATCATTGATGAAATCAATTCATACATGGATTCTCCCTCGGAGCAAATTTTTGATGATTTTGAGGATCAAATTTTTAATGGTCACCCAATTGGTAGAAATATTTTAGGAACTATTGATAGTGTGAATTCCTTAAAAAAGGAAGATATCGCTACATTTATCAAGAGAAATTACACTCCGGATAATATAGCAATTAGCTCTGTGGGCAATATCAAAACAGCTAAACTCATGAAGCTGTGCGAAAAGTATTTTGACAGAGAGTTTTCCAAATTTGAGGGTCAGGAAAGGTTCCCTTTTGTTAATTATATTCCTACTCACAATCAATTGGAGAGAGAAACACATCAGGTTCATACCATGATGGGGAATATGGCTTACGATATGCACAATGACAAACGAAGAGCTCTTATTTTACTTAATAATGTGCTTGGTGGACAGGGATTGAATAATCGACTGAACCTCAATATCCGAGAGAAATTTGGATTGACTTACAGCATAGAATCCAATTATGTTCCTTACTCAGATTCGGGTGTGTTTCAAGTTTATTTTAGTGGAGAAAAGAAAACAAATGCTCGCATAGTAAAATTGATTTA
Source organism: Flavobacteriales bacterium (assembly GCA_965657945.1). Taxonomy (GTDB): domain Bacteria; phylum Bacteroidota; class Bacteroidia; order Flavobacteriales_D; family CAJJDF01; genus CAJJDF01. The sequence goes on from CBFHPW010000014.1 coordinate 57,239, forward strand.
TAAAGAACTAAAGAAGTTCAGAGAAACCAAATTGGGAGTAAATCAATTGCACTTGGCCAAACAGCAGCTTAAAGGTCATATTGCTTTAGCTCAAGAAAATAGGGCAGGGTTGATGCTTGCATTGGGAAAATCCTTGTTGCTTTTTGACAGAGTCGATACCAATCAAGAAATATTCGATCAAATAGAATCCATAACAAGTGAGGATGTGATAGAAATTGCGAATGAAATATTTGTTGAGGATCAGTTCAGTTCACTCACATTTATCTAGTAATTACTATCTTTTTTGAGAATATACCTTCTTCAGTTTGTAACCTGACTACATAAATTCCGCTTTCCCAAAAATCCGTATTTATTCTAGCACGATTATTAATTTTTTCGTTGTACACGATTTTCCCTTCCTTAGTAAAAACAGTTAGGATTGACTCGCCTTTGTTTTCCGTAAATAAGAGCTTAAAGTAGTCTGATGCCGGGTTTGGAAAGATTTCAAAATGATCAGCTTTTTCTCTTTCAGCTACTGTGGTGTAATCGTTTTGAAAAGAGATACTATTGAAAAAAGGAAGTGGCCAATCCAGCGTGGAATCCAGTTTAATTAAGTAAATACTTGCCTGGCTTGTATCAAAAAACTCACCTGTACAGGCAATTATTAAGCCATTGTCGCTCGTTACTTTAGCATCGTAAGCAATGTCTTTTCCTCTACTTACAAATTTTTGAAAATCCGAAACAAAGCCACTTGGAAAAGAAATGTTTTGCGAATAGCGGTACAGAAAAACATTCCCTTCTTCTGAAGATTCGTAGCTTCTGGTTCCTCCAATTACAAGAGAATCATTGTGAGTAATAACAAACTGATTCCAATCATCGTTTTGAACAACGGGAGTAGTTGCGGTATAGTCATACACAATTTCTTGTTGTATAAGAGTTCCGGTGCTACTCACTTTCACTGCCCATCCATCCAAGTCGGGATAAGGAATTGTATTGGTGGCTCCAGAAAAAACGAGTTCTCCTGTATTTAATTCGGTAACAGATTTGGCAAAATCTTCTCCAGGATTTCCATAATCTGCCTGCCAGATTAAATTTCCATTTGTGTCTGTTTTTACCAAGTATGCCTGTTTTGCATTTCCAAAAGAGGTAGAATAACCCGCCATAAGGTAATCACCAGAAGCAAGAATAATTAGGTCTTCAAAAACGCTTTCTTGGCTTCCTCCAAAGGTTTTTTTCCACAGCATATTTCCTAGAGAATCTAGTTTTACAAGATAGGCTTTGCTTTTTCCATTCACTGCGCTACTACCAGCAAGTATGAATCCTTTATCGGAAGTAGATAGAAGAGAATAGCCAAAATCCCAATCTGAACCACCTATCAGTTTAGTAAAGAGTGTGTCACCTTGTTTATCTGTTCGAACAAAGAATAAATCATAGTTTCCATTAGATTGTGAGTATCCTACAATTCCAAAACCGCTATCGCTTAATTGGATGATGTCTTCGCCACCATCCAATCCAAGTCCACCCATTCTTTTTGCCCATTCAAAAATCCCGTTTTGGTCTGTTTTCATCAAATACAGGTCTGTACTTGAACTGTAATTTACCGTAGAACCGATTACTGCGTATCCCTTGTCTTTGCATTGAGTGACAGCTCTTGCCTGGTCATTTCTTCCCGTGCTGTAGGCAAACTCAAATGATTGTTGACCAAACAGAGTGCCCAATGAGAGTGAGAAAAGTAGGAAGAGTGAAGTAGGATTTTTCATAGTTCAATTAAAATATAAAGGAGCCAAAAGCTACGAGGCCATTTCCGTTTCCGTTAGGAAAAAACATTCCCGACAGGTTGGTTGATTGAATTCCAGCTTTTATTCTTTTTGATTGATAATAGGCTCCAACTCCCAATCTTAATCCGGAGTAACCACCCCAAGTTAAATCTCCTCTCACTAAAATTTTTTGAGTGAATTGGTGCTGTATTCCACCATAAACCTGCGGAAGGTAGTTTGAAAAAAACTTATACCTAAGCCCATAAATCGGTTGTGTTTTGGCTGTTGGGTCGGTAGCTTTATCCAGTTCTAAAATGGTCGGTAGCATTGTTACGAATCCTTTTTCAGACATTTCTGGGAGTAGGGCATTGGCGTTTTCCAAAAACTCTTCTTCCGAAGTAGAAAAAATGTTGTTTATTTCCACTCCTTCAAAGTCAGTGAATTCTCGTGAATTGGAAAAGGAAGTGTTCCTTTTCCAGAAAGCAACCCCAAAATTAGTCACTCTTAATTTAAACATCTTTTTGTAAACCAATGTTTCAAAGTCTAACCCAATGCCTGCGCCACTAAACACCATAAAACTTCTTTTGTCGGGATCACTCAGTCTTATTTTTCCCTCGTAATCGAGAGTCAGGTTTGTTCCATCTGTGTAGGTAAATAAATCTGCCTGCTTAATGTCGAAACCACTGAACTGATCTCCAATGATGAGAGAAACACCAAATGAGGTAGTTTGGTTTTGATTTGTGAGTCCGAAGGTTACTTTCTCGAAACGATAGGAAGTAAAATTGGACCGACCTAGCTGGGCTGTTTCATTTTCAAACTGTTTATTGCCATAAAAAGCAAGTTTGTATAAGTCTTCTGTGTAAGATGCGCTTAAGTTTGTATAGCTTCCAAATCCTATATAGTAACGATATTCAGGGATTTTAGGAAATAGGGTGTCTCTGAGTTCAGTGAATTTCACTTCGTAGTTTAGCTCTAGGCCAAATCTATTTCTTTTGTTGGTTCTTTTTAACACTTTATCTTTTAGGTCTGGAGTGATTTCTCCTCCAAATAAAAGTTTATCGATAAACTCATTGTTCAAATCTGTCGAACCATAATTTGCCTCAAACTCCGCTTCAATTTGATAGGAAGGTTCCCATTCTTTTTCAGTTTTTGCCTGGGCAGAATCTAGTTGCGAAAAGATTGAGAAGGGAATAAAACTGGAAATAAAAATAACTATAAGAACTCTCATTATCTGTATTTTATCTCTGCGTTCATATCTGTTACTAACTTTAAATCCATGAAGTAATCCCTGTAAATGGTGGTGTGAGGAAGAGAATTGGTGTTGAATATAATTTGTAACATCACTTCAGAGTTTTTTGTGTTTAAAAACTCCATTTTGTTTTCCGGAACGGCAATTTTTACGACAGAATTTACGGGTGAGGTAACTTTGTTTTGAGCATCAGTATTTGCTGATTGAATCATTCCTGTTACCACCAACGAGTCATAGAATCCACCCCATTCGTCCAACAAAAACAGTTGAACTTCGGCATCAAAAGGAAAGCCATTATTGGCATAAATTGAGATCAGCGCATCGCGAACAGGGTTCGATTCCTCTTGTATGTTTAAGTTTATTTTTTGCTGAAACTTCAAGTTATTAGCTACTAATCGAAGGGGTAACTTAATGTGAAAATCGGCCTCTACTACTTTATCAAAATATAAAAAGTCATTGCCACTCGAAATATTTCCCAAAGGATTTAAGCGCGTCTCAACTTGCGTTACCATTTCATCCGATAGGTTTTCAATTATCAAATCAATGTTTGAGTTTCTTGTTGTGTAGTCAATTCTTGTTTTCCCAGGAAATATAGAAGTTCCAAGATCGGTTCCTCTGTTTAGGTTCACCCAATTTCCTATCGAGTTATGGGATAAAGGTACGCTATTGCCTGTTTGGGTATTAACAGAAAGGAGTTGATTCAATTTGAGCTGTGCCTCTGCACCTACGTAATTCTTTACTTCAGTAAAAATTTCGAGTGAATCAATGTCTACTGTTCCGCTTTTTATTTGATCAAACACAGTAAAATTGTTACGTGTCGGACCGTCCAAAAAAGTACTCTTACCGAGATAACCTCTCACATATTTGGGTTTGAGAGAGATGATTTCGTTTTCTATAAATACGCTGTCTAGGTTAGAAACTGTTACGGTATTTCCTGAAGGATCTACATTCACCAGTACTTCTGATTCGAAGGTGTTAAAATTGGTACCAGAATTACCTGTTAGATCAAAGGATACATCGTCTAATCTAAAGGAACCTGTTGCTGTCGTTGGGTTGGCTCTCGTTCCGGCAGGAACCGAAATGGTTTTAGTAAAGATGTTTCCACTTCGGTCTTTTGTTTTGAAAATGGTGTAGGTGTAAAAAGTCCTCTCTGGTATTTCGCTTATAATTTTATAGGCAATTTTCCCAGATTGAATTTCCATGTATTCGATTTTGGCATCATTCAAGTTAAATTCATTTGCCGAAGGGTCACTTATAAATTGAAATCCAGGAGAAAGATTTACGGGAGATGAGAAAGGAAATCCGTAGTTAGAAGAGAAAGAAGTGTCTGGTATTTGAAAAAAGAATTCTTCATCGATGGGAGAAAGCCCAAATGTGTAATCTAACACGACCGAATTATCTGGGTTGAATGAAAGAATGGAATCTCCTGCCAAGTCATCAATCGTGAGTCTTGTTTTCACTAAGGGCGATAAAATCTCTACCTCCCACCTGGTGTCTTCTTGTCTTTTGCAAGATTGAAGTAACAGCAGGATTAAAATTGTATACAGTGCTTTGTGAATCATAGGTCGGTTTAAACAAAATTAAAGAATATTATTGAAAATAATGAATGACTTTGCAACATACATTCTATTCTAT
>CBFHPW010000015.1:0-27711 GCA_965657945.1 Flavobacteriales bacterium
AATTTACCCTTGTTGTCACACCAATTTTGGAAGTTAAATCCCACACGAGTTGGTTCATTCCAGATTTTAACGAACCTTCTAGCTGTGCAACAATTTCTCCTTGTTCATTTTTTATTTCGAGCAATGCATTTGGTTTTTGTTCAGTAAGTTCTTCATCTAAAGCGCTCCATCCTGGAAACTCATTGACTTTACCTTTGGTTTTTTCTAATATTGAAATAACTTCCTCCAGTTTTTCTTTTTCAATGTCTGTTGCTTTATGAAGCTTTTTAAGTTTTTCATTTACAATGCTTTCCGGTGTTGTGTATCCGGCTTCGGCTAATTTTTCAATGACTGTATAGTCTAGTTTATCCGAGAGCTCTGCTTTCTTTCTGGCAGCGGCTTTTGAGATAAATCCTTCTTTGAGATAGTAAGTAATTACCGCCCCAAATGGTGGGTTGTCAGCTCTATATTCTTGCCCTCCCGAAGACCATGAGTTTGAGGAAACTTGATTGTAAAGCAATGCTTTTCTTGGAGTAAATAGCAGAGCGTCTTGTTTCAGAGTTTCTTCGGTGATGGTTCGCAAAGCACTGAAATCATCCAACACATAAAACCCTCTTCCAAAGGTGGCTAATACCAGATCGTTTTCTCGTTTTTGTATGGCCAAATCTCTCACTGGAATTGTGGGTAATCCTTTCGAAAATTTGTTCCAAGTTTTTCCTTGATTTAAGCTGAGATACACGCCATATTCTGTGCCAATAAATAAGATGTTTTTATTGACATGATCCTGAACAATTCTCCATACCATGGATTTTTCTGGAATTCCCGAAGTAATGTTAGACCAAGACACTCCGCCATCTATTGTTTTGTATAAATAAGGGGTGAAATCTCCAAACTTGTGATTATCAAGAGCAACATAAGCAATATTTTCGTCAAATAAATCCACTTTTATGTCATTGACAAACGCAGTGGAAGGTACTCCAGGAAGTTTATTTACAGGTATTTTTGTCCAAGATTTCCCTCCGTTTTTTGTTGTTTGGATAATCCCATCATCTGTGCCTGCGTACAATACGTTTTCATTTGTTTTGGATTCGGCCAAAGAAGTAATCGTATTGTAGGTGGACATAGCATAAACGTCCCAAGCATTGTTATAGCTTTGCACTTTTCCCATTACCGGGAGCGCAAGTCTTTCTTCATTCTTTGTTAAATCTTCAGAAATATTTTGCCAACTATCTCCTCGGTTATCCGACCTATGTACTTTTTGTGAGGCGAAATAAATTCTTGTTGGATCGTGCTGACTTACTAGAATTGGGGCATCCCAATTAAATCTTAGTTTAGGTTCTCCGGCATTAGCGTGAGGTTGAATGTACACTCTTTCACCGTTTGTTCTGTCTAGTCTGTTGAGATTTCCTTGCTGCCATTGGGCGTAAGCAATATTGGGGTTTCCCGGTTCAGTGGCAGGTTGGTGGCCATCGCCTCCCAATACCACTTCCCAATCAGAATTGGTTATTCCGCTGTTTTTAAATGTACGCGAAGGTCCCATTTGGGTGTTGTTGTCTTGTGTTCCTCCATAGATATTGTAAAAAGGTTTGGAGTCATCAAGAGCAAGTTTGTAATATTGAGTAATAGGGAGGTTTCCAATAAATTTCCAATTCTTGGTGTTGTCAAAAGATTCGTAAATACCTCCATCGGTTCCAACCAATAAATAATGAGGGTCATTTTTTTTAAAGGCCAATGCGTGATTGTCGGAGTGTTTGTTTTTCTCTGTCATGGTATAAAAGGTTTTACCACCATTTTCGGAAATGAGCATTCGAACGTTCATTAAGAATATTTTATCGAACTCATGAGGTGAGGCAACCAGTTCTTGATAGTAATGAGGTCCCGTTCCTCCTGATACTGTTTCAGACATTTTTGTCCAGCTACCTCCGCTATTTTCACTTCGGTACACAGCTCCTTTTCTGAGTTCAAGCTCTACCGCTGCATAGATTACATTGGGTTTCATGGGCGAAATAGCCAACCCAATTTTTCCTTTATTCGATTTAGGAATTCCATTGTCGATTTTATTCCATGTTTCTCCTCCATCCACACTTTTGTAAATAGAGGTTCCTGGTCCGCCACCCATATAAACCGCCACATTTCTGTGTCGTTGCCAAGTCGCGGCATACAATATTTTGGGGTTGGTTGGGTCTATCACTATATCGGTAACTCCGGTCCATTCATTTATTTCTAGTGTATTTTTCCATGTTTTTCCGCCATCCATACTTTTGTACAAACCTCTTTCGCCTCCTTTGCTCCATAATGGACCTTGTGCTGCAGCCCATATCATGTTCGGATTTTTAGGGTGAACAATAATTTTAGAAATATGTTCTGAGTTTTTTAAACCTTTGTCGCTCCAAGTTTTCCCCCCATCCGAACTGTGATAGATTCCGTGACCGATTCCCACGTGTCTTCCACCCACATTTTCGCCAGTTCCTAGCCAAATGGACGCGTTGTTGTTGGGGTCAATCGTAATGCAACCTGTTGAATAAAATGGTTGATTCTCGGTAAGCGGTTGCCAAGTAGTTCCTGCATTAGTCGTTTTCCAAACACCTCCAGAACCTACGGCAGCATACCATACATTTTCGTTAGTTGGGTCAATTGCCAAGTCCGCAATTCTTCCTGACATGAAAGCAGGACCGATGCTTCTGAACTTGAATCCGTTTAACACTGATTTTATACTAGGACTTTTTTGTGCGACCAAATTATATGTAATTAGTAGTACAAAAGAGAGAGATATTAGTTTTAGTAACTTCATGAGTTTTTGTTGTTTTATATTTTGGATTTACTAAAATAGGAAAGTTTTAATTGGTTTTTTCAACGCTAGCTCTTGTTCTTTTTTGCATTGCTGAAAAAAGAACCAAAAAAAATTATAACATCATAAGTAAATTTTTCTGTCGAGTTTTAAAACTAAACAGAAAATCGAAGAAGCATTTTGCCTTTACTTACTCATGTCACGAAAGCGCATCAATCCTCTATTTCTTAGAAATATTCAAAGAAAGAAAACTCACCTTATTTTTTCTTATTTTAATTGTCATTCCGGCCTCCGTGGCGAAATCTTAAAGCAGCTTGTACCGAAATATTGGAAAGAATATTAAAGAATACAATTTTTAATAAAAGTTACTTTTCATGTTCTTTTGGCTTGAACCAAAAGAACCAAAAGTTCAAGACTTCCTAACTGTTTTTTCAAGTTGTACGAAAAAACAGGTGTCCCTCAGAAACCCAAGCCTGATAGTTTTCTAGTCTCAATTTGATTTATTGGAGGATTATATTTTTGGGTTATTTATATACTGTGAGGTTCAAGGATTTCTTTCTCAAATGCCTCCCGTTCTTATTTTTTCTAACTTGATTAAAACAGTTAAAAGGCCGATTTTTGCCGTATTATTTTATTACCTTATCTTTTCCTGTTTTCATCGTCATTCAGGCCTAATAGCTTCAATTTTTAAGCAGCTTGTACCGTAAATTCGGGAGGGTTTTTATTCATTGTCTGATTTTCGAACGAAGATTTCCTTTTTCAAGGGAATGACAGGTAGTTATCGTATAAGTTTTATTTTTGCATTTCAATTTCAATATGAATGAACCAAAACTTCAAAAAATACCTGCTTGAATTAACTCAATCTTCAGATTGTGAAGAGCAAGAAATGATTCAAGAATTATGGAGTGGATATGGGAAAATTTCTCGGTATCAATTAGTAGATCCTGGTTTTCAAACGGTGGTGGTAAAGCATATAGCCTTGGGAAAAGTACCCGAACATCCCCGAGGTTGGAATACCGAAGTTTCGCAACAGCGAAAAGTAAAATCATACGAGGTGGAGACTAATTGGTATGCCAATTGGAGTAAGTTTACCGATGAGAATTGTAGAATTCCTGAGTTTATTGGTTCTTTTAAGGAAGGCAAAAACCAATGGATTGTGTTGGAGGATTTGGATGAAAATTATGCGTTCAGAAAAAATCAACTTGCTGTAGAAGAAGTAAAGGTGGTCCTGAAATGGCTTGCCAATTTTCACGGAAAATTTATGCATCATGAACCAAAAGGATTGTGGAAATCAGGAACTTACTGGCACTTAGCTACTCGACAAGACGAATTGAATAAAATTGAATACCCCGCATTAAAAGTAAACGCCCAATTGATTGATGACCGATTGTCTTGTTGCCAATTTCAAACGATAGTTCATGGAGATGCAAAATTGGCCAACTTTTGCTTTTCCTTGGATGGAAAAGAAGTTGCAGCAGTTGATTTTCAATATGTAGGCAGTGGTTGTGGAATGAAAGACGTGGCTTATTTTCTTGGAAGTTGCCTATCCTCCTCAGAATTGGAAGAATTAGAAGAAGAATTGTTGAATTTTTACTTCGAATCACTTCGGATAGCTGCAAGTGCAGAGGTTGGTTTGAATCAACTAGAGCAGGAGTGGAGGGAATTGTATCCTTTTGCAGTAGCAGATTTTACTCGATTTATGCTGGGTTGGATGCCTAGTCACCAGAAAATAAATTCCTACTCGTTGAAGAAAGTGGAAGAGGTTTTGGGCGGTTTTTAAAAAATAATGTAGTCTACAAAGCGGGTTATCTTTTTTATCTCAATTTGTTTCGAAATAACTCAATCCTCCTTGCTCCAATCCTTTGTATTCAATTTATGGTAGATAAAGCTCAATTTATTGGCAATGTCGTGGTTTTTGTCCCTGTCACCACTTTTTTCTAAGATTTTTGTTTCTTGCTCCATCAAGAAGTTACCCACATCAATCGTGTGTTTTCCTCTTTCAAAAATTCTAATGATGGTAGAAACGTACCAATCGTATTCTACTGGATTCAACTCCTCTTTTACTTCCACCACTCCCCAGCTAGTTTGAATTACATGCAGCAACATGTCTCTCAAATCTTCGTTTTCTACATCAGTGTGTTCTTCGTTTTCTTGCATTAGTTTTCAGTATAATCTACGGTAAGTGTTTCGTCAGTTTTAGTAACTTTTACTAATCCCATTTTTGTAAGGGCTTTCATTCCTTTGTCCCATTGTTTGTTACTTAATTGACTTACCGAGTTTTTTAGGGCAGTCAATTCTATTGATTTTTGTACTTTAATCACCTCAAAAATTGCTTTTTCATTTTCGGCAAGTTCCAATTTTTTCTGTTTACTTTCCGGCCGCATTTGGGGAAAAAACAATACTTCTTGGATAGACTGATTATTCGTAAGGAACATAATAAGACGATCCATACCAATTCCTAAACCTGAGGTTGGAGGCATTCCGTATTCGAGAGCTCTCAAGAAATCATGGTCAATAAATTCTCCTGCTTCGTCATCTCCACGAGCAGCTAATTTCAGTTGTTCTTCAAATCTTTCTCTTTGGTCAATCGGGTCATTAAGCTCACTGTAGGCATTCGCTATTTCTTTTCCGCACACCATCAACTCGAATCTTTCGGTCAATTCTGGGTTTTCGCGGTGCACTTTACACAAAGGCGACATTTCTTTGGGATAATCAGTAATGAAAGTAGGTTGGATGTAGTTTCCTTCGCATTTTTCTCCAAAAATCTCATCAATCAACTTTCCTTTTCCCATGGTTTCATCTACTTCAATTCCCATTCCTCGAGCAGCTGCTCTCAATTCGTCTTCTGATTTTCCTGTGATATCAAATCCAGTAAAATCAATAATAGATTGGGTCATCGTAACACGTTTGTATGGTGCTTTGAAGTCGATGTTATGTTCTCCAAAAGTAGCTTGGGTTGTCCCGTTTACCTCAGTTGCCACATTCTCGAGAAGTTTTTCTGTGAAATCCATCATCCAGTTGTAATCTTTGTAGGCCACGTAAATTTCCATTGCCGTAAACTCTGGATTATGCGTTCGATCCATTCCTTCGTTACGAAAGTTCTTACTAAATTCGTACACTCCGTCAAACCCTCCCACGATCAGTCTTTTCAGGTATAATTCATTGGCAATTCGCATGTACAATGGAATATCCAAACTATTGTGGTGGGTGATAAAAGGGCGAGCAGCGGCTCCACCTGCAATTGGTTGTAGAACAGGAGTTTCTACTTCAAAATAACCCGCTTCGTTAAAGAAATTTCGCATGGCGTTGAACATTTTCGTTCGCTTCACAAATACTTCTTTTACTTGCGGATTTACAACTAAATCTACATACCTCTGTCTGTATCTCAATTCTGGGTTGGTAAAAGCATCGTGTACTTTTCCTTCGCTATCCGTTTTGGGCATTGGCAGAGGTTTAAGCGATTTACTCAGTAAAGTCATTTTCTCTACATTGATCGATTTTTCTCCAACTTGTGTAGTAAATAAAGTTCCTTCTATTCCTATAAAATCGCCAATATCGAGCATTTTTTTGTATACCTCATTGTACAATGATTTATCTTCTTCCGGACACATCACATCTCGGTTGAAGTATGCTTGAACCCTACCTGCAGAATCTTGAATCGAAGAAAAAGAAGCTTTACCCATGATGTTTTTGGTCATTAGTCTTCCTGCTACAACTACTCGCTTTCCTTCTTCGTAGTTTTCTTTTACCGCTTTGGATAAAGTGTCAACAGGGAATAGGGCAGCTGGATAAGGCTCAATTCCTTGAGCGATAATTTTTTTTCTTGTTTCTCTTCGAATGATTTCTTGTTCGGATAATTCTAAGCTCATTGTTCAACTATATTTGGCTTGGTTTAAATTTGGTTGCAAATATAGGCATTTTGTAGTGAGTTTACTCTTCATTTTTCTCCTTGTTTCAGGTAAGAGAAGAGTAAGAATAAAAATGTGGAGTGAAACTATTTATCAGTTATTTCTTTAACTTTGACAAAATCAATTTTATTTCACCATGAAAGTATCCTTAATTGTTGCAAAAGCGGCTAACGAAGCCATTGGAAAAGACAATGATTTAATTTGGCATTTGCGCGATGATATGCGTTATTTTTCGGATACAACCAAAGGTCATTATGTGATTATGGGTAGAAAAAATTTCGATTCTATTCCAGATAAATATCGCCCTTTACCGGATAGGCCAAACGTAATTGTAACAAGAAATTCTGATTTTGTTGCAGAGAATTGCGATGTGGTAGGTTCTATTGAAGAGGGAATTGAGCTGGCTCGTAAACAAGGCGAAAAAGAAGCGTTTGTGATTGGTGGCGGTCAGATTTATAAAACAGCACTGGAGAATGATTTGCTTGATAAGTTGTACATCACTTATGTGCATCACGAATTCGAGGCAGATGTTTTTTTTCCTAAATATGACAAGTCTATTTGGAAAAAAACAAGCGAAATATTTCACCCTACTGACGAAAAACATGATTTTCCTTTTTCTTACGTTACTTATGAAAAGTATCAATGAAAAAAGCATTAGTTATAGTGGTTGTGATGTTCTCTCTATCGGGTTGGTCTCAAAATGACCGAGAGAATTATGACACACTATATCTCAAAGAGTTTGCGAATGATATTTTCTATCCGTTCACTTTCTCTAATGTAAAAAACCACAATATATACATAAGTAATTTTTACGAGGAAGATGCATGGGTAAATTATTTCCCCAATTCCCCTTTGTTTTTTGGATTGGGATTTGATTATAAATGGATGACTTTTAGTTATGCGTTTCCTATGCAAAGTAAAAAGAAAAAAAAGGGAAGTAATTTTAATCTATTTTACGGTATTAGTCGAAGGAAATTTAGAATTTCTTTAATGTACCAGCAGTATCAGGGTTTTTTTCAACAAGATCCCACTCTCCCTCGCGATTGGTTTGATCAAAATGAAGACTTTCCATTTAGACCAGATATTTCTGATTACATTTTTCAAGGCACTTTTTTTTATTTGTTTAATCACACACGTGTTTCTTACAGATCCTCTTTTCTTTACTTTGAAAAACAGTTGAAAAGCGCAGGGTCTTTTACCTTAGGAACAGATTTTTTTGTCTCCGGAATTACGGCAGACTCCTCTTTGGTTCCTTCTTCGTTAGATTCTAGTTTTGGAGAGGAAGTGAAACGTCAAAAAGCACTGGATGTAAATGTGGGTTTAAAGTTTGGGTACATGTACACGTATGTTTTTCATAAAAATTGGCACTTATCTGGGCATTTTTCTCCTACAATTTACTTGAACAAGGACAGATTGATTCAAGAGATAAATGACCTTGATAGCGTTTCGATTTTTTCTCGTTCTATATTTCTTGGCCTAAGTTATCGATTAGTTTTAGGATATGATAACGACTCTTATTTTGCAGGAATAATGTTTAATGGCACAAATACCCAACAAGATTTTGCTAAGAGTGCATTTAGCACCGATTATTCAGTTCTTGAAGTGTATTTTGGAAAACGAATACAAACTCATGGCGAACAAAAAAAGAAAAGAAAATTCTTTGACTAGTTTTTTACAAAATACAGCAAAGAATACAATCTTGTTAGAAGTTTTAGGCATTGTAAGCGGTTTGTTGTACACTATATTGTACATTAAAGAAGTGAAAATTTGTTTTTTATTCGCAATTATAGGTGCAATTATTTACTCGATACTTTGCATCAAAAAGAAGGTTTATGCCGAAGTGGCTTTACAATTATTTTATATTCCAATGGCAATTTACGGTTCGATTCATTGGGGCGAATACCATACAAATTCTTTTTCGTTCAGTACTCACCTAGTTTTATTGTTTGCCACACTTCTTGCAGTTCTTGGAACAGGATATTCTTTGAAGACTAAAACTGATTCTCAATCACCTTATCTAGATTCTTTTACCACCATTGCTAGTTTTACCGCTACCTGGTTAATGGTTAATTTTGTTCAGGAAATGTGGCTTTACTTTATTGGAGTAAATCTAGTTTCTATTTGGCTTTATTTCCAGAGAGGAATGAGGTTAAGTATTTTACTTTTCGCGTTTTACACCTATATTTCTATCGCGATGTGGTTGGAATGGGAGCTGTTTTTTTAAACAGTACAAGAAAGAAATTACTCTTTGTTCTTGGAATCGAGTAAAATTGTTACCGGGCCATCATTTGTTGATTCAACTTTCATATTTGCCCCAAAAATCCCAGTTTTTACCTCCGAAGTAATTTTTTTTTGAACGCTTCGTATGAATTCCTCATACAATGGAATGGCAACTTTTGGCTGGGCCGAACGAACAAATGAAGGGCGATTTCCTTTTTTGCACGAAGCATACAATGTAAACTGACTTACGATAAGTATTTCTCCTTCTACATCGAGTAAAGATAGATTCATTTTGCCCTGCTCATCCGAAAAAATTCTCATATTTAGTATTTTTCTCACTAGCCAATCGATGTCTTCATTTGAGTCACTTTCTTCAATTCCTACAAGTAGTAAAAGCCCTGTGGAAATGGAAGAGTGGACATTTTTTTTGATGGTTACTGAAGCTTCAGAAACTCGTTGTAAAAGAATTCTCATGCGCTAATTATTTAGGAGCGTACAAACTTTCTCTAAATCCTGTCGTGTCATCGCCATGAAATAGGTTTAAATAGTTTTCGTACCTAAAATCTGCTATCTCTCCTTTTTCTAAGGCTTCTTTGATGGCACATGCCGGTTCATTTACGTGCACACAATTATTGAATTTGCACTCATTCATTCTTTTCCTCATCTCAGGGAAATAATGGTGAATTTCTTCTTTTTCGATGTCAATAATTCCAAGGCCTTTAATTCCAGGTGTATCAATTATGTGACCACCAAATTTTAGTTCGTGCATTTCGGCAAATGTTGTGGTGTGTTTTCCTTGGTTGTGCGAATCAGAAATGTCGCTCGTTTTGATGTTTAATGATTGGTCAATCAGGTTGATGAGGGATGATTTTCCTACTCCAGAATTACCGGAAAAAACAGAAGTTTTGTGGGTCATCATGGTCTTAACTTCTTCAATATTTACGTTTTTTTCTACTGAGGTTTTTATGCATTGATATCCGATTTTTGAATAAATTTGAATGAGCGTTTCAAGCTCTTCCAATTCAGTTTTTGATAACAAATCAATTTTATTGAAAATAAGTACTGTCGGGATGTGATAAGCTTCTGCAGTCACTAAAAACCGATCAATAAAGTTGAGGTAGGTTTTTGGATAATTTACGGTGACCACTAAAAATGCCAAGTCAATATTAGAGGCAATGATATGAGCTTTTTTAGATAAATTAACCGATTTCCGTATGATGTAATTTTTTCGAGGTTCAATTTTTACAATCATTCCGTTTTCGTCTTCTTGCAATTCAATTTGAACAACATCTCCGACAGTTACGGGATTGGTAGTTTGAATTCCTTGAAGTCGAAATTTCCCTTTTATTCGACAAGGTACAATCGTCCCGTCCAACAATTTTACAGAGTACCAGCTTCCTGTTGATTTTATGACTAATCCTTTTTTCAATGAGTTGTTTTAGGATTCAAAGATAAGGTAATTCTAGTCAAATTAAAATGACTAGTTTGCGGTAGATTTTTGTTTGAGTAAGTGAAAGTGTGGCTCATTTTTCACTAGGCTCATTTCTTTATTTTGCTAATTCTCTTCTTTTGGATAACTGAGCATGTTTGTATGAATTGGACTTTTCTGATTTAACATCTTTTTTCGAGATAAACCACACACTTATGTCCTTGTTGGTTGAAAATTCTTTATTTTTAAAGAATAATTCAAAATCAATTTCGAGTAAATGTCAATAGAAATAAAAAACGTAACCAAAGAATATGGACTTCAAAAAGCATTGAATGAAGTTTCGTTTACGGTAAATAAAGGTGAGATTTTGGGTTTTTTGGGTCCAAATGGAGCTGGAAAATCAACCTTGATGAAGATAATAACATGTTACATTCCTCCAACATCGGGAACCGTAATTGTGGATGGGTACGATGTGAGAGAGGATTCTCTGGAGATTCGAAAAAAAGTTGGCTATTTACCAGAACACAATCCTCTCTATTTGGATATGTATGTGAAAGAGTATCTTAGTTTTATTGCCGGTATACACAAGCTAAGTAAGAAAAAAGAAAAGGTTGCTAATGTTGTTGAACTAGTGGGATTGGAGCTGGAACAAAATAAACGAATTGGAGAATTATCAAAAGGATACAAGCAAAGAGTTGGGCTTGCTCAAGCGCTTATTCATGATCCAAATGTGCTTATATTGGACGAACCAACGAGTGGATTAGATCCAAATCAATTGGCAGATATAAGAGAGGTTATCAAGAAGATTGGAAAGGAAAAAACGGTTATGTTTTCCTCACATATTATGCAAGAAGTAGAGGCGATATGTGACAGGATAGTTATCATAAACCGAGGGATTTTGTTGGTGGATCAAGATGCTAGCCAGATTATGAAAACTAGTTCTGATCGGCAAATTGTAAAAGTAGAATTTGATCAACAGGTTTCTAAATCGGAATTAAAACAAATTGCCGGGGTTAATAAAGTGAATCAGCTAGAAGGAAATGAGTGGGAAATTACTTCCTTGCAGCCGGAAGATTTAAGGGCTTCCATCTCAAAGTTTGCAGGAACGAAGGGTATTCTGGTTCTCTCACTTCAAAAAGAAACTCAAAAGTTAGAAAATATTTTCAAGGAACTTACGCACTAAGTTGAGGTAAGGGTATTGAAATGGAATAAATAATTTGCAATGAAATTTAACATAGTATCGGATTTTAAACCAACTGGAGATCAGCCAAAAGCGATAAAGGAACTAGTGGAAGGTGTGAACTCTGGAATAGAGAGTCAGGTACTTTTGGGAGTTACAGGTTCGGGAAAAACCTTTACGGTAGCCAATGTGATTCAAGAAACAAATAAACCAACTTTGGTTCTTTCCCACAACAAAACGCTGGCGGCTCAATTGTTTGAGGAGTTTACTAATTTCTTTCCAGAAAATAGGGTAGAGTATTTTGTTTCGTATTATGATTATTACCAACCAGAAGCCTATTTGCCAACAACCGGAACTTATATCGAGAAGGATTTGTCTATCAATGACGAGATTGAAAAATTGAGAATTCGTGCAGCATCAGCTTTACTTTCGGGAAGAAAGGATGTGATTGTAGTTTCTTCTGTTTCATGTATTTATGGCATTGGAAATCCCACAAATTTTAAAGACAGTATTCTGCAAATTAAAGTAGGATTGGTAGTGACGAGAAATACTTTTTTGGCTCAATTAGTAGATAATTTATATTCTAGAGCAGGGTTAGATTTTGAAAGAGGAACGTTTCGTGTAAAAGGGGATACCGTAGATATAAATTTGCCTTATGCAGATTTTTCATTGAGAATAGGTTTTTGGGGAGATGAAATAGAAGAGATTGAAACCATCGAAAATGACAGTGCAAGAAGAATTGAAAAATTTGACGAATACAGCATTTATCCCGCCAATATATTTGTAACGAGCAAAGATACTATCCAGGGAGCAATACATGATATTCAAGATGATATGGTTGCGAGAACTGAAGCATTCAAGGCGGGTGGTCAACATCTTGAAGCAAATAGGCTGGAAGAGCGAGTCACTTTGGATTTAGAAATGATTAGAGAATTGGGGTACTGTTCTGGAATCGAAAATTACTCTCGTTATTTTGATGGAAGAGCGGCAGGATCAAGACCCTTTTGCTTGTTGGATTATTTTCCTGATGATTTTTTAATGGTGATTGATGAAAGTCATGTAACATTACCACAAATAAGAGCCATGTATGGAGGAGATAAATCGAGAAAAATTAACCTAGTTGAACATGGATTTCGTTTGCCTTCGGCAATGGATAATCGCCCGCTTAAGTTCGAAGAGTTTGAACAAATAACAAAGCAGACTTTGTATGTTTCGGCTACTCCAGCGGATTATGAGCTGGAAAGGGCAGAGGGAGTTTTTGTGGAACAATTGATAAGACCAACCGGGTTGTTAGATCCAATTATTGAAGTGAGACCAAGTAAAAATCAAATTGATGATTTACTGGAAGAAGTACATAAAATCATCGCGAAGAACGAAAGAGTGTTGGCTACTACATTAACAAAGAGAATGGCCGAGGAGTTGCAGAAATATTTAGAAAAAGTAGGTGTAAGAAGCCGATACATTCATTCAGACGTAGATACGTTGGATAGAATTGAGATAATTCAGGATTTAAGAAAAGGAGTTTACGATGTTCTGGTTGGAGTAAACTTGCTGCGAGAAGGTCTCGATTTGCCCGAAGTTTCTTTAATTGTCATACTCGATGCAGACAAAGAAGGCTTTTTGAGGTCGGAAAGGGCGTTGGTACAAACAGTGGGAAGAGCAGCAAGAAATATAAATGGAAGAGTCATTATGTATGCTGATAAAATGACCAACTCGATGCAACGAACCATTGATGAGACCGAGCGAAGAAGAGGTGTTCAAATGGCTTACAATAAAAAGCACGGACTGGAACCTAGACCTATTAAGAAGAATTCGGAAAATACACTCTACAAATTTGAAAACAACCTTGAAAAAGTTGCTTCGATAGCTGCCGAAGAGGAAGTTGAGTATCTGACAAATTCTCAGTTAGAAGAGAATATTAAAATGAGCCAAAAAGCCATGGAAAAGGCTGCAAAAGAATTTGATTTTGTGGAAGCCGCAAGGCTCCGAGATTCCATTAAATCATTGAAGTTAAAATTAGCGAAATAATCAAATTTACTAGTGAAAGCAACTTATACAAGTGTCACTACGTATTTTAAAATATAACAAACAACCTATGAAGAAAATAATTGTACTTTCCTTTTTGTCAGTTCTGTCTTTCTTGTCATATTCACAAGTGACACCGAGTAGCTCTTATCCGTTAATACCTGGAAAAACGGTTCCTTTTGACGGTGAAAAATGTGCTTCCCATTATATGGATGAATTTTTAAAACGATTTGATCCTGCCTACTCGCTTAATAGACAAATGATTGAACAGCACACCCAACAAGTTTTGTATAATGCCTCCGTTTCTCGATCTGGCGGAGTGAATAGAGGGGTAGTTTACACTGTTCCGATTGTGTTTCATGTTTTACACGAAGGTGAAGCTGTTGGAGATTCTACGAACATTTCAGATGCTCAAATATATTCGTGTATTGCTGCTCTTAATAGAGATTTTAGAAGAAATTCAGACGATGGGGGGATTGCTCAATCTGGACCTTTAGGTGCCGATGCCGAAATAGAATTTTGCTTGGCAAGAAGAGACCCTAGTGGAAATTTTACAACGGGAATTACAAGGCATGACATGTCTGGAGTGCAAGGTTATTTAGATAGTGGTGTTTATCATAATAATACATGGCGAAGTGATGCTTCGATGAAAGCAATGGTTCAATGGAATCCAGCACAGTACATCAACGTGTGGGTGGTAAACAAAATAAAAAGCACGACTAATATATACCAAGGAGGTGGTGGTGGAGTTATAGGGTATGCTACATTTCCAGGTGGATCAGCAGCTTCTGATGGTGTTGTGATTCGATTTAGTGCCACGGGAAACGATATTTCTGGAATTAACGGTTACAATCTTTGGTCGGCAACCAACGATAACAGAGTTTTAACGCATGAAATGGGTCACTATTTTAATCTGTATCATACCTTTCACAACACGAGCTCATGTACTGTTTCTACTCCTTGTGCCACTTCTGGTGATTTGTGTTGCGATACTCCCCCAACAACTGTCGGAACGGGTAATGCCTGTGTTACCTTGGCATGTCCACTTGATAACAAAGAAAATTACATGCAATATCAGAATGGCGCTTGTGCATCAGATTTTACACCCAATCAAATTTCCAGAATGAGGGCCGTGTTAGTGCCAGGTGGTGCTCGACACGCTTTAACAACGAATCAGAATTGTTTGTCCCCTTACCAAGTAAATCCAACATTAGCTAGTGTTTTTTACCCAAAAGACACGGTATGTTCGAATATAATACCTGGCTTTGCTGTGGTATGCAATGGAGGAAATGATACCTTAACAAGTTTTCAAGTGAATTATGACATTGATGGCGGTATTTCAAATGTTCATTTTTGGACGGGAAAAATAGGACCGTTTGAATGTGATACCATTGCCCTAGCAGCTTTGGCAACATCTGGAGGCCCTCATACCTATAATGTTCGGGTTGATTCAACTTTCATTAATGGGACGTTAAATGACGGATTTCCAGGTAATAATATGATGTCAACTGGATTCGTCTCAAAAAGCGGATTCGCTGTCTTAGTTGATATTACGACAGATTGCAGCGCACAAGAGATTTCTTGGTTGATCAGAGATACAAATGGCATAATAAAATTAAGTGGAAATGGGTATTCACAACAAGTTCAGAATATATTTGAAACGGCTTGTTTAGATTCAGGTTGTTACGAGTTCGTCATTTATGATACTTGGGGTGACGGGCTCCAAGGAAAGGGGTTTTGTCCTACGAATGGTAAGTTTACTGTAACCGATGCCGGAACAGGGCAAGTAATTGCAAAAACAACAAACCCTAATTTTGGTGATTCGTTAATCACCTCATTCTGTCTACCGTATAGTACCTCATTAATTCCTGGTTTTACAGGCTGTGATACTGTTTATCCCGGTTATCCGGTTTATTTGATGGATACTTCAATTTCTTTCCCAGCAGCTTTCAAATGGGATTGGGATTTTGGGGATGGCACAACTTCTTCCCAGAAAAATCCTGTAAAAAGGTATCCAACAGTGGGAACCTATAATGTAAAGTTGGTAGTGGAGAATGCGGCATTGAAAGACTCAATAACCAAAGCTGGTTGTGTTGTTGTAATTCCAACTCCTCCAGGATTTTGTGATACATTGTACAATTATGATAAAGTGCTAGATTCCATGATCTTTTACAAACTATTAGGGACATGGGGGTACTATCCTGGTCACAACGGTGCCAATATCACTGGCTATGCAGAACCATTTACATTAACTGGAGCAACAAACACCGTGCAGCGAGTGGTTTTGCCAGTAGTACAAGCGGATGCAGGAACGGCAAATTCCTCTTTTGTGATTAATATTTTTGATGATAATGCTGGATCGCCAGGTGCGGTTCTCTCCTCTGATACTATTCGCATCAATTCTTTAGTCGCTGGAGTAAGTAACGAGGTTTATTTGACGACCCCTCCATTTATTACAGGTAATTTTTGGGCAGGAATAGAATTGCAATATGGCAATGGCGACACTCTTGTAATTACCACAGCCAATAATAGAATTGGCGGAGTAAATACAACTTTTGTAAAAACTGGAGGGATCTGGCAAAGTTCTAATGCTGTGGCGGCAATTAATACTTCTTTGGGGATTCGCGTAATATACACAGACTTACCTGCAACCGGCACTTTGAATGTGTCAAGAAATAGACTGTGCCAGGGCCAAACTGCCAATTTTAGCGCCACAGGTCTGGCGAATTATGATTCGTTAAAATGGTTTTTCCCTGGTGGTACACCCAATTTTTCAACGAATACAACCCAAGCTGTAACATATAGTACACCAGGAATCTACAAGGCTATTTTATACCTTGAAGGAGTTTGTTCAAATGATAGTTTGATTACGACTATTATTGTGGATACCTCTGGAGCGACTGCAAGTTTTACAGAGTCATCCTTATCTATTTGCGAGCAAGATTCCATTTCGTTTGATGGAACTTTAAACGGATCTGGAACAATCTATTGGACTTATCCAACAGGTATTCCTTCATTATCCAACCAAGAAGATAATACGGTGTTTTTCTCTACGCCAGGAGTTTATCCAATAAAAATGAAAGTGGATAACGGTTGTGGAGCTGACAGTGTGATTAAAACACTTACCGTAAGAAGTTACCCGAGTACGACTATTTCTCCCTCAGATACCACCATTTGCGATGGTTCATCGATCGCCATTACCATAAATGGAGGAACAAGTTACTCATGGAGTACAGGAGGCTCAACTCAAACCATATCTGTATCGCCTTCAGCAACTACTCAATATTGGGGAGTGGGAAGTAATGCAAATTGTTTAGGAGATACAGCCTATGTGACAATAACGAACAATCCAATTCCGAATGTTGTTGCGAATGCAAATCCAGCTATAGTCTGTTTAGGAAGTGCCATTTATTTTAGTATGATTGGTTCTAACGCGATTAGTTATGATTGGGATTATGGAGATGGAACAACTACTTCAATGCCAAACGCTTCCCACATTTATTCTACTCCAGGAACCTACACAGCTACAGTGAAAGGTACTTATGGATTATGTGATAGTTCATCCAGTATTCAAGTTGTTGTGAACGATTGTACAGGGTTAGAAGAAGATAATATGGCATCTTCCATTGTGGTGTATCCAAATCCAGCGAACAGATATTTGAATATTTCTATTCTTGAGAGCAAAATGGATAAAGTGAAAATGGCAATTTTTAATAGTTCTGGTCAAGTTGTTCACAACTCTGTCATTAATACGAAAACAGCACAAACCACTATAGATGTGAACGGATTTAGCGAAGGTGTTTATTTAATTCGGTTTAACTCAGAAGAGAAAGTAGTAACCAAAAAGCTTATTATCGTTAAATAAGGACTCTTTGAATGAAAAATATAAACTCCATTCGATCAGTCGAATGGAGTTCTTTTTTAGGAGGAAAAAAGATCTCCATCTATTCAGGGGACATGTTCATGAATAATTTCGTCAGCTTTACAACAGTAATGGTGATGATCAAGGGTGTGAGAATTTTCAATTAACAATAATCCGATTTATTTATTTGAGTCTGATAAAGGCGAATTTACTATCATACTGCCATTAAGTTCTATTGCCAAAACTATCTTTCAAGAAGATAAATTTTTTTAATGGTGATTTCCCACCAGTCTTCATAAAGGTAGGAGCGATGAGTAATCGTAAACCAAATAGGAAGATCCTTCATTAACTATTTGTCCAAGGCTAAAAGTTCTACCGCCTACCGCAGGAAGTTTAAGCGGAGAGGCAAAAGCCTCAGCCGAATTATTAGAAAACCATCTACTTTATTTATGTTTTGAGAGACGAAGGTCAAAGAAAAAGAGAAGGCAGAGATGTTCTTCTCTTTTTTTATTCTCAAAAAGTAATGAAAGGTTGAGTGAAATTCTTGTTTGAGTAGAATTCCAAAATAAAACTGTCCACGGTACTGACACAGATGTATAAAAACAAAAAACCTAACTACTTGGTAGTTAGGTTTTTAATTTGATCTCTCGATCTATTTAAGCGGTCCGGACGGGACTCGAACCCGCGACCCCCTGCGTGACAGGCAGGTATTCTAACCAGCTGAACTACCGGACCGACTTGCTCTGTTTTCAAGAGCGAAACAAAAGTACTATTTTAATTTTAATCTCAAAATAATTTCGAGATTAAATATGTTATTATTTATATAGTTTTCTGTCAAGACTCATCCAGGCCCCACCATTGTGAACTTCTTTGAATCCTTTGGCTTTCAAAATTCCTTTGGCAGATGCGCTTCTCATTCCACTCGCACAACAAGTAATAATAGGAGTTTCCTGTTTTCCTTTTAGCTTTCCCTCATTTTTACGCAATCCTTCTACCGGAATGTTGATTGATCCTTCTATATGACCTGATTTGTACTCTGCCGCTGTTCTTACATCTACAACAATGGCTCCATTCGATACTAGTTCGTAGTAATCAGGCTTGGTTCCAAGACCCAATAAATTTAATATAGATTTAATCATAAGTTACGCTTTGTAAAAGTTAACATCCATCCATCCGCCACCATTGTAGCATTCTAGTCCTTCATTCGATAATAGTTGTTGAGCCATTCCGCTTCTATTTCCTGAGGCGCAGCAAAGAACTAAAGGTTGTTTTAATGATTTTACTTCCTCCAATCTGTCCATTATTTCTTGAACGGGAATATTTACTGAGCCGGTTACATTGCCTCCCATAAATTCACCTTGAGTCCTTACATCTAAAATTGTTCCTTCGTTGTTTTTTATTATTTCTTCAATATTCATATCGTTTGTTTTTAATTGTGTGTCAAAAATAGAAGATTTAGATCAACACATTAGTAACAATTGTCACCTATGCAGTTATTCTACACTTTATTACTAAATTTGGGTTATCGAAAATAAGACAATATCAAATATGAATCAAGAATTACGACAAAATTACGGGTATTTACTAGAGGAAGAATTGTTGGGGGAAATCGAAAAAAACGCTTTGTTTAAAGATTTTGAGCCGGGAGAGGAGATAATTCGTCAAGGTCAGTACATTAAAAGTATTCCTCTGCTCATTTTAGGCACTATAAAAGTTTCTCGACAAGATGAACTGGATGAGGAGGTGATGTTGTATTACATCGAGGAAGGGGAGACTTGTGCAATTTCCATGAATTGTTGCCTAGGCAATTCAAAAAGTCAAATTGTTGCAAGGGCCGAAACTGAAACCAAGCTTTTGATGATTCCGGTAGAATATATGGATGACTGGATGGCTCGATTCAAATCTTGGCGAGAATTTGTTTTGAATTCTTTTCAAGCCAGATTAAACGAGGCTATTCATACAATCGATTCGTTGGTGTTTTTGAAAATGGAGGAGAGGCTGGTGAATTACCTACGAGATAAAACAAAAATTGTACACGACACAAAAATTCCTATAACGCATCAAGAAATAGCGCAAGATTTTCACACCTCGCGAGTCGTTATTTCACGCTTGTTAAAAAAACTCGAAGTGGAGGAAGTATTGAAGCTTCATCGCAATTCTATAGAAGTACTGAGTTTATAGCATAAAAAAAGTCTCGAGTAAATCGAGACTTTTCTTACTTATAAATAAATAACAACTTTACTTATTCCCCTGCTACTTCAAACTCAGCTTCAGTCATCACTTCTTTGTGAAGCTTGATAGTGGCCTTGTATTTACCAGTAGTTTTGATAGGTTCGTTGTGAATTTTTATGTGCTTTCTTTCAACACTGAATCCAGCGTTTACAAAAGCTTCAGCAACCTGTACGCTAGTAACCGAACCAAAAATCTTTCCGCTTTCACCTACTTTTGCAATTACTTTTACATTGCTCTTCTCAAGTTTGTCAGCAATTGCTTGAGCTTCGTCAATAATTGCTTTCTCTTTGTGAGCTCTTTGTTTTACATTTTCTGCATGCATTTTCTTTGCAGAAGGAGTAGCTAACATTGCCAAACCTTTAGGAAGTAAATAATTTCTTCCAAATCCAGATTTAACAGTTACCAAATCATTTTTGTCTCCTACATGCTCAACGTCTTGTTTTAATATAACATCCATCTTAATAAGGTTTTTTTATTTTTTGTATAAATCTGTAACGTAAGGCATAAGGGCAAGATGTCTTGCTCTTTTAATAGCTTGAGCTACTTTTCTTTGGTATTTTTGAGAAGTACCAGTTAATCTTCTTGGTAAAATTTTACCTTGCTCGTTTACTAGCATTGATAGGTAGTCAGCGTTTTTGTAATCAATGTATTTGATTCCGGCTTTCTTAAACCTACAGTATTTTTCTTTTTTAACTTCAATATCAATCGGAGTTAAGTATCTAATGTCTGTTTTGCTCATCGTTTGAAATTTTTAAAATTAGTTTTTCTCAGCTTTCATTCTTGACTCTCTCACTCGGGCCCATGCTAATGCATGCTTGTCAAGTGCTACTGTCAAAAATCTGATTACTTTCTCGTCTCTTTTGAAGGCTATTTCGAGCTCTTCTATCAAGCTTCCATCTTCAGTAGAGTATTCAAACAAATGATAAAATCCAGTGGATTTTTTCTGAATTGGATAAGCAAGCTTCTTCAATCCCCAATTTTCTTGGTTATCGATTTTAGCACCACTTTTCACAATAATGTCTTTGAACTTATCTACTGCTTCCTTTACCTGAACATCAGATAAAACGGGAGTTAGAATGAAAACAGTTTCGTAATGTTTCATAGTATTTATTTTGGTTTTTAAATTTTAAGAGTGCAAATCTACTCTTTTACTTTCAATTTTCCAATGTTTCTCTTGCTTTATTACCTGTTTTTATTTCGTATTTTATTAGTATTATTGACATTCAAAATGAATAAAGAGGAAATTACTCTCTTACAATAAGCAAAAACCATGAGCAAAAAATTTGTTACAGCACTCGTTTTCCTAATTATTAGTTTCACATCACTGTCTTTTCAAGCGGAGTCCATTACTGCCCAGTCTATTGATAAAGGCACTTGCCAAGTGCTTGAGTCAAACAAGCTACCAACTATCATTTACCTCAATCAAGGCAAAGAGTTGGTTGTGGACTTGTTGTCCAGGCAAAATAATTTTGCACCTTCACTATACATCGATTACAATGATTCCGTCTATAAAATAGAAACTGCTGGTTACATCAAATTATCAGATTTAGAATTAGGAGATAATTCTCTTTCCATTTACCAGTTCAATGGATTAGAGAAAATTTACTTGTTGAAGAAAAACTTCAAGGTGAAAATGAAAGAGCCTCTTATTAAAAATGATGCTGTTGTCCTGGGATTACTTTTGTTGCTGTTAGCTTTTATTTTTAAAACGGAGGGAAGTAACTTACCGTTTTTTCAAAAATTTTATCGGGTTGTTCCAGCTCTGTTGTTGTGCTATTTTTTACCTGCATTTCTCAATACTTTTGGTGTGGTATCAGCAGATGAATCGAGACTTTATTTTGTGGCAAGTAGGTATCTGTTGCCGGCCAGTTTGGTGCTTCTTTGTTTGAATATAGATATGGAAGGAATACGAAAGTTAGGATCAAAAGCTCTGATCATGTTCTTTACAGCGACTGTAGGAATTGTCATCGGTGGGCCGATAGCTCTGTACATAGTTTCACTAGCTTCTCCTGATATTTTGAACGATGAAATTTGGAGAGGTTTAGCAACTGTTGCTGGTAGTTGGATTGGTGGAGGTGCTAATCAAACCGCTATGAAGGAAATATATGGAGCAAGTGATCAGTTGTTTAGTGCAATGATTGTTGTGGACGTATTTGTTGCCAATGTTTTTATGTCGGTTCTCCTTTTCGGAACTGGCTACAACAAAAGACTCAACAAGTTCTTTAACGCAGATGATTCGGCTATCGAAAATTTAAAAAACAAAATGGAATCGTTTCAGAAAAAAATGGCGAAAGTTGCCACATTCAAAGATTTGATGTTTTTGTTGGCCCTTTCTTTTGTTTCCATTGGCTTGGCTCATTTTTTATCCAATCTTATTAGTCCTCAGATTTCGGGGTGGTTGGATAGTATAAAGCAATCCTCGCCAATGACCTCCGTTCTATTTACCTCTTTCGGCAGCGGTTTTTTCTGGCTGATTGTTTTTTCTACCATTTTTGGAATTGTTCTTTCATTTACCAAGGCCAGAGAGTTTGAAGGAATTGGTGCCTCCAAAATAGGAACTGTATTCTTATATTTATTAGTGGCCACAATAGGAATGAAAATGGATATTTTTGAATTAATAAACAATTGGGGGATTTTTAAGTTTCTCATTTCAGTAGGTTTGATTTGGATTACTATCCACGCTCTATTTCTTTTTATTGTGGCAAAAATCATAAAAGCTCCCTTCTTTTATGTAGCTGTTGGCTCCCAAGCAAATATTGGAGGTGCAGCTTCGGCACCCGTTGTGGCAGCAGCATTTAGTCCCGCTTTGGCTCCAGTAGGTGTGTTACTGGCAGTATTGGGTTATGCAGTTGGTACTTTTGGTGCAATTGCTTGCGCCATTATGATGCAGTATTTGTCGGTTGCTGGGTAGAATGAATGATAATCAGAAAATAGAAAATTATGTTTTGGGTAACTTTTCTGTTAATCACTTACCTGAAATAGTTTTAACTGGAATTGAAGAAGAGTTGGAATCTGAATCACTTCTGAAAAAGAGGTTATTCTCCAATATGAAGAATATCTTTTTTCTTTAATAAATCCTCAACGGATTCTCTTACATCTTCATCGTCTACACAACAATCTACTGGGCAAACTGCAGCACATTGTGGCTCCTCGTGAAATCCTTCACATTCCGTGCATTTATCTGGAGAAATAAAATAAACATCCATATCAACTGGTTCTTGATATTCGTCAGCATTTACCTCTTTTCCATCGTATAGTTTTACCATCCCCTTGAGGCCTGTTCCATCTGAAAATTTCCAGTCTGCTCCTCCTTCATAAATTGCGTTATTTGGACATTCTGGCTCGCATGCCCCGCAATTGATACATTCTTGTGTTATAATTATTGCCATCGATCATTCTATTTTTTACAAAATTAATACAATCTTCATGGATTGTCTATTATTTGGAGAGTTATTTTACTGATGTTTCTCAGTTTAGGGCAAAGGAATCGCTTTCTTTCAATCGATTAACTACAGATTGTTTTTATCTTTGTAACATGAACATAGAAGAAAGAAAAAATGCTTTTGTACAGCTAGGTAAGGTGTTGAGTAATTTTACCGAAAAAAATCTTTGGGAGAGCCATGCTTGCGGATTGACGAAAGAAGAATTTGAGGAGTTTGAAACAACCATTGTTAGGGCAAAAGTGCTCAATCCCTGGTTTCGCGAGGATCAAGTTCGAAAAGCTATTGGAGGAATTGTGGCGATGTTGGATAAATCCAAACTAGAGGTTTGGATAGATTCATACGAATCATTAGAGGAAACGAACAAGAAAATTGGTGTAGTGATGGCGGGAAATATTCCTGTTGTAGGTTTTCACGACTTCTTATGTGTATTAATTTCTGGAAATATTGTAGTTGCTAAATTATCTAAAGAAGATAATGCCATTCTTCCAGCTATTTCTGAGTTGCTCACTAAAGTAGAGCCAAGGTTTGCTACTTGCATTCAGTTTGTCGAAAAATTGGAAGATTTCGATGCGGTAATTGCGACCGGAAGTAATAATTCGGCTCGATATTTTGAATCCTATTTTAAGGATTATCCCAATATTATCAGAAGAAACAGAACAAGTGTAGCTGTTTTTACCGGAAACGAAACAGAAGAGGAACTAACGGCCTTTGCAGAAGATGTGTTTTTATATTTTGGCAAAGGATGCAGGAATGTGACAAAAATCTTTGTTCCCACAGGTTTTGATTTAGACAGACTATTCAAAGCTTTTTATCCTTATCAAGACATCGTAAATCACAACAAATACGCGAACAATTACGATTACAACAAAGCCATATATTTGATGAATCAAGTAGAGCTGATTGAGAATGGTTTTTTGCTTCTCAAACAAGATGAATCTCTGCATTCGCCTCTCAGTGTGTTGAATTATGAGTTTTATGATTCCATTGAGGAAGTAAAAAGAAGAATAGAAATCGAGAAAGATTCCATACAATGCGTTGTAGGTACTCAATTTGTTCCTTTCGGTAAAGCTCAAACTCCAGAAGTAAATGATTACGCAGATGGGGTGGATACTCTTGAGTTTTTGCTTTCAATTAAATAATTGAAAATCAAATGTTCTAATTCTTTAAAACCCCTTAACTTTAATGAATGTAAATTTTTGGCACAATAATCGCATCGTTCTTAAACAACCAAAATATAACCGTATGAAAACAATTTTACCCATCAAATTAGCGCTCTTTTTTTTACTAATTTTTGCAACTTCTCTAAACGCTCAATTCACCGATCCCGATTGGGATACCAAATGGAATCTAGGTTTCAATATGGGAGGAGTTTGGCAAGATGGCGATGTTCAGCTAGATCGACCAGGATTTGGTTACGGATTTACTTTAGGCAAAGGAATTTATGAATCACAAGGAAAATTTTGGAGTATGGATCTAAGGTTTAGGTATTTAAAAGGGATAACCTTTGGGCAGAACCTTTCGCTAACCGATTCTGCCGATATTGATGACAACTCCTTATATGCGAGAGGTACAACGAATTACAAAGCAACTCAGGGATTGTTGTATTTGAATACGGAAACAGTTTTGCATGATTTCTCCATGGAAGCAGTTATAAATTTTCATGCTTTGAGGGAACGAACGGGTGTTTTACTTTCGGTTTTTGGAGGTGTAGGAATTACGGATTACAGAACAAAAACGGATTTGTTGTATACTCCTGATGGTCAGAATTTTGATAAAATGTATGATTTTTCTTCCATAGATTCTAATTCGGCAACTAAGTCTGATTTTAGAAACTTACAAGACGGAGATTACGAGTCATTTGCACCCTTTAGCGAAGACAAAACAATTCGGTTGATGCCATCGTTGGGAATAGGGTTGGGATACCAGTTTTCACCTCAATGGTCTATTGGTTTTGAGCATAGAGTAACTTTTACGTTACAGGATAAATTTGATGGATTGGAGCAACCAGGAACACAATTTTTGCAATGGGGAGATCACGATAAATATCACTACTCTTCAATTTTTTTGAGGTGGAATATTTTTAAGGGGAAAACGTCAACAACTACCACAACAAGAAATTGTCCACCACCTTATATACAAATTTCTGATTTACCAGAGGTATATGAAGTAAACGAAAAGTTAATTCAAGTGAGTGCCAGAGTTACCAAAATTAATTCGAACAATGACGTAATTTTGGTAGTAAACGACCAAATTGAACAGACCAGTTACAACAGAAATACCGATTACGTTGTAGGAACTGTTCAATTAATTGAGGGAAGAAATAAAATTTATTACTTAGCTACCAATCAATGTGGCGAATCAATGGATAGCGTGATCGTCATTTACAATCCAAATTATTGTCCAAAGGCAGAAATTACAATTTCGCAACCTCTCACAGATAGTGTGTCGAGCAAAGAACTGACTTTGGAGGCGCAAGTACTTAGATTACAAGAGGGTACAATTGAAGTAAAACTGAATAAGGAAGTTGTTACCCACAATTATACTGATTATTCCAAAAAACTAACAGCCGATTTGACTTTGAAAGAAGGGTTGAATTCCATTGAAATTAAAGCAATGAACAAATGTGGAGATACGACTGTGACTGCTCAATTGGTTTATTTCTGTGTTTCTCCATCGGTAGCTATTACGAGACCTTCTTCGGGAGCTGAGATAGAAAATTTATCTGCTAGCTTTTCTGCAATTACTCGTCACATTCAAAAAAGTGATCAAGTAACTGTGCAATTGAATGGCACTGATATTTCCTTTGATTTTGACAACAAAACTCTCAGAATAACGGGGGCAATGAATCTTGCTGTGGGAGAAAATAAACTTGCAATCACTGTGAAGAACGACTGCGGAACTGATTCAAAAACTATTCTGTTTCATTACAAGGAGCCTTGTTATTTGCCGATAGTCATGATTTCAGAGCCAATGATCAATACTACGGTTTCCAATCCAACTTTCAATTTTGAGGGGTCTGTTACGAATGTAACTCAATCTGATATTAAATTAACGGTAAACGGCAGGCCAATGTCTTTTACATTTAATAATGCAAATGGAGATGTATTGGCTGCTCTGAATTTAGTGCAAGGAACTAATTCAATTGTGCTTTCGGCTTTGAATCCTTGCGGTAAAGATCAAGAATCGGTGCAAATTATCTATGATTGCCCAGCTCCAATTGTTACTATTTCTTCTCCTCGAAACGGTTTTGCTTCACCTAATTCCAACCTTGCTCTTCAAGGAAATGCTGCGAACGTAAGGTTAAAGAACGAATTGTCGATTTTGGTCAATGGGGTTTCTGTTCCGTTTACATTTAATCCAAACGGAAATTTTGCTTTAGTTTCTTCTTTGAAACCTGGTCAAAATACGATTACGGTAAGAGCATTAACCGCATGTGGCGAAGATGTAAAAACAATTTTTGTTACTTACGACCAACCCTGTCCTCAACCTTTTGCCACTATCAATTCTCCTATTAATGGCTCAAATTTATCGGTTAGTTCTCTTACGCTTACCGGAACTGCAGTGAACATCAATAACCAATCTAATATGACAGTTCGGCTAAACGGAATGAGTCAATCATTCTCGTGGAACCCTGGCAACCAACTATTCACTTCTGGACTTAATTTGAGGGAGGGAACAAACACAATAGTTGTAACGGCTAACACGAATTGTGGTTCTGATTCCAAAACTATTTCTGTGGTGTACACCAAAGCATGTCCCAAACCAACTGTGGCGATAACTGGTCCAATCAATGGACTTAACTCCACTTCTTTGTCTGTTCCTTTTTCTGGCGTGATTACTAATATTCAGTCGGCCTCACAGGTTCAGTTGAAAATCAATGGAAGTAGAGTAAACAGCAATTATAATCAGGCTACAGGAATTGTAACAGCAACAATAAATTTAGTCTCTGGAAGTAATTCTATTGAATTAATAGCAACAAACAACTGTGGTGTGGCGAGAGCAAACAGAACGATTTCTTACAGATGTCCTTTGCCTACCACAAATATTTCTGCTCCAATGAACGGGATGACTTACTCGACTAATCAAGTTAATTTTGAAGGGTTTGTAAGCGGTGTTTCTTCTCAGTCTCAAGTATCAATTTCGTTAAACGGAAATCCGATATCATTTGTTTATGATGCCAGAACTAGCAAGTTTTCTGGCGTAATGAATTTGGTTATTGGAAACAACACCTTAATTTCTACTGTTACAAATCAATGTGGGACAGACTCCAAAACTATTTCAGTTACTTACAGCAAGCCATGTCCTTCTCCATCGGTAAGTATTTCTTCACCTACTAATGGAAGCACAAATACTTCGGGCACTGTTCAGATTTCAGGAATTGTGACGAATATGATTTCACAATCAGATTTGAGCTTGAAGTTGAACGGAAATCCACTGAACTTTTCTTACAACGGAAGTACGAGAACTTATACCGCGAATGGAAATTTACAAGCTGGAAACAATACGATTGTAGCTTCAGTTGCAACAAATTGTGGGACAGACTCCAAAACTATTTCAGTTACTTACACCAAGCCATGTCCTTCTCCATCGGTAAGTATTTCTTTACCTACTAATGGAAGCACAAATACTTCGGGCACTGTTCAGA
>CBFHPW010000015.1:27811-59078 GCA_965657945.1 Flavobacteriales bacterium
ACTTATACCGCGAATGGAAATTTACAAGCTGGAAACAATACGATTGTAGCTTCAGTTGCAACAAATTGTGGGACAGAAACTAAAACTGTTACAGTTACTTACAGCAAGCCATGTCCTTCTCCATCGGTAAGTATTTCTTCACCTACTAATGGTGCTAAACTAAGTGCTAATAACGTTTCCATTAGTGGAATTGTCTTGAATATTTCAAATAAGTCCGACATGGAAATTAAAGTGAATGGCAGACCAGTGTCATTTACTTTTAACGGATCCACTAAAAGATACTTTGTAAATTCAACTTTAAGAGTTGGGAAGAATAGTGTGTCTGTTTCTGCAAATACAAATTGTGGTAACGACAATAAGACGATAACCTTGGAGTATTCGGAACCTTGTAAAAGTCCATCTGTGAAGGTGAATTCTCCAAGAAATGGGGATAAATTATCTTCAAGTTCTGTTATGTTGAAAGGAACTGCAATCGGGATTAAAAATAACAGCCAACTATCAGTCACAGTTAACGGGAGAGTGGTTAACACTAATTTTTCTTCCTTGACATATGAATTCATGGCTTCTATCAGTTTAAATCCGGGAAACAACACAGTTGTGGTAAAAGCAGAAAATGAATGTGGAGAAGATTCAAAGTCTATTCGTCTGACCTATGAGCCTCCATGTCCTAAGCCCACAGTTAGAATTCTTACTCCTTCAACTAACTCTAGTGTGAAAGGAAATAAAGTCACTCTAACAGGTAGTGCAACGAATTTGGTTAACTCCTCTGACTTGGAATTGAAGGTAAATGGAGTTACTCGACCAGTTAATTACAACTTTTCAACCAAATCATTTACAGCTTTGGTCACATTAAATTCTGGGTCATTCAATACAATTAGTGTTTCGGTAGCCACAAACTGCGGAACCGAAAGCAAATCGATAAAGGTTAATTCTGTCGTAGTTCAAAAACCAGTCGTGCGAGTAGAATATCCCAGCTCAAACTCCACAACTATTGCTGGAACTCAATCTAAAATTTTTGGTTCAGTGTCAGGTATTTCTGGCTCGTCTCAATTTGAAATTAAAGTTAATGGTTCGAAAGTGACAAGTTACACCCTGTCAAATCAAGGGGCGAATAATTTTACATTCAACGGCCTGTTAACACTAAATCCGGGAAGGAATAATATTTCTATCAAAGCAACTCACAGCTCTGGAGGAGTGGAGTTAGTGAATAAAGTGATACAGGTAAATACTCCTAAAAATGTTGTCTCGCCTAAAGTAGAAACGACTAAATCTCTGGAAAAAACACCTGTGAAGAATTCACCAACCCGACAACCAAATAAGAGGTAAGTGGATAAAAAAATGGCAAGCAAGCAGCAATGTCTGAAGTCTTGGAGATGGGTTATTTAAACCAATTTCTTTTATTTATCATGTTAATAGAGAGAATTGGTTCGACTTCTGTTACGATTAAAAAAGTATAAAACCCATTTTCGGCATAGTTACAAGGAAAGTGCTCAAAGTTCATTTCGTAAATTCCGGCAAGGAAAGTGAGAGAAACTTTTTGTTTGGAATTAGAGTTAAAAATATCCAAATAAAAAAAGTAGACTGGATTTAGAAATTATTTTCAGCGAAGCGATTTTATTAGTTATTTTTCAACTCACGTAAAACGGTTATTATTTTAACTTACCTGCAATGAATCCAGTAGTCCAGGCAGCTTGAAAGTTGTAACCTCCTGTGATGCCATCCACGTCCATTACCTCGCCAGCAAAGTAGAGGTTCGGAACTACCTTACTTTCCATGGTTGAAAAATTGATACTTTCTAAACTCACACCTCCACAAGTCACAAACTCCTCTTTGAATGTGGTTTTTCCTTCTACAGAATATACATCATTTGTCAGGATATTGCATAATTTGTTGAGGTCTTTCTTGCCCATTTCATTCCATTTTTTACTCAATGGAATCTCTGTTTTAAGAATCAAGAAGTGCCATAATCTTTCGGGTAGGAGGTAAGCTCTATAGTTTTGTATTTGTTTTTTAGGAGCAGTTTTTATGATATTTCTTAACTCTTGCATCACAGCTTCGTAACTCTGAACATTAACCCAATTTACTTGTAGTTTAGCTTTATATCCGGCTTCGGCTAAAATTCTAGCACCAAATGCCGAAAGCTTTAAAATAGAAGGGCCACTCATTCCCCAATGTGTTACAAGTAGCGGTCCGTTAGA
The DNA here is from genome assembly GCA_965657945.1 of Flavobacteriales bacterium. Taxonomy (GTDB): domain Bacteria; phylum Bacteroidota; class Bacteroidia; order Flavobacteriales_D; family CAJJDF01; genus CAJJDF01. Next base: position 30,010 of record CBFHPW010000015.1, read on the forward strand.
TTTTAGCTTAGTTCCCTGGATAGCTGTTAGGGTATGTTCAACCACAATACCCATTAGCTCAGTTACAGTTTCATGGGGCATATTAAAAGTAAATAATGAAGGGACAGGAGCTTCAATTTTGTGTCCTAACTTTTCTAGCCATACAAGGCCTTCTTTCTTTGGAGAACCACCTGTTGCGACAATTACTTTGTCAAATTCATGCACGAGTTCATTTCCTCTGAATAGGATTTTAATTGTACCATCTTGAGGAATGAGTTGTTCTACCATTCTTCCTGTTTCTATTTGAATACCTAATCTTTCGGATTCGGTCATAAAACAATCGATGATGGACTGAGAGTCCTGTGATACAGGAAATACACAATTGTCCTCTTGTGTGACCAAGGGTACATTTCTTTCTTCAAACCATTTGATTGTATCTTGAGTATAAAATTCTCTAAATACTTTTTTGAGTTTTTTTTCGCCTCTGGGATAAGCTTTGGATAGTTCAGCAATGGATGTACAACCATTGGTGACATTGCATCTCCCTCCACCAGATATTTTTACTTTTGATAAGAGTTTTTGAGATTTCTCTAAAATAACTACTTCGGCATCTGGATGATTCTCCTTTGCTTGTATCGCAGAAAAAAAACCTGCAGCACCTCCACCAATTATTCCTATTTTCATAGAAGCAAAAGTAGTAAAAGAACTTATCGAGTAAGGGTTACATGTCCTATTTTTTCGAAACTTTCCGTAGATAGTTTTTCTTTTCCTACTATTCTCCAAATGTAAACTCCGTTTGGAGCTTCTTTTCCGTTGTAGGTTCCGTCCCATTCAAAATCTATATCTGGTGACGTAAATAATAACTCACCCCAACGGTTAAATATGTAAATTTCATATTCTTCCACAGAATTGTTATTGAAAATCACACTAAATTTATCATTCAGTCCATCGTCATTTGGCGTAAATGAATTTGGAACCCAATAGCTTAATGGATTTTTTATTGTTACGTTCTTTGTGATTTGATCAGTACATCCACCTTCGTTGTCAACAAAAAGGGTTATTGGATAAACTCCTCCATCGGTTTTTGGAAAAATGTAAAAGTCATCTTGATTGGTTGACCCTCCCAGTCCTGCAAAATCCCAGAAATATAATGTTGCACCTGTTGATTGATTGGTAAAATTAACAAGTGTATTTGGAATAATACTCTCTGCTGGATCATATACAAAATCAGCTACTGGCGTTGGAAATCCACAAACCATATTTGGAAAAATAGAATCTACACTACAGCCTAATGTATTGACTAAAGTTACTTTTACATCAAAACACGCGTAGGTATTATAAATATGGCTCGCAGTTCCTTGAGAATTGCTGATGCCTCCATCCCCAAATTCCCAATAAATACTATCGAAAAATGTCATATCAGAATTATTTGTAAATACAACTGTTTCTGGTATACAAAGTGAATCTTTGTCAGCAGAAATGTTGATTGTGTTCTGAACTTGAACATAGCTGATTTCAACTGTATCAGGATAGGTAAGGCAGCCATCTAGACGCTCTTGAAGAACGTAATTGTATATTCCATAGTCGCTAACGGTGGCGTTTGGTGTATAAATGGTAGGGTCGTCAAAATTGGATGTGTTGATTACTGGCACCGTAAAGTAATTCCATGAGTCGAGTATTCCTCCCGGTGTTGGTGTTGGTGCCAAGGTTTGGTTAAGCAAGCAGGTTGTGAAATCGATCCCAGCATTTGATTTTGGTTTTGGTTTCACAAAAATATCAATAGTGGTATCGTGTGTGCAGCCAAAGTTATCAAGCACAGTAAAAGTATAGGTGTAAAACCCTGGAGTGGTGTGTTTTAGTATTGCTGTCGAATCATTTGGTCTGCCTATTACATTTGGTGATGCGTTCCAAAACGAGGTATCGGTTACGGATGTGATTGTTGTAGATACATTGGGCGGTCTTATGAGCGTATCAAATTTTACTCCCCAAAAGAAAATATTTCCATCGTCTATGCCGATGTTGTCTCTTACTCTCAAAATCCATCTTCCATTCATGGGACAACCGGCAAATTGAGTATTCATATTTTGAAATGGTGTGTAAGTTCCTGCTGGAAGATAAAACTCGTTCATATAATTGTTTCCCAGCACATCGGTAAAGTTATATTGATGAACATTTGCCTCGTTTGTCATTGTATTGTAACGAGGATTTATTTGAGTAAATCTATAGGTGTAGCCCACTCCGGCATTGAGCGGTGTTGGAAAAATTCCTGCTGGATCCACGGGTTCTCCCATAAAGGTATTACCTCCACCAGGATTGGTTTTTAATACGGCAGTTTGTCCATTTGGACAGGAGAGTTGAATGTCTAAGTCTCCTAAGTAGGAGTGTTCCATGTTGACATAAATTTCTTCAAGAAATCCAGGTTGATATATGGCTCCGTTGTCAAATATACTGACGTCAATGGTGTCGTAAAATGAAACACCTGTTCCATCAGGAAGTGGCGTAAGTCCAGCGTTATTCAAAACAGGCGTTTGATAAGGGATGTAAGTGGTAGGAGCAACAATAACCGCTGTGTCTTCTAAACAAATGGTGTCGTTTGGAAAAACAAAGGATTGAGAAAAACTCGGTACATCGGAAATAATAACTCTTACCGAGTGATCAATGTCCTGGCATCCTAAAGTATCTTCAACCACCAAATGAACATCAAATATTCCGTTGGAATTAAAGGTGTGTGAAATGTTCTGTCCTGGAGTTGAGTATCCATCTCCTAACTTCCAAGTGAAAGAAGAAGTGGAGTTAGATTGGCTATAGTTAGTCCCAGAGTTTGGATAACTTGCATTTCCAAAGAAATTAATTGTTTCTCCTCTACAGGCTCTTATTATTCGTAAAGCAGTTGTATCAGGGGTTGAGGATACGCTGTCGCCATTTGCAATGAATGCTTGGCAGGCTAATTCACAAGAAATATTGGCCGACCATCCATTGTTGGGTTGAGAACCATTGGAGGTGAAAACAAAAGTTAAACTTCCACTTGGGTGACTTGATTTGAATGTTCTTCCAATTAGTGTCCCCGTTCCACTATAACATCCAAGAAATGGACTGGCTGTGGTTGGACCATCATAAATACACAGGACATCAAATCCCATTTGGGTTTGAAAAGAAGTAAAAGAAACTTGAATTACTCGGCCGGCTGTACTTGGTGTAAATGTTTTGGTTAAGTTTTGGTTGTTTCCATAAAGTCCAAGCCCACCGTTGTCATAGAAAATCCCCGAGCATGTGGAGGTGGTTCCGTTATTCATGTTGTAGTTCTGTGATACTCCTGCGGTATGAAAACCAAGAAATAGAGCAAGTATGAGAGTGATGTGCTTCATTATTTTTTGGCTAATTTATTGATTTGAGAATGAGATAATAATGTCAAAACATAGTCAGTTTCTCCTAGTCTAAAAATGAGGTTGTTATCCATGTGTCTTTCTATTTCCAATTGCAATACATTTAGTTCTCTTGTTTCAATCAGTTTAATTAAATCTTCTGCGGAAATTGTAATCGATTCACCTTTGTTTTGCATCAATGAAACGTTCGTCAAAATTTCGTGATTTTGTGCAGATTCAATCTTTTCTTTTGTCAGAACCAGAGAATGAAAAAGAAATACTTCAAAATATTTTTTTTGCGCTGGGTTTTTTAAAATCTGATCGCAGATTTCTATTGAATATACCTCTCGAAGTTTCGACTCAAGTGATTGTTTTTCTTGCGAAAAACTCAATAAAATGGGCAATATCACAAGGATAATTAGTTTCTTCATGAAGGGTTAATGATTTGATAAAATATTTATTTAACTAAAATACTATTTTATGATAAATTAATAACAATTAGTTACTCACATTTGTGATAGTTCCTTTATACACTTCTTTATTTCCGAACTCATTTGTGAGTGTTACCACCCAAACATAGGAACCAAATGGGCATCGAGTGCCGTCTGGTAACATTCCGTTCCATGGGTTTTGAAAAGAATTTGTGGTGTAAATAAGCTGACCATTTCTTGCATAAATATTCATGGAAAATTTGACATTCAAATTACTTAATTCCACAGGAATAAATAGATCGTTCATGTTGTCTCCGTTTGGCGAGAATCCGTAGTCTTTTCTAAAGTTATAAATTCCCGGAATTTCTATTTGTTGTGATACAGATTTCGTACAACCAAATTCAGTCTTGCTTTTGCATACAACGTTATAGATTCCAGCTTTTGTGTAGGAATGTGAAAAATTTCTTTGGTTTGACTTAGTTCCGTCTCCTAAATCCCAGGAGTGAGTGGCATTTGAGGAATGAGTCACTTCAAAATCATAGTTGTTTTTAATAGAAAACTCATCATGTTGTACTTCCATGCTTATTTCAGGTGAATTTTTCACTTCTATGGATTGAGTTTCCTCAGCTAATATATTTCCGTTCTCGTTCAAAATAACTAGCGATACCGATTTTAGACCTGCTGATTTTGCAATGAACTTTTGAATGCTTCCTTTTAAAGTTAGCTCGTTATCGATTCTCCATTCATAGGTGTGTGATATTTTGTTCTCTTCAGATGTGAGATAAACAGTTTCTCCTGAGCAAATAGTTTTAGGCAAAAAGAAAGATGCTTTTGCATTTTCTGGTTTTATTGTTTCTGTTTCCTGATTTTCTGCTCTTTGAGTTACCGAATAAGGGCGTTCTTTCTTTGACTTTTGATCTTGATCATTTTTTCTTTCCTCAGTTGTGTTTGGCATTACAGGAATATGATTTTCAGGTTTGTCGCTATTTTTTTTAATTAGAACTGTTTCAGTTTTGTCTTTAATTTCTTCTGTCTCTGTCTGAGGAGTCTTATTCAATGACTTGTTCTCTATTGTTTTAGCATTTTCAACGACTACCTTGTCAATGGATGAAATTTGCTTTTCACTTTCAAATATCGATTTCTCTTGATTTACAACATAAGCGGTTGCTGTTCCCAGAACTGCAAATATAGCTATGGCAATAAACAAGTTGGTTGCGTAAAATGGAGAGGTTGGGATGGCATTTTTTTGAAATGTTTCCCAAGCGCCAGTTTCGTAGGGCATCTCGTGACTATTCACGGAGTTTCTGACTATTTCTTCAAAATTTTGTTTCATTTTATCGTAGGTGTTCAAACAAGATTAAACTTTTTTTCTAACACTATTTTTATTTTTGCTTTCGCTTTGGCATAGTTTGATTTGGAGGTTCCTGAACTAATGTTTAAGATTTCTGCTACCTCTTGATGGGTGTAATTTTCGATGGCATACAGGTTGAAAACTAATTTATAAGCTGGTGATAAAGTCTCCATGGCCTCCATAATATCAGTCGGTTTTATTTTACTATAAATACTGTCATTCTCTTCGAGTTCGTTGTAAAAACTACTCTCATCTTCAATATTTCCTTCCTCTTCTAGGTTAAATTTATTTTTATACTTTCGGTAATGGTCAATGGCTGTGTTCACAAAAATTCGTCTCACCCAGCCTTCAATAGATCCTGTTATTTCATATTTTTCTAGGTTATCAAAAACTTTTACAAAAGCATCTTGCAGAATATCCTGAGCTTCGTCTCTATCTCTAGCGTAACGAGTACAAACAACCATCATTTTTGAGTAGAAATGTTTGAAAAAAAGCTCTTGGCCTCTTTTGTTTTTCTTGATGCATAATTGGATGATTTCATTCAGCTCGTCTTTCGTCAAAGTGCTTCTGTTTTTCGTGTTTAAAACGGAGTTTGTACTGTGTGGTTGCCTCTATGGATTGAATTTTTTCTAAATTACTCTAATTTTGAGTAAATTCTAAAAATTAATCCTTCAACTTTAGCCCCTAATTAAATAATAATTTATCTAATTTTTGTAGTTTCGCCTTAAAATTAATTTATTCATTTAATCATCAATACAATATGAAAGTAACAGTTGTAGGAGCTGGAGCAGTAGGTGCCAGTTGTGCAGAATACATAGCGATAAAAGATTTCGCTTCGGAAGTAGTTTTATTAGATATCAAAGAAGGATATGCAGAAGGAAAAGCAATGGACCTTATGCAAACTGCCTCGTTAAATGGGTTTGATACCAAAATAGTGGGAAGTACAAATGACTATGCTAAAACTGCGGGAAGTGATGTGTGTGTCATTACCTCTGGAATTCCAAGAAAGCCAGGAATGACGAGAGAGGAGTTAATCGGAATTAACGCTGGAATTGTAAAAACTGTTTCTTCTTCATTAATTGAGCACTCCCCAGAAACAATTATTATTGTCGTATCTAACCCAATGGACACGATGACCTACTTAGTTCATCAAACAACCAACATTCCAAAAAATAGAATTATTGGAATGGGTGGAGCGTTGGATTCTGCTCGATTCAAATATAGATTGGCTGAGGCTCTAGGTTGTCCAATTTCGGATGTAGATGGAATGGTAATTGGAGGTCATTCTGACAAAGGAATGGTTCCATTGATTGACAAAGCTACAAGAAATGGAGTACCTGTTTCTGAATTCATTGATGATGCTAAAAAAGACTACGTGGTTCAAGAAACTAAAGTAGGAGGGGCTACTCTTACAGGTTTGTTAGGAACTTCTGCTTGGTATGCTCCTGGAGCTGCTGTAAGCGGATTGGTTCAAGCAATTGCCTGTGACCAAAAGAAAATGTTCCCTTGCTCAACTTTACTAGAAGGAGAATATGGACTAAACGATTTGTGTATTGGTGTGCCAGTAATTCTTGGAAAAAACGGAATAGAAAAAATCGTAGAAATCTCATTGACTGACGCAGAAAAGGCGAAAATGCAAGAAAGTGCTGAAGGTGTAAAAGCAACAAATGGGCTTTTAAGTTAGGATTTTATAAAGATAAAAGTATATTTGCAAACTCTTAAGCGGGAGTAGCTCAGTTGATAGAGCGTCAGCCTTCCAAGCTGAGGGTCGCGGGTTTGAGCCCCGTCTCCCGCTCATAGTTTACAAATTGGTAGACTCACAAAAAAAACTCTTAGTGTTAACTAAGAGTTTTTTTATTTTAATGAGCTCCCAAAATGATAAACCAATCAAGGTCAAGGTGGCACCTTGGGTAAAATTACACCTCAATTTTCCGATTGGTTTGGGCTAATTCCTCATTTAAAAAAAAATAGATAGACAAAAAAAATCTTTCCTGAATAATCAGGAAAGATTTTTTAGTTGTAAGAAAAATATTTCTTAGAAGTGGAAAGTCATATTAAAGGAAGCACTTCCTCCAAATATTGATCCACCGTTATCATTATTGATAACTAAACCAGATTTAGTATCAGCTTTACTTGTAATGGTAGTTACTGTAGCTCCATCATAAATGTCAGCCGATCCTTCTCCACCAGAAGTCATGTAACCAATTCCCCAACCGTACTCAGCTCCAATTGAAAGTTTTGGAAGCACGAAATATTCAACACCCATGAAACCTCTCACACCAAAACCGAAGGCAGAGGATTTAGTAACTCCATTAGATCTTGGTGTTCCTGCAGTTTCAAATCCATTATCTACAGCAGTTTTTAAATCTGAACTATATTCAATGCTTTGAGTTGGGGTATAAGATCCAATCTGTACTAAAGCTTCAGCACCATAGAATCCTTGAAGTCTGTTATGACCTCTTCTCCATTCTTTTCCAAATCCTAAGACAATGCTAGTGGTATTGTCCGTGGTAGTTGTTACATACTCCAAACTTCTATCACCATTATAGCTAGTAGCATCTACTGAGTTGTTTGAATAAGTAATTCCTAGTTTAACTCTGTATGCTTCCGTAGGAGAAGTGAATAGTTTACCAACGAATACACCTTGACCAAACGTGGATGATGCTCCAGGAGAAGTTGCACCTGCGTTAGAGAAAGCGCTACCCAAATAGGATAAAACTGGTGCAGCATCAAACTGAACAGCCCAGTCACCTGCTTGTGGCAAGTACTCTAAACCTTTTTTGTTTTTCATTGAAGTAGTACTTCCTTGAGCGAAAGCAAAACTTCCAGCAAATAATGCTGCAGCGAATAAAATGTTCTTTTTCATAATTGTTTTTTTTGGTTTATAATACCCCAATGTATGTATTTTTTTTTGAGAATCAAATTATTTGGCTCATTTATAGAATCCTTATTATCAACCCTACCATGTTCACAAGTTGAGTTTTAATCACTACTTTTGTACGCTATGAAACAATTATTTCCTCTTGGATATTCGAGTGTCAGAAACATTAAAGAAGTGCTTTTTGATTCAAATCATCTCTCAATAGATGTATTGAGGGAAGATTTAAATCACCCAATAATTCAAGGAAATAAATTCAGAAAACTTCAATACAATATTCTTAATGCCCAAAAAAAAGGAAATGGAACTTTACTCACTTTTGGTGGCGCTTACTCTAATCATATTGCAGCAGTTGCAGCGGCTGGTAAAGAGTTTGGATTCAAAACTATTGGGATTATTCGAGGAGAAGAAACGCTTCCGTTAAATCCAACTTTGGACCGTTGCAAGCAAGATGGGATGGAGCTCCATTACGTAGAAAGATCTACCTACAAAATGAAAAACACCCAAGACTTCAAAGAATACTTGAGAAGTAAATTTGGTTCTTTTTACCTCATTCCAGAGGGAGGAACAAATTACTATGCCGTAAATGGGTGCATGGAAATTATTGAGGATTACAGCCAATATGACTTCATTTGCTGCCCTATTGGAACCGGTGGAACTGTGGCAGGACTTACTTTGGCTAATCAGGGAAAGGCAAAAATTTTGGGGTTTTCTTCCCTCAAAGGCGGTGAATTCTTAAACCAAGAAATTCGAGAGCATATTATGACTGTTACCAATGACGAAGAACTAACAGATGAAGTTCTTCAATCTTTCGAATTGATTACTGAGTTTCATTTTGGAGGATATGCTAAATTCACAAATGAATTACTTAATTTTGTGCGTAATTTTCATTCCAATCACCAAATAAAGTGGGATATACTATATAATGGAAAAATGGCGTTCGGTGTGTATGAATTAATTAAAGCAGGCTTTTTCCCCAAGAACAGTCGAATCCTTCTGGTGCATACAGGAGGAATTCAGGGTTTAGCGGGAATTGAGCAAAGATATAATATGACAATATATGAGGATTAAGAAATTGAAAATAACGATTTGGATGATAGTGGGAATGGGGCTTCTGACTTTTGGACAAAACCAAACTCCTCAAGAATACATCGAAAAATGGCAGGAGGTGGCCATTGAAAAGATGAAAGTCCATAAAATTCCTGCGAGTATCACATTGGCTCAAGGAATACTAGAAAGTGGTAGCGGGAATAGTAGTTTGGCACGATTGGCAAATAATCATTTTGGGATAAAATGTCATTCCTCCTGGAAAGGGGAAACCTATTACCAAGATGACGATGAAAAAGATGAGTGTTTTAGAAAATATAAATCTGCAAGCGAATCGTATGAAGACCACGCTAAATTCCTTAAAAAATCTAGATACAAGGGACTATTTCTTTTGAATATAACCGATTACAGTGGATGGGCTCATGGATTAAAAAAAGCGGGGTACGCCACAAACCCGAAATATCCAAAGCTTCTTATTAGCATTATTGAACGATATAATCTTGATGAACTCGATAACGAGAAGTTCTCGAAAAACGAACCGTTAATTGCCAAAAAGAAGATAGAAGATAAAAAAGAAATCGAAAGTCAAGAAGTAATTACGCTTCAGTTTAAACACTCCGTTTCCAAAACAGCCAATCTTGTGCCTTACATTGTGATAAAGAAAAATGATACATACGAAAAATTAGAAAAAGAGTTTGCGGTAAGAAAATGGCAAATAGTGAAATACAACGACCTCAGAAAAAATCATCAACTACAAGAGGGAGAGAGGATTTTTCTGAAGCCGAAAAGGTGTAAATCAAAAGAAGAAATACATATTGTGTTGGCAGGCCAAACCATGAGAGATATTTCTCAATTGTATGGAGTAAAGCTAAAACGTATTTACAAAAGAAATGGACTAGACCATGGAGTTGTGCCCAAGCAAGGGCAACGAATCTATTTGAGATCAAAAAAGAAGGCTAACTGATTATTTCTTCCTAATTCTACCTGATTTTTTATCAAAACCATACGGACAGTGTTTACACCCGTTTTTACAACAGTAACCCCGCTTTAGCAAGTATTTCTCCGTGAAAATTATATACCCGTCTGGCGAGTAATAAAACTCATCTGGATCCAATTTATCCCGTTTCGAAAAGCCGCTCATGTCCGTCATTTCTTCCTCTTTTTATTGGATGAAATAACTCTTTGGAGCAAATACATTTCCTAAAGCAAAATACTGAAACACCAACATTTCTTTCTCTCCACGGACAATTCCGTGGATGTAATCTGTGTCCCAAATATTTTCTTCCCCCGTCACTTCATTAATGGTAGGATTTTCACTCATTTTTAAATAAAAATCTACAGTTTTTGTCTTGTTCGATACATCGGTGACAGAAATCGTATAAACTGGGTTGGTCGCTGCCACGATAGAATCTACTTGCTCTTCATCATAGTCGGCAATTCTATTAAAGTATATTTTTTCGTAGTTCAAAATGTAATTTTCTACCAGTGATTTGTTAGCCCCTTTAACTGGATTCCCTTCTGAATCCATAAGACTCACGATTTTTGCTAGTTGATTTACCTTGTAAGAATCGGAAGGTTTTGCGTAAAAATCTACTTTTATAGACGATATTTCGAGTGGGTCGTAGACAAAAACTCCTGAGTATTTCCAGTCGTTTAGGTTAGTAAAAAATCTACTTTCCAAAAATCCATTGAAACCTGGAAGATGCATGACAAAGGGTTCGGAAGATTTTCTCCCATTTTTTTCCAACAACATGTATGTTCCGTAATGATCCTTGGTTGGAGAACCCACAAAATAAGTTTTGGTTAATTCTCCATTCTCGAATATCTCTACTTTTTTATTTCTTGCTGCCATATTTGCAACCACAGTCTTTTTAAGTTCACTGGGGACGGCACTTTGTACTGCTATGTGTTTAAATGTTTTTAGTATTAACTCTACATTCTCTTGTCGAGCCTTAAATTGACCGTTTAGTCTCCACTCTTCTCCATCTTTTTCCAACTCTGCCACATTCCCCGTACTTTCGGTAATCACAAATTTGGTAATATTCTCAATATTTTCAATTTTAAAATCGCTAAAAGCTCTTCCGCCTCCTTTACTCGAATCGGTCTTCATCACCCAAATCGCAATTGCACCTAACACAACAACAGCTATTATCAGAATACTGGTTGATTTATTTCTCATTTATTGTTTGTTTTATTCGGTTGTAATAATACAAAAAAAATCTGCCAGTAGTTGATTGATTAATTGATTTTATGGGAGAAAAATTGCTAATTCAAAGAATGTGTTTTAATTACAATACTATTTCCTAACATTCGTAAGCTTGTTCGGTTAGATAAGGTGATTTTTTGCGAATTTACTTTTATAACTTAAGGTAAATTCGGCTATATTTGAAAAAGGTTACTGCGAAATAGAATCATTTTGCATAGGTAGCTGAAATTTAATCAAATAGAATTCACAGTGAAGAAAACCCTCCGACATATTTCCCAACTTATTTTCATCCTTGGAATGCCACTATTTTCATTCTCTCAGAATCCAGAAGGTTTTGATAAAATGGCAAAAAAAATGGCTGACAAAACTGTTCCTCTTATTAAGTCTAAGCAAGTTAATATACTTTTAGAAAAGAAAAAGGAAGTAGTATTTCTGGATGCAAGAGAACTGAACGAATATAAAACCAGCCATATAAAAAATGCCCTGCATGTAGGCTACGATGATTTTTCAATGAATGCGGTAAATTCTGTTTCCAAAAACTCAGTAATTGTTGTGTATTGTTCGGTTGGGTACCGAAGTGGTAAAATTGGGGCGCAATTAAGAGAAGAAGGGTACACCTCTGTTTTCAATTTATATGGAGGAATTTTTGATTGGGCAAACAATGGAAACAAGGTGTATCAAAACAATAAAGTGACTACAAAAGTTCATCCATACAACAACAAATGGGGAAAATGGCTAAAGCCAGAGCTCAGAAACTAAGCAAAATGCCCAAGAAATTACTTATCGTTTTTACTAAAAATCCAATACTGGGGAAGGCCAAATCTAGATTAGCTGAAACTATAGGACAAGAAAATGCGCTGCTAGTGTTTAAAGAATTACTCGCTCACACCGTTTCGATTACTGAACTTATTAAATGCGAAAAGCGCGTCTATTTTTTTGAGGAAATTGGCGACAATTCTTACTTTTCCGATTCTATTTACGACAAACGCATCCAGAAAGGCAACGATTTGGGAGAAAGAATGCGAAATGCATGTGTGGAGGCAACGGACGATGGATTTGACCAAGTGGTATTAATCGGGAGTGATTGCTACCAACTTACCCAAAGCGAAATAGAAAAAGCTTTTTCTATTTTAACTCACAGTGATTTTGTGTTTGGCCCTGCCCTGGACGGGGGGTATTATTTGATCGGAACTCGAACTACTTTCACCAAAGTATTCGATAACAAAACATGGAGTACTCCAACCGTGCTGTACGAAGCAATTAGAGATGTGGAAGGCGCTGATCTGTCTCATGGTGAACTAGCAACCTTATCTGATGTAGATTACGAGGAAGATTTGGGCGAATTAAAAGATTTGTTACAATAAAGAAAGAGATTATTTTTGTTGGGTTAAGTAATTAAATACTCGATCTCTTATTTCTTCAGATTTGGTCAAAATCATGTTGTGATTCCCTCCCTTTACCACTTGGCAATTTTCTATGTTCTTGAGCGGAAACACATGGTCTTTGTCTCCATGTAAGTGCAAAAACTCTCCTATTTGGTTTTCACCATGCCAGGTATTAATTTTTTTTATAATCCATTTCTCTAAACGACCATTTATCGAATGAACCATTTCATTAATCTCCTCATTGTCAATTTCTCTTAAATCAGGAACAATCTTACTGCCAATTGTGTAACCAGCCTCTATCGTTTTCTTTACCAATTTACTTGGAATAAAATCCAACAACGAAGAACTTTTTTCCCACTTCATGAGAGGATTCATTTCTTTTCTGTTCTTTACCGAAGAAATAAATATGACAGATCTTGGCGGAAGTTGTTTGGAAATTTCCACAGCCAAAATACCCCCAAAAGAAGTTCCAAGAATAGAAAAAGGTTGAGATTGGTCTATTTTTTTACTCAATCTTTTGGCGTAATTTTCAATGGTTTCGTCAGCAGATTCACTATCAATAAACTCCAATACTTCGCAATCGAATCGATCGTCTTTCAGAAAATCTTTGTAAATCGTTTTGTTCGTTAAAAAACCTGGTATCAAATATAATTTTGGGGTTTTCATAAGCCTAGTTTCTTACCAACCTGTCCAAATCTCGTTTGGTGTCTTTTTGCTTCAAACTCTCTCTCTTATCGTATAATTTCTTCCCTTTTGCAATCCCTATTTCAAGTTTTGCGTACCCTTTGTCGCTAATAAACATGAGAAGCGGAACAATCGTAATCCCTACATCCTTCAATTTTTTCTCAATCTTTTCAATCTCTTTTTTATTGAGCAATAACTTACGCAGACGATAAGGTTCGTGATTGATAAAACCACCATTTGAATATTCGGTAATGTGCATGTTTTTGATAAAAACTTCTCGATTATCGACATAACAATAAGCCTCTTTGATACTTGCCTTACTTTCTCGAACGGATTTTATTTCAGTTCCCAGTAATTTTATTCCAGCAGTGTATTTATCCAATATTTCATAATCGAAATAGGCTTTCTTGTTCTTGATAGATATTTTCTTCTGAATTTTGGACATCTTACTTGCGTCAATGATTGAGTTACACAAAGAAAGAAAGAATTTAGAAACTAATCAATATTTATTATTTTCCTCTTCGTTTTTAATGATTTCTTCTTTCTTAAAACCTAAAAATATACCTATTTTTGAATTATGAGCAAAAAAGAACAACTATTCCATGAATTTTCGTCCGTAACACTAGCGGAATGGGAAGAAAAAATTGCCAAAGATTTAAAGGGGAAATCAATTTCAGAATTGGCTTGGAAGCATGACAAGGCGATTGAGCTAATTCCTCATTATAATAAAGAAAACTCAAAAACAATAGATTCCGTCTCTGAGACTGGCTCTAGAGAAAGAAAAGATTCGAATGAATGGAACATGAGTGTTTTTATTTTGATTCAGGACGAGACAGAAGCAAATAAAACAGCACTGAAAGCTCTTGCCTCGGGAGCAAATGCACTAACTTTTGTGGGAGAAATAAGCCAACTAGATGTATTGCTGAAAGACATCCTGATTGACATTATATCAATAGATTTTATTTGCGCCAAGACAACAGAATTAGCTGCAAAATTACAAACACTTTGCCAAAGCCGAAATCTTAATTATGCGGAGTTAAAAGGCTCTATTTCATTTGATTATTTAGGAAACTTTGCACGAAAAGGAAATTGGTATAGTTCAATCTTCGAAATCACCGAGGAATGTAAATCACACCTTTCAGCTTCAGTCGGTTGTGAAATGAATTTGCTTACAGCGAGCAACTACTACTTTCAGTTGAGCGGTGCAAATACTTCTCAGCAACTTGGTATTGCTCTAGCTCATGGCGTAGAATATTTCAATTTGCTCAACGATACGCACAACAATGACACAATTGCAAATCATTTGCAATTTCACTTTGGAATTGGTGGAAATTATTTTGCAGAAATTGCCAAAATACGAGCTTTTCGAATTACTTGGCAAAAAATACTCACTGCTTTTGACACAGCTGCGAAGAAGGTGACAATTAATGCCGTAACCTCAAATTTGTTGTGGAGCAACAAACAAACAAAAAACAATATGTTGAGAGCTACTTCTTCTGCAATGAGCGCGGTAATTGGAGGTTGCGACTCACTCACGATTACTCCTTTTGATTCTGTGGACCAAAACAAGGAGCACTTCTCGGAAAGAATTGCCTCAAACGTACAATTAATCTTAAAAGAAGAATCCTATTTTGATAAAGTTGTAGACCCTGCAAAAGGCTCTTATTTTATAGAAAACTTAACTTCCGAATTAGCTGAAAAAGGTTGGGCATTTTTTCAAGAAATAGAAAAAGAAGGAGGATACATAAAAGCTTTAGAATCTGGGTTCATCCAAAAAAACATCACTGAATCGGCAGAGGAATTAATTGAGCAATACAACTCCGGTGAATTGAATCTGGTTGGGGTAAACAAATACGAAACCGAAGAGCGCAAAGTATCTTTAAAAAAGATACCAAACGACACTGAACCAACAGCAATTTCTCCGCTTACTTTTTTACAAATAAAATAAAATTATGATCAGCATACTGACTGCACTCAAAGGAATGGCCATGGGCATTGCCGAAACGATTCCGGGCGTTTCTGGCGGAACTATCGCTTTTATTACTGGAATTTACGACAACCTTTTGGGTTCAATCAAGGCATTTAAACCTAGCCTAATCAAAACTTGGAAAAACCAAGGTTTGAAAGCCGTTTGGAATGAAATAAACGGAAATTTTTTGGTCTCCCTTCTCGGTGGAATGGTCATTGGAATTGGAATTGGAATTGTAGCTGTAGAAAAATTGCTTGAGAGTTATCCTCCCGTTGTGTGGGCCTTCTTTTTTGGCTTAATTATCGCCTCCATAATCTATGTGGGCAAACAAGTAACAAAATGGAATTTAGGTCCTATTGTTTCTTTGCTGATAGGAATTGCTATAGCTTTTGGAATAACTTTGTTGCCAATAGGGCAAGTAAATGAAAACCTAGGTTTTGTGTTCTTGTGCGGAGCTATTGCCGTATCTGCACTTATTTTGCCGGGAATTTCTGGGAGCTTTATTTTGCTCATTATGGGAATGTACTCTTACATTCTTCACGATACATTGAAACAAGATTTACTCACAAATCATGAAAGTGCCGCGCTTGTTACAATGGTCGTATTTGGACTCGGAATGATTGTAGGACTTGTAACCATGGCCAGATTTCTTACTTGGGCGCTAAACAAACACAACAACCTAACTCTGTCGTTGCTCACAGGATTTATGATTGGTGCCCTTAATAAATTATGGCCTTGGAGTATTCCAGAAAAAATAATGACAGCAGATGACCAGATTCTTGAATTTAGTAAAGGCATGGAATATGACAAAGTAATTACCTCTTCCAGCGTTTCTCCTTCCAGTTATTTAGAAAATTTTGGCCAACCAGATTTTCTTTTGCCTTCCATTTTCTTTTTTATTTTGGGAATTGTCTTGGTTTTAGGTTTGGATAAATATTCTCCAAAAAAAATCAATTCGTAATGAAACTAGGACTAATTGGCTCTAAACTCACTCATTCTTTTTCTAAAAAATATTTCGAAGAAAAGTTTTTAAAACTTGGACTCACTAGCCACAATTACGACTTATTTGAGTTGAAAAATGCGAAAGATTTACCTCGTTTCTTGGAGGAAAACAAAGAATTAAATGGATTCAACGTTACGTTTCCTTACAAGGAAAGTATGCTGCCTTATTTGGATAAAATAGAAGAAGAAGCACAAAAAGTAGGGGCAGTAAACACTGTTGCAATTTCTTGGGAGAATGACAAAAGGATTTTAACTGGGTACAATACAGATGTAATTGGTTTCAGAAAATCCATTAAACCATTCTTGGCAAATACACATGAAAGAGCACTTATTTTGGGAACTGGCGGAGCATCAAAGGCGGTAAAGCAAGTGCTAGAATCGCTTGGAATAACTACACTATGTGTTTCGAGAAAACCTACAAAAGGGCAAATTTCTTACGGTGAAATAAATGAGTATGTCATTAAATTCCATAAATTAATAGTGAATTGCACGCCACTAGGAACATTTCCTAATATTGAGGAAAAACCAGCCATT
Organism: Flavobacteriales bacterium; assembly: GCA_965657945.1. GTDB lineage: Bacteria > Bacteroidota > Bacteroidia > Flavobacteriales_D > CAJJDF01 > CAJJDF01. The sequence goes on from CBFHPW010000015.1 coordinate 46,838, forward strand.
CCCTATCAATTACTCGACCAGAGTCACATGCTTATGGATTTGGTTTACAACCCGGAACTTACCGAGTTTCTCAAAAAAGGAAAAGAACAAGGAGCAAGCACCACTAACGGATTGTCTATGCTCTATAATCAAGCGGATGAAGCTTGGAGAATTTGGAACGAACATCTAATTTAGAACCAGCACGAATGAACGAATTAAGCAAAATACAAGAAGCAGCCGAATACATCAAAAATCAAGGATTTTCAGAAGGACAAATTGGTATTATTTTAGGAACCGGACTAGGAAACTTAGTCACAAAAATTGAAGTTGAAAAAGAACTTTCCTACACAGACATTCCTCATTTTCCTGAATCTACTGTAGAATTTCATTCCGGAAAACTCATTTATGGAAAATTAGGAGGCAAACAAGTGATAGCTATGCAAGGAAGGTTTCATTTCTATGAAGGGTACTCCATGAAGCAAATAGTTTTTCCTGTGCGCGTAATGAAACTTCTTGGGATTTCTCAATTACTTGTTTCTAATGCAGCTGGAGCGATCAACACCGATTTCAATAAAGGCGATTTAATGCTTATTTCTGATCACATCAATCTTCAGTCTAATGCCTTGATTGGTCAAAACATTCCTGAGCTTGGGACAAGATTCCCTGACATGAGCGAACCATATTCTGTAGAGCTTAGAAAAATCGCTCGATCTGTGTCTGAAAAAGAAACCATCGCCCTGCGAGAAGGAACTTATGTTTCTGTTCAAGGCCCTATGCTCGAAACTGCTGCAGAATATAGATATTTGGATATAATTGGAGCTGATGCCGTAGGCATGTCCACTACACCAGAAGTGATTGCAGCCAACCACATGGGAATTCCTGTTCTGGCAATTTCTGTTCTTACAGATGAATGTGACTACACCAATTTAAAGCCAGTAAACATTGAAGAAATAATAGCGGTAGCAGGAAAAGCTGAGAAAAAACTCACGGCTATTTTCGAAGGAATTGTAGCTTCCCTTTAATTTTTACTTCTGTGGTATTGCAACTCAAGCAACTCACAAATTTCGGGTAAAGTTCGTGTGTTATTCTTAATCAATATTGCATTCGAAATCTCCTCAATGATTTCATAATCGCTTCCAGAATTACGACTCAACTCTTCATTCAACTCATAATTTGTCGCTACAGATTGAAATTGGCGGCATTCCGTTTTGAGCAATTCGATATTTTCTATCGCCACTGGTCCGTAACTTTTATTGGTTGTATGAAAATCTACTGTTGATTCTACCGTGATAAATTTATAGCAAACAGAAAGGCAAGATATCAGCAATAAAACATACAAAAGTTTGCTCGAATTACTCTTTGGTAATAACCAACTTAGCATGAAAGCGAACAAAATTGGAACAGCCAAAAATATCCTCGTAGGTGAGAAAAAAATCACTCCAACGCCTTCTTCTACTTTATTTATCCCGAGAGAAAACAACATAAAAAACAAGCCCAACACAAGTGCAATTCCCATTCTCCAGTCTCGCTTTATTAACAAAACGCTTCCTACAACCAACAAGAAAAGTATTGCCCAATGAAACCCCAGAAACAAGGGGGACAAATAAGCAAAAGATCGATCTAGCTGAACCAGAGTTTCTGCTATCCGAGAAAATGCATAAGTTAGTTCTGGCAATTGATGTACAACATAATCAGGATTGAGTTCGTAAAACTGCTTGGAAAAATAATACAACACAAATCCGGGAATCATTGAAACAGAGGTGAACACATAAAATCTGAGTGACTTAACATTAACAAGCAGCAAATAAATGCCCACCGGAATTGAAAGCAAAACCGAATTGGGATAGGTAATTACTCCTAATGAAGCACAAATGCCAAACAAGAAAAACGAGGAAGTACGAGAAGGTTTCAAAACTGCAAAAATGAAAAAAGAAGTAAAAAACAACCCATTAACAAATCCTCTTGTGATGGTGGTAATGATGTCATATTCGATGGGCATCCAGACCGGAATAGACACACAAATAATGGCAGGAACAAATTGCTTGATTCTATAAAATCCAAAAGAAAAAACAACAAAAGGAAAAACTCCCATCCACGCAGTGGTAATAGGAAGTGCATATTGAAAAGGAACTCCTAATTTCAGGAGCGGAACCGCGAAAAAAGATTCGATTCCGTAGTTGTAATTTTGGCCATACATGAAAGGCTCAAAAAAATATCCGTGAGTATAATCTCTTGCCATTTGCCAAAAAATAAGATCATCATTTCCGTTAAATTGAAAACTAAAATACACCAGCGCAATCGCCTTGCTACCTATCACTAAAGCAAGTGCAACAAGAAAAATAAAGTGGGTTTTCTGGGTGTGAACATTGAGACTAAATTAGTTAAAAAAGCAGTACTTTTGAAAAAAACTCAATTTTGGCAGGTATTTATATTCATATTCCCTTTTGCAAAAAAGCATGCGTTTATTGTGACTTTCATTTTTCTACTTCGATGAAAAACAAGTCGGAATTGATGGAATGCATAAACAAGGAACTAGCTGAACAAAAAAGCTACCTAGAAACCAATCAAATAAAAACAATATACTTTGGCGGTGGAACTCCCAGTGTACTCAATCAGTCAGAACTTTCCAGTATTTTGAAAACCATTGAGAAAGAATTTGAGGTTCTCCCAGATGCCGAAATTACCCTGGAGGCCAATCCTGACGATTTAACACAAGAAAAACTGTGGATGATTCGCGAAAGTGGAGTGAACCGATTGAGCATAGGAATACAGTCTTTTGTGGCGAGAGATTTGGCATTTATGAATCGTTCTCACACAATTTTGCAGGCGACCAATGCAATAAAGCATGCCAAAGAAATTGGGTTTGACAACATTACCATTGACTTGATTTATGGAATACCAAATCTTACGGAGCGGGAGTGGGACAGAAACATAAAAAAAGCTCTACAATTGGATGTGAATCATATTTCAGCCTATTGTTTAACTTCGGAAGAACGAACTGCCATGCACCATGACATCTCGAAAGGAAAATATCAGCTGCCAAGTGAAGATATTACATCACAACAATTCACTACTTTGGTGAATACCTTGGCTAGGCACGGATATGAACAGTATGAAATTTCCAATTTCAGTAAAAAAGGTCACACATCCAAACACAATTCCTCATATTGGAAACAAAAGCATTTTTTAGGAGTAGGTCCATCAGCTCATAGTTTCAACGGAAAGACTAGAAGATGGAATGTATCAAACAACGCTCGATACATGAAAGGTGCGAATGCAAACCAATGGATTTTTGAAGAAGAATATCTAGATCAACAAACTCGCTATAACGAATACGTAATGACATCTCTCAGAACAAGTTGGGGGATTGACCTGACATTTATTAAGGATAATTTTGAACCAAAATTTTCCCTTCACTTTGTAAAGGAAAGTAAACGATTTGTGTTGGATAACTCCATTGTGCAAGCTGGAACTAATTTCACACTTTCTCAATCAGGAAAACTTTTGGCCGATAGAATTTCAAGTGAGCTCTTTTGGGTGGAGGATTAACTTTGCCTTTTAAAGCTATTTTTTGTTCATATCAAGAATCTCCTTAATTATGAATGATTCTAATCTATTCCCATTAACTTTGCGACACAAATAATAAGAACCATGCACACGATTTACTCTGCAAACTGGAAAGACTACGAATTGCTTGATGCCGGATACGGAAAGAAACTTGAGAGGTGGGGAAATACCCACACAATTCGTCCAGACAGAAACGCTTATTTTCCTTCCGTACTTTCGGAGGAAGATTGGAGAGCGAAGGTAGATTTTGAATTTATTGAAACCAACTCAACTTCGGGTGAATGGATACAAAGAAATCCTGAAGCAGAGAACGAATGGCAAATCAAGTACGGAAAAGCCATTTTTAATTTAAAAATCACCAATTTTAAACACGTGGGTTTATTCCCTGAACAACAAACCAATTGGGATTTTATTCAGCAAAAGGTTCACAAAGATCATAAGTTGCTCAACTTGTTTGGCTACACGGGAGCTGCATCGGTTGTGGCAAGGCTAAATCATGCTGAAGTTTTACATTGCGACAGTGTGAAAAACGTCATTAATTGGGGAAAAGAAAACATGGAATCTTCTGGAGTAAGTGACATAAAATGGGTGCTGGAAGATGCACTCAAATTTGCCCAAAGAGAAGTTAAAAGAGGGAATACATACAGAGGCGTAATCATGGATCCTCCCGCTTTTGGGATTGGTGTAAAGAAAGAAAGATGGAAGTTGGAAGATAAATTTCAAGAATTACTAAAATCGACCAAAGAGCTAATTGAACCAGGTGGATTCATTGTAATAAACACGTATTCACCAAAACTAGATGCCAAAGAAATTAAACGAACGGCAAGCACCATCTTTCCAACTCAAAAGGTAGAAGTTTCTCGTCTTTCGATGAAAACTACAACAGGTAAAAGACTGGATTTTGGTGAGTTAACGAGGATTCAGTTTTAATTATTCAGGGTATAAAACTGATTGGAATCAAAGAGTTAGTGAACAATTATTCCGAAAGCAGTTTAGTCATTTCCAAAAAGATGTCTAAAAACCTCTTCAATTTTGCCCACCTGAATAAGTTCAATATCAAAGTCCGATTGCTTCACTCCTTTGTTGTATTTTGATAGAATCATTTTCTCAAAACCGAGTTTTTGTGCCTCGGTAATTCGCTGATCAATATGTGAAACTGGTCTAATTTCGCCAGTAAGACCAACTTCGCCAGCAAGCGCAATTTCTTTACTTACCGGCATGTCTACATTCGAAGACAATACCGCAGAGACAACCGCCAAATCAATGGCTGGATCATTTACTTTTATTCCACCAGTAATATTCAAAAATACATCTTTGGCTCCGAGCTTAAATCCACATCTTTTTTCCAAAACTGCCAATAACATATTCAATCGCTTGGTATCAAACCCCGTTGTTGTTCGCTGAGGATTTCCATAAGCTGCAGTACTTGCAAGCGCTTGCACTTCAACAAGCATGGGTCTCATTCCTTCCATAGTAGAGGCGATGGCAACACCGCTCAGGGCTTCGTCATTATTATTCAACAAAACATCCGATGGATTTAATACCGGAATTAATCCGCCTGTTTGCATCTCGTAAATACCCAGTTCGTTAGTTGAACCAAATCTGTTTTTAGTTGTTCTTAAAAGACGGTATATATGGTTCCTATCTCCCTCAAACTGCAATACGGTGTCCACCATGTGCTCCAACACTTTTGGTCCAGCAATACTACCGTCCTTGGTGATATGACCAATTATAAACACAGAGGTTTGTGTCTCCTTAGCAAATTTCATTAAATCTCCAGTGCATTCTCTTATTTGAGAAATACTTCCCGGAGAAGAGTCCAAATAATCCGAATGCAAAGTTTGGATGGAATCAACTATTAAAATATGAGGCTGAAACTCTTCGATGTGCGAAAAAATATGCTGAAGTTTTGTTTCGTTTAATAAAAAACAATTCTCGGAGGTCTGACCTATCCGATCGGCTCTCATTTTTACTTGTTTCATGCTTTCCTCTCCCGATACATACAAAACTCTTGCTTTAGAATGTTGAAGTGCCATTTGAAGCATGAGGGTTGATTTTCCAATTCCTGGTTCTCCACCAAATAAGACCAACGAACCGTGAACAAGTCCGCCACCCAAAACTCGATTGAGTTCGGAGTCTTTGAAGATAATTCGGTTGTGTTTTTCATCCGAAACTTCTCCAATTGCTATAGGTTTGGATATTCTTTTGGTAGCCGGACCAGTTGAAAAAAGTTTTTTTTCATTTTTAGAAACTACTTCCTCTACAAAAGTGTTCCACTCAGAGCATGAAGGACATTTCCCAACCCACTGAGGGGATTGAGCACCACAATTTTGACAAAAATATGTTTTCTTGACCTTTGCCATTGTCTCTAATTTTTTGTTTTAGGCAATTCTTTTTCTGCATCCATTACATTAAACTTCACATCAATAGCAAATAGTGAAATTACTCCCATTACTACTAAAAAAGCTGTTTGAACAACCCACGAAAGAATAGAAAAGCTTGAGGCCAAATCTTTGTCATACCCGAAGTAAACCAAAGCAGCTGTTATAAATAAAGGATATAAGCCTATTCCGCCCGGAGTTATGGCAATAGCTGCCGCTCCAACAACAAAACCTACCATCAATTCTTTGATTCCAATTGATTCCATTCCATTGAGGCTAAGCGCCATCAACCACATTAGAAGCACATAAGTTAGCCAGATAAAAAGTGTATGAAATATAAAAGCAACTCTTTTTTTCATGGTGAAAATTGTTTTAACTCCTTCCATCATTCCTTTTATTTTTTCTAGAAAAAATTCTCTCAATTTATTTGACACTAATACAGCTACTCCTCCCAATATCATGAGCGCTAATATTCCATACAAAACATAGGAATTTCCTGATTGGCCTTCCGTTTTTGTAAATCCATCAATTACTTCTTTACCCACAAGCAAGGAGGTTCCAAATGTAATTCCAAGCAACATAATTAAATCGATAATTCGCTCTGCTACTACTGTCCCAAACACTTTGTCAAAGGGCAAGTTCTCCTTTTTTGCAAGAAATCCGGGCCTTCCAATTTCTCCACTTCTAGGAATCGTAAAATTTAATACGTAGCCAATCATTGTGGAGTGATACAAGTTAATTAGTTTTGGTTTGTACCCCAGCGGTTCCATCAAGAATTGCCATCTGTAAGCTCTACTCATGTGGCCTAACCACGCTATTACCAGGGATAAAAACACCCAAAAGTAGTTGGCATCCGCAAAAGCTTTAGGGATTCCCGCTTTCCCCTCAGGTGATAAATTGGAATAGAAATACCAAGTTAAATACACGCCAATTCCTAACGGAAGGACAATTTTTAAAATTTTTATGAGGCTCTTTTTCACTATCAATAATTTTATCAAAGATAGAATTATCTTGGGATTATTATTTTATAAAAACTCATAAAACTCATAGTTCTACAGGTTAAGATTAATTCGAGAGAATAGAAGAGGGGTTTACAAGTTTAATTCTAGTTTTTTTCAGAAATTAATTTATCCAAAATCTCTCTAATTTTCTTGCTGTTCCAATTGGTTGCCCCTGTTTTAAAAACACGGATTTTTCCTTGTCTATCGAGAATATAAGTCGCAGGAATACTGCTTGAGCGCAATGCTGGTGGTGTAGTAGATAATTCGAAATAATATGGAAAATGATAGGTGTTCTTTGCCATAAATGATGACACACTTTCTACTTGGTCATTTGCCACAAACAAGAAACTCACCTGTTGATTGTAATCGTTGTACAATTCTTGAAAACTAGGAAGTTCGGCAACGCAGGGTGGACACCAAGTGGCCCAGAAATTAACGAGAACTACTTTTTCTTTATGGTCGTTAAAGTCGATTTCAATTCCTTTGTCATCTATCAATTTCCAGTTGTAATCATTTAATGAGATTTGATCTTCTTTTGAAATTTCGGAGGGAGAAAAGTAGAGGTATCGATTCATCCATACTTTTAGCTGAAAGCCAAGAGGAGTGAAGATGATACTAGCAAAGATAACAAGAAAGATGAGGTTGCTCTTGTGTTTTTTAAGAAGTTTCATATTATCGAATTAAGAAAGGTTATCAAAAGTACGCCAATCTTTTTGAGTCAAAGGTAACAGTTGTGTCATGACAAAAAAAATCCCTTTTGATGACTCAAAAGGGATTTAAGGTTTTCTATTCAAAGTCACCTTCGAGACATTTTGAACTTCGTTCAAAACCCTCAGGGGTTAGTTTTCATTTACTTCCTACTTCGTGATTTCAACTCTTAACCGTTCTCTTTCTTAATCAAATTAAGAGCTGAACCTTCGTTGTACCAATCTATTTGAGACTGATTGTACGTGTGGTTAAGCATGATTGTGTTTTTGCTTCCATCTTCATGAGTTAACTCAAGAGTAAGTTGCTTTTCTGGTGCAAATTCATTTAAATCAACAAAGTTGAATGTATCATTCTCTTGAATCAAGTCGTAATCGGATTCGTTTGCAAAGGTCAAACCAAGCATTCCTTGTTTTTTGAGGTTTGTCTCATGAATTCTCGCAAAAGATTTTACAATTACTGCCACAACTCCCAAGTGTCTTGGTTCCATGGCTGCGTGTTCTCTGGATGAACCTTCTCCGTAATTGTGATCTCCTACCACAACTGAAGGAACACCTGCCGCTTTATATGCTCTTGCAGTGGCTGGAACTGGTCCGTACTCTCCAGATAGTTGATTTTTTACCTTGTCAGTTTCTTTATTGAATGCATTTACAGCACCAATTAAACAGTTGTTAGAAATATTATCTAGGTGACCTCTGTACTTCAACCAAGGACCCGCCATAGAAATGTGATCTGTCGTACATTTTCCGAAGGCTTTGATTAGCAATTTTGCATTATCTATTTTATTTCCAATTGGAGTAAAAGGTGATAACAATTGAAGTCTTTCAGATTCTGGTGAAACCACAACTTCTACTGAGCTTCCGTCTTTAACTGGTGCTTCATAACCAGCGTCTTCAACATCAAATCCTTTAGGTGGTAGTTCAAATCCAGTTGGCTCATCAAATTTTACTTCTTCACCATTTTTGTTTGTCAAAGTATCTGTCATTGGATTAAAATCCAATCTTCCCGCAATTGCTACTGCTGCTACCATTTCTGGTGAAGCAACAAAGGCGTGAGTATTTGGGTTTCCATCTGCTCTTTTGGCAAAGTTTCTGTTAAAAGAGTGGATGATTGAGTTTTTAGGTGCATTTTTTGGATCACTGTATCTTGCCCATTGACCAATACACGGCCCACAAGCGTTTGTGAAGATTGTAGCATCTAGGTCTTCAAAAGTTTTCAATAACCCATCTCTTTCGGCAGTAAATCTTACTTGTTCACTTCCTGGGTTGATTCCAAATTCCGCTTTCGTTACCAATCCTTTTTCTACAGCTTGTTTTGCGATAGAAGCAGCTCTCGATAAATCCTCATAAGAAGAGTTGGTACAAGAACCAATAAGTCCCCATTCAACATCTAAAGGCCATTCGTTTTTCGTTGCTTTTTCGGTCATATCGGTACCAGCTTCGGTAGCCAAATCTGGAGAGAAAGGTCCGTTAATTAGTGGTGATAATTCACTCAAATTGATTTCTATCACTTGGTCAAAATACTTTTCCGGTTCAGCGTATACTTCTGGGTCACCAGTAAGGTGAGCTCTCACTTCATTTGCTGCATCAGCAACCTCTGCTCTGTCAGTCGCTCTTAGGTAACGTTCCATAGAATCATCATAACCAAAGGTTGATGTGGTTGCCCCAATTTCAGCTCCCATATTACAGATAGTACCTTTTCCAGTACAAGACATTGATTCGGCTCCTTCACCAAAATATTCTACGATTGCTCCCGTTCCTCCTTTTACGGTAAGGATTCCTGCTACTTTTAATATGACATCTTTTGGTGCAGACCAACCAGATAGTTTTCCAGTCAATTTTACTCCAATTAGTTTTGGGAATTTAAGCTCCCAAGCCATTCCTGCCATTACATCTACAGCATCGGCTCCACCTACACCAATTGCTACCATTCCTAATCCACCAGCATTTACTGTGTGAGAATCGGTTCCAATCATCATTCCTCCTGGGAACGCATAGTTTTCTAACACAACTTGGTGAATAATACCTGCTCCTGGCTTCCAAAATCCAATTCCATATTTATTGGAAACAGAGGCTAAAAAATCAAAAACTTCAGAAGAATTTTTTCTAGCAAATGGCAAATCTTTTTTAGCACCTTGTTTTGCCTGAATTAAGTGGTCGCAGTGAACGGTAGTTGGAACTGAAACTTGTGGCTTTCCAGCTTGCATAAACTGCAAAAGAGCCATTTGAGCCGTGGCATCTTGACATGCGATTCTGTCTGGAGCAAAATCAACGTAATCTTTTCCTCTGGCAAATGCTTTGTTCGCATTTCCGTCCCAAAGGTGATTGTACAATATTTTTTCAGAAAGTGTAAGTGGTTTGCCTGTAACAGCTCTTGCAGCATCTATTGTGCTTCCCATTCGGCTGTATACTTCCTTTATCATGTCTATATCAAATGCCATATTCTTGTTTTGAAGTTTTATAAATAATTCTTGCGAATTTAATGAAATTAACGATGAAAATGAAAACTCTTATTCTGAAATTTCGCTATTTAGAATATGATGAAATAAGCAGGGATTTTCAAACTGAATAAACCACTTGGTTTAGGCTTGTTGTCCAAAAAAAACCGTTGGAATCCTTCCTGATTTAGGTAGAGAGAATTACAACTTCGAACTTACAAGAGAAACAGATGTGAGACAACATTTTTTAATCATTCAAGGAATAATTCTTATTATTAGTGGTTTCATTTGGGATTATATGAATAGCTTTGCACTTTATATAAAAATAACAGAATGAAACGAATTAAGGAATACAAAGAAGTATTTGAAGTAGAAGGTCCATTGGTGCTTAAAGATTTAAAATCGAAGTACAGAAGTTTGGTAAAAGAATGGCATCCAGATAAGTTTCAGGATGAGGCGAAGAAGGAAGAGGCAGGAATTAAAAGTTCTGAAATTATTGATGCCTATCACTTTTTGGTTAGTATTGCACCAGAGACAAAAGAAGCGAATTTGGAGGAGTACAATGCTACCATAACAAATTCGAAAATTGCAGATTTTCAGCACGATAAAAACATTTTTGAGGTAACTTTTACGGATGGTACTTCTTACGAGTATTTTGGAGTGACGGAAAAGTTGTTTTCTAAATTTTTGAACAGCGATAAGCAATTTAGATTTGCAAAAAGACAGATTTTCCATTCATTTCTTTACAGAAAATCGAAAAAAGAGGCTATCTCAGCTTAATTTTTACTAATATGATAAAAAAAAGACTGAGTGAACACTCAGTCTTTTTTTTGGATTCGTTCTATTTACGATTCTTTTTCTGGTTCCATTTCAAAGGATTCCATGAACTTTGTGGTGAAGTTTCCAGCTCTAAAGTCTGGGTGTCTCATTAATTGTCTATGGAACGGGATAGTGGTCTTTATTCCTTCTACATAATACTCTTCCAACGCTCTTTCCATCTTAGTAATGGCTTCTTCTCTAGTTTGTGCAACTGTAATAAGTTTTCCAATCATAGAGTCGTAATAAGGAGAAATAGTATATCCAGAATATACATGAGAATCAATTCTGATTCCGTGTCCACCTGGCTCATTGTAATAACCAATTGTTCCTGGACTTGGTCTATAATCGTTAAAAGGATCCTCTGCATTTATTCTGCATTGTATTGCGTGCATTTGAGGTTCATAGTTTTTTCCAGAAATTTTATGTCCCGCAGCAATTTTTATCTGCTCACGGATCAAATCAAAGTTAATTACTTCTTCTGTGATAGTGTGTTCCACTTGAATCCGAGTGTTCATCTCCATGAAGTAGAAATCACGATTTTTATCAACCAGGAATTCCACAGTTCCTACTCCTTCATATTTGGCTGCTTTTGCTGCTTTAATGGCCGCAGTTCCCATTTTTTTTCTGAGCGCTGGTGTCATGAAAGGAGAGGGAGTTTCTTCAACTAGTTTCTGATGTCTTCGTTGGATAGAGCAATCTCTTTCCGACATGTGACAATGGTTTCCGTGCTGATCGCTCGCAATTTGGATTTCAATATGTCTTGGCTCTTCCACGAATTTTTCCATGTACATTCCGTCATTGCCAAATGCTGCTTTGGATTCGGTTCGTGCGGATTTCCAAGCCTCTTCTAGTTTTTCTTCTTCCCATACCAATCTCATCCCTTTTCCACCACCACCGGCAGTAGCTTTTAGCATGATAGGGTATCCAACATCTTTTGCTGTTTTTTTACATTCGGCAAAATCTTTCAGAATTCCCGCAGAACCAGGTACACATGGCACTTTTGCTTTTAGCATGGTAGCTTTTGCAGAAGCTTTATCTCCCATTCTGTCAATCATATCTGCACTAGCTCCAATGAATTTGATTCCGTGATCCTCACAGATTTTTGAAAACTTAGCATTTTCCGATAAGAATCCGTAACCAGGATGAATCGCATCCGCATTTGTGATTTCAGCAGCAGCTATTATGTTTGATATTTTTAGGTACGATTCCGTACTTGAGGGGGGACCAATACACACAGCTTCGTCTGCAAATCTAACTGGCTGACTATCTTTATCAGCTGTAGAATATACAGCTACTGTTTTGATTCCCATTTCTTTACATGTCCTAATGATCCGTAAAGCAATTTCACCTCT
>CBFHPW010000016.1:0-58842 GCA_965657945.1 Flavobacteriales bacterium
TTCTGAGTTAACTTTCTTTTTATTGGTTCTACAAGCGTATTTATATCTCCAGCGCCAATTGTAAGTACTACCTCTAGCTGAGCCTTGTTCAAGCTATCGACCAAAGTCTCTTTCGTCTCTTTTCTCTTCTCGCTATTGTCTATTTTATCAAGGATAAATTCCGCATCAATTCCCTCTATTGGCAATTCTCTAGCCGGATAAATATCTAAAACCACTACTTCGTCTAATAAGGACAATTCTTGCCCAAATTCCTCTCCAAAATCTTTCGTTCTGGAGTATAGATGTGGCTGAAAAACGCCCGTCACTTTTTTACCCGGATACAAGGCTCTAACCGAACTTACCAATGCTTTTATTTCTGTTGGGTGGTGCGCATAATCGTCTATAAAAACTAGGTCATCTTGTTTGATTACATACTCAAACCTTCTTTTTACTCCTTTGTAATTCTCTAATCCGGCTTTAATATTACCGTTCGTCATCCCAATTTCTTGACACACAGCAATAGTTGCCAAACTATTCTCTATATTATGAATCCCGCTAATCCCGAGTTTCACTCCAAGAATTTTTCCTTTTGGGGTAACCGCATCGAATACAAAATTCCCGTTGTGAACAGCAATATTCTCGGCAAAATACTCCGCGTTTTGTCCATCGACAGAATAGAGTTTTTGGTTTTTAAACGTTAACTGAACCTTTTCCTGCACAAAAACAGTCCCTGTTGGATTCACCTTGTTAAGAAAATCCTGAAAAGAAGTATTCAAAGAACCTGAGTCTCTATAAATATCCAAATGATCGGCATCTGTAGAAGTAACCACAGCAATATTTGGGACGAGAGTAAGGAAAGAACGATCGTATTCATCCGCTTCCACCACTACCCAATTAGAATTACTATTTAGCACTAAATTGGAATTGAAGTTAGTGGCAATTCCTCCTAAAAAAGCATTACAACCCATTCCATCATGAGTCATAACGGCCGCTATCATTGAAGAAGTTGTTGTTTTTCCGTGTGTTCCGGCAACAGCAATTGTCTTGTATTGTGCGGTAATCATTCCCAGCACTTCTGCCCTCTTTTTTAGCGTATAGTTTTCTTGCTTAAAATAGTTCCAAATCTCATTTGTAATAGGAATCGCTGGCGTGAAAATTACTAATGTGTGTTCTTTGTTGGAACGGACGCTCTTGTCAATATTTTCGACTCCATCTTCATACACAATTGAAACTCCATTATTTTCCATTTCCCTTGTGAGCGGAGTTGCAGTAAGGTCGTACCCAAACACAGGAATAGCCAAAGAGTTGAAATATCGTGCCAAGGCACTCATTCCAATTCCTCCAATTCCAATGAAAAACACTCTATGTATTTCGTTTAGGTTCATTTATTCATTATTTTAAACACCTCGTTGGCTATTGAATCAGCAGCATTTGGTCTTCCAAAACCAATAATATTGACACTCAGCTTCACTAGCTTTTCTTTTTCTTTTATTAATTCAACAACTTTGTTGCCCAATACATCTGGTGCTTCTGCATCGGTTACAAGCATAGCTGCATTGTGATTTACCAGAGCCATTGCATTTTTTGTTTGATGATCTTCACTCACATTGGGCGAAGGCACCAAAATAGTAGGTTTTCCTACTAAGCACAATTCCGAGATAGAAAGCGCTCCTGCTCTACTTACCACCAAATCGGCACAGGCATAAGCCAAATCCATTTCATAAATAAAATCATGAACTTTGATATTGGCTATCTTATTCTCTTCTACAAAAGACTTCATGTCATCGAAGTAATATTTCCCTGTTTGCCACAAAACTTGAATGTCGTTTTTCGCCAATTGTTCAGCAGCATTTCTTATACTATTATTTATCGTCCTTGCACCTAAACTACCTCCAATCACTAGCAATGTCTTTTTCTCGGTGTCCAACCCAAATTGCTCCAATCCTCTTTTCCTTTTTCCTTTTATATCTAATATTTCTTTCCTAACTGGATTTCCAGTAAACACAATTTTAGATTCTTCAAAAAACCTACCCATGTTGTCATAAGCTACACAAATCTTTTTTGCCTTTTTTGCCAATAACTTATTGGTAATTCCTGGATACGAATTTTGTTCCTGTATGAGTGTAGGCACACCCAATTTTCCGGCTTGCCTCAACAATGGTCCACTTGCATAGCCTCCTACTCCAATTGCCACATCTGGTTTAAATTCTTTCACAATTGACTTTGCCTTTTTCAAACTTCTCAAAAGTTTAAAAGGAAAAGATAGGTTCTTAACCGTAAGCTTTCGTTGAAGGCCTGCAATATCAAGACCTCTTATTTCATAGCCAGCCTTGGGCACTTTTTCCATCTCCATTTTGCCATTGGCTCCCACAAACAAAATTTCGGTTGCAGGATACTTTTCCTTGATTGCATTGGCGATGGCGATGGCAGGATAAATATGTCCTCCAGTTCCACCTCCCGATATAATCACTCTCTTAGCTTCCATAATCCTCCTTTGTTTGTTTATTTGAACCTAACTGTACTTCTCTACTTACCCCTAGTATCATCCCAAATGCAACACAAGTAAATAAAATTGCCGTTCCTCCCATACTTACCATTGGCAGCGGTTGTCCTGTTACTGGCAGCACATTGACACTCACTCCCATATTGAGAAAAGCTTGAAAAACTATACTAAAACCTAAACCAAACGCTAGGTAAGAACCAAAATCACTTTTGGAATTTTTGGCAATAACTATTACTCGATATAAAATAATGAGATAAAGTAAAATAAGGAATACTCCTCCCAAGATAGATCCATACTCTTCGATAAAAATGGCAAAAATGAAATCTGCCCATGCTGAGGGCAAAATATTTTTAACTGTACTTTTACTCGGACCTGTTCCTCTCAATCCCCCTCTAGCAATTCCGGCTTTTGCAATGTCAGTTTGGTAATTCTTGTCTGCCGCATTTTCTACTTCATCTCCTCCTACAAAAGCCGCGATTCTTGAAGTCCAAGTTGGAACTCTCGGCAATAATTTTGGCTGAACGGTTCCTATTAATAGAATAAGTAAAAACCCTCCGAGGGCCAATCCCAGCATTCCCAATATGTTTTTTCCGCTAATGGACGAAATAAATATTAGAACCAAACAATCCACAAAAAGCATTGCTGCAGTTGATAAATCGGCAGGTAAAATGGCTGCACAAACTACTCCCACAGGCAACACTATTTTTACCAAAAATACCTTGAAACTTTTTAGTTCTTCTTTGTTCATGGATAGCTGCCTGGCCAAGTAAACCAATAGCGAAATTTTCGCCATATCAGAGGGCTGAAAACCAAATATCCACCGAGCCGCAGCTTGATCGCCTGAATGAAATATCCAAGCTGAGGCCAATGCCAATAGCGATAGAACCATTGCAAATTGCGAAATACGCGAGAAATAATTAATTTTTACCTTGTGTAAATAGTACATTAACACAAACCCTAAAAGGATGATTACGGTATGCTTAAACAAGAATGCCTCTGTATTTCCGTCTCTAAATTTATAGGATAATTGAGAGGTAGAACTATAAACAATGAGCACAGAAAAGAGGGAAAACAAAATTGTTATCACCCAAATCACACGGTCGCCCGTTAGATATTTCTTAAACATTGTGTTCATTTCTTGTCTTTTTCTTTTTTCTCGTTTCTTATTTTAATCGTGTTACTCATTTTATTCCCTCAAAAAAAGATTTTAGTAATTCCTTGCCATGCCAAGGAATCTCTTAATTGGCTCAGTCGCTGTTTGAAAACAGATTCCGCATCAAGTGCAAAATGACATGCCATCTTTTTTGTATTTATCTACAACTCCCTCACCGCTTTTCTGAATTCTAATCCTCGTTCTTCATAATTATCAAATAAATCGAAGCTTGCACAGGCAGGTGAAAGCAAAACCAAATCACCTTTTGAACCTAGTTTGTAACTCAATTTCACTGCATCCTTGGCAGAACTCGTTTCATACACATCAACCACGTTTCCAAATGCTTCAACGAGCCTCGAATTGTCTACCCCTAAACAAACCAATGCCTTTACTTTGTCTCGCACCAATGGAATTAACTCTTCGTACTCATTTCCTTTATCCACGCCTCCAGCTATCCATACAATAGGCTTATTGATACTTTCAAGGGCATACCAAACAGCATTTACGTTTGTGGCTTTTGAGTCATTGATAAATTCTATTCCGTTTACATAGCAAATGTGCTCAAGTCTGTGCTCCACATTTTGAAAGTCAGACAAACTTTCTCTTACTATTTCCTTTCTCAAATCCAAGACTTTGGTGGCAATTCCTGCCGCCATTGAATTGTAAATATTGTGTTTTCCGTTTAGTGCTAAATCGTGTATTGACATAGTTTGGGGTTGTTGTTGATTTATTTGGTTAAATACTATTTCTTCTTTATCGTTCAAAAAAGCTCCCTCACCCACCTTTTCTTTGATAGAAAAAGGGAGCTGTTTCGCTTTAATATTCTTACTATTTAATGCTTTTACTATTGCTTCATCATCTTTGCAGTAGATGAAAAAATCTTCATTCGTTTGGTTGTTGGTTATTCTAAATTTTGAATTCACATAATTCTCAAACTTATACTCATATCGGTCGAGATGATCTGGAGTTATATTTAATAATACCGATACATCTATCTTAAAGTCTACTAATCCATCCAATTGGAAACTACTTAGCTCCAACACATAATATTCAAAATTTTTGTTAGCCACTTGCTTTGCAAAGCTTGTTCCTACATTGCCTGCGATTCCCACATTGAGTCCTGCCTTGTTCAAAATATGATAAGTGAGCAGGGTGGTAGTTGTTTTTCCGTTGGACCCGGTTATACCGATAAGTTTTGCATTCGTATATCTTCCAGCAAACTCAATTTCGGAGATTATAGCAATTCCTTTTTCCTTGGCTTTCTCCACAATCGAAACTTTATCGGAGATTCCAGGACTTTTTATAATCTCTGCTGCTGACAAAATTCTCTCTTCACTATGTTTTCCCTCTTCCCACTCTATATTTTCGGCCGATAATTCGTTTTTATACTTTTCTTTTATTCTCCCAAAATCAGAGACAAAAACAGTAAACCCTTGCCTTTTTGCAAGCAAAGCAGCCCCAACTCCGCTTTCGCCAGCACCAAGTATTGCTATGTTCGTTGTCTTTGTCATTTGTTTAATTCTCGTTTTATCCCATCCTAACCTTCCCAAAGGGAAAGAATATGCTCGTTTTATTTATCCACCACTTTCCCTTTGGGAAAGTCGGGATAGGATTTTATCTCAATTTCAGTGTTACTATTGTAAGTATGGCAAGGAAAATTCCTATGATCCAAAACCTAGAAACAATTTTTGATTCATGCATTCCTTTTTTCTGATAATGGTGGTGAAGCGGTGCCATCAAAAACACTCTTCTTCCTTCTCCGTATTTCTTTTTGGTATACTTGAAGTAAGCCACTTGTATCATCACAGAAAGGTTCTCTGCCAAGAAAATTCCGCACAACACAGGTATTAACAGCTCTTTTCGGATTGCGATAGCAAACACAGCGATAATCCCTCCAATAGTTAAGCTTCCGGTATCACCCATAAAAACTTGTGCCGGATAGGCATTGTACCACAAAAAACCGATACACGCTCCAACAAATGCGCTAATAAATATCACGAGCTCCCCTGAGTTCGGTATAAACATCACATTGAGGTAATCAGAAAAAATAATGTTTCCGGATACGTAAGCAAATATGGCCAAGGTAACTCCAACAATTGCCGAAGTTCCGGTAGCCAAGCCATCTATTCCATCTGTCATATTGGCTCCATTAGAAACAGCCGTTACAATCACAATTACTGCCGGAATAAAGATTAGCCAAGCCCATTTTGCTCTTCCTTCATTCTCCATCCAACCCAAAAACCATTGGTAGTTAAACTCATTATTTTTAACAAAAGGAAGCGTTGTTTTGGTTGAATGGTGCTCCACCCATGAGAATGTTGCAGCAGAATCTTTTGCTGGGGTAACTTCCACTAAGTCATCTCCTATTTTTTCTACAAATCCGGCTAACACCTTATTTTCAACTTTCTCTTTAATGGTTACATTTTCATTAAAAAACAACATTACCGCAACGATAATTCCTATTCCAATTTGACCCACAATTTTGAACCTGCCAGCCAAGCCCGCTTTATTCTTTTTGAACACTTTTATATAGTCATCCAAAAAACCGATTGCCCCCAATCCAATTGTGGTTACAAGCATAATCTGAATGTAAATATTATCCAGTTTGGCGAATAGGAGCGTGGGAATAAGAATGGCCGCAATAATGATTAATCCGCCCATGGTTGGGGTTCCCTCTTTTTCTTTTTGACCCTCTAATCCCAAATCACGCACAGATTCGCCTACTTGAAGATTCCTAAGCTTTTGAATAAGTGTTTTTCCAAAAACTAAAGAAACCAACAGCGAGGTGAGAATTGAGAGTGCCGCTCTGAATGAAATAAAGCTGAACAATCCTGCTCCTGGAAAGTCTATCTCTTGAAGGTATGTGAATAAGTGATACAACATTATTTATCAAGTATTTTAAGGGTTTCGGATAATATTTCTAAATCGTCAAATGGAAATCTTTCTCCATTAATTTCCTGGTAGTTTTCATGTCCTTTTCCAGCTACTAAAATGATGTCATTTTCATCGGCCAATGCTGAAGCAGTTTTTATAGCCTCTTTTCTGTCGGTAATAGTCAGTGTTTTTTTATAATCCAATGGTTCAACACCAGCTTGCATTTCTTCTAGAATTGTTTCTGGATTCTCTGTTCTTGGATTATCCGAAGTAAGAATAACTTTATCGCTCAATCTGCAAGCGATATTAGCCATTAAGGGTCTTTTTGTTCTATCTCGATCTCCTCCACAGCCTACCACCGTAATCACTTTCTCGTTTCCAGTTCTGATATTTGAAATTGTTTTCAAAACATTTTTTAGGGCATCGGGAGTGTGAGCATAATCGACAATAGCGATGACACCACCACCTGTTTTGATATATTCAAATCTTCCTTCTACATTATTCAGCAAACTCATTTGGGTAAGAATCTCTAGTTCATCTTCGTGCAGTTGCTTAGCCACTGCAAACACAGAGACAAGATTGTAGGCATTAAAATCACCTATCAACTTTACCCAAACCTCCGTTCCGTTTATTGTCAATTGCAATCCACTAAATTGGTTTTCGATGACCTTCACTCTGTAATCTGCATCAGTCTTTCGTGCCACGGTAATTACCTCAGCTTTTGTATTTTGCATCATTACCATTCCGTTCTTGTCATCGGCATTGGTTACAGCAAAAGAATCTTTGGATAAGCCGTCAAAAAATGATTTTTTAACTCCAATATATTCTTTAAATGTATTGTGGTAATCCAAATGATCATGCGTAATGTTGGTAAACACTCCTCCCGTAAAATCAATCCCTTGTATTCGTCCCTGATGAATGGCATGTGAACTCACTTCCATAAAGCAAAACTCAACTTCTTCCTCTACCATTTGAGCAAACAACTCATTCAATCTTATTGCATTTGGGGTAGTATGGGTTGATTTTATTTCTTTTTCTCCTATGCGATAAACCACTGTGGAAATCAACCCTACTTTGTATCCCAATTTCTGAAACAAATCAAATAACAACGAGGTTGTTGTAGTTTTTCCGTTGGTGCCGGTAACGCCAATTAATTTAAGCTTTGAGGAGGGATTTCCGAAGAAATTAGAAGCGATATGGCCAAGAGCTTGATTCGAATTTTCAACTTGAATATAAGTAACTCCAGAAATAATATTCTCCGGCATAGTTTCACACACAATTGCTTTTGCTCCTGATTCGATCGCCACCTCAACAAATTGATGACCATCCACAGAAGTACCTCGAGTAGCAACAAATAGTCCATTTCGCTCGATGTTTCGCGAATCAAAGGCAATCGATGAAACCGAAGAATTGGTTGACCCAATTACTCCAACTAATCTCACCTTATATAATATGTCCTTCAATAACTTCATTCTTTCTTTTACCTCTTCAAGAGGATTTTTTTATCCCAAATTCAGGATGATTACTTTTTTACTTCCCGCTAATGGAGTTTGACTTTTTACTACACCACGTCCGTTGACTCGAACCGAAAATCCTTTATTCTCTAATAAAAACAAAGCATCTTTCAGTCCCATCCCCAGTGTATTTGGAACTCCTTCGATAGATTTTTTGTTCAATTCTACTTTGTCTTTTTGAGCAACTGTGGCTATCCATTTAGAATCTCCGTTTTTATGTTCCATTGGCACCGAAAGCGCCTTAAACACAACGTTCAAATCATCCAAGTTTCCATTTTTAGAGGCTGGCATATTCAGCTTTTCAAGTTTATCTTTCGAACGAGCCATTTCGATATCAGTCGCATACACTTTCTCGGCAATCTCCTTGAATACTGAACCCGAAACCACATTTCCATATATACTTCTGGTAGGTGCTGCTACCACCACTATGCATGAATATTTCGGATTATCTGCCGGAAAATATCCGCAAAAAGAAGCTTGATGCCTCACTCTGGATCTAGTTTCTGAATCGGAATTTCCATACCCAACTTGAGTCGTTCCAGTTTTACCCGCTATTTTAAAATCTAAATTCTTTAGGTTACTGGCCGTTCCTTCTTCCACTACTTTCTCCAATAAAAAACGAGCATTCTGAATTGTTTTTTCCGAACAGATACTTCTATTCAGCACTTCTGTTTTACCGGCAAAGACAACTCTACCTCCATCTCTAATCTCTTTCACAAACTGAGGCTTTACCATTACTCCCTTATTTGCCACGGCATTGTAAAAAGTCAATATCTGTAGCGGTGTAAATCTGGTTTCATACCCAATACTCATCCAAGGAATCGAAATTCCCGACCAAGTCGAATCCGCTGTTGTTTTTACATAAGGCTTTCCTTCACCCAAAATTTCAACTCCTGTCTCCTTGCCTAATCCTAACTTGGCAATACCGCTCAAAAAACTAGACTGTGATTTTTTATAATTCTCATTAATCACTTGCGAAATAGCCACATTACTGGACAAAGCAAATGCTTTCCAAAGTGGGATAATTCCGTCACCACCTTCATGAGCATCTCGCATTATTCTGTCGTAATATTTAATGGTTCCATCTTTCGTATCTACTTGATCGTTAATCCCAACTTTTCCGTCTTCCATTGCCACCATGAGCGAGGCTAACTTAAATGTAGAGCCAGGTTCAGAAGCAGTTCCTATTGCATGATTGTATATTTCACGATATTTCCCTCTTTTGTCTTTTGAAATATTTGCAATAGCCTTTATGTGTCCGGTCTTCACTTCCATGAGCACCGCACAGCCATGCTGAGCGTTTTGAGACACCAATTGCTCCATCAATGCTTTCTCTGCCACATCCTGAAGATTTACATCAATAGTCGTGTAAATGTCTTTGCCGTTTTCTGGCTTTACTAAATAGTCATCTGTCAACGGAATTCTATTTCCGCCTCCTACACTTTTCATGTATTGCAATCCTTGCTCACCTTTCAGTTTAGCCTGATAAGCATCCTCAAGTCCCACTCCATTTCCTTGCGAATTGATGTAGCCAACAGTTCGGGCAGCCAACATGCCAAAAGGTCTTTCCCTCTTGTTCTGTTTCAACACAATTCTTCCTCCTCTAAACTGACCTTTTCTTAGTATTGGCGCATTAAGCACCGCTTCCATTTCGTTGTAGGACACATTTTTTTGAATCAAATGATACCTTCTTTTGTTTCGTTTGGCGTCAATCAGCTCAGTTCTATACTGACCCTCTGTTTTATCTTTAAAAATCTGGGACAACACATAAGCCAAAGAATCCACTTTTTCTGTGAACAAAGCTTCTTTAACAGCTGCTAAATCCATTCTAATTTCATAAATGGGAACAGAAATAGCTAAAGCACTTTTCTCTTTATCATCTGCAAAAATGTTGCCTCGAGAAGCATTGATTTCGACTTTAGAAATACTAGAAACATAAGAGTTGTTCTCAGTATTTATTGTCATTTGAATAGAAAATATTTTCCATATCAACACCAAAGAAAACAAGAGTACCGTAAAGTACACGAAATAGATTCTTCCCGATATGTTTTTCTTATTTTCCATTAATTCGCTTTCTCCTCACTTATAAGAATTGGAGCTTGTTTTAATTCTTGTATTCCTTGATCAGCAGTCATTTTCAAAATATTTGACTGAAGACTAATTTGGTTCAATTCCTTGATAGAAGAATGAAGTTTAGAATTCAATTCTTCCATGTTTTCTAATTCCGCAGCTATCTTCATTTGCTTATCGGCATAATATCCATACCCGATATAAAGCACAACCAAAAAAGTGAAGTACACGACAAACCCCATATTCTTCTGAACAAACTCTTTCCCAAAGAAATTACCCGAAAGCAAATCTGTGATTGGTTTCAATATGTTTATTCCTTTTTCAGCCATTACTAGCTCCTTGTTTACTGTTCTATTTTTTAAAGCTTTTCAGCAATTCTCATTTTTGCACTTCGCGCTCGCGAATTCGCAGCAATCTCTTCTTCTGATGGCACTACCGCCTTCCTTGTCACATCTTTTAATTGCACCTGTGGATTTCCAAAAAAATCTTTCTCCACTTCCCCTTCAAACTTTCCTTTCTTAATGAAATTCTTGACCAATCTATCCTCCAAGGAATGATAAGAAATGACAACCAATCTTCCGGCTGGATTCAACAACTCTTTTGCTGCGAGCAAAAACTTTTTAAGCACTTCCAACTCTTGATTCACCTCAATTCGAATAGCCTGAAATATTTGTGCTAAGAATTGATTCTCTTTTTTGAAAGTCGTCAGTAACTTCACCACATCGATTAGGTCTGTGGTTGTTAAAATTTCTTTCTCATTGCGAGCTTCCACAATTTTTCGAGCAACTAACTTTGCGTTCCGTATATCAGCATAAGCTTTGAAAATAAACTCCAACCTATCCTCTTCGTAGTCATTTACAACTTGCTTGGCTGTGAGCTCTTGGTTTTGATTCATTCGCATATCCAATTCGCCTTCATAACGAATAGAAAAACCTCTTTCGCCCGAATCAAATTGGTGAGAAGAAACTCCCAAATCTGCCAAAATTCCATCCACTTTTTCTATTCCATGAAAAGCCAGGTAATTTTTTATAAAAGCAAAATTTTGATCTATCAGTTTGAATCGAGAATCCTCAAAAGCATTCTCATGAGCCTCGGCATCTTGATCAAACGCAAATAATTTTCCGTTTTCTTCAAGGCTATCCAAAATTTTTTTTGAATGTCCGCCTCCACCAAAAGTTACATCTACATAGACTCCATCTGGTACAATGTTCAATCCTCGGACCGAACTATTTAAAAGAACTGGGATATGATAACCGTTTTCATTTTTCATCATCTTTGCCATCACTCATAACTTCTTCGGCCAGAGTTGCAAAATCGCCCATTTCTTCATTCATCACTTCGTCATACTTCGCTTTGTCCCAAATCTCAATTCTATCGGCATATGCAAAAAGGACAACCTCTTTGGATATTCCAGCAAACTCTTGTAGATCTTTTGGAAGAAGAACCCTTCCATTTCCATCCATATCAAGTTTGGTGGCACCATTTTGAAATTTTCGAACAAACGCTCTGTTTTTGATCGTGAATAAATTCAAATCATTCAGCTTTTTCGAAACCTCTAACCAGTCTTTGTGAGGATACAAACCCAAACACCCTTCGAACCCACGGTTCAGCACAAACCCCTCTCTTCCTTCATTGTCTATTTGTTTTTTTAGACCTGACGGAACAGTGAGTCGCCCTTTGGCATCCAGTTTACATATGTATTCTCCTAGATAAGACATTGTTATTGTTAATTAGCAAAGATATTTATTATATCCCACATTTCTCCACATTTTACCACGATGTGAATAACTTTAGAACGAATGTAAACAAATTTCGTTTTAATCAAAACAAAAACCATTGATTTTAAAGAGATTTGAGAAAAATAAATGTTAATAACTACGGTGGGAGAGATTCCCATTCTATTAACAATGCAATGTTGATTAACTCAGAAATACTGAGTTCTTCAGATCCAATCTTATCTAGGTGGAACATAGTGGGTGTAGTGAGATTTTCTTGTATCTTTGCCGAAACATTGAGCACAAAATGAAAGTAAAAACTGCAGAATTTGTTATTAGCAATACGCGTGTAGACATGTGTCCAAAACCTGTGCTTCCAGAGTACGCCTTTATTGGCAGATCCAATGTGGGAAAATCGAGTTTGATAAATTCGATTTGCAACAACAAAAAGCTAGCAAAAACCTCCTCTACCCCTGGTAAAACTCAGTTGATCAACCATTTTATCATCAATAACGAGTGGTACTTGGTAGATTTACCCGGTTATGGATTCACCAAAACTCCCGTTGCCTTGAAGGAGAAATGGATGAATTTTACGCGGAACTATTTGAGAAATAGAGAGAACCTGATGTGTGTATTTGTGTTGCTTGATTCTAGACACAACGTACTGAAAGCGGACGATGAATTCATGGAGTGGCTTGGCGAAAATGGCATTCCGTTTGTGATGGTTTTTACAAAAATGGATAAGCTAGACCCGAGAGATGTAGAGGGAAACATCAAAGCCTATCAAGATAAAATGAGCGAAAAGTGGAGCTTTTTGCCTCAACACTTCCTCACTTCTTCCGAAAAGAAAACCGGAAACGAAGAAATTATGGAATTTATAGAGAAAACAAGCAAAGGATTCTCTCCAGTTTATGAATAAAAAAAGGGTTCAAATCAATTGATTTGAACCCTTTTTTAATGAATAGTTTTGGCTATTATTTTACTAGTCTAAAATCAAATTTTATCACCGCATCAATCGGTTGCTCCATTTCATTGTCTTCGCTAAAATTAGCATCCAAGACTAAATAAATCTTTCCATTTGAGAGGTACTCAGCTATATCTACTTCCTCAATAATTTTCAATTCCACTGATTTTGAATCTTCGGCAATTTCGGTAATCACTGCCACAGTAACCATTGGCAAATCTTCGCTTTCGCTCATAATCTGCAATTTCGAGCTTGTAACTTGAGACAACCCTGCAGAGTCCTCTTTTGTGAGAGTCACTCCTGAAATAAATACTGACTCTATTTTATCTGAATCGATAGATTCTTGAGCCTCTATCATCGCTTTAGAATCCATCTCTACAGTAGCCGAATTACTCCCTTCGTAAATATCTTCAAACGTAAAAGTCTTCGCATCCATAGTTACTTCAGTTGATTCTGTCTCTGTCGAGCAAGAAGCTATAAACAATGCACTTAGGATTCCTACCGCCATCATTTTAATTTTCATGTTGTTCTGTTTTTTTATTAATTAATAGGTCTAAATATACTGAACTTTTTAGAAAAAATTGTTTTCCGATTAAACTGTGTAATACTTTTTTCTGAATTTATAAATAAGTGAGCCTCCCCGAAACACATTCCACAGAAGAAATGCTATCCAAATTGCGTAAAGTTTGAGATCAAGCAAATCGAGAAAATAAATTACCGGAACGAAAAGGACTAAAGTAGCGACAATTAATGTATTTCGGAGGTATGCAGTCTCGCCTAACCCTTTGAAGACGCCATCGTACGTAAAAGTAACACCGCTTACAAATTGCGCAACAATTATCAACCAAAAAACAGAATAAAAGTGAGCTACAACTTGAGAATCATTACTAAATATTCGTCCTAAAAACGGGTACAGAGACACAAAAATAAGAGCCAATACGCTGGCTACAATTAAATTATATTTAACCAAATCGCTAGAAAGTAAAGTGAGAGCCTTGAAATCTCTCTTTCCTAATAATTTACCAGAAATAGCATTTCCTGCATTAGAGAACCCATCGATAAAAAAGAAAGAAAATACCCAAAGATTTATTAAAATCGTGTGAGCAGCTAAATAACTTTTTCCGTAACTGGTTGCATATCTGTTGGCCAAAAAGAAGGCAAGGTTCAAAGCAATGGTTCGGATCAGCATATTTGCTGACATCAGCAGCATAGTTTTGAATTCAGGATTTGCTTTCGTCCAAGATGGGACGAGAGAGAATTCAGTTTTTCTTTTTACAATTACTGTAGTGATTACTAACATAGTAAATTGCGCAAAAACACTAGCCCAAGCCACACCTTCTATGCCCATATTAGGTTGAAAATCCCCTACACCGAACACCAAAACATAATCTAATATTACGTTCATGATTGCACCAAAAATACTCGCTTTCATAATCCAGACGGTATTCTGCATCCCTCTAAATACGCCAAAAACGGTATACACTATCATAGAAATAGGCAACCCAATGATTCGAATATTAAAATATTGAATTGCTTTTTGCAACAGCTCTTTGTCCGCTGGATCAACCCCGTAGAAATCAAGAAAGATACTTGGAGAAAACAAAAAAGACACTCCTCCTACCACAACTCCCAGCATGGCTCCAAAAAAAATAGTCTGAGGAACTAAAGACCTGATTTCTGATACCTTTTCCGCCCCAACATACTTTGAAACAATAGAGGAAATGGAGGTTCGTATTTGTGACAGACACCACAACAAAAGAGTGTAAAAAGCAGCTCCCAGTCCAACAGCAGCCTGAGAAACTTCAGAATTACTCCCCAAATTTCCAATAACAGCCGTATCAACCAATCCAATTATGGGCTCGGCAATTCCTGCAAAAATAGCAGGTATTGCAAGCACTCTAATCTCCCTAAAACTTATTTTTATTGAATTCACGTTGCAAAGATACTCTTTAATGAATTGAAGTCAACGAAGACGAAGTATTTTAGCTCAATTGCCCAAAATTCCGTTAATAGAAGACTTTTTATTTCCAAGTAATCACCATTTTTGCTATTTTCGACAAACAAAAATTAATTGAGTTTATGCACGTTGCAATTTCAGGAAATATCGGAGCAGGTAAAACCACTCTCACCAACTTACTAGCAAAACATTACAAATGGGACACACACTTTGAAGACGTGGAGAACAATCCTTATTTAAATGATTTTTATGAAGACATGCAGCGTTGGTCTTTTAACCTTCAAATCTTTTACCTGAATAGCAGATTTACTCAAATCCAAGAAATAAAAAGCAATGACAAAACAGTCATTCAAGACAGAACTATTTACGAAGACGCCTTTATTTTTGCGCCCAACCTCCACAAAATGGGATTAATGTCTACCAAAGACTTCGAAAATTATTTTTCGCTATTTTCGTTAATGGAGAATTTCATTTCGGCTCCAGATTTATTGATTCATCTTAGAGCTAGTGTTCCTACATTGGTCAACCAAATCTCACAAAGAGGAAGAGAATATGAAGAAAGCATTAGAATTGACTACTTGAAAAGATTGAATGAACGGTATGAATCTTGGATTAGCAGTTACAACAAAGGAAAGGTAATAATTGTAGATGTTGACAACAACAACTTTAAAGAAAATCCTGAAGACCTTGGTAAAATCATTACCGATATTGACGCAGAAATAAATGGATTGTTTTAATCCTTATTGATACCGAAACGAACGTTTCAAAACACCTACCCGTTCTTAGACAAAGTAAAACCAACATGATGACAAAAAAAATACTCTTAGGATTTATCCTAGCCAGTACTCTTGGCTTTGGCCAAATGAAAAATGACAATGGAAGAATACAAGCTATACTTTCGGAGTCTAGTCGCGAATTATCGAATTCTGAATCTACAATACCTGGATTCATCGAGTTTAAATCTGGACTTTCTCCGTCATTGTCAGAAATCACAGCGTTGGTAAATTCGTTTTCAAAAAATAAGTTTACTCTAAGAGAAGTGAGCCGAGAAAATGACCAATTGGGCTACACTCATATTAAATTTCAACAAATCGCGAATAACATCCCATTTGAATTAAACTTCCTAACGATTCATCAAAAAAATGGAGAGATAACCAGCATAAGCGGAAATTTAGCCTCACAATTTTCCGGGATTATTTCAGCTTCTGTTTCAGAAAGTGATGCCTTAGCATCGGCCCTGCAAGTAATAAATGCCGACACCTACAAATGGGAGTTGCCAGAAGAAGAAGATTTTATCAAAGAAGACTTAGAAGACCCTTCAGCAACCTTTTACCCCGCAGGGGAATTCGTGTATTTACAAACAAAAAAAGGAATATCACTGTGTTACAAATTCAATATTTACGCTCATAAACCTGTAAGCAGAGCAGATTATTACGTTGATGCAAACCTGGGCAAGGTTATTTTCAAAAACGACTTCATTCACCACGCGGATGCGATTGGAACTGCTAATACTGGATACAGTGGAACCCGGTCAATAACTACCGACTCGACTTCTACAACTAACTACAGGCTGAGAGAGTCTGGAAGAGGAAATGGCATCGAAACCTACGACATGAACACCGGAACTACCTACGGAAGTGCTGTTGATTTTACGGACAATAACAACATCTGGACCTCAACCACAAATGACGATCAATACGCATTGGATGCGCACTGGGGAGCTGAAATGACTTATGACTATTTCTGGAATGTTCATGCTAGAAATAGTATTGACGGATTAGGTTTTAAACTTATCAGCTACATTCATTACGACAACAATTATGTCAATGCATTTTGGGACGGGAGCAGAATGACCTACGGAGATGGAAATGGAACTTCAATTACTGCTTTGACAACAATGGCTATTGCGGGTCACGAAATATCCCACGGTCTTACCTCAAACACGGCAAACTTGGTTTATTCTTATGAATCTGGCGCACTCAACGAATCTTTTAGTGATATTTTTGGAGTCGCAATAGATTTTTGGGCAAGACCAGCTCAAGCAGATTGGGAAATGGGGGACGAAATTTACACCTCGGGAACAAACTATTTTCGCTCCATGTCGAATCCAAAAGCCAAAGGAGATCCTGACACATATCTGGGTACAAACTATTACCTGGGTACAGCAGACAATGGTGGGGTTCACACAAACAGTGGGGTTCAAAACTACTGGTTCTATTTACTTACAAATGGTGGCACCGGAACAAATGACAATGGAGACACTTATTCTGTAAATGGTTTAGGACTGGATACAGCAGCAAGAATAGCGTTTAGAAACCTAACCGTTTATTTAGGAAGAAACTCTCAACATTCAGACGCAAGATTTTATGCAATCAAATCAGCAACCGACTTATATGGCCCTTGCTCTCCAGCAGTAATAGCTACAACCAATGCTTGGCATGCCGTAGGGGTTGGACCTGCTTATGTTCCGGGTGTAAAAGCAGAGTTTAGCACATTGGACTCTGTAGGATGTAAATTTCCTCACACAGTTTCTTTCGTTAATAATAGCAACAATGCATCGGCTTACGTTTGGAATTTTGGAGATGGTACAACTAGTACGGCAACAAACCCAACTCACACCTACACAGCGGGTCCTGGTCCTTTTGATGTTACTTTACTCGCGAATGGTGGAGTTTGTGGAAAAGACACGATACTTAAAATAGCAAATGTAACAATCGATACACTACTTCGATGCCCTACAATATTAGCTAGGAATACAGCGATGAGTACCACCGATTGTTCTGGAACATTAATGGATGATGGGGGTGCGACAGGCAATTATACGCCAAACCAAGTAAGCACATTCACTATATCACCTACAGGAGCAACAAATGTTGTGCTCAATTTCAATTTATTTGACGTAGAAGCTGGATCAACTGCATCCAACTGCAACTACGATTATTTAGAAATATACGAAGGCACTTCAACCGCAGGAACTCTAATCGGACGATACTGCAACAACAACCTACCACCTTCAACTATTACATCAAGCTCTTCCAGTTTGTTTTTGAGATTCAGAGTAGACGGAGGTTTAGAAGAAGCAGGATTTGATATTGATTGGAACTGTTTATACACTTATCCAGCGCCAGTTGCAAACTTTGTGGCTACTCCTAACCTAGTCTGTCGAAATGAAATCATTAACATGACAAATACGAGCTCCTCGGCTACTAGCTACAGTTGGACCATGACTGGAAGCAGCTTATCTTCATCTACTGCTTCGAATCCATCCGTGAGCTATTCTTCTGACGGTTCATATGTTGTTCGGCTTATCGCCACAAGCCCCGGAGGTAGCGACACTGCTTTTCAAACAATAAACGTAAGAGGAGTTTGTCTACCAAATGGAGGTACAGCTGGACCAATGACAGAATGTAACGGGAAATTATTGGATGACGGAAGTTATTCGAACGATTACTCGCCCAATCAAACTACCTATGTGACCATTGCTCCCTCAACAGGTGTTAATGTAACACTTACATTTAATACATTTGATGTGGAAGCAGACAATTGCATCTACGATTACATGTCAATTTATGACGGACCCAACACAACTTCTCCTCTCATTGGTAAGTATTGCAATTCAAGTATTCCACCATCTCCATTAACCTCAACGGGTAACGCATTGACGATTAAATTTTATGCAGATGGAGGATTAGAGCTAGATGGCTTTGATATTGATTGGCATTGTTCACTTGTTGGACTTTCGGAATCAGAAAAAATAAATAGCTTAAACATATACCCAAATCCTTCGAATAGTTTCGTAACGGTGGAGGCAATATTTAGTCAGCAAAGCACAAGTAATATTATGATCATGGACTTACTGGGAAAAGTGCTTTACGAAAACAGTAACTCAATTGAGTCCCTTCAGTTTACCGACAAAATTGATGTTTCTGGATTTGCAGCCGGCACCTATTTCATTCTAGTTAATGGAGAAACCAACAAGTTTATAAAACAGTAGAATTTTTCATTTTTTAGAATAAAAAAAGGCTTTCATTTATCAATGAAAGCCTTTTTTTGATTGGGATATCTTCTGCAAACTCATTTTTGTAGTATTTCGTGAAAGAATCAGAATCTACAATCATAGAGGAAAAGACTATAATTTCATTTCCGGAATTTCTCCTTCAATGACCAAATTACCCTCGGTAGCTGCTTTAATTTCATCTACCGATACTCCTGGAGCTCTTTCCAATAATTTGAAACCACCCTTCACTATCTCTAAAACGGCTAAGTTGGTCACAATCTTTTTTACGCATCCAACTCCAGTAAGTGGCAAGGAGCATGATTTTAGCAGCTTAGATTCTCCTGCTCTATTTGTGTGCATCATGGCGACAATAATATTATCGGCAGAAGCAACCAAGTCCATAGCACCCCCCATTCCTTTCACCATTTTACCAGGAATTTTCCAATTTGCAATATCTCCCGTTTCAGAAACCTCCATGGCACCCAAAACAGTAAGCTGAACGTGCTGACCTCGAATCATGGCAAAGCTTGTTGCCGAATCAAAATAAACCGCTCCAGGCAATGCAGTAATCGTTTGCTTACCAGCGTTTATTATATCTGCATCCTCATTACCATCAAAAGGAAATGGACCCATTCCTAAAATACCATTTTCTGATTGAAACTCTACTTCTATTCCTTCTGGGATATAATTTGCAACTAAAGTGGGTATCCCAATTCCAAGGTTTACATACCATCCGTTTTGAAGTTCTTGAGCTATTCGTTGTGCTATTTGATTTTTATCTAACATAATTCAATTTGAAAATTTGATGATTCGTTAATTTGAAGATTATTTATCTTTTGAAGATGAAATTATTTTCGATATCACCTTTATGATTGGTTTTAATTTATCAATTAGTTCTTTTGAAGAAGGATAATACTTAGATTGTTCACACAACTCTAACCAATATTCAACCTCATCTGCTTCTTTAGCAGCAATTTTAAATTTATGAATAAAATCTTTTTTACTTTCCGCATTTTGTGCCTCTCTTGTATTCGCTCCTATAGATGTTCCAGCCCTAAAAATCTGACTTGACATTTCAAACTTCTTAAGCTCTCTTAATTTTTCAGAGTAATTAATAATGGCAAGAGAAAATTCAAAAGTCATTTCAACTATTATATTCCTTTTATCATTTCTCATTCTTTAAAACTTTCAAATTAGCCAATTTTCAAATTAGCCAATTATTTCTGACGAACCGTTCTTTGTTCAATTCTCTTTTCATATCCTTTTCCTTGGAAAATCCGCTGAACAAAAATTCCTGGCGTATGAATTTCGTTTGGATCCAATTCACCTGGCTCAACCAGTTCCTCTACCTCAGCAATTGTAATTTTACCAGCCATTGCCATCATGGGATTAAAGTTTCTGGCGGTACCTTTAAACACTAGGTTCCCAGCCGTGTCCCCTTTCCAAGCTTTTACTAGAGCGAAATCAGCTGTCAATGCCGATTCCAGAATATGTGGCTTGCCGTCAAATTCTCTTACTTCTTTTCCCTGAGCTACTTCTGTTCCAAATCCTGCTGGTGTAAAAAAAGCAGGAATTCCTGCCCCTCCAGCTCTGCATCTCTCTGCAAGAGATCCTTGAGGAATTAAATCCACCTCTAGTTCTCCACTTAACATTTGTCTTTCAAATTCATCATTTTCACCAACGTAAGATGATATCATTTTTTTTATTTGTTTCTTTTGAAGCAGTAACCCTAATCCAAAATCATCTACCCCTGCATTATTGGAAATACAAGTCAACCCTGTCACATTCTTTTTTACTAACTCTGAGATTGAGTTTTCTGGAATACCACACAAGCCAAACCCCCCTAACATTAAAGTCATTCCATCTTGTATTCCTTCACAAGCCTGTTCTACGT
This sequence comes from Flavobacteriales bacterium, assembly GCA_965657945.1. GTDB lineage: Bacteria > Bacteroidota > Bacteroidia > Flavobacteriales_D > CAJJDF01 > CAJJDF01. The sequence goes on from CBFHPW010000016.1 coordinate 20,621, forward strand.
TTGCTACTGTTTTGTTCATACTATTTGTCTTTAAAATAATCCACTATTTGAAAAATTATTATAATCTATTGATTCATTCAAATCTTGTTCAGAACAATTGGTATAATCGTCCTGATAGTTCTCAGGCAGTTCAAAGTCGCCTTTCGATATCTTAATCGTTGAATCTTTGTAAATCTTATTCATGTAATATCCCCAAATTGGCAACGAGGTATTTGCACCTTGACCCAGTGCTGTACTCACAAAACGAACACCACGATCTTCGCAACCTACCCAAACTCCTGATACTAAATCTGGCGTAAGACCAATAAACCATCCATCACTATTACTTTGTGTTGTTCCAGTTTTTCCGGCAATTGGGTATTTTATATTTCCATATTTTCGCCAAGAAGACCTCAATCTCATAGAAGTTCCTCCGTACTTTTTGGTTGCAGGATTGTAAACACCATCTACTACTCCTTTCATCATTTTTATCATAGTAGCAGATAAATTAGCATCAAATACTTGATCCGTTTCTGGTTGTGCTTCATAAATCACAGCTCCATTTTTATCCTCTATCCGAGTGATAATCATTGGCTTTATATATACTCCATTATTCGCGAATGTACTCATAGCTCCTACCATTTCGTACACAGATAAATCAACGGCTCCAAGTGCTATGGAAGGATATTCATTTATTTGGTTTCCATCTAGTCCCATTTTCAACGCGTTCTCTTTTACTTTTTTAGGTCCAATCTTTCTCATGATTGCAGCTGTTATGCTATTCATCGAGGAAGCAAGTCCAAACTTTACTTGGTAAGGCAAGCCATTGAAACTTTCTCCAGCATTTTTTGGACACCATTGTCTATTCTCATTATCAGGTATTGGGCAACAGTGCTCAATATTCAAAATTTCTTCGCAAGGAGATGATACACCAGCATCAATGGCAGAAGCATAAACGATTGGCTTGAAGGTAGAACCTACCTGTCTTTTACCTGTTCGAACCATATCATACTGAAAATACTTGAAATTAGGTCCTCCAACCCATGCTTTTACAAAACCCGTTTTAGGATCCATTGACATCATTCCTGCCCTCAAAAAACTTTTGAGGTATTTAATCTTATCCATTGGGGAAATCACTGTATCCTTTTCATATCCATCGGCAGTCCAGTCGAATACCTGAGTTTCCACTGGTGTATTGAAAATAGTGTCTATTTCTGCTTTTGTATAACTGGGATTGATATGGTTTGAATTGTAATTACAAATGTACTTTCCCTTTTTCTTTTTGGTCCCAGGCCTTTCACACTCGGCACAAGCAGCACCCGTCAATGTTTTGTACAACATAGTTTGTTTCTTGGCTCTTGTCAGTATTTGGTCTGCTTCTTTTTCATCAATAGCTCTAACAAAAGGATAACGAGGATAAGAATATTTCCTTTTCATTGCTTTATGCAAGTCGGCTTGCAATTCATTTCCTAGATGTTGCATGACTGCATATTCGGCATATTTCTGCATCCTAGAATCTATGGTCGTATAAATCTTTAGACCATCTTTTCTGATGTTGTAGGGCTTTCCTGTTTCTTTGTTTAGGTATCTGAATTCGCCATTCTCATTCTTTTCCTTCATCATCCGATTTAGGTCAGCTCTTAAACTTTCTCTAAAATAAGGAGCTATTCCTTCTTTGTGATCCACCGAAGTAAGATTCAACCCTAATGGCAATACTCTGATGGAGTCGTATTGTCCTCTATTCAAAATATCATTGTTCAGCATTTGTTTCAAAACTACTTCTCTTCTTTTAAGAGCTGCTTTAGGAAATCTCTTTGGGTTGTAACCGTTTGGGTTTTTTACCATCCCCACAAGCATTGCAGCCTCCTGAATATTAAGTTCACGTGGCGTTTTACTAAAATAAACTTTAGATGCAGAATGAATCCCTACTCCTTGATTAAGAAAGTCCACCTTATTGAAATACATAGTCATTATTTCCTCTTTGGTGTATCTTCTTTCAAGCTTCGCGGCAATAATCCATTCTCCCAATTTTTGTTTCACTCTATTGAGAAAGCCTGAGGCTCTTTGTCCGTATAGATTCAACGCTAGTTGCTGTGACAAAGTACTTCCCCCACCATCCTTTCCCATTCCTCGAATTGCTCTTGCCAATGCTTCAGCATCGATACCAGAATGCTTATAAAAGCGCTCATCTTCCGTGGCTACCAGCGCATTCACCAAATTTTTAGATAGTTCATGGTAATCCACATGAGTCCTGTTTTGCAGGTAATATTCGCCTATCACAACTCCATCTGAGGTAATAACCTGGGAAGCCAGATTACTCTTAGGATTGTCTAACTCTTCAATACTTGGTAAATCAGTAAAATAACGAACGATAAGCAATGCAAAAGCTAGCGCAACAAACGGACCTAAGATTAATACCCAGGCGAGCCTTTTCATCCACTTTCGATTCTTTTTTGGTTTTGGTTTAGTTTGTCCCATTTATTTTCTTGATTTTCAAACCTACATCTTTAATCCCTTCGAGATTTTCCTCTCTCATTCCCTGGGTAAACAAAAAGGAATAAACTCCTCTTGTGGGTAGTTTGGTTTTTAAAAAATACATACTATTTTCTATGACAGTTCCACTGGCAGATTTTCCTAACCATTGGCCATTTGGCTTTGCCAAAATAAATTGGGCAGTATCCGTTTTTGTTCTTCCGTCTGGTGATTGTAACGTCCAAAAAACAAAAATATTCCCATAGCCGTAATCGTTGTTATTTCTCAAATTGAAATAAAACTCATACAGTTTTGTAGTATCTACAATATCAAAATCAAAAGACTTTACCTCCTTCTCATTCCACAATGAACCTTCAACTGCCTGAAATTTTTGAAAATAAATATCGTCTCCATTACACGAGGCAAATAGAATAACCATTCCAAACAGAAGAAAGAAAATAAAATTATTTTTTGTCATTCGATTTTGGTTTCTGAGTATTTCTGTTGTTTCTATTCTTGTTGTTGGGCTTTCTTCTTTTCTTTTTCTTCTTGAAATTATCATCAAATCGAGTCAAACTATCCTGAGCATCAACAGCAGCATATTTTTCCTCTTCTACTGGTTCAAAATCTACAAATTCTTTCAAACTAACTGGTTTCTTTCCAGCTTTATTCATGGCAATAATTTCTTTCACTCTGTCAACAGTCAATCCAATAAAATCATTATTTCTATCTTTTGATTCTACGGAAAACCACATGGTTTGTGAAAATACATCGGTCTTCATATGCCGTGCTTTTCCTCCCTCTGTCTGAAGTGTTGTGTTTGGTTTAGGAAAAGTTTTCATCAATTCCATGTAAGCATCCAATTCAAAATTCAAACAGCATTTGAGTTTTCCGCACTGTCCTGCCAGTTTTTGAGGATTGAGGGATAGTTGCTGGTAACGAGCGGCCGAAGTATTCACCGACCTAAAATCAGTTAACCAAGTGGAACAACACAATTCCCTTCCACACGAACCAATTCCTCCAAGCTTACCCGCTTCTTGTCGCATTCCTATCTGTTTCATTTCTATTCTCACTTTGAATTCGGAAGAATATTTTTTAATCAATTCTCTAAAATCAACTCGCTGATCTGCAGTGTAATAAAAAGTAGCTTTACTCATATCTCCTTGAAACTCGATATCACTGATTTTCATTTTCAGTTTTTCCTCAATTGCAATGGTTCTTGCCCTTGGCATTATCCGTTTCTCTTCCTCTCTTCCAGCATGCCAGGTTTTTATATCTTCTTCGGTTGCTTTTCTCAAGATTGCAGGAAGATTCCTGGTTTCGGTAATTTTCTTTTTGCTCAACTGCAACTTGACCAATTCTCCTTTTAGCGAAACTACACCCACATCAACCCCACTAGCTGCTTGCACAACTACAATATCCGTTTGGTATAAACTCAGGTTATCTGAGTTTCTGAAATACTCCTTTCTGTCGTTCTTGAATCGAACCTCTACGATATCAAATGGTTTTTCTCCAGTAGGAATTTGCATATTCTCCAACCAATCAAAAACCGACATCTTATCGCAACCGCCAGTCCCACACGATCCGTTACTTTTACAGCCATTTGGCACTCCTGTTTTATTATTCGAGCATGATGAACATCCCATTTTTGTTGTATATTTTTAGAGCTAACTATCTATCAATTAGCTTCTTAGTTAATAGAAATAACACCCGATTTCTTTCGCGGAATGCGGGTATGTTATGAATATCAAATGTACTGAAAACTATTAGTTTTTGTAGAATTTTGAAAGAGGTATTTTGCCTAAATATAGATTTTTACTCGGCCATTTATTGGAATATTTGACAAAACGAAAGCGTTCTTACTTTTTTATCAGCTTGAATAAATCGAATGATAAATCGAGGAAAAGAATTTTTGCATTCGCATTTCTGTCGATATGATAATACGCTTCAGACATTATTTCGTGCAAATGGCCAATATTACGTTCATGAATGTACGGCATGAAATTTTGAATAAACTTCTTTTGATCTTCCGTAGCCTTCACACTTTTCATTCCCACAAAATTTCCTATCAAACTTTTTTGAAATACGGAAAGCACAAACAACAAAAATGCCTTTTGTTTTTCTTTCCCCATTTTTTGTACTTCGCCAACAAACTTTACTGCTCCAGCCACGTCTTTTTTGAAACACAGCCTCATCCAAGAGACAAACGAATCGAAATAAAAGCTTTTTTCCTCTCCCATTTCGAGCTCGTTGGTTGCCAAAGAAAAATCTCCATTTACATAACTAGCTATTTCAATCGCTCTTTGATTTTCTGCACCAAAGATTTCAACTAATCCTTGAGAAATTTGAGTATCATTGAGTGGACTCACCTTTATGACCTGAGTTCGAGACAGAATGGTAGGCAAGATGTTTTCGATATTTTCGGCACACAAGAAAATTAAAGTTCTTTCTGGCGGTTCTTCAATCAGTTTAAGCAACTTATTAGCCGCTGCCACATTCATGTTTTCTGCCAACCAAAACAAACTCACCTTGTAACCTCCTTCGTAGGATTTTAAACTAATTTTTTCGGCTATTCTCTTGCTTTCATCTACACCAATTAATCCTTTTTTATTTTCATTCCCGTTTTTGTGATACCAGTCTTGCTCGGAAGAATAGGCAGAATTTTGAATCATTTCTCTCCACTCGCTCACAAAATCGTCCGAAGTTTTCTTTTTTGATTCCAATTGAACAGGAAAAGAAAAATGGACATCTGGGTGTGAAAGTTGATTTATTTTTAGGCAAGAAGCACAGTTCCCACATGAATCATGTGGAGTTTTGTTGGTACAAAAAATGTATTGTGTGTAGGCAAGAGCCAAGGCAAAAGAACCGTAACCAAGTTTACCATGAAACAGCTGGGCGTGACTAATCCTCTTCGCATCTACCGTTTGGATAAGGTTTTTCTTGATGGCATCTTGGCCTATAATTTCCTTGAATTGCATGGCTCAAATGTAACTAAAATAGAAGAAATAAATACGGTTTGGTGTGGGAGAAAAATGTGCAATCAGTTACTCGGCTTGTTCCTTGCCATTCTTGTGTTAGGGATTGAAGCAATTGTTTGAGCTCTCCCATTTTCATGGGAAGCGAGTGCGGAAAGCCCGACTCCCCTTTTTTATGGGGAGTAACACCCAAAAAAGTCTGATTATGCCAAAAATCTTCGTTTCTTTGTACACTAAATGATAAATAAATATGGCACACAAAGCAGGTTTTGTAAATATTGTAGGGAGTCCGAACGTGGGAAAATCGACCTTGATGAATGGATTGGTGGGAGCAAGAATGTCGATTATTACCTCCAAACATCAAACTACTCGACACAGAATAAGAGGATTGGTCAATGGAAGTGATTTTCAGATTGTCTATTCGGATACACCTGGAGTGTTGGAGCCCAAATACAAACTTCATGAAAAAATGATGAATTTTGTGAGTGAATCACTGCGTGATGCAGACATCATTTTGTTGGTCACCGATATTTTTGAAGACTCAATGAGCCACGCTGAAACATTGAGAAAAATCACAGATATGGATGTGCCAAAATTTGTGTTGATTAATAAAATTGACCTAGCAAAAGATATGGAAATCGTAGAGCAAAAAGTGTCTCAGTGGGCAGAACTAATGCCTGGCGCTCAAATTTTACCGATTTCGGCTTTGGAGAAAGTAAATACTGATTTTGTCATTCAGAAAATAAAAGAGTTGCTGCCAGATTCACCGGCCTATTTTCCTAAAGACGAATTGACGGATAAACCCATGAGGTTTTTTATCTCTGAAATTATCAGAGAAAAAATATTTACAACCTACAACAAAGAAGTACCTTATTCATGTGAGGTAGTAGTAGAAGAATACAAAGAAGACGTGCCAACTGAAGGAAAATCGAAAAAAATGATTACTAAAATCAGGGCATTGATTATTGTGAACAGAGAGACCCAAAAAGGTATAATTATTGGGCATCAAGGAAACAAATTGACCAAAGTGGGCACTGAGGCAAGAAAAGACATTGAGGAGTTTATTGGCAAGAAAGTATTCTTGGATTTGTATGTAAAGGTGGACAAAGATTGGAAAGAAAAAGACAACAAACTGAATCAATTTGGATACGATGGATAGGATTCAAGTTCTGCTGGTGGGTTAAGAATAAGATACGGATACATGAAATTAAATGAAGCCTCGGACTGGAATTCTTTCCTCAAGGAAGAGTCCGAAAAGGAATATTTTGAAAACCTCACTCAATTTGTAGAAACAGAGTACAGTACAAAGATTTGTTTTCCAGCCAAAAAAAATATTTTTAGAGCTTTGGAATTGTGTTCTTTCTCGAGTACCAAAGTTGTGATGTTGGGCCAAGATCCTTATCATGGAGATGGGCAGGCTCAAGGGTTGAGTTTTTCGGTTCCGGATGGGGTAAAATTCCCTCCTTCGCTGCGAAATATTTTCAAAGAATTGAGCTCAGACTTAGGAATTCAAATTCCTTTTCAAGGCAATTTATCTTCCTGGGCAGAACAAGGAGTTTTGTTATTAAACGCCACCCTCACAGTGCGTAAATCTTCGCCTGGAAGCCACCAAAAAAAAGGGTGGGAGATTTTTACAGATAACCTCATAAAATCAATATCGGAAAAGAAAGAACAGGTGGTTTTTATTCTTTGGGGCAAATTTGCAGAACAAAAATCTGACCTCATCGATTCCAAAAAACATCTAATCATTTCTTCGGCTCATCCTTCTCCCTTCTCGGCACACCGAGGTTTCTTTGGATCAAAACCTTTTAGTAAATCGAATGATTACCTGGTCTCGAAAGGAAAAAAGCCTATTGATTGGGACTTGGACTAAAATTCGCTGATAAATCACCAAATTGATATAAAAAAAAGACTGTTTTGAGGTCGAGCCTAATGGAATATCAGAAGGGACAAAATTAGTAAGTAGAATTATTCTATTTTTATGCAAAATTGAACTAGTTGGAATACGCTATTGTAGACATAGAAACCACCGGAGGAACTCCCATAAATAGTAAGATAACCGAAATAGCGATTATTATTACGGATGGAACCACGATTAAGGATTCGTACGAATCGCTCATAAACCCTGAGATTCCGATTCCGTATAACATCACTCGACTTACAGGGATAGACAACAGTATGGTGGCTGAGGCTCCTCGTTTTTTTGAAGTGGCGAAGGAGATTTTAACCTTTTTGGAAGGTAGAATATTTATCGCACACAATGTAAACTTTGATTACGGTCATATCAAGCGAGAATTTAAGGAATTAGGGTATGACTTTGAGGCAGACAAACTCTGTACGGTTAGAATGTCGAGGAAGGTTTTTCCTGGTTTACCGTCCTACAGTTTAGGGAAATTAAGTCGCTCTTTGGGAGTTACTCTTACGAGTCATCACAGAGCAATGGCAGACACCGCAGCTACCACCGAAATCTTCCATTTGATAAAGGAACAGGACAAAAAAGCAGAAATCATCAATGATTTTTCAATGAAAATTGGCGTTGATAAACTGCCTGGAAAGCCAGGTGTTTATTATTTCAAAAATTTTGAGGGAAAGATCATTTATATCGGGAAAAGCATCAACATAAAAAAGAGAGTAAAGAGCCACCTGAATAATTACCAAACTAAAAAAGGGATGGCTATTATTGAGAACATACATTCTGTTGATTTTGAAATTACAGGAAATGAAACACTCGCTTTGTTATACGAAAATTTGGCAATAAAAACTCACTTACCTAAGCACAATAGGAGACAAACCAAAACTAAGTTCCCTTTTGGTGTAACCATAAACAGGGAAAATGACTATCACTTTTTGGAATCGATAAAAGTAACTAAGGAGCGAAAAACAGTGATTGATTTCACCTCACGTAGAGAAGCCATGGAGTTTATCAAAAAAACAATTGATATCTACGAATTGTGCCAAAAAATAAATGGACTAGACAACCAAAATAGAGTTGGCTCTTGTTTTAGATACCAACTTCACGATTGTCATGGAGCTTGTATTGGAGAGGAAAGTGCAGAGGATTACAACTTGAGAATTGAAAAATTTGAGCAAAAGTATGGCTCTCCTGACGAGACCGGTATATTTGTGGCAAAAGGCAGAAAAACTTCGGAAAAGGGTTTTGTACTACTTGAGAATGGAACGCTAACAGGTTTTGGATTTGTTTCTTCAAAAACTCCACTGAACTTTGGAACATTGAAACTCATGTCAGAGGTTTTTAATCCTGACAAGGACTACCAAGCAGTGATCAAAACCTTATTCAGAAACGGGAATTTTGAAAAAGTGCAAGGTTAGTATTTTAGAATCTGAACAAATATTTTTTTCTTGTTGAAAGACTTTTCTTTTGAGAATCAACAACTTATAATTCCTCATTGAAATACACTTTGTAAAAGTGCATTTTCTTTTCATCATCGTATCCTCTTTCTACATTATCTTTTACCGTATCTATTTCGTCCACATCAATTTTTATTTGAATTCGGGTATCCAGTAAGATTTCAGATTTTATCTTCTTCTTTTCTTTCTTGAGTGTTTCGGGCGAAATAGTAAAACTCTCTTCCAACTCCAATTGGTTTGCGAGCTTATAATTCTCTTTGTACTCGTCAAATTTATCTTTTATTTCGAACGGCTCAAGCAATTCTTCTTCTATTATTTCCTTGGTAATAAATAGGTTGTCATTAAAGACGCGAATAGTTTGATTCAGAAAATCCTTTTGAGCATACGAATCATTTTCTTCCACCAAGTTCGATGAAAAATCTTTTATCAAATTCAAATAGTGTTTGGTTTGATAGGAATCATTCAACACCTCTTCCAGTCCCAAAAAGGATTGTTTCCAATAGGCTGCATCGTAAGAATTATTATCCACCGAAAACACTCTGAACCCGCCATCTTTCTCAGTATTCAAAATCAGGCAACCTTTGTCAATCTTTTGGAGCTTTACACCTTTTTCAATAATAAAATCTACTCCATCTTTACGATGGTTGAAATTGAGGTATTCCAATTTCTTTTCAATTTTGAATATTCCAATTCCAGCGGTAATGATGTCTCCAAATTCAAGATCTTGAAATTCAACGACAAACAATTCACCGGTTTTTATTTGGGGGTGGTTGGAATTCTCGTACAAATGATGAAGAATTGCATTTGAAAACGGGACAAAGTCTTGCTTTCCTTCAAAATATTTGGAACACAAATCGTACACCGTATTGTACTCTAGTCCAATGTGGTGACCAAATTTTTGCAATTCTTGTGAGGCTCTTATCGAGCTCAAAAACAATCCCTTTAATGCTTTTTCCTCTTCTTCTGTAAGTTGCTGTTCTTGATGAGTGAGTACATTTATTTCTTCACGCAATTTACTCCCTACCTTTTGGAGGGTAAGTTTTTCGATAAAAGCTCGTTTGGTGTTTAGCATACTATTTTTCTTGGAGTGCGAAGTTAAAAATAAAATCAGGACACAAACAGATCAACAAAGGCTTTGTTTAAATAAAAAACCTCTTGACTGATTTCCCATTCGACAATCATATCAAGAGGCTAATTCTTATTTTTATTTCTTAAATATACCTGCTTCCACTAACACCTGAAAACTATCTTCCATGGTTGTTTTTATTGGCACGAATTGCATTCCCAAGTCCGATTTGATTTTAGAATTATCCGCCTTCCACTCCACATTTACGTTATTCTTAATGAATCTTCTGGAAAATGCCTTGTTTACCATTGGTCCGATTAGTGAAAGCAACCATTTTGGCAATGGTTTCTTTGGGATTCCGTAATCTGCACCAAATTTATCTTGCAGAGTAAGTGCCATCTCCAAAAAGTTCGTATTGTGTCCCGAGGTGATGTATCTTCCTTTGGCTTCTGGAGTAAAACCTGCCAAAAAGTGGGCTTCTGCAACATCTCTCACATCTACCAATCCTACACCCATTTTGGGTGCGCCAGCTTTCATGGTTCCATCTCCCATTTGTTTTAGAATAGTAAAACTCTCGGAAGTAGTAAATTTTGGGTTCAACATGGGACCTAGCACAAATGAGGGATTTATCGTGACCAAATCAAACTGAGATTGCGAATCGGTAATTTCCCATGCTTTTCTTTCGGCCAAGGTTTTTGAATAATAGTAAGGTTGATACTCTAAAGAGGATGTTGTATTCCAAATATCCTCGGTTAGCATTCCGTTGGGTGCCTGAGTGCACTCAGTTGCATCGGTATAAATTGAAGCACAACTGCTTGTCACAACCACTCTCTTCACCGAAGAAGTTTGCTTGGCTGTTTCCATCACATTTTCCGTTCCTTTCACAGCCGGATCTATCAGTTCTGTTTGAGGGTTTTTGAAGTCACTAGTAAACGGAGAAGCTGTGTGAAAAACCAGCTCACAGCCTTCCATTGCTTCTTGGTATGAGCCCTTTTGCAATAAATCTGACTTGAAATAAATTATCTTACCAGAGCTATTTTTTGCCAATTCGTTCAGGTGAGCTACCTTTTCTTGTTTATCGGGATTTCTTACCGCAGCATGCACGGTCATTCCCTCTTCCAATAACTTTTTCACTAACCACCCAGCCACAAATCCTGTAGCTCCCGTTACCAAAACCGATTTTGTTTTATCTATGTTTTTCATTCAATTTATTTTATCTCACTAAGTTCGCTATTTTTTGTTCGGATAGTGAGGTATTTGCTGAGAAGTTGGTGGATACTCTTATTATTATGAAAAAAAATCAAAAAGAACTGCCTCAAAACAAAAATATAAAGTTCACTTCCAAATATTTGGTCTTGAACCAAAATAAAAATCAATATAGCAGGGGTTTTAAGTTCATTCCAAATTAATGAAAAAGGTTATGCTCACATCTGCCTGAGGTCGAATACAAAGGGTTAGTCAAAAATAATCATTCGAAGGAGAAAACTGGACTACTCGTTATTGAAGGAAAAAGTTACCTAATAAAAGAGAATTTCATCTATGAAGAACTTAATGTTTTAAAATTTGAAGAGAATACTTGTCAATATAAGTTTAAGAACAAGATCTATACAGTGACTAAATAAAAACCCAGTATTTTAATCTATTTCAGTGTTACTTCCCAATACAAAAAGTAATTAGCATTGATTTACTGTTATTTACAAAATAAATACACACATAGAAAACACATTTCGAAGTGTTATACCTCAATCCAGATAAAAATTTCTTAATCCAATAACTCTGAATTAAATTAATTAAAAAAACATTTCGCAATCAAATGTGATTTTAATTTTGTTTGTCTAATTATTTTGAAATCCTTTGTTACCATCAACTTGATTTGGATAATCTACTTTGAACACCTTAAAATTAGATTGATTTTCATACTCTACAACATATACCCTTACATCGGATTCATTAGGGTAATCAACTGAGAACACCTTTTGAGAATAAGAGTTTATTGGAAGTAGGAATAAAACACACTGTTTGTTTTATCCGGTTGTTGGCATTCATTTAATACTAATAAAGATATGGTGTAACCTGAAAAACCTTATGAGTAGGGAATAATTTAAATTAATAAAAATGAAAAAAATTAGCTTAACACTTTTCGCCATAATACTCGCCTTTGGTGCGAGTTATGGTCAGCATTTTGACATTAGGGCTTATGGAAGTTTTAACGTTCTCCAATTAACTAGTGACCAAGGCAATTCACTTATTGATGGTGTCCTAAATAATCAAAAAGTATCCGGACGACCAGGCGTAGAATCTTGAACCAAATGTTAAGGCAGCACCAAACTGTACAACCAGGTTTTCAATACACTATTGTTTCTTCCGAGATTATAAATGAAAATACTGTTACGGGAGAAGAGTTAATAGACGAGACAACTATTAACACAATATCAGTTCCTTTGAAGGTGGGAGTACGTTTAATCGACCCAGAAACGGAAAAACTGTTTAACGTAAGAGTCTTTGGTGTATTTGATGGTTCCCATGTGATTTCAGTCGACCACTCCACAAAATCAGATGGACTTGATGATATAGATGCTAGTGATTTCTCCAATTTAATTGTATCCGCTGACTTTGGGTTGGGTCTTGACATATTTATATTCTACATAGATATGGGCTATCAATTAGGCTTAATTCCTGTTTATACTGGAGGTGACAATACCAAAGCCAATGCATTCTATAGCAACATCGGGCTTCGACTGAGCTTCTAATAAATAAACGAAATGCCAACATTGTATAAAGGGCATTAAAACGCCTTTTATACTTACCGTTATGGGCAAGTTTAAGAGACAATAATCAATCGAAAACCCACAACCGACAACCTCGAAAAAACCAAAACTAAAGGATAAATTTGATGTTTTTAATATTATTTTGTTAACTTAACAAACAAAAGTGGAGTCCAGAACCCACTCAAAAAAACGGGGCGAGACCGAAAAGCCATACGAGTAGGACATTTAAACAATTTATTATGCAAATGCAAACTGCACAAAAGCCTTTAGCTCTTAGAAGTCTAAAGAGGGTTGACATTGATCAACCTAAAGTATCTAAACCTATTAGCAAATGGAATTGGTCTCCATCTGTGAGCAATCCAGAGGCACTAAACACAATCATTGCTTCAGGTAATAATACAACTACGAGAAATACCTTCTCAACACAGCAAGATCACGGAGAAAATTACTGATTATTCTACTTGCACTACAGAGGGATAGGCGTTAGGCCTATCCCTTTTAATTTAAGAAAAATTTTATTTAAATGAGAAAACATGTAATTATCTTTTGTTGCGAAAATGACGAACATGCAATTAAAGTAAAGAGTTTATTTCCCAAAAACTTCGAACCTATTCTACTTGAGAGGGAAAAATACGGTACCCATTGGAATATTTCATGCTTTACGGAAAACAATGAAATTAATGTTACAATAACAGAAAATAATAGAACAATCATCCTAAAAGAAATCTATTCTATATATCTACGAAGAGATTTTACCATCGAGAGCCAAGATATTTCAGGTGATTACACAGAAGGAGAAAAAAAATATATTGCTACTCAGAGATCTATTCATGTAAATAGTTGTATTAAATATCTAGCCAAGGTAATACCTACTATAAATACTCCTGAATCAAATAATGCCTGTCTATCTAAGATTCTACAAATTGATGTTGCTCAAAAAGTTGGATTAAAAGTACCTAATAGCTTTTTTGGCGGTTCATTTGAAAAATGTAACATTAATATTGAAGAACAGCTTTGTATAAAGCCTTTAGAGGGTGTTCATTTAAAAGAAGGCCAAAAATCATTTGCTCATTACGCAGAAATATTAGAAGATAAAACCAACGAAGCTTTGAAAACATTAGAGTTCTGCCCTGCTATAATTCAAAATTATATTCCCAAAGCATATGAGCTTAGAATTACTGTTGTCGGCAATAAAATATTTTCATGTAAAATAGAATCTCAAAAAAGCAAAATAGGAAACATTGATTGGAGACATCACGATTGGGAGAACACTCCTCATTACAAGGTTGAAATTCCATTGGGAATTGAAAATAAAATTTTATCATTAATGGAAAAACTTGATTTGTCGTATGGAGCAATAGATATGATTTTTGATGGTAAGGACTACTTTTTTCTCGAAATTAATTCAATGGGACAATGGCTTTGGATTGAGGATTTTACAGAAATGCCTATATCGAAATCCATTGCTGAATTACTTTGTGACATTAAAAATTGAAAATTAATGAGCAGTATTGTATTGTATAAAAGGTATCACAAGGCATCAATCGAACAGAGTATCCAACAAATAGTGAAGGAGTCTGAATTAGGTAAAATAACACCATCCAAATGCCCTGCAATAAGACAAGCATATAATTTGGGTTGTTACATAAATTCACCAAGGCAGTATGATTTTAATAATGGAATCTTTAAGATTAAGCGTTATAAAATAAATGATAAATATTTATTAGATCCCGGAGTTATTGGCGATCCAAGTTCAAAAAATTTATTTGCTAGAATTGATACGGGCTATTCCTTTCAAAATCTTGAGATTGATGTTCTAGCAACACCAATACTTGCACCATTAATAAATTTTGATTTTCAAATCCCACCAGTTGTATATCCCAAAGGGTACACAGGACCTATATTAGCCCCCATAAGTTCTCGTAAAAATATCACAATAGACGAATTCCAACCAATTCTTCATTTAATTCCCCTATCGATAAACTATAGATTTGAAGTAATTAACTTAGAAATAAGTCATAGCAACTTTGAAGGTTTATTTTATGACAGCTTTATTAGATCAATGGAATTCGTAGATGAAATAAGTTGCATTGAATTTATGAAATAAGAAAACCAGCCCATAACAGCTGACGTAATAATTAAGAAATAATATGGCATCAATCACAGACAAACCAATAGTAAATCTTGAACAAGACTCGTTAAATATTCAAAAATATGCTAACTCTCTTTCTAAATTTATAAGGAATAGTGATACTCCAATAACTATAGGGCTTCAAGGTGAGTGGGGAACGGGTAAAACTTCCTTAATGTCTTTACTTCTTGAAAATTTTAATGAGGATGGAGAGAAAAGAGAAATTGCTACTTCCTGGGTTAATACCTGGGAGTATAGTTTATTTAAAGGAGCAAGCGAGACTACTCCGGCAGTACTAAGTGGAATGCTGGAAAAATTAAGAGATGAAAATAGCGACATCTGGACCATAAAAGATGTAGCGGCAGACAAAGTTAAAAAAGCTACAAAATTTTTAAGTGGCCTTGCCAACCAAGTTATAGCAAACGGGACGGGTATAAATGTCAAAGAAGCTGCAAGTGATTCCTTTACAGAAAAAAATGTAGCCCATATTGTAGAAGTAAAAAACCTCATTGCGTCCATCATCAATGAATTGATTGAACATGGTGGAAACGAAATTAAAAAAGTAGTTTTTTTTGTTGATGATCTAGATAGAATTCCTCCTACAGATGCAGTTGAAGTTTTAGAGTCACTTAAAAATATTTTTGATATTCCTAAATGTGTTTTTATACTTGCCATAGATTACGATGTAGTTGTAAAAGGACTCGAAAGTAAATTTGGTCCAAAAACAAAAGAAAATGAAAGAGAATTTAGATCATTTTTTGATAAAATAATACAAGTACCTTTTAGTATGCCTGTTGGGGCTTATGACATTACAACTTTTTTAAAAACAAAATTAGACGATTTAGGTGTTGGAGTTAATCCGGACAGTATAAACCAAATAACAAAAATAGTCAGATACACAGTGGGTAATAACCCAAGGAGTCTAAAAAGATACTTAAACACTTTTAGTCTCATCAATCAAATTATGGATGATGATGAAGAGAATGAAAATGATAATGACAACATTATTTTACTTTTTGCTGTATTAGGAATCCAAGTTTCTTATCCCCAGATTTTTAGATTATTAACTCAGAATCCAGATTACTTAGGCTGGAGTGACAAATTTGGAAACAAAATAGGGGTTGATTTGAATAAAATTAAAGAAGATATTGAAAATGTTGGAGAAACTGAATTAACTGATGAAACTTGGGAACAAATTATTTGGGGGTTTTGCCAAAAAGATCCTTTTTTGAAAGTAAAGTGTTTCAATATTTTAGAATTGTTTAATTTTTTAAGAGAATTGTTTTGTAAAAATGATTTAAAAGAAGAATGGAATGAGAAATTAAAAGAGGATGACACTAAATATAATACTTTAAAAGAAAAATTATATGAAAGGTTAAGCTCAGTTTTAGAATTTGCCGCAATTACAAATGTTGATGATGATATTGAAGTGAAATCAATAACAACTAAAGGTAATGTCATCTTCTTTGATGGTTTTGATGGGTGGATACAAGAAATGAGAAATGGTCAAGTAGAAAATAAACAACTTGGTCTTCGTGGACGCAAAGCAATTGAAATAAATAATAAAGTCGAAGAGTTTTTAAAGTATTGGGTTGATTACTTTGATGCTGAGGGCTTTGATTTAATATTTACCCCAACTGCTGGATGCTCAGTTCAATATAATAAGAAAACTATAATAAGAATTGACCCACCAAAATCAGAAATAATTTATATCTCTATTCTTAGATCTTATAAAAGAGAATATAAAAGAGCTATAATTAATGGACTTGAATCTCAAAACATTCGTAGGTATGATCCAAATATAAAATCATATATAGTACCTTGGGGGAAAGAATTTTTCCAAATATATGGTGATATTAATGAAATTATATCAAAAGAAAATGACATAAAAAATTTATTCAAAGAAGCTGTTGAAACTGTTATTGATGGTAAAGTATTAAAAGTTAATAAGGATAATCATCATATATTAGAAAATATATTTAATGGAACCTATAATGCTTCATAAGCGATTATAGCTAGGCATTAATATCATGGAACTTCGTTGAAAATGAGCTCGGTTTATAAAAAAACTTTTGACTCTTATGAAGAGCTTTATGAGGCTATCCCACCTGAGTTAATAAATTAGTTTCATTTCAATTAAAATTATGAAACATTTAATAAAAAGAAAAGACTTTGGATATGCTGTAACAGCCGGTTGGTATTGCGAAGTGAGTATTAATAGATCGACTCAACGATCTTTAAAAGTACCGTATTGCTATGGCTAAATATAAAAATATATATGGAGAGATTTATACCTTTACTAAACAAGGAATAGATAAGATCCTAATGGAAGGTAACTTTGAATTCAATAGAGTTGGTGGTGAACCAGATGATATAGAGTATATAAATCCAAGCGGTGGCCCTTTTATTAAAAAAGGTCAAATGCTATCTCATATTATTCATGATATTGATTTTAATGTAATAGTAGAAACAATTGAAAGAGTAGATAATGGATATATTATTAATATCAGAGAAAATGACGTAAACCCAGATGATTTTTCATATTTGGAAGATGGGAATTACATTGGAAGCTTAACAATGCCAAAAGAGAAATCAGATCATTGGAAACAGAAAAATGAAAAGCCAAGATCATATTTAATCAAAAGAAGTAACTCATTTAGAGATTTAAAAAAGAATAATTCGCAGAAAAAAGGGTATTTCGAGATTACTATTAGTAAGCATAAAAGAAATCCACCTTCCCATAAATTAAAAATGAATGATATTATTTATGTAGCAGAAACAGGCGGAGGTATTTACGCAAAAGGTGAGGTAATTAAAAGTGGTAAGGTTGAAACAATCACGTCAGTAGAGAAATTGCTGGAATTTTCAAAAAGCTTCAATGATGATCAATACTGGCTATCAAAAATCCGTGAATTCAGTCGGAAATTGTCTTCGGATAAGAATTATAAACTGAGGCTTCATGAATACTTTATAAATCAAAAAATTTTGGACAGGACTATTCCTTACAACGGCCAGTTGGAAAAATACGATGCCTCTATTAATCGTGGCATGGCAGGTATTTTTTTAAAATTGAGAAAGGAGGACGTTGAATATTTGAAAGAACCCGATTACAGTTTGAAAAGTATAACTGCGTTGAGCCCAGAAATTCCTGGAAATCTAAGGCTAAAATTATATTCTCTTTTTAATAAAAAATATAGCATAAGTCATTTAATTGATATTGACCATTTTGTTCCAAAAAGCCTTGGTGGCCCTGGTAATATCGTTGAAAATTTAGTGCCTATTGGATTTAGTTTGAACCGATATAAAAATGATTCTATACCAAGATGTTTATTCGAAATTGCCTCCAGTGATGCTTTTAAGTCAAACTTCACCGATATTCAAAAAGAGATTTTGAAAATATCCAAACTTGAAGATCAATTTATAAGAACAAACAACTACCCTGGAGCAAAAGATATAGCAAGGAAAATCACTAGTATCGTGAATGACTGGCAAGACATAAATCAAATTAAAAGTTTTTACTTAACAGTCAATGAAAAATTTAACCCCAGCTATGGCAAAATTATAAGAGAAATGAATATTGCCTTATATTAAATAAATATAAATCTTGAAACTAAAAACCTTAAATAAGATTGAATTTAAAGGACTATAAATTCATGTTTTACAGTCCTTATTTTAAATTACTGAGGTATTCAGCTATAGTAAATTTTTAATCGTCTTCACTTTCAAATAGATAGTCAAATGTTAAATCATTATTCAATCTAAAATCTAACCAATCACTTTCACCAGAATATGAATCTATCAAGTTTATATCAAGTTGAATTTCATCAAAAACTTCAATAATTGTTTTTTGAACAGATTCATTAAAGTTGGTGAAGTCACCACCTAAATGAAACTTTGGCATATCAGATAACATGTCAACTATGAAACTATAATCTGAGGAGTCATCAGTTGAAAATTCGATATCATTACTCGATAAGAAGTAGAGCATATCACCCGAAATCTCATACGGAATGTTCTTTGAACTTAATAAATCTTGTGATTCAGAATTAAGTTTTACAGATGTATTACAATTAATTATTAAATTTACACTCATATTTTTTTTTAATGAAAATAAATATTTTATTCTGATAAATACCAAAAATATCTATTTTTTCTTTATCTCGTCAAATTTCGATTTCATAGTAGGATTTCCAAATGTTAGTTTTTTAATTGTTAATCCATCTGCCTTTTGGTTCGCAAGCCTCCATTGATTTCCTGAAATGGTTAGTTCTTGTTTTACTTTTTGCATTCTATTTATTGATTTATCAATTTCTTCAATTGCTTTTTCAAAGTGAGTTTGAGCAGAAACATAATTTTTTGCAAATCCTTCTCTAAATTGAGTTATTTTATCTTCGAATTTACTAACATCAATACTTTGGTTTCTCATTAAACTAAGTTGTTGTTTGTATTTCAAAGAACCCATAGCTCCATTTCTAAGTAAAGTAATTATAGGGATAAAGAACTGTGGCCTGATCACGTACATTTTTTCATATCTATGCGATACATCTACTATTCCTTTATTGTAATATTCATTATCTGATTCCAATAATGAGACTAAAACTGCATATTCACATTTCTTTGCAATTCTATCCTTATCAAGTTTCGCAAAAAAGTCTTCGTTTCTTTTTTTATTTGCTGTTGCTTCATTTTCGTTTTTCATTTCAAACATGATCGAAACAATTTCATTTTCATTTGTCTCGTCCATTTCTCTAAATATAAAATCCCCTTTAGTTCCTGAACTAGCATCGTTATCTTTCTCAAAGTATGAGTTTTGAAATGCAGTAGAACGGAGACTATTGAATTCCATTTCACAATGTTGTTCTAAACTCTCTCCCATCATTTTCGTAGAAAGTTTTAATTTCATGTCCTTAACCCGAGCTATCTCCTCGTCTTTATACTTTATTATCGAATCTTTGTTTTGTAGCTCAACAGAATACTTTTGCTCTAGCGAACTCTTCAAGTTTTCTTTTTCAAGTTCTTTTGTCTTAAGTTCATTTTGAAAAGTGTCTCGTTGCTTTTCAATCTCCTTTGTCGCATCCGAAATAGCCAGACTTTTGGCTGTTTCAAAATTGTCGATTTTTGATTTCAACTCAATTAAGTAAGCATCTTTTTCAGCAAGTTTCTCCAATAATTCCGTTTTACTCTGTGCCTTCAAAACTGACAGCTCATTTTCTTTGACCGATAACTCTTTTTGAAATTTTGATTTCTCATGAGCTAATGCCAACTGTAAATCTGATTCTTTTTGCTTTTTAATTGAAGCTAATTGAGTCTCCAAATCTGTTTGAAACTGATCGTTTCTAACTTGCTTCAAAATGTCAGCATATCCTGTCTTATCTATTTCAAACAACTCCTCACAATGAGGACAAATTACTTTTTTCATATGTAACTAACTTTTTTATTTAACTTCTCAGGTAACCAAGATCACAAGTTGATTTGAATAAGTCGAACAATTGAATCTTAAAATATTTATCTATTCAATCCTTTTAAGGCTATTTAAACAACAGATAAACTTGGTGGACCTTTAAAAACTCAATGAAAAAACTATTTTGCTAAAAATCTCTAACAACTGTTTTCTTTTTTATTGAAAATATGTGTTTCTTATTTTGATATCTCCTAACCTTTGTTTAACTCTCATCTCATTTTTATATTCAAGATACACTTAAAATCAAACAATATACATTATTCAAAATAAGTATATACTTTTTCTGGATGATTGAGCACTAAAAATATAATATACGGGGTATCCCATATTTGACATTTCTCATTCTCAACTAAATAGTCAAGAAGACAGCCCAAACTTTTTTCCTCATCATAGAGTTCTTCCAATTCATAACTGATCTCATTTATATCATTATTCTCTCGGAATCCCTTCAAAATCAGTTCAAAATTGTTCGAATAAATTTCATTTACTCTTTGATGTGTTTCTTCAATATTCATATTTTTTTATTATTAATGTAATTATTTTTTTAAGAATCGATTAAGTCAAATTGAAGACCCAAGACTCTTCATTATCTCCTTCATAGTTAACTTGTTCATTATTTGAATTAAACCACTTTAAAAATCTATTTTGATTCGAGTTTAAATAATCATGGGTTAAGAAAGTGATAAAATTATCAACGTATATATTCTGAAAAATGAAACTACCGTCTTCTTCTAAATCAGAAGAATAAGATGAGTAAGTTTTAACATCCAATTTTTCTTGTTTTTCTTCTTGAAGGATATCTCTCAATTTTCTGTTTGCTTCGGGGAAATCATCGCTCCATGGATTAAATTTATCTACAATAATATCTAAGTTGGTGCCATCTATTAAATCAACCGATAAGTTGAATGTTTTAAGAACAGTTTTGTTTTCATCATAAAAAAAATCGACTGGTCCAAATAGATCACTTGATATAGGTTCAGTTAATAAACTTAGTCCTGTTACAAATTTCATCATACTTATTCTATTTTTAAATTGTGGAACTTTTATTCTATTCAACAACCATCTTGTAATCAAATCTCTGTCAATTTTCATTATATCTGAGTTCAGTATGTTTCCTCTGGAATCACGAGTTTTTCTATAAATTTCTGCGGTCATATTATTCTTAATGAGTGTAAAAAAAACTTTTAATTACTTCATTATACTATTTATTTTATAACCTTTCCTTTTCTGATGAAGTTTCGGTTTTTTTTGTTTCCCACACATAATCACAAAATTTACACTTATGTGTGAGCTTATAATACCATGTAGTATAAGTTTTTTTATAATGATTGGTTGTTGAGATGTTATTCTCAGTGGTTGTTTCAGAAACATTACTTATTCGATCATTGTAATCCAATAAATTTTTTTTCAAAATTTCATCAGCTGACCAGCAATTACATTTAGGACATCGTTTCATCCATTCCCTTAACCAATAATAGGGATAAAAAAATGGGAAGCCTAAACAAAAAATAATCCAATTGTAATCGTCAATAATGTCACTTTGATAAATTAAAAAAACAAGTATTATTGAAATAAGAGTGGGTAAAATAATTTTATAAAAAACGGATCTTTGTTTTCCTATTGATTTGTTTGTTGGTTCATTATTCTTCATTTGAAAAAAGTTTACTTTCTAAAATAATTCTTCGGCTGATTTTTTCATGTAACTAACTTTTACATTTAACTTCTCAGCTAATTGATTTAAATTTAATTAAAAATGAACACATTGAAAACTAATCCTTTATAATCTTTACGTTTACTATTAAAACAAATTCTATTTTTTTTATCCAAATACAGGCAGTAAAGTAAGAAAATCTCTAATAATGAATAAAAAAAGAGATTCTCAAATGCCGACTTCTGAAATTTTTACAATTAACCATATCCACCATATTAGGGCAATAAGAACTTTATTTGCTAAAACAGCAGTAAACTTAAATTGTTTCCAATACAATTTTGGTTTCACCCTTTTTCATTTTGCTCCTTTTGAAATAAAATTCAATCTTTTAGCGTAAGCAATTAATTACCTGCAATTTTTGATACATTCATAGTTCGGGTATTCGCCCACAATAACTGGGCAAGTAGGACATTTCTCAAGTTGTTTTCTAATATCTTCTTGCTCTTCTTTATATCCTTCATATTTCGTTATACCAAATCCAAAAAGTAATACTATGAGTACTATAAACCAGCGTTTAGGTTTTTCGTTTAACCAAGAAAAGAGTGCCGCTAAAACTAGCAAAAATATAACGGTTTTTACTGTTTCTTTAATTTTACTATCATCTTTCATAAACATATTCCATTATTATATCCCTTAATATACTTAAATCCTTGTTGGCAATTAAATCACCATTTTGTAAACTTAAAATTCAGGAAGTAGAAATTAAATACATGATTTTTTTTTGTTAGGGATTATTTTCAATTCGCGCTCAAATAAATAACAACGTAATTCAATGAATCGGAAAGCATTACTTTATTCGGTCTACCCTGGCTATCTAATTCTAAAATACTATATTGTGTTGTATCAAAATCAAAATTTGACAATTCCATTTGAAACATTAGTTGACGATCCTGCTTCCATTCCTCCTCTCCCAATTCTATTCTCTCATTTACTGGGTGGAAAATTAATACCGGTTTATTCAATAAAAATGATTCCAATGACAAATAATATCCAAAGAGAGTAAATGAATTTCTTAATTGATTAAAATACTCATCTAAATCAAACTTTTTTGTAACGAAGGGTATCGCATATAGACTCATCAGCGAATTAAATTCATTGTTTTTTGCGAAATCTAAATATTCAGAAAGTGGTATCGAGCGATTTACTGAATCAATCGAATTATTTATTTTGAACTTAAAACTATTTGAGAAGCTTAAATAGTCATGAAATGTATCTTGTCCCAAATTAACTCCATCTTCTATCATTGGAGAAACTGACAATAAAAATAACGGAGTATCATTGTTCTCAGCTATCCAATATGGGTATGGCGGATGGCCAACATCACAAATGGAATTCAATAAGTCGTCTGATTGAATCTTAGCATGTTTATCCAACCAACCCTTGAAAAGCTCTTCACACAACTGATAAAATTGATTGATCTGAAAAAAATTTTTCATTTAACATCTGTTTTCATAAATGTACTAAAAATCAACTTTTTATTAGATAATTTCGAACAATAAAGATTAGATTCTAACTAAATTTTATTTCCAAAAAATAAAAACTTAACTATGTCCAATATATTTTTAGTCCAAAATTGATGAGTTGAAGTTCCAAGGGGCCAATAAGTTTATCTTAGGTTTTAAAATATTGATATTTATACAATTAACTTATTGGCAATTTTATTAAAAACACTTATCTTCAACAACAAATAGTATTTATAACTATAAATCTCATCACTTTAGCACATGAACTACAAACGAAAAAAAAACTCACTTATAGTTTTGTCCATAATTTTGGCACTGATAGGATTGTCCATTATTACAGGTGTTATTATGGGATGGATTCCGACAGCATTAATACTTACAATTCCATTTCTTGGATTTATCATATTCAAACTCGGTAAAGATGTTGATAGAATCTTAGATAAAATGTTTTTTGAGCAAATACTGAATGATGACCATCCAGTCTTTGATGGATTCTTTGACGAGATAATGGATGAAGAAGAGTGAGGGTTAACTCCAACCTAAAGTATAATATGAATCAAATTGAAAAGCAAATACTATGAAATGAGTGTTCTTGTGCCGGCAATTGTAAAGGCTTTAAATTTTCCTCCTTCCAGTTTATAAGCAGTTGAATTCCTGCTACCCGCTTTGAAAAAACCAGACACAACATAAACATGGAGCTCAGTTGGTGTTGATTCATGAAAATAATAGGCCCTGGAAAAATTTAATTGTTTGATAATTACTTCTTTTTGAATTTGAGGATCTAGGACTGTACGATTATTCTTGTCTATTTTCTTCCGCCAATTAAAAAGACCTAAAGTCGTGATTTCTTCAAATGAACCTGACTGATAATCGCACAACCATTTGTACATCAATTCAGTTATAAAATTGGGTAATTCCTCTTTTTTTATCATCTTTAAATATAACAAATCAGACTGATAAAATGAAAACAATTATTTATATAGATTTAGATGGAGTTCTTGCTGATTTTGAAAAAGGACGAAACGAGCATCCTTTAGGAAAAACAACTCCCTACATTGGTAGACCGGATAAACTTCCGGGAGTTTATGAAAATTTAGAACCTATTCCTGGTGCTTTGTCTGCAGTAAATGAATTATTGACAAATGAAAGATTTGATATCTTTTTTCTTTCCACCGCTCCCTGGGATAATCCCGAGGCATGGATGCACAAGAGGCTTTGGATGACAAAACACTTTAACGAAAAATTAGTACGTAAAAAACTAATTTTATCCCATCACAAACATCTCTTAATTGGGGATTACTTAATTGACGACCGAAGATTTAATGGTGCATCTGAATTTACCGGAAAATGGATTCATTTTGGTTCTCCTGAATTCAAAAACTGGGAAATCGTTTTAAATTATTTCAACACATGACTAGAATTTCTATTTTTTTTATTTTTATCTATCAAAAATTCATTTCACCTAAACTTCCTCGTATGTTCAGATACAAACCATCCTGTTCGGAATATACGTGTGTATGATAATTTTTTTTAAAATAAATTGAATGTTCCTTACTGAATTTTAAAAGGTGATGATCAAACATAATTTCAGTATTAGATGAAGTCAAATCTAAACATTTATTCGTTACTCCATGTTAATACGACAGAACCAATATCATTTCCCAAAAGAATATTATTTTTTATTTTGCTCAGAGAAAGCTGAATCTAGTGGTTCTTTAGGATTGAAAATATCACTGGTATCAACAAATTCTTTTCCTTCTTTGATTAATTCCTTTGTTAACTTTATTGCGTCTTTCGAAAAATCTTTCGAACTTTTTACAAAATCATTATTCTCCTTATTGTCCTCATCATAATTTAATAGGTAGTATGCTCCACCACCTATTAATACAATTACAACGATGTATTTTATAATTTTAAACATATAACTTATTTTTAATTAATATAGTTTTCCTCCCAAAGATCTGATGTTCCTTGATTTGAATAGAAATATTCCTGGAAATTAATTCTATCTTGTCCTTTTAAATCTAGTAACTTAGCTGTCTTCGGAACCTTTTGAAGATAAATAGACAATTCCTTATCATCGTATCTTTCAATTTCCTTTAATATTTTTTTGGATTGCTGTTTTATATCAAAAACAGAGGCTGAATTCCAAATTCTTTTTAAATCATCTATACCTCTTCCCAAATCTCCAAGAAGTTCATTTTTAAAACTCTTGGTGTTCTCATCATAATTAATAAGACCCTCACAAAGTGCAATTATTAAATCTTCACTGATGTTTTTGAAATTCTGCTCATGATTAGACTTTTTCAATTGATAAGAATGTGAAAAGTAATCTTTACTAATAAAAAGATTTTCTACAATCACTTTACTTTTACTTAATTCTAAATCCCATTTTAAAATATCAGAAGCATATGCCAATGGGAAATTTCTTTTAATTGATAATATCCCTATCGATTTGTCATCTTCAGGATGAATAATATTCACATTGTTAATGCTATCTGTGATATGTAATTGTAGTTCTTTGTTAAGTCTATTTGAAGTTTTTCCGATAAATACTTTTTCACGCTGAGGAATGTCTCTTTCAAATGCACTAGATTCAGTAACCAATAATGGTTGAGAAGTATTTATTAGATTTTCAAATTTAGCCTGAGTATTAATCTGTTGTGGAAACAATTCATTTTCATTAAAGAGAACTTCCTCCAAATCAATAGTTACAATATCTTCTAAATATATTTTTTCTGCTGATATTTTTATATCAGCTATTAAACTTTTAAGCTCATTAGATTGTAAAAAATCATTATAATAGCTTGAAAAGGAATTCTCTTTTCCTTTTGAAATATCAAAAGAGTTTCTTTTTAAATAAATAGCTGTAACTTCCTCTCTATTAATTACACACGCATCAAAATCATTAGTTTCAAATTTAATTTCCTTTACTAACGCTTCATGTTTTATTGCTTCTTCAGATATTACATCTGCAAATTTCCTTATTGAATCAGCTTTATTTTTAATCTTTTGTTTAATCTTCCTTAAAATATCTAGACTTCTAATTTCAGCATCTATAATAAAATCCTTTTTTCTAAATTCATTCTCAAGGTTTAACAGTTCCTGAAAAGCAAAAGTTTTCGAATTAATTAATTGTTCAGCATTTATTATAATTTTAGATAGAGTATTCTTCATTTTAAAGAATTGAAAAAACGATTTAACATAATAAAGACATAAAATCAAAATGGTAATACCTCCCCCGTATTTAAAGAGGTTTCCTAAAGAAATCCAATCAGTATATGTATACAATAAGGTTTGAAATAAAATTAGAAGAAGAAAAACAACAGATGGAATTAAAATTAGGTTTTTCCCAATAAATTTTTTCCTACGATGAAGCATCTCGTTTTTTTTCAAATATAATTCAGAAATCCTGGTGTCAATTCCATCAATTTTTTCTTTAATCTCTTTCTTTTCTGAATCAATTGTTGGATTCATTTTTCTTTTAAGATCCTCTTTATAAGTATTGTTTTCGTATTGGTTCTTTAGCTCTTCAATTGATTTTTTTGACTTTATTATAGCCTTCTCACTAGCATCTATTTCCAATGTAATAGTTTCTATATTATGGCTTAGACTTTTTAATTCCTGTTCCTTTTCTATTAATTTTGGATTTGACTCATTATTGTTTTCTATTCCTTTTATATTATCAATTTCCTTTTTTAATATCTCTATTTTATCTTTATAATTATTTAAAGTTTCATTTTTATTTGTAATTATGTCTGAATTTTTTTGAGAAGTTTTTTCAAAACCATCCAATTTATCTCCTATTAAATTTTTTCTAATGTTTAATTCTAAATCACTTAATGTTAAATAATCAACCAATGGACCATCTAATTTTTCTGCAACCAATGCTTCATTGTCAACAATTACATTGTTAAATATCCAAGCATACATTAACCCTTTATCAGGATTATCAATAATACTAATTGTTTGTTCATCAAACATCTTTAATAAATCAGATTCCGTAGTCTGTTTTGACCTCTCTAACTTCTCATATATAGTTACAAGCTCCTTGTTTTTATAGGATTCTAATTCTTGATCAACTAAACTATTTAATTTTATTGTTAATGCAGATGATCTAACTTTTGGATCATCAATAATACTAAGAATTTCTTCTAGACAAATTTCTTTTTCACTAGTTGAATATTTATTAAAGTCTAATAAAATAGGACTAAATATATCGACACCTTCATATTGATATAGTCTGTGAGATATTCCTCTATAGTCGTTATCTCTATAAAATGACTCAATATCTTGTTTAATTCTTAATCTATCATGCTTAGTTTTTTCATTTTTCTCTTTTATTTCATTTAATTCAACATGTATTGCATAATTATTAAGTAATGTACTTATGTTTTTGAGAGGAATATTAATTGAACTTAAACCTATTGAAGACAAAAAGCACTTTCGTCCCTTTTCATTTGACCATCTATAATGACCTCTAACAATTGAATTGTGGTCTTCATAAAGGATCTTTATAAATTTTGAAATTGCTAAATTTTTATTATTGTCACCTCCAACATTTTGTTGTTTTTCGTTAACATCGTCTAAAAGCCAAACACTCATCTGAGAAGCCCCTATTTGATCATTGTCAGAAATAAACTTATCTAACTCTCTAAAATTCGCTACACATTTAGAGCGATAATCTTCATCTATATTTTGAGAACAATAATCAATTACAACATGTAAATTTGGTTTAAGAAGAAGTTCAGAAAAATTAAGTAATAAAGTAAATAATGAAGGTGTTAAGTTTGATGAGCTAGCATCAAACACAAAAATGATATTTGGGTCAATTAGGTTATAATTTAAATTAGTCGCATTGTTTTTATTTGCCAAACTGAAAAAGCCATCTGGACCACTAATTAGTTCATTAAATAAATTTACAAAATTCGCTCTATTTTTCTGATAAGAAGAATAAATGTCTTTTTTTGATTCAGTACCAGAAATTTCTATTTTTATTTCGTTATTACCTGAAACTGAAATAGAATTATTTTCTATTTCTACAAATTGAAAGTAATTTTCAAAAACTTTAGAATCCTCACTATTTAAAAATAATTTACAGGAATCACTGAAACCAGTAACATCTTTTTTCTCAGAAAAAATAATAGATGGATAAATGTTCTTCATTCTTTACTTTCTTTGTACTACCAGTTCTCTGCACCTGTTATTGGACATCCTATTGCTGCTCTCTTAATTGCATCTTTTTCAGCCCAAATATGATTACTCTCATCTGACTCAGGATCAATACTATCCATCAATTTCCCTAATATTTCTGAAGTGAAAATATTATCATGATACGTTTTAAATAACTCAGAAATTTTTGGTTTTCCTTCTTCGTTCAATACATTATCATACTTCTCTTTAATTTCATTTATCCAATCTTGATTTTCACAAAAGTGTTTAAACGCAACTGCACGATTATTTTTATTTCGTGTTCCTGGAACAATAGCCATTGGTCGACCATTTTTTCCTTTAAACTTAATTGAACCACGATCTAAATTTATCATTCCAAGTGCACTTCCTATTGCAAAAAACTCTAATAATTCTTCATTTTGAGGTCCATCAATCAGATCCATTGATTTTTCAAAATATTTATCAGCAAAATGATAACCACCATTTTTAACACTCATTTCATGAGCACTTTTTAAAGCAGCCATATTATGAATAGCGTTTGCAGGAAACATCCCTTTAATTTTTAAAAATGTAATTTTATCTGAATTATATGATGAAGCTGTCTCTAAAGTCGCACCTAAAGTTAATCCTGAATTATTAGACAAACTAGAAACAACATTAGATCCTTGAGTAAAAATTGTATTATTAGCATCGGGGACCAATAACATGCCTAAGTTTTCCATCTGCGGATTAGATGTATTCTGTGTGAACGTAACATCGTCAATTTTAATACAAACCTCTGATTGTTTATCTAAACGAGTAATAATTTCCTTTCTTTTTGTTGCAGGTAATTTTTCGATTAATTCCTCCAATTTGATGTTCTCAATATCTATAATTACTGAACATGTATCAATATAATTTACTAACGAATTATAAATTTCATTCATACTAGTTGCTTCTTTTAGACTTAATAAATCTATTTGAGAAAAAGCATCAGTTACACTAAACTCTTTAGCATTAACATCCATTAAATCTTTAAAGTAAATATGTATGTAAATTTCAAAATCTTTTCCATCTTCCACACTTCTGTTTGTTAGCCCTTGCAACTTTTGATGCATTGAAACATTCAAATCAGATACAAGTTGAGACAAACGATCATTTTCAGATGTTTTCTGTTTGATGATACTTATAACACTATTCAAGAAATCTTCAGCCTTGTTCTTTCTTATTTTTTCTACTTCTTCAGTTATTAATCGTTTATAAGAATCAACATAATCGTTGCAACTCTGCTTTATTCTCCCAGATCTGCCAATTGGACTCCAACCATTTTCATCTTCAATGATACCTTGTTGATATCCATTAAGAATTTTTCTTTGATTATCAATATTAACAGAATGCTGAGCTGCTTCGTCAATCATTTCATTTCTCATCCCTTCAAATGAACCTAATAAGCAATTAAGGAATTGTCTTTCAATAACTACGCATCCTGGTTCATTGTATATTGCATTTAATTTTTCTTTTAATTTAGAAGCAAAAACTGATTTAATTAAGTCTAAATTCTCTTTAATTTTATTCAAAACATTTGTTTGAATATTTTTTAACTGTAATTGACAATTTTCTAATAACTCTATATGGCAATCTTTCTGAAACTCATTTGGCAGCATACTCTCTGAAGAAACACGCAATGTATTCATAGGATACAATTGATCAATAATATCATCTTGTCCTCTATCTTCTCTAAAATTGTTTTCATCAATAAACAACGCACATTCAGCACTAGAATGAACCGATTTACTTTGATTCATATTGTCTATCATGAAATTCACAGCTTTCAGCCTTCTTATATTTTTTAAATAATCTCTATCCAAAATTATTTCGGCTAATCCCATTGATGAATAATTTCTTCTTTTATAAGCTGCTAATTCAGAAGAAGGGTATAAGTAATCCTTGTTGTTATTATAGAGGGATTTCAATTGATCCCCAGCATCTGTAACATGTAAAAATAAAGTTCTTGCTATTCTATCTTTTACGTGGTCAATATTTTGAATAATAGAATTATTCATCATTGTTTTGTCAAATAAATATATATATTTGAAAAATTCTGATGAACCAATATCAATAGAGTTTTGCCCATCATAAGAAATTTTGTAAGGCTTATTGACATCATAGTTGGACCAATTTTTATCTTTAGTATTATCTTTCCCTTGCATGTGGTCAATAGCCCTAAGAGAAGCGTAAGCATTTTTAGTTACATCTCTAGTGAACGGGAAATCTTTGTAAAAATCTGGCATAACCATCCATCCATAAATAGGCAATCTTTCATATTCGGCCTTAATAGACATTACCGTATCAATAAATGTCCCAGCGCCGGTTCCTCCACATGGAGAAAAAACCAAATGTATCATAGTATCAGTCCCTGAAGGCTCAAATGTAGGATTATTGAAAATTATGTTTGAATTTATTGATTCAATCTTATTGGTGATAAGATTCATAATACCTTTTGAATGGTAATTCTCAAAAAAAGCAAACCTACCTAAAGATCTTATTTGACCTGCACCTCTATCAGATGGGACAATCAAAGGCTCAATCTTTTCTGATAGCCAGCTTTTGACATGATCAAAGTTTTTTATTCTGTGTGGGTTTTTAATTGGAATATCTAGTACTTCATCTTTATCAAAAAATATTTCTCGATCATTAATTTTTTGAGAAACATTATGTACATCTGAGTCTGTATCCATTACAAGAAAGTCTATTGATGGAGGAACTTCTCCATATTTTTCAATAATGGCTCTTTTAACTTGAATAAGGATTGAACTACCTGTTCCTCCTAAACCTATAAATAAATTCCTACTAACTTTATACGCCATAACTTCTTGGGTTTTTTGAATTTGTATATTCTAATCTGATGGTTTTTTGATCTTGCATTGTTATTTCAATTCTATCCATGTGGTACAGTTCTCCACTGCCCAGAAATGACTTTGTAAATGTGCCATTTACAATTGAAATTTTCAAAGAATTATCTTTACATATTAGCTTCGCTATTCTTTTTTTCTTATTCCGTTTTCTTTTATCATATGGAATTAAATTTGTGTCAGATAATTGAGGATAGTACTTGTCAAATGATAATCCCTTTAATGAATCTAATTTAATTGAAGAAACAGGTGCATCGTTATCTAAAAAATTAATCTTACCTCTTTGAAAAGTCTTTTTGCCTAAAGGCATATTGTCCCTGCTTAATATAAACCAAAGTAAAAAAACAACAATCAATATGGCAACAATCCAAATCAGTATTTTTATCCAAACGGACATTGGAGTGTAATACTCAATGTTACTAAATTCAGCAAATATGTCTCCTTCATAGTCGATATTATTACTGATGTTTTTGCTGCAAGCAAGAGGTAAAACCTCAATCTTGATTCTAGCATTTAAAAATGCATCTACAGCCACATTTGGAGTAAATTTGACAATTATACCATTTGAATCCAATACAGTTCTATCATATAAATCTGCAGGTACTAATAAAAGATCATACTTAACAGGAAATAATGGGCTAGTAGATACAGTGAAATTTGAAGAATCATATTTCAATCTAAAAACAACAGTGTCATTTCGTTCAATTGCCTTTTCATTAAAACGTAATTCAATACTCTGTTCAATTAGCTCACCAGGGGTCAAAGTAATCTGGGCCATTGACACGCCAAATTGAACAAACATAAATATTATCAAGGAATATAATTTATACTTTATCCTCATTTATTAATTGTTTTAAATTTAATAGTAACTTTTGATTCTGGTATATTTTTCAAACAAATACCAACCTCATTTGGAATGATGTAGGTGTAATTAGTTGGGTCATGCTTGTATTGATAGGTTCCACAGTAGATTCCCTCATTTAAATCATCCAAAGGATTAAGAGGTTGAAGCGTAATTTTTTCATTCTTACTAACCAAAAATGAATTTTTTGTAAAATCAATTGAGTGCATCGTATTTGTCAAACCATTGATATTAATGTCTCTAAAATCAACTTTTACTCTTAAAGTATTATCTGTTTGTGATGCTGAATAAAAATGAAAACCTTGATTTAATGACATTGTTTCTTTTGTAAACTCCAAACTCAATGCCTTCGGGCTAACAATATTTATATACGGTAATTCATCTTCTTCCGCACTTATTATCTCAGCATTCTTGGTTAAAGCAACTACATTAACCAAATCACTTGGAGCCTCAAATCCAAGCGTTATGATAAAAAGAAAATCATACTTGCCTCTTTTAAACCCATACTTTTCAATAGCTGATTGAGCGGATGAACCATTACAATTATTCGCTCCATCAGTAAACAACTGAATAATATTTATTTTATTTGTATCTAAATTATAACCATCAAAAATTGTAGTTAGAGTATTGTAAGTACATGTCTTCTGACCATTTGCATTTAATAATGAAATTTTACTCTTTAATTTATCCTTGTCTACCTGACTAGTAATTAAAATAGATGGATCTATTTTCGGTATCTTCGAATAAGTAATCAGAGTTACCTCTTCACCAATATCTAAATTTTCTATGTAGTCAACCGAATTTTTCTTTACCTTTTCCCATATATTTGGACCTCCTGTTTCACCTTTCATTGAAGCAGTGCAATCTATAATTAGAACGTGATTTTTGGTGATATTCTTCTGAGAAAACAAGGCATGTGTGCTAGATAGCAGAAGGAGGACAAGCATGGTTTTTTTCATAAATATTTGTTTTTTATTTAATCAAGTGAATAATTAAATAGAGTTTACTAAGATACGAATTTTAATTTTATCTCTTTGTGAATTAATGATTAAAGAATTAAATTCATTTGATTGCAAAAACAATTCTAATTCAATTTCACTCAACTATCGCCTCTCTTTTCAACACTTCCTTTAAAAATTCTTTGGATGGATTGAAAATAGAAAGTACGTCTTTAGCTATTTAGATAAAATTATTAGCTAGAAAGATACACTAAAGAACCTTTTCTGAAGACGCTACAACTCACTCATTATCTTTGCCAAAAAGTTACTTTCATCTTTCTGGATAAACCCATCGTCCTTAGACATGTCCTCTAATTCTTTCTTAATGATATCTTTTTGCTCTTTAGTCAAACTTTTTAGAGCTTCTAAAGCATCTGAAAAAGTTAACTTATCTGAATTAGCGAAAAAAGCAATGGGTATTTCCGGCAAACTCTTCATTTCATCTCGAACAACCTTGCCGTCTGACTTAGCCATCATTGAAGCCAATTTGCAAAATGCAAGTTTTTGTTCATCCGTTAAATTATTAAACATTTCTTGATCGCTTCCCCTAAGAATTCTTGTTAATATTCCCATATTTTTTATTTAAAATTTATACCTATTAAATCTTGTTAAAATCTTTAGAATTTGGTTTAGAGAACAATGATAGTAAAATAGCTCCAAATCAGGACGCGCTAATTATGAAACTATGTTTGCTCTTATTGTTTCGTATCCCCCCGAATTAAGACAAAACATATCTGAAGTCTCTAAAGATAATAATAATGAACTTTATTCAATTACTTCGCCTCGAATTATCACCTCATTTAAAAAATCTTGTGATGGATTAAACTCTAACAAGGCATCTTTAACTGCAGCCTCAGATAATCCATTTAAAGGTTGAAGTATGTCTATAAATTTATTTTTATCACTTTTTGGAAACCTGTAAAAACCCTCTCTGTAACTAAAAATCCATTTAATTGATGATTTACTCTCCCAAGAATCTATTACATCGCCATTCTCATCATAATTATCAAACCAATCTGAAAGATGTAACTGTGAAAAAGCAACGGCTGCCTCATCTAATCCATCCAAGACAATAGCTAAATTACCTGATTCATTTTTTCTTGAAGGCACAAAGCATTCATCAAGAAGTTTGTGAAATAACATGATTAAATCAGTATACTTACTTGGTAATCGATTTAGCTTTCTAATTATTTCATCGTTATCGGTCTTCCAAATCTGCTGTTTTTTACCTTGGATAATAAAATGATAGAGTGTGGCATGTAAACTATTTTGAATACCACTGCCACAAAAATGATACAAAACTGGGATGTTTATCTCACTGTCACTCAATTCTTGAATTACATTTGCTAACAAAGCTCCTTTACCCATTCCAGCATTAGAAAAAACTGGCAAAATATTTTGGGCTGTTTTATCCAAAACCCAATCTAATATTGCTGTAGTTTCCTTTTCCCTTCCCACAAAACAAGAATTATAATTAGCAATTCGGTTACTGTGATCAAAAACTTGACCTGCTCCTGATTTCAATGCATCACTAATTGGTTTAAATACTTTTTCATAATGCAATGTACCTTTTTGTTTTTCGGTGTCACCATGAAAAGTACTTATAAGTTCTGCTGTGGATTTATTATTGTAAAGCCCTTGAAAAATATAGGGTAATCCATCCTTTTCTCCTTTTTGTAAAAATGGATACAAGGACACACTCTTGTCTCCTTGAACGAAAAAGAATCGATCATTTTGTTCAATTATCTCAGAGTTATAAAAAAGTGTACTCGTTTCACAAACCATTTTATGTAATACAGATAATCCATTTGCTATTTTTTTTGCATCATCTGATTTTAAAGAGATATAACCATGTACATATTTATTTCTAAAAGTAATAAAGCTTTCAAACAAAGATTGGCTGCCTTTCTTGGCTAAAACTCCTGACTCCCATGAACTTCCTTTTTCGGTAGTGACAGTCCAAATCATTCTCCAACTTGTATCGCTAGGTAAGTTATCAACCAAATTATCCATAATTTGCTTCATCAATAAAGTATCTTCTTTTGGGGTTCCTTTTTCTAACTTTTTGCAAAGTTGAACCACAGCTCCTAACCTAAGAATAAGAGTAGAAGCTCCAAGTCCAGCCATAAAAAGATTATTCAGAGCAGTCTTGTTGCTTTCGATTAACTCAATTAATCCTTCCTCATTGATCGAAGCTAAATTTAATTGTTCATATTGTTCAATAAATCGATTAACGTAATTTAAAAGTGGTGATGGCAATTGATTCATAAAGAAATTGTTTGATGTTGATATTCTAGTTTTGCATCTCTACGTCCTATTGAAAAGTATAAACGAGATGACTCCGTTAAGTCTTTTGGAAAACCAAATAAATCATCCAAAACATCCTCTTCAAATGCTAATGTTCCAGACTTTAAAAAAGGGTATAAAAAATCAAAAGCTTCATGAACATACTCCATTGAATAAAGATGTTCATCAGCAAATCGCCTAGCAACAATCTTTTTATTAGCTGCAAGGTCTTTTAATAGGTGAGTGATAATTTTAACCAAAGTTTCATAGCCGAATAATTCCGATTGAACCTGATGATTGGGACCTTTGAACCGAAGATAGTTATGCAATAATGGCAACCATTCAGACTTCTCGGGACAATAAGTTTTATCATTCAAGCCTTTTGAATTATTAAAGAACTGATTCATCCAGGGGTAGTGGTAACCAAATGCTATTAAAATTATTTTATTCTCATAAAAAAAATCGGATAGATGTAATAAATGATCAAGTTGAAACAAGGATTGATGAACATCCTTAATTATCACAACAACCTGCTTTTCACAATTTTTCCTCAGTTGTTTAATTGCTTTTTTTGGATCACTGCTGTATTTATTGCTTTCTGTTTCTTTTGCTAATGTCTGAACCAACCTATTCAAAAGAAATTTCGAAGTAAACGTTATTCCTTCTGTATCTGTAAGAATCAATTGGGGCAAATGACTATCTGACTCAAGTAAATAACTGCAAAGATTTGCTATTTGGCTTGATTTATCCTGATTTGGCCTATGCCAAAAAGCAAAGGCTCCTTGTTGATGATTTGAAATAAATTCAATCAATTCATTATCAATATCTTCTGAATTAGCATGTTCTGAAATCCACTTTTGTTGATCTTCCTCAAATTCATCAGAGAGTTGATACTTCGTTTTAGAAGCAAGTTGACCAAATGCAAATGTATTCTTTAACAAAGACCACTCATTTTCTTGAATACCCCATCTACCTCTGTAGGAGGTCAAACCATCTTGTTTGGTAAAAAAATGAAAATCTTCATTATCAAACAGTTTAAATATCTCTGCCTTATGAATTTCTTCTATAACCTGAGTAATGTGATTCGCTTCTTTGTTATTTCGATCGGGAGGAAGAATAAAAAACCCATGCATTACCTCATTTCTTAATAAAGCCAAATGATGAACCATGCTATTGAGCTTTTCTTCGCCTTTTGCTTTCTCCCAAAATAAAGGATATAAAATTAGGGCTTCCGAAGTATCTAAATCCTTTATCATATTTGCTGACCAACGATAAAGTGCCCCTGCATTATAGTCATGACTCCTAGTCGTAAACAATTGTAACAAAAAGTCATTGTAAACGGATTTTTGATTAGGCTGCCTTAGGTAAGCAGCTATTCCTAGAGCTGCTAGCTCAAGTAAAATCAATTCACTCAATTCTACCAATTCATCTGCCACATATGCTTGTTCTTCCTTCAGAACTTCTTCTATGGCCAGAGTGATTTCTATTGGTAAAATTGCTTCCTCAATAAGTTGGTTTAGTTTTTTATTTTTCATGTCACAATTTTCATTTCAATAACTCTTCATATATATATTTCCCTAACCTTTCTCTTTTCATTAATGGTCTTCCAAATGGAGGAAGGTGATATAGTTTAAATTCAACTTCAGGGCATTCTTTTTGAAAATTTTTGAGTTCAGTTTGGAATTCTTTTAATTTAATTGATGTGCCTTTTCCCCAACTAGTTATTACTCTTTTAACGCCAAGCTCTTTTATTTCGGTGATTATTTCATTGGTGTAATATTGGCGTTTATAATTTCGTTTTAATATTAATCTATCTGAAAAATCATTATTTATTGTATTATTTCCATCGTTATTAATCGTTTCGACCATCTTTATAAGGTCACGACAATAAAATTTTAATTTTTGCATGATTTCAATTTTCGCCTTTATATCTACTGGCTTTAGCTGAATATCTTTATTGATTACATTTAAATAAGATTCTAAAGAAGGCCAAAACTGATTGCTATAATTTCTACCCCGGACTCTACCATAATAATAATCTGCTTCAGGCCCGTTTTCTGGGTTAAAAGTTCCCAAAATAAGGGTTTTAACCTCCCACTTTTCGTATAACCAGTTCCTATCTTTGTGATAATATTTACTCATATTTCTATTTTCTGTTTATTCTTCTCCAATCTTTTATGTCTAAGACTTCGCTTAGCATATTCAACTTTTCATCGTTGCGTTCCTTTTCAAAAAAGCAAGCCATTTTGGCTTTATAAAAAAGAACATTAGATAAGAATGAAGTTGCATTAGCGTATTGATACAAATAGGGATTTACAGATAATGAGGAGTCTTTACTATCTTTTATTCGTTCTGATATTCCTAAGATTACAGCCTCTCTATTTGACTCTTTAGGTATAAGATTTAATAACTCTTTAGCATCTCTGAAATTATTGGATTTTCCAAGTTTAGAAAAAGCATTGACCCTTTCTGCGCTAAAAGCTACCTCAGAGGCTATTCGAAGTGATTCTTCCTTTTCACCTTGCTTCATTAAAATTTGACTGATTTTCGAGTAAGCCTTTGATTTACCATAAACAGAAGTTATTTCAGAAGCTATTCGAAGAGATTCTTCCTTTTCG
>CBFHPW010000017.1:0-53248 GCA_965657945.1 Flavobacteriales bacterium
GCTATTTTTAGGCAACCTTTTATTAGGTTGCCTTTTTTTTTGCCAAATTTTTTGTAATTCACTCCTTGAAATTAATTCACCATTCTTGGGTAATGAAATATGGAATTATGAAAAATATTGATATAAAGTAATTACAATTTGATTGTAATATACTTTATAGTATTTAATAATCCAATAATTAAAAAAAAAGACTCTTAATTTATTATAAATTGTAAAAGCCGAAAATTTCTCAGAAAATACTGATGCATAAGGAGAAAATCGATAATTTAATTACTAAAAAAAGGAATTTCCTACTCGAAATATGAAAAAATATAATTTATTTCGTAGAGTTTAAAAATTCTTATTGTTTTTAGTTTAATTTTTTAACTATTTAGTTCAATGAATAGTAGAATGAAAGGGTCAAGATTGAATATGTTTTTTTTTCCAAAATTTGTCTCTGTATCAAATAAAAATTGAGTTAAACATAATTTGTTTTTAGCGTTTCAAAGGGTTGTTTTAGGGTTAGGATTTAATAATTACAGCTATTTTCAGAGCTAACAATTCTTGGAGTTTTCATTGAGTTTAGTGTTGTGTTCAAAGTGATCAATATCATCAAATTATGGTTGGGTATTGTGCCTAATAATAGAGGTAAATGGTAAATTAAAAATAAAAATGGAGTAATTTTTGGAATTGTGAGATTTTTGATTAGCTTCAACCAATCTAACTACATAAACTGTTCAAATTCAACTTTTAATAAACCGAAAAACAACAAACTAAAGCTTAATCTCAGATTGATAGAATCTTCTATTGCGAATTCATTGAACATTAAGAATCTCTGACGGGAGATAATCGAGTTGTACGACCGATTTTACTTCAGTTCTTGGCTTAATGTTGTCTTCAAAATTTCTTTTAAAGTTTTTTTTAAAAGAAAAAAAGGAAGAAGATTGAGCCTAAAACATTTAGCTCTATGAAAAAACAACTTTCACTTTTTATACTCTTTTCTTTATTTGGGACGTCTATGAGTTTGGCTCAATCTTCTCAAGTTATGGGAATCACATCTCACTATGAAAAGTTGGATTCAATCACTCTCCAAGGAGATAGTTTATATGACTTGCTAGTCACCATACATTTAACAGATACGATTAATGTATCGAAAGTTCATATTTCTGTAGGTGAGGGTTATGGTTCGAGTACTGTGCATCAAGGAGTGTATAATTGGTATGACTCTTCGTTGAGTTTGCCTTTGGGTATTGCGTACAACAGGAAATGGGGAATGATCTCATTTAAACTAAATGGGATTGCGCAGATAGTGTTGATTTAGCTGCGGTATTAGCCCACCGCGTTGACTCGAGTTTTTCTTTTGAGTATCCGAAGTATGCGATGTGGACAAATTACCAATACAATTCATTGAACCAATTAACAGAACAAACTACGCCTGATGGAGGGACTTCTCGTTTTTATTACGATAAACTGGGAAGATTGGTAGCTTCTCAAAATGCAGAACAAAAACTACGTGGAAAGCAATTATTTCCTGAAAAGTTTATTTACAGTTATACTGATTTTGATAGATTGGGAAGAATAACGGAAGTAGGTGAAGTTGAGAGCCAAGTGGAGCTTACTGATGATATAGCTCGAGGCAAGGACAAAAGTCTGAGCTGGAGAGATTGGTTATATCCAGTAAGCATCCCATTTGGAACTAAACACGAGGTGGTTCGAACGTTTTATGACAAACCGATTCAATTTGCTGTGACACAAGAAAATTTAAGAAACAGAATTGCGTCAGTTACCTACGATTATGATGGAGATGGAAATTACGAATCTGCCTCGCATTACGATTACGACATAAATGGCAATGTTCAAAAACTTGTGCAAGAAAACCGCTCAATGCACTACGGTGGAAATGAATTGAAAACAATAAGGTATCAGTATGATTTGGTGAGTGGGAATGTGCACCAAGTGGATTATCAACTAAATAGCCCAAATGAACGATTTAGTCATAGATATGAATACGATGCAGACAACAGATTAACGGTTGCCTATACTTCCAGAAATGGAGTGATTTGGGAGAAGGAATCCAAGAATTTTTATTATCTTCATGGGCCTTTGGCACGAACAGAAATTGGAGACAAGCAAGTACAAGCACAAGATTATGCCTATACCCTTCAAGGGTGGTTAAAATCTGTAAATTCGTCTACAGGAAATAGGAAAAACGACATGGGAAAAGATGGAATCAATAGAGCGGGCAACCTCAATTCGTTTGGGGCAAAAGACGCGTATGGATTCAGTTTGCATTATTACAAAGGAGATTACAGTGAAATTGGGAGTGGGGCCAATCCCAATTCGATTATAAAAGAGGTGAGTAATGCTCAGTTTGATCAAGAAAGTCCTGACCTGTTCAATGGCAATATATCAAAAATGATAGTGGGATTGACGGATCATCATGAGAAAGAAGTAGCTGTAATTGGAAATGCCTATCACTATGATCAGTTGAATAGAATTAGGCAGTATAATGCCTATATCAATGGGAATAACGACAAGGCAAGAGCGGACAATAATTTTGCTGCGGTAAGCAATCATCAATCATATAAAAGTGACTACCACTATGATGGCAATGGCAATATAGAGAGACTGGACAGGAATGGCGTTTACGTAGCTGGGGTAAGCACTTTAGCCATGGACGAATTTAGTTATGTGTACGACCTAACTTTGGGCCATAAGCGAGACAATAAGTTGTACCAAGTAGAGGATGCTGCGATCGAAAATTACGCCACAGATTTGAACTCGCAGGGAGTGGGGAATTATGAATATGATGCGCTTGGCAGGCTTGTAAAAGATGTGAAAGAAGGAATTGTGAATCCCACTAATCCAGCCAAGCCGGCTATTTACTGGAATGTGGCCAATAAAATCACCCAACTACTCAAGCAAAATGGAGAAGTTATTTCTTTTGAGTACGACCCAATGGGAAATAGAATAAGTAAATCGGTAAAAACTGCCGTAGGAACAACGACCACATTTTATGTGAGGGATGCCCAAGGAAATGTGATGGCTACATACACACATCGAGCAGTGCCTGCTACCTCCGAAACGAAGGGAGTTTCAAAACTCTCACTGGCAGATTTTCATATTTATGGAAGCGCAAGGTTGGGAACCAAACAAGAAGATGTTTTGCTTTTTAAAGATGGTTTTTTTATGGCCGCTCCCGAAACTTCAGAAAGAATACTGGGAACGAAACGCTACGAGCTGTCAAACCACCTAGGCAATGTACTGGAAGTTATCTCAGATAGGAAACTTTCTGTGGCCGATACCACCAATCCAAAACTCGTAAGTTACTATCAATCAGATATTGTAAGCTGGAGTGACTATTATCCGTTCGGAAGTCAGATGATACATCGTAATGGACAGGAGGATGAGTATCGTTATGGATTTAATGGGATGGAAAAAGATGATGAAATCCGAAACTCAAAAGGCAATTCTTATGATTATGG
Organism: Flavobacteriales bacterium; assembly: GCA_965657945.1. Classification (GTDB taxonomy): domain Bacteria; phylum Bacteroidota; class Bacteroidia; order Flavobacteriales_D; family CAJJDF01; genus CAJJDF01. Next base: position 3,465 of record CBFHPW010000017.1, read on the forward strand.
TGCAAGAATGCTTGATCCGAGAATTGGGAGGTGGTTGAGTGTTGATAAATTGGAAGGAAAATTTCCTGCATTATCAACTTACAATTTTGTAATGAATAATCCATTGTTTTTTATGGACCCTGATGGTAATGAACCAATTATAAAGTATGGCTTTAGGGTCGTGGGTTATAGAGTCGAAAAAGGACAAGGATTAACTCAAGTTACTGAAGAATTGAATAAAGCGGTAGTGACAAATGTTACCTGGCAACAAATTGTTGAATACAACATGAATCCGGAAAATAATCCAAATGCTGAAAGAATATTTAAAGGGATAAAAGATCCTAGCGATGAAAACGATCCAGGTTGGGAGAAAATGAATATGAATGAAGGGGATATTTTATATGTTAATCCTGCATGGTATGGACAGGAAAAAGTTGAAACTAATATTCCACAAAATAAAATTGCAACTAATAGTAAAAATCCTCCTGTAAAAAAATCTTTATTAGAAAAGTTAGATAATGTATTTGCAGAAGGTTCTTCAGATGGTGCAAACCTTGGAACTCCTTGGGAACAGGGAGGAAAGCAACAATTTTTCGGAACAGTATCTGTAGTCACAGCACCTATTGGCGGCTTCTTTTTTGGAACTTTATCATTCTTAAATGGTGTTGATGATTTAGGTACGAATGAAAAGGGTGAATCTCTCATTATTCAAAATGTTGAAAATGAATCAACAAAAAACACAATCAGTAATGTTAAATTAGGTATGTCTATTGCAACAGGAATAAAGTCTGGTGTTTCTGTATCTTCAGCTCCAGGAACAGCGGAAAAAGTAGCAAATATTTTAGGCGCTGCAAATGATGCTGCCAGTGCTAGTTCAACTGTAAACGAGAAATTATAATAGTTATTATGACATATTCTTTTGATGTAATAAAGCATTATCCCAACCACTTTCTTTTACGACTTGGTTTAAGTTTTTTTATACTTGGATTGATGGTTTTGTTATTAGTTAGTATGTCAAGTTTAAAAAGTCTTGGACTAGTATTTACACTTTCTTCATTAGTTTGTTATGTTGTTTTTATTAGATATGTTATTGAGAGAACAAAAAAAATTGGTGAATTAAAAATTGACAATGAGAATGTTATCTATGGAAACAAAATAATAGCAATAAAAGATATTAAAAATATTATTGTTACAGGAGAATCCTTTGTAGCTGTTCATTATTCTAAACATAGAGCTTACCGACTTAAGGTGAATAATATAAATAACGAGATATTTTTTATTAAACTTAAAACCTATGGAATCAATAATGAGGGGAAGCAAATAAACTTGTTTGATATTTTAAATAAAAAAAACTTAACATTTAGTTTAAAAATCAGATAAAATGAAAAGATTTATTTTAATACTATTGGGTATTATACTCAGCACAACTTTTTTTTCTCAAAGCAATGATTCTTTGCAAATGAGAGCTTTAGAATTTGCCTCTTTTTGGCATAAAAACTACAAAAAAGATGTAGTTAAGAATAATATTTCAGAAACAATTCCGAGCGATTCCATTTATAATTATATTATAAAAAATGCTACTTTTTGGATTGAAAATACGGTTAAACAAATAAAGCTTGACAGTGTTGTTAAAATTTCTGAATTGCCTTTTTTACTGAATGAGAAGGTTATTTATCGGACAGAAGTATTATTAAAATCTATAATGGAAGAAGGTATTGGGGATAATTCTGATGAATTTGACTTACAGCTTTTGTTTACCAATTTTGACAACTTAATTTTAGTATTTGTGAATTTTGAAAATAAAAAATCGACTGATTTATACTTATTATTGCACTCTAATAAAACAATAAAAGTAGCTGGATTGGTATCATAGTTTTTAATTTATTTGTCTATGACAAACAGATTCTTAACAAAGAAGATAAAACTGAATGAGCAGAAATGAAGCCGATGAAAACCCCCGCAGATTGACATTTGAGCCTTAGCGGTAATGGCAATCGGTTTAGTAAGATGAATCCCCCGCACCTCGCCATATGATAAATAACTAAGGTGCAGGTTGACTTTTGTAAAGGCAACCGATTATGAAAGATGAATCCCGAACAGTCGGGACAGGCTGTGGATGTAAAATCCCGATTGGTCGGGACAAGCTGTGAAATATTCTATGAAAGGGATATATGGTATTCAAGCAAAACTGTCCCACTTTGCGAGAAAACTAAAACACAATTTCGCCCTTCGATTTTCTCCCTATCGGTCGAACTCAGGGACTTCATTGCTTATTTATTTTCTCGTCCCAACCAAGAATCCCGAGAAAAATCGGGATACTGTTAAAAAACTTATTACTACCACATTTCCAAAAAAAAATATTTTATCAGTAAGCAAATTTCATTCTTTTTAGCTTCTTAGAATCGCTATTCATTCAACAAAAATCATCTTCTTTCTCATTCAATTCTTCGACAAACGAAGAGAAATTTAGATAAACTATTATCTTAGTGGAAAATTCAATCGATTATAATGAGTGATAAAAGAGAAAAAAATACACTTATCAATGGATTAAGACGGCACATCCTGTCTGATATTTCGGCTGGTTTTCTTGTCTTCTTATTGGCACTTCCTTTAAGTTTAGGAATTGCGAAAGCAAGTGGTTTTCCGGCATCAATGGGTGTTTTAACTGCAATCATTGGAGGAGTTTTGACCTTGTTTTTTCGAGTTTCAGAACTGGTAATTAAAGGCCCTGCTGCTGGCCTTATCACGATTTCGGCTGCTGCAGTAACAGAATTTGGTGGTGAACAGTTTGGATGGCAAACGGTTTGTGCCATTATCGTGACAATGGCTATTCTTCAAATTTCGTTGGGTTTTCTGAAATTAGGATCTCTCACTGATTTTTTTCCTCACACGGCTGTTCATGGAATGTTGGCCGCAATCGGTATCATCATCATTGCCAAACAGATTCCCGTTCTTTTGGGTGTAAATCCGGAATTGTATGCTGGATTGGGACCAGTTGAATTACTTGCTTCAATTCCTGTTTTTGCAGCTAACTTGAGTCCTCACATTGCTTTTGTAGGTATGGTAAGTTTAGCAATTATGTTTCTTGTCTCATGGATTAAGGTTGGTTTTTTTAAGAAAATTCCTGCGCCAATGGTTGTGCTTTTACTGGCTATCCCTCTTTCGGTTTTATGGAATTTTGAACAAACTGAAGCCAACTATGCGTTGGTTTTCATCGGTGATTTTTGGGGTAATTTGGATGTGAATGTTGATTTTGCCGCTTTCTTTTCATTTCCTTTTTGGAAATATGTAATGATGTTCTTGTTTGTGAGTTCTCTTGAATCACTTCTTACAGTTAAAGCAATAGACAACTTAGATCCAGAAAAAAGAAGATCAAATTTCAACGGTGATTTGATAGGGCAGGGTGTAGGAAATGTATTTTCAGGTCTGTTTGGTGGTTTACCAATGATTTCTGAAGTGGTAAGAAGTTCTGCAAATATTGGTTTTGGGGCAAAAACCAAATGGTCTAATTTTTTTCATGGTATGTTTTTGTTGATTTCCATGTTGTTTATCATTCCAATTATTGAATTAATTCCAAACTCTGCTCTTGCAGCCATGCTCGTTTATGCTGGTTTTCGACTCGCCTCTCCCAAAGAGTTTATTCATACCTATCAGGTAGGTAAAGAGCAAATCATTATATTTTTAACAACGATCGTGATCACCTTGTTAGAAGATTTATTAGTGGGAGTTTTGGCAGGAATCGTCATTAAATTTATGTTTCATTTTGCTGCTGGTGTAAAATTTTCGAATTTATTTAAAGCCAAGTACGAACTAAGTAATTCGAAAGAGGGGGTTGTTTTTAAAGTGAAAGAAGCCGCAATTTTTTCCAACCTAATAGGGTTTAAAAAACAGTTAAATGCGCTGCCAAATGATAAAAAAGTAGCGATTGATTTTTCAGAAACTACTTTTATTGATCATTCATTTATGTCTTTCATTACTCAATTTCAGGCTCAACGAAGTGAATCTTCTTACGCTTGTGAACTGGTTCAATTAAATCATTTAGAACCTAGTTCAAATCATCACTTAGCAACAAGAAAATTGCGTAAAAGTGACTAGGAATTCTTGAAATTGACCTTTTGTTTTGATTCAAGCAGATACAAAAAAGCGTAAGATTTATAAGGTGACCAATCGTTCGCAATGGAAGAAATTTTGGCTTTTAAACGAGATTTCGAGTTTATTTCAAATAAATTGCACATAATTTTTTCAATATGATAATCATCTGGAATAAAAATATCTTCTCTTCCTAATGAATACAATAGAATAGAATCTACTGTTTTCCTTCCAATTCCTTTAATAGGTTCCAGGAGTGTCCGGACTTCATCATTTTCCAACTCAAACCAATTTATTTCGTTTTCTGAAAATAGCTTGATAACAGACATCATTGTTTGCATTTTCGCCAAAGACATTCGCGCTCCGTGAAAATTTACTTCCTCCAATTTATGAAAATTAGTGAGAGTCAACTCTTTAATTCCCGCATGACGCAAAGCTTTTTCAACTATACGTTTTGAACTTCGATAATGAATTTGTTGTTCAAGAATGCAACTCATTAAGTCATGAAATACATTGTTGGTTCTTTTGATTTCAGGAAAATCAGTCGAATCAATTATTTTTTTTAATGAGGCATCCTTACTTAAAAATGCTTTGATTGTTTTTATTTTAGATTCTTCCATTTTCTATCTCAATAATTTCTCGCTAAGATATGCCTATTTAATTTCAATGAGCCAAAAAGGAGTAAGCAAAGTGTATTCTTACAAATCAACAACATCCTGAACCAGGCGTGCAAGTATTTCCTTTGTCTTGGGTGTTGATGCTGGTGAGCGATACTTTTACTTTTGGTACTGCAATTCCACAACTGTCCTCCGCAAGGCAAGCAGTTTTGGTTTGGGTTAATTTAAAACTACCATCAGCGAAGGAAAGTCCAAATTTTTCTATGGTTTCTCCTTGGTATTCTACCTCTATTTCATCATCGGATAAAGAAAGTTGTTTTTCGCTCATTTCAATAATCGAAATTAATTTACTCGCTTCTAGCCGGTGATCAAAATCTATTGACTTCCATAACTGTAACCCTATTGATTTTTCTTTTCTAACTGTACCTCCACAATCAATAAAGTTTTTCTCAATTTGCCCAACCTCTGTCACATGAAAATGAGCAGGTACTAATTCTCCGTTTGGGAGCACAAAAGTGATAGTTTCCAGGTTTGTTAAGTGTGATTTTAATTCGGATAGCTTCATTTTTTTTGGTTTTAAAAATATGTAAAGATTTTTTAGAGTAGTCAATTGCAATATTACGATAAAAGAATTAAAACAGCTTATTTCTTTAACATATTATCCCACAAATACTGAAATTTTCACTATCTTAACGTAAATTTTAGATAAAATACTTGCGATATTGATAGTAATACTATTATTTTGTGAAGTAAAATTAGTATTCGTTTGTCTAATTGATAAATAAATGGAAGAAAAAAATGAAAATAGCCTCACACCGTTAAGAAGGTTTTGGAAGCTATTAAGAAATGATAGACAAGAGATTAGATACATCTATCTGTATGCTATTTTCAATGGATTGGTGAATTTATCTTTGCCAATTGGTATTCAGGCGATCATCAATTTGATTCAGGGTGGAGCGGTGAGTACAGCATGGATTGTTCTTGTTACCTTTGTAATTTTAGGGATTATTTTTTCCGGAATCTTACAGATAAGTCAGTTGAAAATCACAGAGATATTACAGCAAAAATTGTTTACTAGAGCAGCTTTTGAATTTGCGTTTAGAATTCCGAATATTAAAATGTCTGCGCTTTACAATCATTATGCGCCCGAGCTAATGAATAGATTCTTCGATATCATTTCGGTTCAAAAAGGGATTTCTAAAATTCTGATTGATTTTTCTTCAGCTTCTATTCAAGTTGTTTTTGGATTGATTCTATTATCTCTGTACCATCCTTTCTTCATTATTTTTAGTTTGATTTTGGTTATTTTGGTATGGGCTATATTCCAGTATACAGCCAAAGTAGGGTTGGAAACAAGTTTGATTGAATCCAAAAATAAATACAACGTGGCTCATTGGTTACAGGAAATGGCACGAACCAATATTAGTTTTAAATTGGCAGGAAAAACTTCTTTGCCTTTAGAGGTAACTGACAAACGAACCAATAAATACATTGATGCGCGTGAGAGTCATTTTAAAATTTTAGTAAAACAATATTCCTTACTCGTAGTTTTTAAAGCAATTGTGGCTGCGGGATTATTGATTATCGGAAGTATGCTTGTGATGGAGCAACAAATGAACATTGGACAATTTGTAGCGGCCGAAATTATTATTCTTTTGGTAATAAATTCAGTTGAAAAATTAATCGTAAGCCTCGAAACAATTTATGATGTACTGACTTCCCTAGAAAAAATAGGTCAAGTTACCGATCTTGAGTTAGAGAATCATGAAGGACTGTGTATCCTCGATAATTTGGATGAAAATGGGCTTAAAGTGGAACTTAGCAAAGTAAGTTTCGGTTACACACAAGAGAATTTAACGGTCCTTTCGGATATTAATGTGATCATAAATCCCAACGAAAAAGTTCTTCTGTATGGGGATAATGATTCAGGGAAATCTACTTTGATGTACCTTATTTCTGCTTTGTATACTCCTGCAACGGGTTACATTGCTTACAACAATTTACCTCAAGGAAATTTAAAATTAAGTACACTTAGAAATGTGATTGGTGATTGTTTGAGAGAAGAACTACTTTTTGATGGAACTATTTTTGACAACATCAAAATGGGAAGAGAAAAAGCAACATTTGAAAATATTAAATGGGCAATCAAGAATATTGGACTTGAAGAGCTCATCAAAAGATTACCCAAAGGATACGATACCTTAATTGATTCTAGAGGCCAAAAATTTTCTAAAGGAATCATCGATAAAATATTATTGGCAAGGGCTATTGCAGATAAACCAAGGCTTCTTCTTATCAAAGATGCGTTTGGGGCAATTTCGCCAGACGAACGAAATAGAATATTAAATTTCTTAACGCACAAAGACAGATGCTGGACACTTATTTTGGCATCATCTAACGAGGCATTGTGCCAAAAGTTAGACAAAATCATTGTACTAAAAGAGGGGAAGATTGAGAAGATAGGAAGTTACAACACCGTGAAGGATTATTTATAAGAGAACAAAATCATGCTAAATATTTCAAAAATAGATATTTCGACTAGGGTAGAGGAAAATAAATTTGACACCCTAAAAAAAGTGGAAAGAAGAAATTCCAAAAAGGCATTCATTCGATTCTTGTATGTCATTTCTATTGTGTCTATCGTGTTGCTATTTTTACCGTGGACACAGAATATCCGAACCAACGGAAATGTAACAACATTAAAACCTTCTCAAAGACCCCAAACTATAAACTCGGTTATTCCTGGTAAAATTGAAAAGTGGTTTGTACAAGAAGGGGATTTTGTGAAAAAAGGAGATACCATCGCTTTCTTATCCGAAATAAAGGATAAGTACTTTGATACCAGTTTAATGTCGAGAACGGAGAATCAAATGAATTTAAAATCTTCTTCGGTGGAGTCCTACAAAAGTAAAGTGTTGGCGCTTCAAGGTCAGCGAGTTGCCATGGAAGAGTTAAGAGGTCTCAAAATCAAACAGGCCAAAAATAAGTTGTTACAAGCTCGTTTGAAAGCTCAAAATGACTCGAATAATTTCCAAGCGTCATTGGCAAATTATGCGGCTGCAATTAGTCAATTTAATCGAACCGATAGTTTATACAAAGATGGCCTAAAGTCTTTGACTGATCTAGAAAACAAACGAGTAAAAGAGCAGAAAGCATTTGCCTATAAAATTGAAACACAAAACAAATGGCTTGCAAGTCAAAATGAAATTATCAATGCACAAGTAGAATTATCCAATATAAAAGTGAAATTCGATTCAGATATTGCAAAAATTAATTCGGATATATTCTCCACCCTTTCCACTCAATTTGATTCCGAAGGAACTGTCAATAAACTCATGAATGAACTCTCAAACTATTCGTTTAGGAATGATTTGTATTATGTAAAAGCTCCGCAAGATGGTTATATTTCTAGCTTGGTTTTTACGGGTATAGGAGAAATGATAAAAGAAGGTGATCCATTGGTGAAAATTATGCCTACTCAATATCAATTGGGGGTGGAGCTTTTTGTGGCCCCAATAGATTTACCACTTTTAAAAATTGGTCAAAAAGTTCAAATTCAATTTGATGGATGGCCAGCAGTGGTATTTGCAGGTTGGCCCAATGCTAGCTACGGTACTTACAGCGGTCATGTGTATGCTATGGATATGTTTTTGGGACAAAATGGGAAATACCGAATTCTAGTAAAACCAGACTCTACCGATATTTCTTGGCCTGATGCGCTTATGTATGGTGGCGGAACCAATAACATGATTCTTTTGAACGATGTGCCTGTGTGGTATGAACTATGGCGAAATATCAACGGTTTCCCCCCCGATTTTTACAGTAAAAAGACACAAACAAATCTTAACGAAAAGAAAAAATGACACATAGTTTGAGAACAGTATTGGTCGTTTTGCTTTTCGCTTTTGCCAACTTCTTGCATGCGCAAGAAATAACTCAGGAATTAGGTTTTGAGGAATTTATAGGGCTAGTAAAGAGTAATCACCCAGTGGCAATACAGGCTGATTTGGCTACTGAAAAAGGAAGGGCCTATTTACTAAAAGCCCGAGGAGGATTTGATCCAAAATTGTATGGAAACGCCAACAATAAGGAGTTTAATAACAAAAATTATTTCGGAGTATATCAAGGCGGTTTGAAAATTCCTACTTGGTTTGGAATAACCCTCGAAACAGGGTATGAGTTAAATGAAGGAACTTACCTAAATCCTGACCTCAATACACCTGCCGATGGGTTATGGAATGCAGGCATTGGTATTACATTAGGAAAAGGATTGTTTATTGATGAAAGAAGAGCAGAATTAAAAAAAGCTAAAATCTATAGAAACAGCACGGAAGCACAAAGAATAATTATACTGAACGATTTGCTTTATGAATCGAGTGCAGTGTATTGGGAATGGTTCAAGTCTTTTCATGAAATGGAAATTTACCGAAATGCTTATTCCAATGCCATCACCCGGTTTATAGGAATTAAACAAGAAGCTGTGATGGGAAATAAACCAATGATTGATACATTAGAATACCATATCGTTGTTCAAAATAGGCAGATTTCTTTACAAGAAGCAACTCTTAACTTCCAAAACAACACAGAACTTCTTCAAGTTTTTTTGTGGCAAGATGGAATAGTTCCGCTTGAACTTTCTAAGGAAGTTTCTCCCCCAAAATTAACGAGTGATTTGGTGATTCCTGCAGACGATTCCTTGTTTTCGATTTCGGATTCTCTGATTGCTACTCACCCAGATCTGGTGAACTATTTGTATAAAATTGAATCAAAGAAGATTGACTTGAGATTGAGTAAAGAAGGCCTAAAACCCACCGTGAATTTGAAATACAATGCCCTGGCCGAGAATACTTTTAATTCTACTTTCGAAACCTACAACGTAAATAACTATAAATGGGGGGCAGAAGTAAGTTTTCCACTTTTTATAAGAAAGGAAAGGGGACAAGTGAAGTTAGATAAACTCGAAATTAGAGATATGCAAGCAGGTTTTGCTGAGAAGAATCAGCAGGTGAAATATAAAGTGAACGCAGCATACAACACTTCAGGCACAAGTTTTTCGCAAGCTAACTTATTTTTTAATAATCAATTGAATTATGAAAAATTACTGGAAGCAGAGCTGAGGCTCTTTGAGTTGGGTGAAAGCTCAATCTTCATGATTAATACAAGAGAGAAAAATTACATTTATTCTCAAATTGATTTTGCTAAAAGTATAGCAACCAATCAGAAAGCACACGCTAAGCTAAGACATACATTGGGTGTTTTAGCTCAATAAAAAGTGATTATTGAATAGCTTTTAAAATCAAATCAGTATAGAAATCAATGAGACAAGTGTCGTGCTCGTCTCTCATTTCTGTCACCCCTGAAAGGTGGGTAGAAAAGAAAGATTGTTCAATCACCCCGTCAATCAATGAAAATACCAGCATGTGTGGATAGGGATAAGTTGGGTTTATTTCTTGAATAATCTCAGCGATTCTTCGAATGATTCTTTTGTATACTTTGAAATGTCCTTTTTCATTTTCCTCGTCCACAATTTTCGTATGCGTCACTTTGATAGACTCCGAAATAATTATTTTCTTTAAAATTACTTCGTTAATATGGGAAATGTCGTTATCAATTTCAATAGGAGAACTGATGATTTCTATCGTCTTTTTTAATCGAATTAAGGCCGAATCTGTATTGATAGTTCCAAACACAAGTTTGTATTCAATCCAACTCCAATACCAACAATATAGGTAAAGCAATAAAGAGTATTTGCCTTCAAAATACCTGTAAATAGAACTCTCGGTTGATTGAATTTTTGTGGCAAGTTTTTTAAATGTAAAAGCCTCAAAACCCAATTCATCAATAAGTAGTATGCTTTGAGAAATAATTTTCTTCCCTAGTTTTGTTGACTCTGGATCTTTTAAGTAAAGATCTTCATTTACTTTGATATGTACTTTTAGGTTTTCCACTGGATTTTAATTAACACTCAAATATAGGAGTATTACTTGCAAATAGCCAATTTTATGACTTATAAAACAAAAAAGCAAGCCTCGATCGGAGACTTGCTAAAAAGAGATTTCTAAAGAGTAATCAAACTAAGTGATCTATCCTTATTCTAATTTCATTTTTCTGAGTAGTACAACGTGGCCGAAATATTCATGTTCTTCACCGCTATTTCCATCTTGGGAAATAATTCTCCAAACATAAGTTCCCTCTGGAAGCAAATCACCATTGTTGTTTAATTTTCCGTTCCACTTTTCTTTGATGCTAGTCGTACTAAACATGGTCTCTCCCCATCTATTGAAAATCATGAAATTGTAGTTGTCTGGGTCTATTTTTTCTCCTCTAGGTCCAAATTCATCATTAAGACCATCTTCATTTGGAGTAAACGAACTGGGCAAATACAACGTATACAACCCATCAATAATGATATTCCTCGTAACCGTATCGAAACAGCCGTTAGGCGATTCCACAATTAATGTTACTGGATACACCCCGCTATTAATGTCAGGATATTTTACTGAAGGATTCTGTATATTCGAATTTACAGGAAATCCAGGTAGATTAATTCCAAAGTTCCAACTCCATTGAGAAACAAAATTACTCGAGAGATCAAAGAAATTGATGTTCGGGTTGGAGATATTAGTAGGTTGTGGATTTGCATTAAAAAATGCGACTGGAATATCGTATACATTGACAAGATTGGAATAGGTAGTATCTGAAATACATCCATTAGGTGAAGTGATTTTCACATAAACTGAATAGGTTCCTGGATCAGTATATGTGTGGACCATAGGATTGGTTAATGCAGTACTTGTAGTTCCATCTCCAAAATCCCATTCAATTGTTCCGATTCTCGTTGGGTCTGTGTTGTTAGTGAAAGTCACAACTACTGGTTTACATCCATTATTGGTATCAATTGAAATATCAATTATAGGATAATCCGTAGAAGCTTCTACAAACACAAATGCAGTATCTGAGCAACCTCCTGTTGTATCAGTAACTACCAGTTGATAGTTGGTGCCAATATTTGGTTGTGCAGTTGTAAGTGGTGAGTTTGGCGAACCTAAAGTTGGGGTAGGAGACCAACTGTATGCATAATTATTGAGAGAGCTACAATCGATTTGAATATCGTCTAATGCCCAATTATCTTGTCCAACTCCACCATGGACTGGTTGATGCCACCTGAACATAATGCTGGTTGCTCCAGCTGGCATAGGTGACGTAAAAGTTTGCCATCCTGTCGAAACCAACCAACCCAAATAGGAATGGGTTCTTAAGTTAACCCATGTGGTTCCGTTATTGATTGAATATTGAAAATAAACTGGGTCTGTGCTTTCCACATTTTCACACGAAAATCCTGAAGCTGCATTTCCTAATCGAATCGAATAGGTAACTTGTGTACAATTACCCACTTGAATGGAAGAGGTTCTTAATTCTCTATTTCCTCCCGCATTAAAGTTTAATGAGCTTGGCAATGAATTGGCTCCGCAACCAGATCCAATTGTTCCTCCCGAAATATTACTTACAAAAGCAAATGGACTCAAAGCGTTGTCAAAGTCATCCCGCAGGTTGCTCACCGAAGCAGCGGTATCAACCCATGCTGCTAGGTTGGCAATGTCATTACAGATGACGGTATCCTTATCCGTAAATGCTTGAACATCAGGCTTGACTCCATTAGAAACAAATACACTCACCGTATCGTATTTAATACATCCTTGCGAATTAGTTGCCGTGATTACGTAATTAAATAATCCAGATTGGGTAGGATTCAGAACAGGATTTGGAATATTGTTAGCACTCAGCATGCTTGCCGGAGTCCACAAATAAGTGTAAGTGTCGGGAACTAGAGGAGTAATATTAAAACTTATTGGGTCTAATTTACAGCTTGCATTTCCGGTTTGAGTTAAGTTGTAATTAAAATTCGAAGCAACAGTTACTTGAACTGTATCTTTGTTTTTACAACCGCCTGATAAATCACTTGTTACTTCATATATGGTCGTAGCTGTGGGTTTAGCAAAAGCAGGTTGGCAGGTATCGCAATCGAAATTGGTACCAACTGATAAAGGAGGACCAGAGATTGAAGCCCAAGTAAACTGACTACCTCCTTGAGCCGTTAACCTGGTACTATCGCCCAAACAGATGGTTACATCAGGGGAGACGTAGGTACTTTTTATCACTTCAATGATAATACTAAACGAGGCCCTGGCAGGAATTGGGCAATATCCATCGTCTACGGTCAAACTTACTGGATTTATCGCTGGTGAATTTGTTGGAACTGTCCAACAAATCGTACCTGTTATTGGGTTGATTCCTGAATAGCTTAATGTAGCGCCCGGCAGAACTGTAGCGAGATTTGTACTCCATAATGTGAGAGTGTCTAGCGCATTAGAATCATAAACTTGAAAATCTACACAAAACGAATCTCCTTCACACACCTCAAGTTTTTTTGGCCCTGCAATTGTCCCTTGACCTACTACATTGTACAGGAACGAAGGAGTTGGATCTGGAGGAATATTCCCTGCACAGTTATACACAACGACTTGAATATCTCTCATTGTTACTGCCAAAATGTTGCCAGCAGTATCGTATTCTGTAACTTGAACGACCACAACGAACGAACCAAGTGTGTTCGGTGTAAATGTGATTGTTCCCGTTGTGCTATCTAAAACAATGGCGCTTATTGGATTCTGGCCAGAGTAGGGAGCGTTATAAGGAGAAAAAGTTGCCGCTCCTGTCATGGCAGGTATAAGAACATATGCCAAACTATCTCCATCTGGATCTACCGCACCAAAGTTGTAACTGGCAGGTTGGTTGATACACACATAAGGGTTTTGTACTCCTGTGTATCTTACAGAGTTATTACAGGAATCATTTGCACTAAACATTTTGGTTTCTAAATAGATGTTTCCGGCTGTGGTTAAATTAACAACCCCTCCAGCTCCTCCGTTTCTACAACAAGAGGACCAACCAAATGTCCAGTTGTTGCAAGGAGGTAGTGTTACAACAGCAGAATACAGATATCTTCTTCTTCCTTGAAGAGAATTACTTGAGTTAATGCAACTGGTAAGTAAGCTGTCTTTGAAACAAACTTGAGAAACATTTTTTGTTTGTGCAGAGATTAGAGAAAGAGTAATTGTAGGGTTTACCAAACCACATGTATTGGTAGGGGTAATGGGAAGTGATGCTGGATTTGAAGCTCCATTACAATCTAATGTTATTTCCGCCCAAATTCTGTATTGGTTATTCCCCAAGCAATCATAATAAATATTTCCTCCGGCAAAGTGGGAGGAAAGACCTTGAAAACTAATAAGGAGTAGTATAAGTATAGGTAGAAATTTTAACTTCATCATTGTATTTGATTTTTTCTTTCTTTATTGGACAAACGGTGACACATAATCAAGGTTGCCTAAAATTCTGTTAAAAATAATGATTTATTTAGAAATAATTAACAGATTTTTGATATCTATTCGGATTGTTGATTGGTAGTGGGTATTAAATGTAAAACAAACCGTTACAATCCTTGTATTTTATAAATCTAGTTGTATCTTTGTGGTGGCAAGTCTCATACGACCAGCTCCTACCGAATCCCCCAGGACGGGAACGTAGCAAGGGTAGGTGGTCGTAGCGGTGCGATATGAGTAGCTTGCCATTTTTTGTGCCTTCAATTTTCTTACAGGATGAAAATAAAAATCAGTTCATATCTACTTTTTTGTCTCGTTACATTCACAATGGGTTGCCAACAAGATAAAGGTGAGAATAATCTCCTTCCTACTCCAAGTTCTTTGTCAAAAGCTACTCCTTCAAAGACGAAAACAAAAAGCGACAGTCTTGTCGATCATCTCGCGAGAACAATCATTACAAATAGAAATGCAAAAGATAAATTATCTGCATTTGGTGATACCAACTTAGAATCCAGAATTAAGATTTACACCAACCTAGGAGATTTGACTATAAGATTGTATAAAAATACGCCACTCCATCGAGCAAATTTTGTGATGTTGACAAAGAAAAAGTTTTATGATAATACACTTTTTTATAGGATAATTGACAACTTCATGATTCAAGGAGGGAATTCAGATGATTCTGAAATCATGACTAAGCTAAACGAAATTGGTGGATACAGAATTCCGAACGAAATAAAAGTAAATAACATTCATAAAAAAGGGGCGATAGCCATGGCTGTATCTCCCGAAGAGCAAAGTTTAGGCAAAAAATCGAGTTCGATCAATTTTTACATTGTAGAAGGTCAAAAATTGCCTTCCTACTATTTTAAGCAAAAAGAAGAACAAGGAAAAAAGTATACAAAGTATCAAAAGAAAGTATATAGCAAGGTAGCAGGAGCTCCTCATTTAGATGGCGATTATACCGTGTTTGGTGAGGTAGTTAAAGGATTCCAAACCTTGTCAAGAATTTCAAAAGTAAAGGTAGATAAATACAAATGGCCATTGAAAAAAGTAATGATTGACAGTATTCGAGCGTTTTAAAGATTTTTTTACCTTTAGAATATGAAAAAATTTATTGATGTCGAAAGGCTGATTGAAAGTAAAAATCCCAAACTATTAAAACGTCTTCCGAGATTTGTCATTAACTACTTGAAACGAATTGTTCATCAATCCGAAATTAATACAATTTTAGAGGAGAATGAAAATGTAAAAGGAGTGGACTTTTGCAAGGATATTATTTCAAGATTTAACATTACTGTTGAATCGTATGGCGTTGAGAATATACCAAAGGACGAAGGAGTCATATTTGTTTCGAATCATCCGTTGGGCGGTATGGATGCCATGGCAATTGTGAAAGAAGTTGCGCCCGTTCGAAAAGACATCATGTTTATTGTGAATGACTTATTGCTTAGTCTTGAGAACTTGAAGGGATTATTTGTGGGTGTAGATAAACACGGAGTTAATGCGAAAGAATCATTACAAAAAGTAAATGAATTATTCGAATCAGACAAAGCTGTCTTTTTATTTCCAGCTGGTCTTGTATCGCGAAAGAAAAAAGGAGTTGTAAGAGACTTAGAATGGAAAAAGACCTTTGTAAGTCGGGCAAAAAAAACAAAGAAAAAAATTGTCCCAGTATTTATTGATGGTGAGCTATCCAATTTTTTCTATCGACTTTCCAATATGAGAGAGGCCGTTGGTATAAAATCGAACATAGAAATGTTGTATTTAGCAGATGAGTTATTCAAACAAAAAAATAAAGTGTTGCCCATTTATTTCGGTAAACCAATTCAAGTGAGTGATTTGGATAACTCAAAATCAGACAAAGAAATTGCGGCTGAAATAAAAAATATCGCTTACAATTTGACAAAGAAATAAGAAAATCAATTACATTAAGAATATGAATTTAGATTACATCATAGCTCCAATTGACAGAGAGTTGATTAAAAAGGAATTGTCTGACAATAAATTGGTTAGAACCACAAATAAAGGAAGTAATGAAATTTATATTCTCAATCACCATGACTCTCCAAATGTTATGAGAGAGATTGGAAGATTGAGAGAATTATCCTTTGGTTCCGCTGGAGGAGGAACAGGAAAAGAGGTAGATATTGACGACCTAGACACCTGCGAACAAAATTACAACCAACTTATTGTGTGGAGTCCTGAGGATGAAGAAATATTGGGAGGATATCGTTACTTTAATTGTTCAAAATTCCCAGGAGAATTAAATAAGTTAGATATTTCCACCAAGCATTATTTCAATTTTTCGCCTCAGTTTGTTTCAAATTACTTGCCCAGTACAATAGAGCTGGGAAGGTCTTGGGTTCAACCCGCCTATCAGCCCTCAGCTACCAATAGAAAAGGGTTATTTACACTAGATAACTTATGGGACGGGTTGGGTGCTCTTGTTTTGCTAAATCCAGAGATTCAGTATTTCTTTGGTAAAGTAACCATGTACACCGATTACAATAAAGAGGGAAGAGATATCTTACTTTCATTTATGAATTACTATTTCCCTGACAAGGATCAATTGGTTTCGGCAATTGAGCCATTGCCTATTGTGCATAACAACAAAGATTTTCTTTCCTCGCTATCGGGCTTGACATACAAAGAAGGTCACAAATTACTGGGAGAAAAATTAAAGGAAAAAGGAGAGCGAATTCCTCCACTCATTAACTCTTACATGAATTTATCCGATACCATGAGAACTTTTGGCACGGCTGCAAACCCTGATTTTGGAGGAGTAGAAGAAACTGGTATTCTAATTACTATTTCGGATATTCATCCTTCCAAAGCTGAGAGGCATATTAAAACTTTTCAACTTAAATAGTAAGGCATTTAAATTAGCTTCGACTCACACAAATGATTAAAATAATACTAGGTTTTATCCTGTTAATTGAAGTGTACATTTTTTTTATACTGCGATCTGTATATTCGAATAATCAATGGATAGTCGCTCTTTCTATTCAGGTTTTTATTGCGTTATTGACGACAATTTCATTAATCTATACCTCTTCAAGCTTGGGTCACGGCCTAAGTCAAACAACCAAATCTATCAATCTCATGATGGGATTATTTGTAACATTTGGTGTGGCCAAAATGGTTTTTGTGTCAATTATCTTTTTTGAGGACGTTACTCGAATGGTTAGTTACGTTGTTTCTTTTTTTGCTTCAAAGGAACCAGTTGATTATCCTTCCCGAAGAAAAGCTGTAACCCAAATTGGGCTTGGTATCGCAGCAATTCCCTTTGCCTCATTCCTTTATGGAATGTTAAAAACTAGGTATGATTTTAAAGTATTTCGAAATCGATTGGTTCTAAAAAGTTTACCCGATTCTTTTGAAGGATTAAAGATTGTTCAAATTTCCGACTTTCATGCAGGCAGCTTGGATGATATTTCGGCCATTAAATTGGGAATAGATAAGATTCAGGAGTTAGAACCCGATTTGATATTATTTACTGGCGATTTAGTAAATAATACTTCTGAGGAATTTGATAAATTTATTCCATTATTGAAAGGTCTTAAAGCCAAATTTGGAAAATTTTCGATAATGGGAAACCATGATTATGGATTGTATTACAATTGGCCAAACGAAGAAGACAAAATAGCAAATGAGTCTAGAATAAGAGCGCATCACGCATCCATAGGATTTGATTTATTAGAAAACACCAACCGAACCATAGAAAAAGGCCAAGATTCTATCAATCTAATAGGGGTAGAGAACTGGGGTAGGCCACCATTTCCGCCAAAAGGAGATTTAAACAAAGCTCTCGAGAATCTTTTGCCCAATACTACGAACATTCTGATGTCTCACGATCCTCATCATTGGGAAGACATTGTAATTCCTCACAGTCAGCACATAGATTTAACTCTAAGTGGCCATACACATGGAATGCAAATGGGAATTGAACTCCCAGGTTTTAAATGGAGCCCAGTATCGCTTCGCTACAAAAGGTGGGCAGGATTGTACATGGAAAACAACCAATATTTGTATGTAAATAGAGGATTTGGTCACATTGGTTTTCCGGGAAGAGTAGGGATAAAACCAGAAATAACTCTCATAGAGTTGACTAAAAATGGTTAAACTCAGTTATTACAAAGACATCTTACCATAAGGTTAATAATTTATCAACAAAACCGTTTAATTTAAGCGCTTTTATTGTTGAAAAGTCGACTCTTTTCCCTTTTTAATCGCGTTCAATTTAGTTATATTTGTTCTTTAATGAAACCAACAATTTTAAGCTAAATTATGAGCGAAGAAGACAAAGGAAATTATTCAGCGGATAATATACAGGCTCTCGAAGGAATGGAGCACGTTAGGTTGAGACCTTCTATGTATATTGGAGATGTAGGGATTAGAGGTTTGCATCATTTGGTGTACGAAGTAGTAGATAACTCGATTGACGAGGCTATGGCTGGATACTGTGACACTGTAAAGGTTATAATAAACGAAGACAATTCTATTTCTGTTGAAGATAATGGAAGAGGAATTCCTACAGGAATTCATAAGAAAGAAGGTGTTTCAGCACTGGAAGTGGTGATGACCAAGATTGGAGCAGGTGGAAAGTTTGACAAAGACACCTATAAGGTATCTGGAGGACTTCACGGAGTTGGTGTTTCGTGTGTGAATGCATTATCCAATTTTCTTAAAGCTGAAGTGTATAGAGAAGGAAAAATCTTTGTGCAAGAATACGAGAAAGGAAAACCAGTTTATCCAGTAAAGGAAGTTGGAACCTCTGATAAAAGAGGAACAGTTGTTACATTTACACCAGATGACACAATTTTTTCTGAAAGAATATACAGCTATGAAACTTTATCGAAGAGACTCAGAGAACTCTCTTTCCTCAACAAAGGATTGACACTATCTATCGAAGACAAAAGAGTTCTTGATGATAAAGGTGAAACACTGAAAGAAACATTCTTGTCAAAAGATGGATTAAAGGAATTTGTCCAGTTTTTGGATAATACACGTGAACCAATCATTGAAGAAGTGATTCACATGGAAGGAGAGAAAAACGGAGTTCCTGTGGAAGTTGCAATGGTTTACAATACTTCTTATTCCGAAAATATTTTCTCTTACGTAAACAACATCAATACTCATGAGGGTGGAACTCACCTCTCAGGATTTAGAAGAGGACTGACAAGTACATTAAAAAAGTACGCAGACGAATCGGGATTATTGGATAAATTGAAATTCGAAATCAACGGTGATGACTTCCGTGAGGGGTTGACCGCGATTGTCTCTGTTAAAGTAGGAGAGCCCCAATTTGAAGGCCAAACCAAAACGAAACTAGGAAACAGAGAAGTAAATGCTCCTGTAAGTCAAGCAGTTTCTCAAATGCTGACAGATTATTTGGAAGAACATCCAAATGATGCCAAAACAATTATTCAAAAAGTTATTCTTGCTGCTACTGCTCGCCATGCTGCCAGAAAAGCCAGAGAAATGGTTCAAAGAAAGACAGTAATGTCTGGAGGTGGATTGCCAGGGAAATTATCTGATTGTTCTGGAAACGACCCAGAAGAATGTGAAATCTACTTAGTAGAGGGAGATTCGGCAGGAGGTACAGCCAAACAAGGACGAGATAGATTTTTCCAAGCAATTATGCCATTAAGAGGAAAAATATTGAATGTAGAAAAAGCAATGCAGCATAAGATTTTTGAGAATGAAGAAATCAAGAATATTTATACTGCACTTGGAGTTAGGGTTGGAACAGAAGAGGATAGCAAAGCATTGAACCTAGAAAAATTGAGGTATCACAAGATCATTATTATGTGTGATGCCGATGTCGATGGTTCGCACATCGAAACTCTTATTCTGACTTTCTTTTTCCGTCACATGCGTGAGCTTATCGAAAAAGGATACATCTATATTGCGACCCCTCCTTTGTATTTGGTTAAGAAAGGGAAAAAGCAAGAATACGCATGGAGTGATGAACAAAGAGATAAATTGATTCTGGAACTAAAAGGATCTGGATCTGAATCCTCCGTGGGAGTTCAGCGTTACAAAGGTCTTGGAGAAATGAATGCTGAACAACTTTGGGACACAACGATGAATCCAGAATTCAGAACTTTGAGACAAATCACTATCGAAAGTTTAATTGAGAGTGATAGAATTTTCTCTATGTTGATGGGAGATGAAGTTCCTCCAAGAAGAGAGTTTATTGAGCAAAATGCTAAATATGCAAATATTGATACATAATAAAGTGTTTTTTATTGCAGATTAAAAAGGAAGTTCTATATTTGCAATCTCAATACGGAAACGGATTGAAAAGTTCTAAAAAGTAATCACAATTCTTAAACCTTTATCGGGAAGTATTATACTTAGTTTAAGAAGAACTATACTACACTCGGGGTGTAGCGTAGCCCGGTTATCGCGCCACGTTTGGGACGTGGAGGTCGCAGGTTCGAATCCTGCCACCCCGACAAAAAAAAGCCTTTTCATTCACATGAAAAGGCTTTTTTTGTTAGCGATTTTCCATCATTTTTTAAAACCAAACGCGATCAATAAATTGACGAGGAGGTCGTCCCGAAGCATCGGGACCACCCCGACAATCAGAAAGCCTTTTCATTCATAAGGAAAGGCTTTTTTCTCTTAAATTGCTATATGCATTGAGCGATTTTATAATAATAAAGTTAAACTTGAGGAGTTCGAATGTGAAGGTACTTTTGATCAAAAAAAATGTCAAAATCAATAGTGCCAGCTCATTTAAGTGAATTAATTTTGGCTTTATTCAGATATCGATAACATCGAAAAGGTTTCATCCTCAAAAATGCAAATAACTTTAATAGAATTAGCAGTTTCTATGAATTCATAGTCTGAAATAGCTTCTTTGGTTATTTCGTGAAAATAATCATATTTGTAGCCAGAATCGTATTCTAATTGGTAGGCAGTTTCTAGGATTCCGTGCTTTTTATAAAATTTGGGCAAATGAAGGTTGTCACCAGATAATGCCCAATTTCGCTCTATCCGATACTGCTCATTTTCGAATAAAAGAAACTCGTTGTAATTAGATAAGTTCACGATACTAATTGATGTGGTGACAAAAATCGTTATCACAAGTAAAAGCTCAACAAACACCTTATAGAATTTACTTTTGAATTCTGTTATTAGGTAATGAAGAGTAAAGAAGATAGTCGCAGAAATCACTAGAAAAGTTCGGGTTTTATACCCCGTAAAATATTGATTATTTAAAGACAAGATAAATTCAATGAATAAAGCTAAAAACAGCATGACAGCAAGCGCATTCACCGTGTAATTTATCCATTTCTTTGGTTGTTGACTTGTTCTCCATACTTTTTTTAAACCTAGAGGAAAAAAAGAGAAAAACAACAACAAAGTTCCGAAAAGCAACCAAATCTCCATAGAGCATAAAATTAAGCTTTTTTGAAACTTAAACAAAAGGAAAGTCTTTGCTGATGTTGTTTCAGTATTTTCTTGATTAATAAAATTTAAAAACCCCAGATTTTTATTGAAATAATCCTTATTTTTGTACTTCAAAAAAACTGAAAAAACATTATTTTACAAATATGGCTGAAATAGAAGTTCTATTACCTAAAATGGGAGAAAGTGTAGCTGAGGCTACCGTAATTACATGGTTGAAAGAAGTCGGTGAAACAATCGAGGCGGAAGAGTCTTTGATTGAAATTGCAACCGATAAAGTAGATTCTGAAGTTCCTGCACCGGTTGACGGGGTTTTGGTAAAGAAATTATTTAATGAAGGCGATGTAGCTCAAGTAGGAGATGTAATTGCAATTATTTCAACAGAAGGTGGAGCCGAGTCACCAGTGGCGTCACCAGCTATCGAAACTGCTTCTTCGCCAGCTCCGGAAGTAGTAGCTGAAGTTTCTGCACCTCTTGCTAAAACCGCAATTGAACAAGTAGAAATTTCAAAAACAGGTGATTCTGGAAGGTTTTATTCTCCATTAGTTCGAAATATTGCCAAAGAAGAAGGGATTTCAATGAGTGAGTTGGAAACAATCTCTGGGAGTGGGAAAGAAGGAAGAGTGAGTAAATCTGATATACTAGATTACATTAAAAACAGAGGAAATCAGCCAATGGAATCAAAGGTAGCGGCTCCAAAAGACAAAGTAATCGCACAAACTACTGATGTAAATAAACCAGTGCACAAACCAGCTATACCCGTAGGACCAAACGATACAGTGGTGGAAATGGATAGAATGAGAAAACTGATTGCAGATCATATGGTAATGAGTAAGCAAACTTCTCCGCACGTAACTTCTTATGTTGAAGCTGACGTGACAAATATCGTAAACTGGAGAAATAAAGTGAAGAACCAGTTTCAACAAGAAAATGGAGAGAAAATCACTTTTACTCCAATTTTTATTGAAGCGATTGCCAAAGCAATTAAAGATTTTCCGGGCATCAATATCTCTATTGATGGAACCAATATTATTCAAAGAGGAAATATAAATATTGGAATGGCTGCAGCTTTACCTTCTGGTAATTTGATTGTTCCTGTTATAAAAAATGCCGATAGATTAAATCTTTTGGGATTAACCAAAGCTGTAAATGATTTGGCAAATAGAGCAAGACAAAACAAATTGACACCAGATGAAATACAGGGAGGAACTTACACAATGACCAACGTGGGAACGTTCGGAAACGTGTTTGGAACGCCAATAATCAACCAGCCTCAAGTTGCTATCATGGCCGTAGGTGCAATTCGTAAAATGGTTTCAGTAATAGAAACTCCAGAGGGAGACACAATGGGAATTAGACACAAAATGTTCCTGTCTCACGCTTACGATCACAGAGTGGTAGACGGAGCTTTAGGTGGGATGTTTGTGCGAAGAGTAGCTGATTATCTTGAGTCTTTTGACCCGAATAGAGAAATATAAATCAAATCTGAAGCCTGAGAATTCGACCAAAAAGAGAATAACAAAGGCTGACTTATAAATAAAAAATTCAAAAGCTCTTCTCCCAAATTATCGGAAAAGAGCTTTTTTTAAAAACAAAGCAATGAATTTAAACTTAACCAGACCCATAGCCTTTTTTGATTTAGAATCTACAGGAGTAGATGTTTCAAAAGATAGAATCGTAGAAATTTCGATTCAAAAACTACTGCCAAATGGGGAAAAAGAAACCTACACCAAAAGAGTGAATCCAGAAATGCCGATTCCAATTGAAGCTTCGGAAGTGCATGGGATATACGATTTTGATGTATTGAACGAAAAAACTTGGAAAGAATTAGCACCAGAGGTAGTTGAATTTATTGGAGAGGCAGATTTAGCTGGTTACAATTCAAATCGGTTTGATATTCCCATGTTAATGGAAGAGTTGCTAAGAGTAGAAGTGGAACTTACCATGACAGACAGAAAAAGAATTGATGTTCAGAACATTTTCTACAAACAAGAAAAAAGAACATTGGAAGCTGCACTGAAATTTTATTGTGGCAAAGATTTAGAAAACGCTCACAGTGCGGAAGCTGATACGACTGCCACTATGGATGTATTGTTAGCTCAAATTGATCGCTATGAAGACATTGAAGGAAATGTAGATTTCTTAGCAGAATACTCAGAAATGGGGAACAAAATGGCTGATTATGCAGGGCGTTTTGTATTCAATGCGGATGGAGAACCCTGTTTTAATTTTGGAAAACACAAAGGAAAAACGATTGAAGATGTTCTAAGAAGAGAACCAAGTTACTATTCTTGGATGATGAATGGGGATTTCCCTCGGTATACAAAGAAAGTTCTTCAAGAGGTTAAGGATAATATGTAAGTAGAGAGCCAATTTCCGTTTTGACAGAAATTGCGCGAATCGCTTAATCGGAGCATTCGGGATTTGTGGAGATAGTCAATGAAAGATAACTTTTGTACAATCATTTAACTATGAAAAGACAAAAAAATACTTGACAAAATCTAAGACGATTTTTACTAACAGATATCAAAAGAAGAAAAGAGCTGGGTGTGTAACAAGATAAAAAAGGAAAGACAGTTTCTTAAGAAGAGATAATAAATAACAGAGAAAAATCAAATGAAAACCGCAGGATTATAAATCCAGCTGATCAGATTTCAAGTATAAACTTTAATACTATTATGAAGTAATCTTAATTCAAATGAAAATAATTTGCATAGGAAGAAACTACAGCGAACACGCTAAAGAATTAGGAAACGAAGCACCAAAAGAACCACTTTTTTTCTTAAAGCCCGATTCGGCAATTTTGCCAAAAAGAGTGCCTTTTTACATTCCAGAATTCACTAAGGATTTGCACTTTGAGGTGGAATTATTAGTGAAAATAAACCGAGTAGGAAAACACATTGAAGAACGCTTCGCAAACACATATTACGATAAAATAGGATTGGGTATTGACTTTACAGCCAGAGATTTACAGAATGAATGTAAAACAAAAGGTTTACCATGGGAAAAGGCAAAAGCATTTGACGGATCAGCTGTAATTGGGAATGAATTTATCGATAAATCAGAATTTGAATCTGTTCAAAACATACAGTTTAGTTTGAATAAAAATGGAGAACAAGTTCAACTCGGTAACTCAAACGATATGATGTTTTCTATCGATAGAATAGTGAGCTACGTTTCTCAGTTTTTCACTTTAAAAATAGGGGATATAATTTATACAGGAACTCCAGCAGGAGTTGGACCAGTAAAGATAGGAGACAGGTTAGAAGGATTTATAGGAGAAAAACAATTGATTTCGTTGGCTATTAAATAGTATTCTATTTGTGGATTTATCCATTTGACATTCCCTAAAAAAATCGAGTTTTAATCTAATCGTATCACAAAGAGAATCATTTTGATGAATAACAATGAATAAGATTCCTCCCGTAAATTGGGAAAGAATGATAAAACTAAATAGATCAAAAAATTTATTCCCTCTACCTTTCAATATAATCTTTCCCTTATGTTGACTTTCTACCACTTCACTTCCAAGTAATTAGAAGAACAATTGCAATTTTTTATGAAAATAACCCCTTTCAATGTAACATTCTACAAGGCTTTACGTAAAAGGTGTTGACAGAAGTAAGAAAAAATGTTATTTTTGTACCTTATATTTACCTAAAACCATTGAATGAGACAACTTAAAATTACCAAATCGATAACCAATAGGGAAAGTCAATCGCTTGATAAATACCTACAAGAAATTAGTAAGGAGACTCTAATTACAGCAGAAGAGGAGGTACTTTTAGCTCAAAGAATCAAGGAAGGTGATCAAATAGCTTTAGAGAAATTAATTAAATCGAATTTACGATTTGTAATTTCTGTTGCTAAGCAATACCAAAACCAAGGACTTACTTTACCCGATTTAATCAACGAAGGAAACTTAGGGTTGATAAAAGCTGCTCAACGATTTGACGAAACAAGAGGATTTAAATTTATTTCCTATGCTGTTTGGTGGATTAGACAATCTATCCTTCAAGCTTTGGCTGAGCAAAGTAGAATTGTGAGGTTGCCATTGAACCAAGTTGGTTCTTTGAATAAATTGAACAAAACATTCTCAAGGCTTGAGCAACAATACGAAAGAGCACCAAGTGAGCATGAATTGGCAGAAGAGCTAGAAGTAACAAATACAAAAGTTAATGATACATTGAGAGTAGGAGGAAGACACGTGTCTGTAGATGCTCCATTTCAGGAGGGTGAAGATAATTCATTATTGGATGTTTTAATTAACTCTGATTCGCCAACTGCCGATACCGACTTAATGATTGAATCCTTACAAAGAGAAATCAAAAGGTCTTTATCTACTTTGTCTGAAAGAGAAAGAGAAGTGATTATTTTATTCTTCGGAATTGGAATGAAACATGGTCTTACTTTGGAAGAAATTGGAACTAAATTTGACTTAACCAGAGAAAGAGTAAGGCAAATTAAAGAAAAGGCAATCAGAAGATTAAGGCAAACATCAAGAAGTAAATTGCTCAAAACCTATTTGGGATAGGAAAATCGTCTTAATAAATATGTAAAAAGAAAAACACTTCAATCCCTTGAAGTGTTTTTCTTTTTTGTGGAAGTTTTGAATTTTGGAGAGAGTTTTTTCTTTAAATTTTGATAAATTTGTCAAGAAATTTAAAACCCTTAACAATGAGCCAAACCGCTTCCAAAGCATTTTACGAGTCAGAATTAAATGACTGGGTAAACAAAGAAAAATCTGCAATTAATTTAATCTCTTCAATAGGGAATTTACTGTACGACAAATCTATTGAATTAGTCCTTTTTAGGAATCCGCTTGTAGATCAAAGTGTTTCGGAAATTCTTAGCTTGCACAAATCAACAACTGATGTAACTGGAAAGAAAATCACGGTGGAAGATTCTGCGGCATTAGCGGAAGTATTACTAAATATTGATATTGCTCCTTCCAAACTTGATATTGGAAAGTTAGCTGCTGAATGGGCTAGTGAAAAAGGAAACTTCGCATCAATCACTGAATTTTTGAATTCAAAATTAAAAGGATTTAAAACAAGTGATAACCAATCATTAGAACCAAGAGATGTCGTGCTTTATGGATTTGGTAGAATTGGAAGATTAGCCGCAAGAGAACTGGTGAAACAAGCTGGTAAAGGACAGCAGTTGAGATTAAGAGCAATCGTAGTAAGAAACAACTCGGAAGATCAAATCAAAAAAAGAGCTTCGTTGTTAAGAATGGATTCTGTTCACGGTCCTTTTCCAGGAACTATTTTCGAAGATTATGAAAACAAAAACTTGATCATCAATGGTCAGGTAATTAATATTATTCAAGCTAATCATCCTTCGGAGATTGATTATTCTACTTTTGGTATCAGTAATGCTCTGGTAATAGATAACACAGGAGTGTTTACTGACAAAGAGGCACTTTCTAATCATTTGAAATCAAAGGGTGTGTCTAAAGTAATTTTGACAGCTCCAGGAAAAGAAATACCAAATATTGTGTATGGAATCAACCAAAAAGAATTCAAGAGAGATGAGCACGATATCTTTTCTGCGGCAAGTTGTACGACAAATGCAATATCCCCAATCTTAAAAGTAATTGAAGATACATACGGGGTAGAAAAAGGACATATTGAAACTGTTCATGCCTATACGAATGACCAAAACTTATTGGATAACTACCACAAGAAGCCAAGAAGAGGAAGGTCGGCTGCGATAAACATGGTTATAACCTCTACTGGAGCAGGAAAAGCAGTCACGAAAGTTATTCCTAGTTTGAACGGGAAATTGACAGCCAATGCGGTAAGAGTTCCAACTCCAAACGGTTCCTTGGCTATCATGAATTTATCCATTAAGAAAGAAGCTACTCTCGAAGAAGTGAACCAAATGGTAAAAAAATATGCTATGGAAGGTGATTTAGTGAATCAAATAAAATTCTCTATAGAAGAAGAGTTAGTTTCAAATGACATCATCGGAAACACATGTTGTTCTGTTTTTGATAGTCACGCTACTATCGTTTCTGAAGATAAAAGAAATATTGTATTGTACGTTTGGTACGACAATGAATTTGGGTATACAAAACAAGTAATCAGATTGGCGAAATATGTGGCCAATGTAAGAAGATTATTATACTATTAACTCGTTGCCATTAATCTTGATTCAAAACCCTTTCGTAATTCCGAGAGGGTTTTTTGCTTTTAGGCTACACGAATGGAATATATTTTGAGATAGTTTCATTAAATTAGACCAATAATACAAGCCATGAAAAAAACAATCATACTATTTACAATCGCTCTACTTTCTTTGGGCGCCCTGGCAACTGAGCAGAAGCAAGAGTTGAGGGGAAAATCTAAGAAACAAATAGTACAAATGAAACAAAGCATTTTGCTAGTTCGGTTGTCTGATAAAACACCCGTAATAAAAGCTCTGCAGGAAAAAGGAATGGAGCAACGAGCAAGAGCAGTAAAAATAAAACAAGACGCTGTTAATAAGGAAATAATGAGTTCTTTTTCAGGATTTGACTTTTGCGAAGTGTATTTCTTTTACAGTCATGATTCCGAGAATCTACAAGAAGGAAAATTCGATAAAGTTACCTTGTACGCTTCGTATGATTTGCTTGCGAAGGACGTCAAGTTGGATACAAATTATTTTGTAGCTGATTTTGGAATGTTGAGAAACGAAGAAGAATTGAAAACGAAAACAAAGCAAAAGGAGAAAACAGGGATTTCTAAACAAAAAAAATACAAAGGTTCTGAAGTGAATACGACAATTAAATGCATGTATTTGAGAGATCATAATTTTGAGAGATTGAATTCCCCCTTTCCTTATTACGTGAGATTTCACCCTTCGCCAATTCAAAGTCTTTCTTATCGGCAAGTAATTGATCGTATGAATAAGCAGTTGACCAAATTTAGCAAACAAGGATAATTAGCTATTTTGGTATACTCCACAAAAAAAGCCTTTTTGATTTTTCAAAAAGGCTTTTTAAATTTATATAAATGAGACACTTATTTCTTGATGTGTCTTGCGTATCTTGATTTAAATTTATCAATTCTACCAGCAGTATCTACAAAGTTTTGTTTTCCTGTGTAAAAAGGGTGAGATTTGTGAGAAATTTCCGTTTTGATCAATGGATATTCTTTTCCTTCAAATTCAACTGTGTCATTTGTTGCAGTACAAGATTTAGTCAAAAACATGTAATCGTTACTCATGTCCTTAAATACAACTAATCTGTAGTTTTCTGGGTGGATGTCTTTTTTCATAGTGTATAATTTAGTCCCACCTAAATTTAGCGGGCATTATGTTATCGTTAATTAAGTTGCGAATTTACACATTTCTTTTTGGATTAAAAACATTTCTCGTTACCTTTTTATACTAAATCTTGAAAAAAGCCGTAATTTCAACAACAAATTAGGTTTCAGCCCATATTATGAAGATAAAAACACCCTTTTTATTCTATATTTTAGCCATTGCATCAGCCTTTATCCTGGCCACTTCGATTTCAAGTTGCAGAAAAGAAAATTTTCTTGACGATTCTTCAGTAACATTACAATTTTCCAAAGATACAGTGGTTTTTGATACAGTGTTTTCGACTATCGGTTCAACTTACAGAAGGTTTACTGTTACGAATATATACAGTAGTCCAATTTCTATTTCTCAAATTAGATTGGGAAAAGGTACCTCCTCTCCTTACCGAATGAATGTGGATGGAATCTCTGGGGTGGTTGTTAAAGATTTAGAAATTCCTCCAAAGGACAGTATTTACATCTTTGTAGAGGTTACGATTGACCCAACCAATGCAAACAACCCCTTTGTGGTTCAAGACAAAATTCATTTCCAAATAAATGGAAATAATCAATCGGTTGTACTAGCTGCGTGGGGGCAAAACGCCTATTTTCATTATAATGAAGTTGTATGTGGAGAAACCTGGGCTGTGGATAAGCCACATGTTTTGTATGGAATAACCGCGGTAGGTTTTCCAGGAATTGATTCCAACTGTTCGTTAACCATTCCTGCCGGAGCCGTAATTTATGCACACAACAATGCCGTACTTTATGTGTACAAAAGTTCTTTGAATATAAATGGGACCGAAGCCAACAGAGTTATTTTTCAAGGAGATAGGAGAGAAGCTTCCTATGCAAATGAGCCAGGGCAATGGTTCGGTATTCGATTTGCTATCGCCCAAAACAGTGTGATTAATTACGCCATCATCAAAAATGCAACTGCGGGACTTTATGTCGATACAGCATTTGGTGGAGATTCTCTCACACTAAACAATGTTACTTCTTTTAATCATTCATTTGCTTCACTATTTGCACAAGGGGCAAGAATACATGCTGTTAATTCCAGGTTTAATAGAGCGGGAAATAATGCGGTTGCTTTGAGATTAGGAGGTGAATATTATTTCAACCATTGCACGGTTAATAATTTTTGGACAGCTTCCTCCAGAACTACTCCTGCCTTGATATTGAATAATTATTATGAAGCAAATGGTACGGTTTATGTCCGCCCAATTATACGGGCTAATTTCAATAATTCCATTATTTATGGTGATATTGACAACGAAATAGTTTTGGATACTTTTCCTGGTAATTTTGCCAATTATCGTTTCAATCATTGCTTGGTAAAAACAGATCAACCGATAAACTCAAATTACGTCAACATAAAACGGAATATTTCTCCTAATTTTTTCTCTTCATCTACTTTAAAACTCAAAAGCAGTTCGGTGTGCATCGACCAAGCAGATCCAATTTATTTCTTGCCCACAGATTTAGATAATAACACAAGAAGTAACCCAGGCGATATTGGATGTTATGAATATGTTCCGTAACTTAGAATTCTTAAAAAAATATAAACCCAAATACAAACATGAAAAAAATTATTGTCTCATTGTTGGCCTTTTCGGCTTTCAGTTTTAGTAGTATCGCTCAAGATACAATTACGAATAAAAAAGGAAGTGATTACCTGTTTACTGAAGTAAAGAACTTAGACGAAACCTCTGTTCAAAACCAAAATAGAACGGGAACTTGTTGGAGCTTTTCGGCTTTATCATTTTTAGAATCTGAGTTGATTAGAAAGGGAAAAGGAAAGCATGACTTATCCGAAATGTTTATTGTAAGGAATGCTTATATCGGCAAAGCAGAAAACTATTTAAGGTATTACGGAACCTTTAATTTTGGCCCAGGGGGAGCATTTCACGATATCCCATGGGTAATAAAAAGATTTGGAATTGTTCCTGAATCAGCTTACAAGGGATTGAATTACGGTTCGGATTCTCACAACCACTCAGAAATGCAAGGAATGCTAAAGGCAATGGTTGAAGTTTTGGCAAAGAAACCTCAAGGAGGAAAACTGACTAAATCTTGGAAGAAAGCTATTACGGGAGTAACGGATGCTTATTTAGGAGAATTGCCAGATAACATGGAAGACTTTAAGTTTGAGTACGAAGGTGCTTCTTATACACCAAAATCATTTGCAAGTCATTTGGATTTGAATATGGATGATTATGTGTCACTAACCTCGTACACTCACCACCCTTTTTATTCAAGTTTTGTAATTGAAGTACAAGACAATTGGGCATTGCAATCCTGCTACAATTTACCTTTAGATGAGTTCATGCAAGTGATGGAATCTGCTATCATGGACGGATACACATTTGCATGGGGTGCAGATATTTCAGAAAAAGGATTTTCAGCCAGAGATGCATTAGCAATTTTGCCAACGGATGAGTCGACAATTAAAGTAAAAGGTAGAAATAATAAGCACTTTAGTGATGCAGGAGAAGAAAAAATTAGTAATGCATTTATGACTCCGGTTGAAGAAAGAATTGTAACTCAGCAAGAGAGACAAGATGCTTTTGATAGCCAAGAAACAACCGATGATCACGGGATGCACATCACAGGAATTGTAAAAGATCAAAAAGGAACTAAATACTTCGTGGTGAAAAACTCTTGGGGTGATTACAACCAATGTGACGGTTATTTTTACGCATCGTTTCCCTACGTTAGATACAAAACTATGAACATCCAAATTCATAAAGATGCATTGACTAAATCAATGAAAAAGAAACTAGGTATTAAGTAAGTAGTTCGGAGTTGGAAGTCTGATGCTATTTAGACTTTTGATTCTTTTTAGAATTTAAAAAAAGCGAATCGACTGAACAAGTTGATTCGCTTTTTTATTAGTAAGAAATTCCTACCTAAATAGGAATCCATTATCAAGGATCCTCTTGAATCAGTAACTTTTTCGCTATTCGGGAGGGTGTGTGAGGGTTTGCTATTTTAATCGTTTAAAATACCTCAATGAATCTTCTGGCGCCTTTTGTTGAATAAAAGATTTAATTTCTTTCAGTAAAATGTGTGGTTCCAATATTCCTGTTTCAAAATAAGAGGAAGTAGCTGTGTTGCATACACTTATTTTGTCGGTCGAAAATATGGATAAATAGGAATAACGTGGCTTGTTTTCTTTTAAATATGAATAGGTAATAGGATGGAAGTTGAAGGTCAGTAGCAACCAATAATCAAACGTTGAGTCTTGGGAAAGAATGGTTTCAAAATCTAATTTTCTTGAACCTGAAGTTGTATCATTTTCAAGAAAATAAATGCCGCCCGCATCTTCAATCAATTTACTTGTAAAACTTCGTCCGCCAGGTAAGGTCCAAACATCGTCATACAATTCTCCGCATAAAATAACCGGTTTTTCTCCTTGATTGATTGAAGTTTCGTTTAAATATTTTTTTTCGATTTCCGAAAACAAGGAATCGGCCAATCGTTCTTTGTTGAATAATACCCCATACAACTTAATCCACTCTGCCTGAGCTAAGGGGTGAATTTCGAGGTATTCTACGTTGGTAATTGTTGGAATAGAAAATGAAGAAAACCAATCGTGGTTTCCGTTACTTGGATAAATCATTGCCAAATCCGGGTGTAAAGAAACAATTAATTCTTTGTCTGGACTTTGGTCTGAACCCACATCAATTGTTTTTTTTTCTGTTAATCTTTTTTTTATTTCATTGTTTCTAATTCCTTGAGAATAAGTTACTCCTGTTATTTTATTTTCTACACCCAAAGCGCTCATAAAGGAAATGTAAGTGGAAGAATATGCCAAAACACTTTGGAAATTGGGATAAATCAATTTAATGTTTTTCATTTGTGTTTCTTCAAGCTGCGACACCAAAAAATGATCTAATATTTCTTGAGTTTGCGGATTGGTAACTGTGACAACAGTGCCCTCACTTGTTTTGTACATGGAAATTCCTTTGGCGTAGCTCAAAGGAATTATTTCTTCCAATTCTAAAGTTGTTTTTGAGGAAGAAATTTCATTGCAAGAAAAAAATAAAGAACAACCAAGAAAAGTGATAAATAGAAACGAAGAAACTCGCATTACGGATTGATTCGTTTTATTACCCATGTATTATCCTCGTTGGTGTAAGTTACCCTGTCATGCAGTCTTTTTGCTCTTCCTTGCCAAAACTCGTAGTAAAAAGGAACTATAAGAAAACCTCCCCAATGTGGGGGTCTTGGAACCTCTTTTCCCTTATATTTTTGGGTGTAAAACGCCAATCTGTCCGAAAGCTCTTTGTGATTTTTTAGTTTTTCACTTTGGTGTGAGGCCCAAGCACCTAATTGACTTTGGCGTGGTCGGCTAGCAAAATATGCATCAGAAAACTGAGTTTCTATTTTTTCTGCTTTTCCGTAAATTCTAATTTGTCGTTCTTTTTCTGCCCAGAAAAAATTCATACAAACTGTATTGTTAGCCTCAATATCTTGTCCTTTTTTTCCTTTGTAATTAGTGAAAAATACGTAACCATTTTCTTCAATACTTCTCAAGTAAACAACTCTAGAAGAGGGTATGTTGTCTTTTGAAATAGTTGCTAAATGAAAAGCATAGGGCTCCATTACTTGCTTATCCAGGGCTTCTTTGAACCAGTTTTCAAAAAGTTCTTTCGGTTCTTTTGGAACTTGCGATTCATCCAAAGTACCTTCTTCAAATTCTCTTCGCTCGGTTGATATTTTTTTATTTATTTCTGACATAGAACAAAATTAAGGAGAATTTGATTAAGAATGTTCCCGTCTTATTAAAGATTAGATTTTAAATTAATCCCGAGGACAGAATCTTTGAACACTTCTCCGTTACTGCAATAAACTGTTACACATAAATTATGTATGGAATCGATAGTGGGTAATGAGTCATTTGAAAATCTTACTGAAGTTTCATAGAGATCGCTGTCATAGTAGTAAATATTTTCTTCATTTACATCATAACGGTAATCTTTTAATAAGAGTACAGAAGGTTGGTCATGTACTCTAAACAAACTATTTAATTCACTATTTGCTGGAAAAGAAAGGTTGAAATCATTCGTGGAAACAACGGATACAGAATCAATAGGATTTACTAATCTATTAAAGCAAGGGTCGAACACTTGTGAAAGTGCCAAAGCTTTATTAGTTAGATTAAATTGGAAGTTTTGTGCATAAATACTTTCGTAATTGATGTTCATAATCAAAGAATTTTGATTACTCATAAAACCTGAGCTGTAGGTCATATCTATTCCGGTGATATTCCTTGTTTCTGGATGATCGCAGGGTTTGTTACAACTTTCTAGGTAAACGAAAGCGAGGTAAGGAATCGTGAGTAAAATGAGTGCTTTTTTTATCATTATTATGCGTATTAAAATTGATATTGAATTTGGAATCCGGCTGTCAAGAAAAATCTATTTGGCCGATAATTTTCTTCGTTTACTTCTCTTCTAACAGACCCCATAAGTTTCATGTACAAGTCATCTGATTTTTGAGACATTCGAAATTCCAAACCAAGCGGGATGTATGGGTTTAATTTGGAATAATTTGGGATTTTTGTTTGGTATGATTCCATTTCGTTTCCTTGCCAATAATTAGTAACTACAGCCGAACCAACAGAGGTGTATGCTGAAAGGCCCAGACCGATGTAAACATTCAGAAATTGATTATTGGTTTTAATCAGGGCGTAACCGCCTCCATATATTTCATTCAAGTTAAAATCTACATTTATTTCGGCTGAAACAAAATTTGTGTCAGTATTAGTCACTCTTTTTGATATTCTATCGTTTAGCTTCCCTGAATTCTGATACCCCAAATCCGCACCTAATTCAAATGCAACTCGTTCATTTTTGGAATACAAAATCCAAGCGGCATTGCCGCCTAATTGGATAGTTGCCGTGGCACGATCTACACTTTCTGGGTAAGAAACTAATCCAAAATGCTCTTGGTAAAATGCACTATTTACTGCCTCTTCGGGAAAGAATAAAGACCGCTGTGGAACTAAGGCAAGCTTCATTGAGAATCCTACTCTGAATGCTCTCTTGTTTGGAATTTCTTCAGGCACATAGGAATCTTGACTAAATCCCCAGTTAGCAAAGAGTAAAAGCGAAAAAATAAGTAGTTTATTCAACATGTGTAATGGTATTTTTTTTATTTCCAATCTGAATCAAATCTCCCACTTTTTTGCCCAACAAGGAAGTTCCCACGGGTGAGTTAGTGGCTATCGCGAAGAATCCAGTTTGGTTGTGTTTAATTTTTCCTAATCCCACAGATAGAAAGAAACGCAACTCCCCGCAAAAAACTAAACTACCAAAATTGACTGATATCCCTTGAATTGTTGGGTTAATTTTTTGTAAAGTTTCAACTTGGATTTGCAAAACCTTGAGCTGAGTAGCAAGCCGCTCATTTTCAATGTGAGCCATGGCTCGCGAAGTTTCATGTTTGTCGCCTGCCGAACTTTTAGTATCGGAGTTAGCAGAATCCTGAGTGTCTTTGAGCGCAGTTTCAATTACAGCAATTTTTTCAGTTAAATGATTCATTGTTGCAGTCCAATAACTTTGCTTATTCATTCAGTTGGTTCAATTATAATTTGTTAAATATACGACATGCGAAGGAAAAAAATAAGTTGTGATATCAAATTTTTAAGCTAAGGAATATCTATTTTTGATTCAAAATAAGTCGAAAATGAAATACTCAATAGATTTAACTTACGAAACACCTCGAGAATGGGCAGAAAATGCCATAAAGGATATGGATTCATTGTTGCAAGATCACGCAGATAATGAAAGAAAAGTATCAGCTATGGCACTAGGAATTATCGCAAAATGTCCGGATAAAACGAAGTGGATTCCCTTTTTGATAGAAACTGCTATAGAAGAATTAGAGCATTTTGAAGGAGTGTATAAATTCATGGAAAAAAGAGGAGTTCAACTGCCTCAAAAAATGGCAGAAGATAAATACATGAAACAATTAATTGGTTCTATTAGATCCGGAGTAGAGGAGAGATTGATTGACAGAATGCTTATTGCTAGCATTGTGGAAATGAGGGGAATGGAAAGGTTTAAGCTGATTAGCGAAGTTTTGGAAGACCCTGAATTGAAGCGTTTTTACAAAGAAATATGGACAAGCGAAGCTAAGCACGGTACTATGTTTGTGAAATTAGCACTCATGTATTGGGACGAAGAAACAATCTATAAAAG
Organism: Flavobacteriales bacterium; assembly: GCA_965657945.1. Lineage (GTDB taxonomy): Bacteria > Bacteroidota > Bacteroidia > Flavobacteriales_D > CAJJDF01 > CAJJDF01. Next base: position 39,452 of record CBFHPW010000017.1, read on the forward strand.
GTTGAGCGAATTAAATGAAATAGAAGGAAAGATTTGTAAAAGCTTGGAGTGGAGAAGTGCCATACACTAAGGCTTCAAATAACAAGAAACTCAAACCCAATAAGAATCACAAGACTCATGCCTAATAATTTTTACATTAGATGAATTCCTTAACCGCTCTTACCGAAAAAATTAAGCTGGAAATCACTTTCGAAACATCCAGAAGCAATGGAAAGGGAGGCCAACATGCAAACAAAACTGAAACCCGAGTTACACTTGTATGGAATTTTATTCAATCAGAATGGGTATCGAAGGATGAAAAAGAAATGATTATTCTTAATTGTAAACCTTATGTTTCAGGAGAAGTTTTAAGAATCTCTACTGAGGAGTATCGTTCTCAGGTCAAGAATAAAAAAAAATCGATTTACAAGCTCAAGAAGCAATTGGAAGCGGCTTTTAAAAAAGAAAAAGTGAGAAAAAAATCTTCTGTTTCCTATTCAGTAAAACGAAAAAGGATGAAAGACAAAAAGATAGTGGCAGAAAAAAAGAATTCACGAAAGAAAATAGACAAACGGGGTTTTTGAAACAATACTTTACATTCCCTTTAATTATTAAACCTAGATTTACTAATTTAGCACTCACAATTAAAAAAAAGAATCGACTATGAACTATGACGTAATAATAGTAGGAACTGGACCAGGCGGATATGTTGCAGCGATAAGAGCTTCGCAATTAGGACTTAAGGTTGCAGTAATTGAAAAAGAGAGTTTAGGAGGGATTTGCCTAAACTGGGGATGTATTCCTACCAAAGCACTTCTAAAAAGTGCTAATGTTTTTGAATATATTAATCATGCAGCAGACTACGGAATTTCTGTAAAAGAAGCGAAGCATGACTTTGATGCTGTGGTGAAAAGAAGTAGAGGAGTAGCAGAAGGAATGAGTGGGGGAGTGAAGTTTTTAATGAAAAAGAATAAGATTGAGGTGATTGAAGGAATGGGGAAAGTGATGCCAGGAAAAAAAGTTGCTGTGACTGGAACGGATGGAAAAGTAACTGAATATTCCGCAGAAAGCATCATAATAGCTACCGGAGCAAGATCTCGTCAATTACCAAATTTGCCACAAGATGGTAAAAATATAATTGGTTACAGAGAAGCAATGACTCTGCCGAAACAACCAAAGAAATTAGTTGTAGTTGGTTCAGGAGCTATAGGAGTAGAATTTGCATATTTTTACAATGCCATGGGAACTGAGGTAACTATTGTAGAATACATGCCAAATATTGTACCCGTAGAAGATGTAGATGTTTCGAAACAACTGGAAAAAAGTTTCAAGAAACAAGGTATCAAAATAATGACTGGTTCATCTGTGGAGAAAGTGGACGTAACTTCAAAAGGTTGTTCAGTTACAGTGAAAACGAAAAAAGGAGAAGAAAAGATAGAATGTGATGTAGTTCTTTCTGCTGTTGGAATTGAGGCTAATCTTGAAAATATTGGGTTAGAAGAAGTGGGAATAGCAACTGACAAAGGAAAGATTTTGGTGAGCGAAAACTACCAGACAAATATCCCTGGCTACTATGCAATTGGAGATTGTACTCCAGGTGCTGCACTAGCGCACGTAGCGTCTGCCGAAGGAATTATTTGTGTTGAGGGAATCGCTGGTCACAATCCAGATGCCTTAGACTATGGGAATATCCCGGGCTGCACCTACTGCTCTCCAGAGGTTTCTTCTGTAGGTATGACAGAGGCTCAAGCCAAAGAGGCAGGTTATGACATTAAAGTTGGTAAATTTCCATTCTCGGCATCAGGAAAGGCAAGTGCTGCAGGTCACAAAGATGGATTTGTGAAATTAATATTTGATGCGAAGTACGGTGAATTACTTGGAGGTCATATGATAGGAAGTAACGTTACAGAAATGATTGCAGAATTGGTTGCTTTAAGAAAACTTGAAACAACTGGTCATGACATAATAAAAACAGTTCATCCTCACCCAACAATGAGTGAAGCAGTAATGGAAGCGGCAGCAGCTGCTTACGATGAAGTGATTCATTTATAAGTATTATCGTAAATTTATGTAAATCCTCAATTGTGTAAACGATTGAGGATTTTTTTTACTATTGAATTCCGATGGTTTTAGAACAAAAGCCTCCCTTGTAGGAATGATATTTTGTTTTAGGTACTACAATAGTCTAACCTCTTTCATTTCAATCATTCTAATTTCTTGCTGATTTACTCTTATTTTAACAAAGCCATTATCTTCCACTTCCAGTATTTCTCCAGTAAACCTCTCATTTGTCTTGCACCATTCATAGGTTAATTCAGAATGATAACCTAGTAAGTTTTGGAAGTAATAATTCTTGATAGCTAACTGATTTCCTTGAGAAAGAATTAGGTAATTTTTGTTTAAAATTTCTAAGAGCTTAAGGAATAATTTTTCTTTATCAATCCTTTGTTTTGTATGCTTTTCTAAAGAAGTTGCTTGGATGTTTTTTTCAAACTTTTGTTGCTTCACATTCAGTCCAATTCCGATGATTGAATTGCTCAAATAATTTTTTTGTACCGAATTTTCAATTAAAATTCCGCACATTTTATTCCTGTTCAGAAGTATATCATTGGGCCATTTTATTTTGCAATCGGTTGTGTAATTTGAGATGAGTTCATGAACAGAATTGCAAACCATCATACTCAATAAAAAATTTTGAGAGAGTTTTAAAAAAGTCATATCTAAAAAAACACTAAATGTGAGATTGCTTCCAGCTTCGCTTTCCCAATTATTTCCTCTTTGACCTTTTCCATTTGTCTGAAAATGTGCCAAAATTACCGAACCGTTTTCCACTATTGTCTCATTTGCTAGTTTGGAAAGGTAATTGTTAGTTGAATCCACAGAATCGAGTTCTATGATTGTTTGCCCTATTTTATCCGGAATATTTGCTCCAAATTTGTTCATGACATAAAGGTAAGTATCCATTCACTGACAACAATCATCTAAAAAGGAAAATCTTACACAGCACAACTTGAAAAATTGTAGTAAGTTTACGGAGCGTAAAAAAAATAAATGAATAAAGAAACAACTCAGTACACTAAGCAGTTAGTGGACACTATCATAGAAGGAATGAAAGAAGTGAAAGCTCACAACATTGTTTGTGTTGATTTAACAGATATTCCTAATTCAGTAACAGATTATTTTATAATCTGTCATGGAGAGTCTAACACTCAAGTAGATTCGATAGCAAAATCAGTAGAAAAAGAAACAAGCAAACAACTTAACGAAAAACCTTATCATAAAGAAGGAAGCGATAATTCGCTTTGGATTTTGTTGGATTATGTGAATGTAATGGTTCATGTTTTTTACAAAGAAACAAGAGAACATTATGACATTGAAGGATTGTGGGCTGACGCTAAATTAATTAACATAGAAGATTAAAAACATGGCAAACGATAATAAAAAAACACCGCCTAGAAATAATAAAAACAAGACTAACATGCCAAAATTCAATTTTTATTGGATATATGGGATTGCGATTGCGGCAATTATTGGGTTTAGCGTATTAGGTGGAGCTAATGGAGGAAAAGGAGTAATTGACAATTACAAGTTTCAGGAAATGGCTCAGAATGGGGAGGTTGAAAAAATAACCTACATAAAGAATACAGGAAAAGCTGAAGTGCGATTAACAAGTGAGGCTATCTCAAATAATGACGATTACAAGTCATTCAGAAAGCCAACTATGTTCAATCAGTCTTCTCCACATTTTGTATTTGACGCTCCGCCTTCTGAGGATTTTTATAAAGAATTAAAGGAACTCAATAACAAGCTGCCAAATGAAAAACAGTTCACGATAAAATTCGGAGTACAAGAAGATTACAGCTGGGTAGGCTCGTTGCTTTTTATCGTAGCTATTATTTTGGTTTGGGTATTCATCATGAGAAGAATGACAGGTGGTGCTGGCGGAGGCGGAGGCGGTGGCCAAATTTTCAATATTGGAAAATCAAAGGCAAAACTGTTTGAAAAAGGAAAAAATGTAAATGTATCTTTCAAAGACGTAGCAGGACTTGAAGGCGCGAAAGAGGAAGTACAAGAGATTGTAGATTTTTTGAAAAACCCAAAAAAATATACCAGTTTGGGAGCAAAAATCCCGAAAGGAGCCTTACTTGTTGGTTTACCAGGTACAGGAAAAACCTTACTGGCGAAAGCAGTGGCAGGTGAAGCTAAAGTACCTTTTTTCTCTATGTCTGGGTCAGATTTTGTAGAAATGTTTGTAGGAGTTGGAGCCTCAAGAGTGAGAGATTTATTCAAACAAGCAAAAGAAAAATCCCCTTGTATTATTTTTATTGATGAAATAGATGCTATTGGAAAAGCAAGAGGGAACAATCCAAATATGGGAAGCAATGATGAAAGAGAGAATACTTTGAATCAATTATTGACCGAGATGGATGGGTTTGGAACGAACAGCGGAGTGATCATTTTGGCTGCTACAAACAGAGCTGATATTTTAGATAAAGCATTGATGAGAGCGGGTCGTTTCGACAGACAAATTAATGTAGAAATGCCCGATTTGAATGAAAGAAAAGAGATTTTTGACGTTCACCTGAAACCATTAAAACTCGAGAAAGAATTTGATGTAGAGTTTATGGCAAAACAAACACCGGGATTCTCGGGAGCTGATATTGCCAACTTGTGCAACGAGGCAGCTTTGATCGCTGCAAGAAAGAAAAAAGATGTTGTTGAGAAACAAGACTTTTTAGATGCTGTGGATAGATTGATTGGCGGGTTAGAGAAAAAGAATAAATTGATTACCCAATCTGAAAAGAAAAAGATTGCTTTTCACGAAGCGGGACACGCCACAGTGAGTTGGTTGACAAAACATGCTTCGCCACTTATTAAAGTAACAATAGTTCCAAGAGGAAAAAGTTTAGGTGCTGCCTGGTATTTGCCAGAGGAAAGACAATTGACCACAACAGATCATCTTTTGGATGAAATGTGTGCAACTATGGGAGGAAGAGCTGCTGAGAAAATCATATTCGGTGAAATTTCAACTGGCGCATTGAGTGATTTAGAAAAGGTAACTAAACAAGCTTATGCCATGGTCACTATGTATGGTTTAAACGACAAAGTAGGTAACTTGAGTTACTATAATTATGATCAAAATGGATTTACAAAACCTTACAGCGACACTACTGCGAATGTAATAGATGAAGAGGTGAGTAAAATGATTGAAGAGCAATACATTCGCGCTCAGCAAATTTTGACTGAGAATCAAGATAAATTAACTCAAATTGCTGAATTATTGCTTGAAAAAGAGGTTATTTTCAAAGAAGATTTAGAAAAAATCTTGGGAGAAAGACCGTTTAAAAAAGAAGAGCCATTAGCTTCACTGGAGAAAAAAAATGAAACATCTGAATCAACAGAAGTTGAAGAGCAAGTAGAAATTTTAAACGATGAAAATTCTTCAACGAAGAATGAAGAGGAAGAATAAAAATAGATAGAATTGAATAATTTAACTCAAAGAATAATCACGGGCAGCCTTTTTGTGGCTGCCCTTGTATTTTGTATCCTCTGGAATTCTTATTCCATCGGGATAGTGTTTTTTGTTTGCCTCTTGATAGGTTCATTGGAACTTACAAAGCTTTTAAATAATGGAGAACCCAATAAAATTGCTTCTTTGAGCAAGATAGTTGTTTTGGGCAACGCCTATGTTTTGTCTTTTTTAATACTTCGAGAATCAATCGAAATCAAATGGATTTTCATTCTTATTCCATTAATTACTTTGTTCTTTATGTATGAATTATTTACCACCAAAACGAATTCATTTCGAAATCTCAATGAAATTTTATTCGGATTACTTTACGTGTTTATTCCTTTTATGTCATTGAATATTCTGGGAACTAGCGAAAAGTTTGCGACAAAAGTAGAGGTGACAAGTAGTCAACATATTTTGCTTGGTTTCTTTGTGGTTTTATGGACGAGCGATTCCATGGCATACGTGACAGGAAAGTTGATCGGTAAGAACAAAATTGCTCCAGCTATCTCTCCTGGTAAAACATGGGAGGGAGTTATTGGCGGATTTGCTTTTTCACTGGTTGCAGCATTTTTGATTTCGTATTTTACAGAAAGTTCGCTTTATTTGTGGCTTGGTATGGCAGCCATAATAAGTTTGTTCGGGTTTTTAGGAGATTTGAGTGAATCAATGTTAAAAAGAAAGGCTGGGCTGAAAGATTCTGGAAATTTATTACCAGGACATGGAGGAATATTAGATCGATTTGATGGTATTGTATTCAGTGCTCCTTTAGTAATGTGTTATTTATTTTGGATTTAAGATGAAAATAAACAAAGAAGGAACGGTTATTATTATAGTATCAGCACTTATCATTGCTGGACTAATAACAATATTAAATTGGTTGATTCCAATCAAATTGATAGTCATGATATTAGCTGCAATGGGAACTGTCCTTTTTGGACTAATAGTTTGGTTTTTTAGAATGCCGCCAAGAACTCCTATTATTGATGACAATAAAATAATAGCTCCTTCGGATGGGAAGGTAGTTATTATAGAAAAAGTGCATGAACCAGAATACTTTAAGGATGAAAGAATAAAAGTTTCTATCTTTATGTCTCCGTTGAATGTTCATGCTCAATGGTACCCAATTAATGGAAAAGTAAATTATTACAAATATCATCCAGGAAAATATTTAGTGGCTTGGCATCCAAAGTCTTCTACTTTGAATGAAAGAAGTACACTGGTATTAGAAAATAAAAAGGGTCAAGAAATCTTGGTTCGGCAAATTGCAGGTGCAGTAGCCAGAAGGATTGTAACTTACTCCAAACCAGGAGAACAGTGTAAGCAAGGTGAGGAATTTGGGTTTATAAAGTTTGGATCAAGGATTGATTTGTTCTTACCGCTAGAGAGTAAAATTATTGCACAACTTCAAGACAAGGTGCAAGGATCGCTTACAACAATAGCAGAATTTTAACAAATTTTGAATTAAGAGTTAAATAAATATTTGTAATTTAGTAATCAATATTAAAAAAAATCAAATGAAAAACATCTTAATCACTCTAGTACTCTCAGTATTCACAGCCTCATTGTCTTTGGCCTCTGTAAATATTGCGACAACAGATATTTCGGTATCTACAATCTCTGAAATCAATGAAAAAATAGACAGTTGTAAAAAAGATTGCAAAAAAGAATGTTGTGCAAAGAAAAAGGAAAACACAGAAAGTACATCAAAAAAAGCATGCACGGCAATGAAAGGTAAGTCTTGTAACAAAGCTGGTAAAGCTCACGCAAGCACAACAGAAAAAAAGTCAACAGAAGAGAAAAAAGCATGTTGTTCATCAAAGAGCAAAGGAAAATGCGACAAATCTTCAAAATAATAGAATCTAGTCAGATTATATATAATTAAAAGCAAAAGTCTTTCGGTTAATCGAAAGACTTTTTTTTGTAACTAAGGTTACATCTAGTGAATTATAATCCGAGTATTTTTGTTCAAATTTATATTGAATGTTAGAACTTGTTGGATATTTTGGAGCATTACTTATAGGAGTTTCACTCGGCTTAATTGGAGGCGGAGGCTCAATTCTTGCTGTACCTATTTTAGCCTATATATTCGGTGTAAATGAACAATATGCAACAGCCTACTCATTATTCGTTGTAGGTGTTTCAGCATTAGTGGGAGGAATAAAACAAAGTAAAAAGGGGTTGGTTGATTGGAAAACAGCATTAGTTTTTGGTATTCCAACTATCATGGCAGTAACCTTGGTAAGAAAATTTGTAGTTCCCGAATTACCAGAGGTCTTGTTTCATTTAGGAGAAATAGCGTTTACGCGAAGAATGGCAATGTTTGGGTTATTTGCATTATTAATGATTCCTGCCGGGATTACAATGATAAAGGGACGAAAAGAACGAATCTCAAATTCAACAAAGAAATATAATTATCCTCTCATTCTTATTGAAGGACTAACCATTGGAACCTTAACAGGGTTCGTAGGTGCTGGAGGAGGTTTCTTAATTATTCCTTCACTTGTAATTCTTGCGAAAGTAGAAATGAAAGTAGCAATCGCTACTTCACTCATTATTATCGCAGGAAATTCAATTCTTGGTTTCTTTTTGGGTGATGCTATGGTGTTAGAAATAGATTGGACATTTATATTTCTTTTTACTTTCCTATCTTTAATCGGTATATTTGTAGGTACCTATCTAAACAATTATTTGGATGGGAAAAAATTAAAAAAAGGTTTTGGGTATTTCATTTTTGCAATGGCCACAGTAATATTTTACATGGAATTTATTGCGAAATAAAACGAATTCCAAAAATTACCTTGATTTTTGTGACAAATGTTACTGAGACAATAATTGATTAAAACTAAATTTGAATAATCAAATTAAAAAAACAGAACTTATGAAAGTAGAACAAATATTTACCTCTTGTATAGCTGAAATGGCATACTATATCGAATCAAACGGAGAAGCTGCAATTATAGATCCATTGAGAGAAGTAGAACCGTATCTTGAAAGAGCAAAGAATGACAATGCAAAAATAAAATACGTATTCCTTACACATTTTCATGCAGATTTTGTTTCGGGGCACGTAGATTTAGCCAAAAAAACAGGAGCTACAATCATTTATGGTCCTGGAGCTACAGCAAACTTCGATTTTCATGAAGGTAGTGACAATGAAGTATTCAAAATAGGGGAGGCAGAACTAAAATTGATTCACACACCCGGACATACTATGGAATCTTCTTCCTATTTCTTAGAGGATAAGGAAGCAAACAAAAAGTATTTATTTAGTGGAGATGCACTGTTTATTGGCGATGTGGGAAGACCCGATTTGGCAATTAAATCCGATTTGACGGAAAAGGACTTAGCAGGTCACTTATTTGAAACATTGAGAAATAGAATAATGCCCCTGTCGGATGATACCATTGTGTACCCAAATCATGGCGCAGGAAGTGCCTGTGGAAAAAACATGAGCAAAGAAACATGGGATACACTAGGTAATCAGAAAAAGACAAATTACGCTTTGAGAGCTGACATGACAAAAGAAGAATTCATTATTGAGCTGACAACGGGAATTAAGCCTCCACCACAGTATTTTCCAAAAAATGCAGGAATGAACAAAGCGGTGAATAAGCCAATTGATGAAATATACAACGATGGCTTAACCCCAATAGATGCAGCAACATTTAAGGAGATGAGTCAAGATTCTTCTGTACTTGTGTTGGACACAAGAAAAGGAACTGAATACACACAAAAAGGTACCATTCCAGGAGCAATTTGGATTGGAATTGATGGAGGTTTCGCACCTTGGGTAGGAGCTTTGATTGTGGATATTAATCAAAAAATAATTATTGTAGCAGACGAAGGAAGGGAACAAGAAGTGGTGATGAGATTGGCAAGAGTAGGGTACGATAATTCTCAAGGTTACTTGAAAGGAGGATTCGACTCCTGGTTAAAGGAAGGTTTTGAATTTGACGAAATTGATTCTATTTCAGCAGAAGAATTCAAAACAAACTTTGAAGCAAGTACAATGGAGCAACCTTTGGATGTGCGGAAAGAAAGTGAGTATTTATCTGAACATGTAGTAGGAATTGAAAACTTTCCTTTGGATAACATCAATCAAAATTTTGCTGAAATAAACCCAGAAAAAGAGTATTTCTTACATTGTGCAGGTGGTTACCGTTCGTTAATCGCTACGTCTATTTTCAAAAGAAATGGGGTGAATAAAGTAACAGATGTGAGAGGTGGATTTGGAGCAATTAAGAAGTCTGGCATAGCCCTAACTGAGTATGTATGTCCATCAACCTTATTGTAATGAATAGTTATAGTTTTAACATACAAAACTTGAAATGTGGTGGTTGTTCTTCAACCATCACAAGGAAAGTAGAATCGGTAGAGAGTGTACATTCAGTAAAAGTAAATATCGAGGAATCAACTGTTACTTTTTCTGGCAACGAAGAAAGTGCAGAAAAGGTAAAAGTGGAGTTAAGTAATGCCGGTTATCCTTTGGATGAAGAAATGAATTCAACTATAAAAAAAGCTAAATCGTACGTAAGTTGTATGGTGGGGCGAATGGCCAATTGATTATGGGAAACTTTATTAAACTTATTAATGGTGACACCCCGGTATTGACCGATTTTTTTGCGACTTGGTGCGGGCCTTGTCAAGCAATGTCACCCATATTGAAACAAGTAAAAAACGGACTTGAGGATAAAATAACAGTGGTAAAAATTGATGTAGATAAAAATCAAGCTGCTGCCAATAGATTCAATGTTCGAGGTGTTCCTACTCTCGTTTTGTTTAAAAATGGCCAAATAGTTTGGAGAAAATCGGGTGTGATGCCAGCTGAACAATTGATAGCGGAGATACAACCTTTCTTGTAGCTTTATTATTTGTTCGCAATATTTTGCAAACTCCAAAAAAAAGTTGAAATTGCATTAAATCTACAATGCATATGCTTATCTACATTCTTTCCCGTAACAAAGGATCATATTCGACATCAAGATTACAGGAGGCAGCTCTCAAACGTGGACATTCTGTTCATATTATCGATCATTCCAGATGTGAATTAAAAATCGGTACCGGCTCTCATATTTATTACCAAGGAAAAAAATTAGAAACACCTGATTTTATTATTCCTCGGATTGGAGCTTCCTCTACTTTTATTGGTTCCAATGTTGTTCGTCAGTTTGAAATGATGAAAGTAAAAACAGTGGTAACAGCAAATGGTCTGCTTAAATCTCGCGATAAATTAAGAGCTTCACAGAACCTAGTATTTAGCGATATCGAAGTTCCAAAAACATACTTTCCCAGTATACAACAGTCCGATATTCCTTACATGATGGACCAAGTAAATGGTGTGCCGTTGATAATTAAACACTTGGAGAGTACCCAAGGTTTGGGCGTGTTTTTGGCAGAAACAGAATATGATGCAAGGAAATACTTAGATACTTTTAATAAACAGAATATAAAGTATTTGATTCAGGAATATATTAGTGAATCAAAGGGAAAAGACGTACGCGCATTTGTAGTGGGTGGAAAAGTGGTTGCTGCCATGAAAAGAACTGCACCCGAAGGTGAATTTCGTTCAAATATTCACCGAGGTGGAGTAGGTATGAATATAGAATTGACAGAAGATGAAAGGGCTCTTGTTGTAAAAACTGCCAAGGTCATGAATTTATCAGTTTGCGGTGTTGATTTATTGCAATCCGACAGAGGACCCTTGATTTTGGAAGTGAATTCTTCACCTGGTTTAGAAGGGATCGAAAGATACACGCAAGTAGATGTTGCCGGATCGATTATGGAATACATGGAACAAAAATTGGCTGACTCATGATAATTAACAAAACTGAGATAAAATTAGGTGAAAAGAAAGTAGTGAGACTCAGTGTTTCGAAGCTTCCCTCCGGTACAGAAATAGATATTTTTGCCCATGTATTTAGAAGTGAAAAACCAGGACCAACTGTACTTTTTTTGGGAGGATTACATGGGGATGAAATTAATGGCGTTGAAACTGTTCGTAAGTCAATAAATACAGGCGCTTTCGATTCATTAACTGCTGGAACAGTGATCGCTATTCCGTTGTTAAATGTGTATGGGTTTATCAATTACTCAAGGGATTTGCCAGATGGCAAAGATATTAATAGAAGTTTTCCAGGAAGTTCTAAGGGATCATTAGCTTCTCGAGTAGCTAAAACTCTTACAAGACATATTTTGCCATTGGTGGATATGGGAGTTGATTTTCATACTGGAGGAAAATCCATTCATAATGTTCCTCAACTAAGAATTGATGACACAATGGAAGAAGCTTTGCCATTGGCTCTAAAATTTGGCGCAAGATTGATTATCAAATCCTCGCTTATTCCAAGGTCATTGCGAAAAGAATGTAATCGAAGAAAAATTCCGATGTTGGTTTTTGAAGGGGGCGAATCACTGAGGCTTGATCAAGAGTCGATTGCAGAGGGAAGAGCTGGTATTTTAAACCTTTTGTTTGCATATGGAATGATTGAAAATCATGAACCTGTACCATTTGAGAATGTTTTGATTGAAGACAATCATTGGATTAGGGCCTCATTTTCTGGTGTGTTTGAATCGTACAAAAAACCAAATGACCAGGTTGAACGCGGTGACTTAATCGGCCAGATTTCGACACCCTACGACAAAACCGTAAAGAAAGTAAAAGCGCGTAAAAAAGGAGTGATTTTTGGCATTAATAATAACCCAGTTGTTAATCAAGGAGACGCACTATATCACATTGGATTTTAAATAAAAAAATATTATTTCCCTTTTCTTTGAAGGACAATAATGACGGTGTATAAAAGAATTTTTAAATCAAGTGCTAACGATTGATTTTTAATGTACAGTATGTCATACTTCAGTCTTTGAACCATTTCCTCTACATTCTCGGCATATCCATATTTTACTTGCCCCCATGAAGTAATTCCTGGCACAACCTTATGAATGTGTTTGAAGTGCGGTGCCTCTTGCACAATTTTATCAATAAAATATTGCCTTTCAGGTCTAGGGCCAACAATCGACATTTCTTTTTTCAATACATTAAAAAACTGAGGAATTTCATCTAACCTTGTTTTTCTCAAAAATTTACCCACTTTCGTAATTCTTTTGTCATTTTCAGAGGATAGTTGAGGGCCATTTTTTTCAGAGTTTTCCTTCATAGTACGGAATTTGAGAATCTCAAATTCATTGCCATGTAAGCCAATTCGTTTTTGTTTGAATATAACTTTTCCCTTACTTCCAGATTTTATAAGGATAGGAATTATAATGTAAGCAGGTGACAATAGAGCGATCGCTATTAGGGAAAAGGTTACATCGAGTCCACGCTTTATTCGCTTCTGCCACTTCGGCATTATGTCTGTTTTTAGCTCCATAAATGGAGTGCCGAAGATATTGTTGGTCTTTACTTTATTCGAGAGAATGTCGTAGGTGTCTGGGATAATTTTGATGATTAAATCGTATCCTTCCAATTCATTTAATAAAGTTTCTAAAACCTTATGATCTGCAGATTCTACCGCAATGATTACTTCTTCTATGTCGTTGTCTTGAATTGCTCTATGTAAATCAGAAATTACACCTAATTCAGGAATGTATTCTTTTAATATCGTGTCTTTACCATTCACTCGAATGTACCCTAAGAAGATATTGCCTCCGTAATTCTTTCCGTCATTTATTTCTAAGTACGTTTCATAAGCCTTGTTATTTCCGCCAATTATCAAAGAGTTGAATCCTATTTTTTTTTGATGAATACGTTTAACAATATTGGTGGTAAGAATAATACGTGCGGTAAATGTGAGGATAAACTGAAGCCCAAACAATACAATAAAGGACAAATAATAATCCGAATAGACGGTAATACTGTCATCCAAAATAAAAACGAAGAAGACAAGGAGTGTGCCAATAAGAGAGGACATAAAAGTTTTTGCCAATACTTGCATTCTATATTTTCTGTACACATTGTCATAAGATCCAAAAATCCAATATCCGCTGACCCATAAAAGCGGTATAACCAATAAGCCTAAATAAAACTTCTCGGAGAATTCAAATTGAATGTGTTCTATTTGAGTTTTTCTGAAATAATAAAAAACGGACCATGAGGTAAGCGCTGATAGATAATCAAAGAAAAGAAACAAGTATTTTATAGAATCCTTTTTTACCATACTGTTAAAACATTACTTTAAGGTTGTCTATAAGAACTTTAGGTTGAGAGGAGCGATCTTTTTCGACTTCTAAATAAATTTCAAATTTGGTGGCCGAAGTTTGAATACTCACTATATCTGTTAACACTAAGTAGGTTTTTTTCCATTTTC
>CBFHPW010000018.1:0-47626 GCA_965657945.1 Flavobacteriales bacterium
CTGTAAAAATCTTGATTATCTCGAGAAGCTAATTCATCTACATTGAAATTGTAGTTCACAATGACCCCGGCCTGAATTCCTACCCAGAGAAAGCCAACAAGCTGCCTCTGGTAGTCAAGTCTCGCACGAATCTCACTTCTTCTTAATTCTAGTCCTTCAGCTTTTAGTTGTGTGTCATATAAACGATAAGAAGAACCTTCAAGTTCGTACCCCGCGAGTAATATATTACGTGGATTAAACTTTCTTCGGTAATGAGCTTTTGCTGGGAATAATATTTCCGTACCCCATTTTCTGTTTTCTGAGGTATAGTTATACATTACAACTGGAATATAATTAAGCTCGCCAGCACGGTAAGTTCTAGAAAGCCCAAGCCCCCATTGCAGCCTGTCGTGTGGTCTCTTCCCCCAAATCAAGGTACCCGAATATTTGTTGTTTCTTAAATTAGGCGTTGTTTGGTTAGACTTGAAATCATAGTTTCCGTTCATCTCCGCAAGCAATTGTAGAATTAAGAAACTAGTTTCATTCAACGGTTTAAATAAAGTGGTATTCAAATTAATACTCGTGAGGTTTTTCGAAATGGCGTCAGACAATAAATTGTGACTAGGATTTGTACCAACCTGATCGTTAATATTAATTCTAGATTGATTAATCCCTCCTCCGAGCTGCCAAACAAACTTTGAAAGCGATATCACCGGAATGTTTGCATTTAATCTCAATCCGTGGTAGACCAAACCAGACGTTTGGCTGCCGGATACAGCAGAATCGGGAGCAAACCTTCCTTCAGCAGAGCTTGTGAAATCACCTCCGCTGTTCAGGTCGTAACCCAATGAAACAAACCTGTTTGGGCTCAAATCAAAGATTTTAGGACTGCAATACGTTACAATGGTTCCGACATCCTCCACATCATCATACATGCTGTAATCTTCTTCCTCTTCTTGGTAGGTGGTATCGGTTTGTCCAAATCCAATTACAGGAAGTAGAAAGAAACCAACGAGAATAGTTTTATAGGTAAAGTAGTTCATAGGAATTATTTCTTTTTCTTCAGTTTAATTCTTTTCCAAGTATCTGTTCTTCCCAATGCTTTTATCCCAACATACCCTCTAATGTTAAGCACCTCTCCATCTTTGTTAATAGTAGAGCTGTAAGTACTTCCGCTTTCAGGATCGTAAATAGTGCCTCCTGTCCATTCGTTTTCACCAGAATAAACAAAATCTTTTAGCATTCTGAAGCCTCTTAACTGAACATTTCTCAAAGATTCATCCGGGTTGTTTTTATCAGTTTTTGGTTTGTTGGTTTTGGGGTCAATAGGCTCCCTTAGCCAAACAATTTTTCCAAAATATTTATTTCCAATCCTACTAATTTTTACTCGAGCTTTTCCGCTACTCGGTTCCCACAGTCCGATTATAGCGTCTCCTTCGTCAGCGACAAAAACATTGTTAAAACTGGATAGAGTTATGGTTAAAAATAAAATAGTTGTAATGGCAATTAGTTGTTTCATAAGTTTTGTGTTTTTGTTAATAAGACTAATTTACGATTAACTTTTTAAAAAGCACTATTGTTTTTGTAAGCAAACTGAAAAAATATACCAAACAGGTAAATCTCAAAGTTTGAACACGGGAAACGCTGTTTTTAGACGATTTAACAGGGCCTTAGGTTTGCTCACACACCTAACACTAAAAAAATTGAGTTCTTTTAATAGAAGAGATTATTTTGGGACGCCATGGTTTTTTGCTTAAAACACTGATAAACAACCCTTTAAAAAATAAAAACCATTGTTTTGAAGAAAAACCCCAATGTTTCACATGAAATACTGGGGTTTTGTAAAGGTTGTTGGTTTCACGTGGAACAATTTGATTGAGCCTTAATTTTGGTTCCACGTGGAACGTTTAGAGTTATCTTCCCAGATAGATAAGTAAGATGTTTATATCTGTTGGTTTAATCCCTGAAATCCGGGAGGCTTGTCCGATAGTTTTAGGCTGAATTGAGCTCAGCTTTTCTTTGCTCTCATTTGATAGAGAGCTAAGCTTGGTGTAGTCCATATCAGCTGGAATCTTCGTTCCTTCAAGTCTAATTATTTTGTCTGCCACATTTTGCTCTTTGGAAATGTAGCCGTTGTATTTGATTTGCACCTCTGCTTGTTCAAGCACTTCTTCAGTCAATGAATCTAATGATGTAATTTTAGAAACAAGAGTAGGCGAAGTTCCAAGAATTTCCTTGAGAGAAATATTCGGACGAGAAACGATTTTGTCGAACTTCATTTTTTGAGAAATTGTTGCACTTTTTTTGCTTTCCAATATAGGATTGAGCGCTTCAAAATCCACGCTCGTATCTTTTAGCAGTTGAATTAAACCTTCTGTTTCTTTAATTTTTTCCTCTACTCTCTTCATTCTTTCGTCCGAGGCTAACCCAATTGCGTGCCCCCTCGGAGTTAATCGAATATCGGCATTGTCTTGTCTTAAAAGTAATCTATACTCAGCTCGTGACGTAAACATTCTGTATGGTTCTTCAGTTCCTTTTGTTATCAGGTCATCAATCAATACACCGATGTAGGATTCTGCTCGAGTCAAAATAAACTCTTCTTTACCATATCTTTTCTGATGAGAATTAATTCCTGCAACGAGTCCTTGGCAGGCAGCTTCTTCATAACCAGTTGTTCCATTTATTTGTCCCGCAAAATAGAGGTTTTCAACGAGCTTTGTTTCGAGTGTATAGGTTAATTGTGTAGGCGGAAAATAGTCGTACTCAATGGCGTATCCTGGCCTGAACATTTTCGCGTTTTCAAATCCTGGTATCAATCTTAAGGCATTAAATTGAACCTCCTCAGGAAGGGAGCTAGAGAATCCATTTACATAAACCTCGCAGGTGTCCCAACCTTCTGGCTCTACAAAGATTTGGTGCCTTGTGCGCTCCGCAAACCTATCCAGTTTGTCTTCAATCGAAGGGCAGTATCGTGGCCCTGATCCAATTATTCGTCCATTGAACAACGGAGATTTTTCGAACCCCTTTCTTAATACATCATGAACAGCAGGATTGGTGTACGTGATGTGACAACTTCTTTGTTTTTTGAGAGGTTCGGTCGAAGTAGAGAAAGAAAATTTGCCCGGGTTGTTATCGCCTGGTTGTTCCTCCATTTTGGAATAATCTAAGCTTCTGCCGTCCACTCTTGGTGGAGTTCCTGTCTTCATTCTTCCAGCTTCAAATCCTGCTTGGATAAGTCGCTCTGTTATGCCAGTGGAAGCTTTCTCACCTGCTCTTCCTCCTCCAAATTGCTTTTCGCCAAGGTGAATAGTTCCGTTCAAGAAAGTTCCTGCAGTAACAACAACAGAATGAGAGTAAATTTCAATGCCCATTCCTGTTATTACTCCTTCTATTTTTCCTTCATTAATAATTAAGTCGGTAACCGTATCTTGCCAAAAATTTACATTTGGCGTATGTTCTAGCGCCATGCGCCAAGCCTCGGCAAACCGCTTCCGGTCACTTTGTGCTCGAGGACTCCACATGGCAGGACCTTTGGATTTGTTTAATAATTTAAATTGAATTGCGGTTTGGTCTGTAATGATTCCAGAATATCCGCCTAGCGCGTCTATTTCCCTGATTATCTGGCCTTTAGCAATTCCTCCCATAGCGGGATTACAGGACATTTGTGCAATGGTTTCCATGTTCATGGTCACTAAAAGAACGCTTGAGCCTAAATTAGCAGCAGCGGCAGCAGCTTCGCAGCCTGCATGACCGCCACCTACTACAATTAAGTCGTATTTTGGATGCATGGTATCGATTTTTTACAAAGATA
Source organism: Flavobacteriales bacterium (assembly GCA_965657945.1). Lineage (GTDB taxonomy): Bacteria > Bacteroidota > Bacteroidia > Flavobacteriales_D > CAJJDF01 > CAJJDF01. The sequence goes on from CBFHPW010000018.1 coordinate 3,791, forward strand.
GAGAATAATGAATTGGAATAGTAACAAGTAGAGTTGTTAGATGTCATGCTCGTTTGAAAATAGTGAAATTGCCTTGTCTTCTTCTTTTCTCATCACTTTTTTTTCTGCGGTAGTTTTGTCGTTGAACCCAATTAGGTGAAGAACTCCATGGGCCATAACACGTTTCATTTCTAATAAAAAATCTACTTGAAAACTAGCTGCGTTTTCTTTTACCCTATCCACGCTAATAAATAAATCTCCAGAGATTATTCCAGCATGGGTGTAGTCAAATGTGATAATATCGGTGAGAGTGTCGTGATTTAAATGTGCTAAATTAAGTTCATGCAAATAGTCGTCTGAACAAAAGATGTAACTAATTTCACCAAGGATTTTGCCTTGTTGTTTGATCAATTCTGCGATCCACTGGCTATACCTTGTCTTATCGATTAGCTGAAATTCCACTGACTCAGAAAAGAAGGATATAAGGTCGTGTTGCATTAGGCAAAGTTAAAAATCAATTCAATTTTTTTACCATTTTCTCGAAATTCAATTTTGTCTGCAAGTTGAATCATCAGAAAGATTCCCCTGCCATTTATTTTCTCTAAGTTTTCAGAGGCAGTAGGATCAGGTATCTGAGTATAGTCAAAACCGGTTCCTTCGTCCGTGATGGTAAAAGAAACTCCAAAGGAGAGCAGTGCGAAGTGAACTGTTACTTTTTTTGAGTTGTCTAATTTGTTTCCGTGTGTAATGGCATTATTCACTCCTTCCGTTAGTGCGATAATTATGTTTCCGTAAGAATCTTTTAATTTATCGCTGTGTTGAGCGAATATTTCATCTACAAAAGCATTTACTTTATTGATACTGTCTTGGTTTGAATCTAGTACTAATGTTTCTTTAATAAGTGTTTCTTCCATGGTCTATTTCGATTGATTAAAATAATCCGTTACTCTGTTCTTGTAGTATGGGGATAAAGAACCAGGTATCGTTTTTAATAATTCAATTTCTTCTTCTTTTTGTTTCTTATACTGTAAGAATTCGTCAGGGTTACTTATTAATTGTTTTTTAACACTTTGCGATTCTCTTTTTTCGTCCATTTCTCTTTCCATTAGTGCTTTTTCCGATTTCAAAAGACGTGTTAAAATCTCTCTTTGTCGAGATATTGTTGCTTGATCGATTTTGTTATTCACAATATCTTCTTCCACACTTTCCAGAGCTTTTTCAATTTTTTTCAATTCATTTCCCATTCCGCTTCCATCTCCATTGAGCTCCTGACTCAATTCTTGAATAGCTTTTCGAAGCATTGCTTGCTCAGCGGCCATTTTAGCTAGCTCTTCGCTGTTTCCTTTTTCGCCTCGCCCCTCTTCTTTTCCTTTTTCACCTGCTTTTTTAAGTTTTTTTAATGCTTCTCCCGCCTTACCCTGGGCATCTTTTAGGCTTGGCATAAGGCCTGGTTTTGGATTGGATCCTCCAGGATTATTGCAACTCCCACTTCCAGGTTTCTTTTCGGCTGCAGCTTGCTTCTGTAATTGTTTCATTGCTTCGTCCAGTAGCAAAGCTAGATTATTAACTGCTGTCATCGTATATTGTTGTTGCTGAGCAGCATTTCTGGTCATTCTTTCACCAATGTAGCTCAGCGAACTGGCAATCCCCTGATTGATGTGATTCATTTCCTTGTTCACAATCGGCTGAATTTGTTCTATGCGTTTACTCAAAGCCATCAATGAGTCTTCAATCATTTTGGCATCTGATTTAAGTTTTACTTGTTGTTGGCCTAAAGCGACATATTTTGGGTCGTTTACGTTCGTTATTTTAATTTCTGATAATACCGATTCTTGGTCAAATGAAAGAGAAAGTAAGTTTTCGAGAAGAGCTCTCAAATCCTCTAGGTTTTCTTGAGAGCTTTCTGCACTCGAAGACATCTGCTCCTTGGCTTTTGCCGCAGCTGATTTCATTTTTTCAGAGGCACCTTTCTGGCTATCGTTCGCCTTATCTTGTTTATTCTTTTCTATACTTTCAGAACTTTCTTTCATTTCCTCCTTAATTTCCTCTTTCTCCTGCTCAAGCTCGTCCAATTCTTTTTTATTCTCTAATTCGTTATTCTTTTCTTTTATCTTATCCAGTTGTTCTTCCGCCTCTATGAACTCCTCGTTTAGCTTGTCTTGCTCTTCCTTGGAATCCTCCTTTTTGTTTGCCAATTCCTCTTGCTTTTTTGCCAGTTCCTCCATTTTGTTGGCAAACTCTTCAAGCTTTTCATCCATTTCCATTTGTTTAAAAAGTTCCAGAGTTCTTTCCATTTCCTTTTTCAAATCTGTGTTTTCTAAGTCCATTTTTTCTAAAGACTGCTGAAGCTTTTTCTTATCGAGCTTCTCCATCATTTTTTCTAGTTGCTCGTATAGCTTTTCCATTTCTTCGCTATTGAGGTCTTCCATTAGTTTTTCAAGCTTTTCTTGCCGCTCCTTAGACTTTTCATTCGATTGGTCAAACTGATTTTTTTCTTCGTTTTTTTTCTTCGTTTCATTCAGCAAACTCTTATTCTTTGAGTTCAATTCTTTTTGTTGTTGAATCAACTCTTTCATCTGTTTTTTATCTTGCCAATCTGCTTCTTTTTTGTCCAAAATAGATTTGCTCAATTGTTTTAATTGCTCTTGAATTTTCTGTGATTTTTCAATATTTTTTTCTAGCTCATCCTTGATTGATTCACTTCGCTCCTCTTGTTTCTTATCAAATTCTTCTGCATTAGGAGCTTCCATTTTTTGAACGATAGATTTAGTAGATTTTGCTCCATTTACTCCATCGTTATCCCATACTTCAAAATAGTATTCTGCGACCTCTCCGAGCTGAAGGTCCAAGTCTTTCTGATTCCAAACATGATAAAATAGGGATTGGTTGAATCCTGAGGTAAAATCAATAGGCAAAGAGGTAAATTCACTCCTTTTTTCGCTCGAGTCTTGGTGATATTTACGAAAGTTAAATGTAAGCTTAGAAAACCCATAGTCATCTGAAATACTTCCCTTAAAATAACTAAATCGGGGCGTCAAACTATCTTGTTTTTCGGCCGCAGCAATTTGAGGAAACTCATCTTTAATTGCTTGCACAGAGAATAAAATAGAATCGGGGTTTTTCATAAAGTCATTCTCTACTTTCAAAGAAAAAACACCGTCATTTTTTATCGTTCTAGAGGTTTGGTAATTTCCTTTTGTTGTTTCAGCTAAGGACTGTTTTTCTTTTCCGTCAAGAAAAGAAATTGCGGAAGTGTTTTTGGTATTAAATACCCAAGAAATTTTACTTCCTTCTGGGACAGAAATCTGACCTATATTCTCGTAAGATACGGCAGGGATTTTCGTGTAAGACGGAAAAGCGACACTCACCTTGTACCCCATAACGATAGGCTTTATGATAGGAGTAATTTGATAATTCTGTGAGTTAAATCCTGCAGCTCGAAAACGAAACGTTTTTTTATTCTGTACATTGTTGAACGTGTATCTAAATTCAGTTTTAGCTGTTTTCCTCAATTTAATTTCGCTCCCACCCATTTCTAAGTACACTTCGTTTGGGATTTCATTCCCAATTATGGTGAGTGCCAGTTCAAAATCCTCGTTTTCCACAACGGTCATACTTGGGTTTGTCACTACAAACTGAAACGGAGCAGCAGGCACAAATTCTTGGTTGTAGTTGACTATTCGATTTGTTCCATCCGTTAAAATTCGTGCATTCACAAAAAGAATAAGAAAGAAAACGAGTACAGGGAGCAAAGCAAACTTGAGGTACTTTTTGTTCCCAGAAAAGTCAATGGCCGTTAAAAATTTGATCGGTTTTAACTCTTCTATCTTTTGATTAATGCTATACTCTACCAATTCGTTGCTGGAGGAGTCTCCCGTTTGGATTAATTGAAGCGTGTTAAGCAACTTATCTTTTACCTCACCAAAATGAGCTCCAATAATTTTGGCTGCCGCATCGTAATCCAACACTTTCCCTAGTTTATTAAGCTTGAATAAAGGAATAGCAATGAATCGAAGAAGGGTGATTGTAGAAATAGCAAGGAAACTAAAAAAAAGAAAGCTTCTGAAAGTAGAGTTGAAATTGCCATAATATTCGAGCAAAATAAGCGACAGAAAAAACATACAAACGATAGCAAACGTATAGATTCCTCCTTTGATAAGCAGGTTTTTGTAATACTTCCTCACAAACTCATCCAGCTTCTGGATTAATATGTCTTTGTTTTTGCTCATTTGGTTCGATTACAATTAGGTAAAAATACAGATTTTATTCCAAAAATGAGAATCATAAAAAGCAATTAGAACGAATCCACTTTTCCAAGTTGCATTTACTATCTTTGCGACAATTAACCCAGAATGAAAACAGACTCTTCGTTAATCATTGAGAAGTACAAAACTTCTTCCCCCGTAATTGATCTTCAAAATTCGATATCAAACAAGCAAGGCTACACCCACATCAAAGGAACTGTAGGATCTTCCCTCTCCTTTATTTCTTCTGCAATTTTCTCCGAACAGGAAGATCTTCAGTTGTTTATGTTTCAGGACAAAGAAGAGGCGGTGTATTTTTTTAATACGCTTGAAAACATAAACCAAGGAAATAAAAAAAAGAAGTTTTATTTTTATCCTGCTTCCTACAAACGCCCCTACCAAATAGAGTCTACTGACAACGCCAACGTGTTACTAAGAACAGAGGTGTTGAATGCCATTTCAAAAAACAGAAGAAACAGCGTAGTCGTATCCTATCCCGAAGCAATGGTAGAAAAGGTAATCACAAAAAAATCGTTAAGAAAAAGCACCTTAGATATTCACGTGGGAGATAAATATTCCATTGATTTTTTGAACGAGCTTTTTATCGAAAGTCATTTTCATAAAGTAGATTATGTGTACGAACCAGGTCAATTTTCTGTGAGAGGCGGAATTGTCGATGTATTCTCTTTTTCGTTTGATTATCCGTTTAGAATTGAGTTTTTTGGTGATGAAGTTGATTCAATTCGAAGTTTTAATATAGCTGACCAGTTATCCATCAACACCCACAAAAAAATAACCATCACACCTAATGTTCAGGCAGAGTTGCTGCAAGATTCACGGACTTCATTCTTCGAGTTTATTTCCCAAAAATCTGTGATATGGTTACATGCTTTTTCTACTTCCAAGAAGAAAATAGAAAATGGGTTTGACAAAGCTTTGTACACCTACAATCAGTTGGAGAATGAACTGAAGAGACTGCCTCCTAATGAATTGTACATCAATTCTATTGAATTTGAAACTGAGCTCAAACAATTCACGGGAGTTGAATTTGGTAATGAACAGTATTTCAGCAACGAAACTGTTGTTTTTCATCAATCGCCTCAGCCCTCTTTTAATAAGAAATTTGATATGTTGGCTCAAAACCTAAAAGAGAACACCCAGGCTGAATACGAGAACTATTTATTTTCTGATAACCCTAACCAAATTCAGAGGCTAGAGGATATTTTTGAGGATATAGAGAAAGAGGCAGAATTTACTCCTATTCATACCAGTATAGATAAGGGCTTTATTGATAATGACCTAAAAATCGTCTGTTACACAGATCATCAAATATTCGAGCGATACCATAAATTTAAAATAAAGGAAGGGTACAAGCAATCCAAAGAGCAGGTGAGCCTCAAGGAAATATATGGGTTAAAAAAAGGTGATTTTATCGTTCACATAGACCACGGGGTCGGAACATTTTCGGGGCTCGAGAAAATTGATGTAAACGGAAAAGAACAAGAGGCGATAAGACTTTTGTATGAGGGCGGAGACGTGCTTTATGTGAGCATTCACTCGTTGCATAGGATTTCAAAGTTTTCGGGAAAAGACAGTAAAAAACCTAAAATAAACAAGTTAGGAACTCCTGCTTGGAAGGCGCTGAAGGCCAAAACAAAGAAACGATTAAAAGAAGTAGCCTTTGACCTCATACAGCTATACGCAAAAAGAAGAATGAAAGAAGGGTTTGCTTTTGCCCCAGACACTTACCTTCAGCATGAACTTGAAGCTTCGTTTATGTACGAAGATACTCCAGACCAACACAAAGCTACCCTGGCAGTTAAAGAAGACATGGAAAAAGATATTCCCATGGATAGACTGGTTTGTGGAGACGTAGGTTTTGGGAAAACAGAAATAGCAATACGTGCTGCTTTTAAGGCAGTTGCAGACAGTAAACAAGTCGCTATTCTAGTTCCTACCACAATATTAAGCCTTCAACATTTTAGGAGTTTTAATGAAAGACTAAAAGATTTTCCTTGTAAAGTGGATTACTTGAACCGTTTTAAGCCTCCCAAAAAAGTAAAAGAAACTTTGGAAAGACTGGAAAAGGGAGAGATAGATATATTGATTGGAACTCACAAAATTGCAGGAAAAAGTGTAAAATTTAAGGACCTAGGTCTGTTGATAGTGGATGAAGAACAAAAATTTGGAGTTGGCGTAAAAGACAAACTAAAAACCATGAAAGAGAATGTAGATTCTTTGACATTGACTGCGACTCCTATTCCTCGAACCCTACAGTTTTCATTGATGGGGGCACGAGATTTATCAGTCATTAACACTCCCCCACCTAATAGGCAACCTATTGATACACAGATTCATACTTTCAATGAAGAAACAATAAGAAATGCGGTGTCCTATGAAATGCAAAGGGGCGGACAAGTTTATTTTGTAAACAATAGGGTTCAAAATATAAAAGAAGTCGCAGGTATGATTCAAAGACTGGTGCCTGATGCAAAAGTAGCAATCATTCATGGTCAAATGGAAGGCCAGAAAATGGAAGCCACCCTTATGGATTTTATCAATGGAATGTATGATGTTTTGGTTGCAACCTCCATTATTGAGTCAGGGATAGACGTACCAAACGCCAATACAATGATTATCAACAACGCCAATAATTTTGGGCTGAGCGATTTGCATCAAATGAGAGGAAGAATAGGAAGGTCTAACAAAAAGGCATTTTGTTATCTAATAACACCTCCGCGACATATGCTCAGTGATGATGCCACAAAAAGACTGAATGCCATTGAACAACACAGCGAATTAGGCAGCGGTTTTAACATTGCGATGAAGGATTTGGATATTCGAGGAGCAGGTGATTTGCTTGGAGCCAGCCAAAGTGGTTATATCAATGACATTGGTTTCGCTACCTACCAAAAAATACTTAACGAAACGATAGAAGAACTGAAGACAAACGAATTTAAAGAATTATTTAAGGACGAAAAAAACGATAAGTTTTTTGAAATAGAAGACTTCCAGTTAGAAACAGATTTAGAGTTATTAATTCCAGATACCTACGTAAATCAAATCGCTGAAAGACTTTCTTTATACCAGGAACTAGACGAACTTAAAACGACAGAGGAGCTAGATTCATACAGAAAAAACCTGAAAGATAGATTTGGAGATGTTCCTGAAGAAACTTCAGAGCTGCTTAAAACCATTAGGTTAAAATGGCTATCGAAAGAAATAGGGTTTGAGAAAATAATCTTGAAACAAGAGAAAATGATTTGCTTCTTTCCTTCCAATCAACAATCTGCCTACTTTGAATCAGATGCGTTCACAAAAACCCTGATGTTTATTCAAACGAATCCAAGAAATTGTAAAATGAGCGAACGGAACAATAAGCTTCGACTTGTTTTTAGTGGAATCCATTCTATTTCTCAGGCCATAGGTGAGTTGAGGAAAATTACAAAAAACTAACCGTTATGGAAAAGAGATTTGAAGTAAAAGATTTAAAAGAGTTGGTTCAGGTGGCGCTATTTGTTAAGCAGCTGTCGGCTGAGTATTCTCATTTTTGTTTAGATGCACCCATGGGCGCGGGAAAAACTACTTTGGTGAATGAAGTTTGCAAAATTTTGGGGGTTTCCGAACATACCTCTAGCCCTACATATTCGATAGTCAACGAATATAAAACCGAATCTGGAGATTCAATTTTTCATTTTGATTTATACCGCTTAAAAGATGAAATGGAGCTCTTGGATATTGGAGTTATTGAGATTTTGGATAGCAAAGACATCTGTTTTTTCGAATGGCCAGAAAAAATCCACTCGTACTTAGACGAAAAATGTGTAAATTTATCTATCGAGGTGGTAGATACTACCCGAATCATCACCCTAACCTATTGATATGTCCTCAGATGTACTAAAATCCCTTGCAAAAGAAGCGCTTATGGTGCCTCAAGAAAAACTGCAGCTTGCGGGAACCAAAAGTAAAAAATTGTTTATAGGAATCCCTAAGGAAACGAGTTTTCAAGAAAATAGGGTTTCACTAGTTCCAGAAGCAGTTGCACTTTTAGTGAGTAACGGACACAAAGTATGCGTAGAGACAAATGCTGGGGTAAACGCCAATTTTGTGGATAAAGATTACAGTGAGGTAGGGGCAGAAATTTGTTATGACACTTCGGAGGTTTTCAAGGCGGATATTATTATAAAAGTAGCTCCGCCAAGCAAAGAAGAGATAGAAATGATGGCAGGAAACCAGACATTGTTTGCTGCTTTGCAATTGTCAGTTCATCCCAAAAACACGTTGGAAATGTTGATGAAAAAGAAAATCACAGCAATTGCGTGGGATTTTGTAAAAGACGAAGACGATGTGTACCCTGTAATCCGTTCGATGTCAGAGATTGCAGGAATAAAGTCAATAGGAATAGCTTCTCATTATTTGAGTAATCTGAACAACGGAAGGGGAACCATTTTGGGAGGAATTGCAGGAGTTTCACCCACCGAAGTGGTAATAATTGGAGCTGGAACTGTGGGCGAATTTGCAGCAAAATCTGCCATTGGCCTCGGGGCAAGTGTCAAAATATTTGACAACGATGTGTACAAATTAAGAAGAATTCAAAATGATTTAAACACCACAATTTGGACATCTATCATTAATCCTAAGGTGTTGGAAAAAGCGCTCATGAGAGCAGACGTGGCTATTGGAGCCCTAAGGTCTAATAATGGAACAACTCCATGCGTGGTTTCTGAAGTGATGGTTGAAAACATGAAAGAAGGAGCCGTCATTGTAGATGTAAGCATTGACAAAGGAGGTTGCTTTGAAACATCGAAAGTAACTAACCACAAGTCTCCGGTTTTTACCAAACACGGTGTAATTCATTATTGCGTTCCAAATATTGCCTCTTCAGTGTCCAGAACCGCCTCTTTTGCCTTGAGTAATATTTTTTCCCCGTTGTTGATTCAAATTGGAGAAGAAGGTGGAATTGCAAAAATGGTGAGAGATAACAAAGGTTTTAGACATGGAGTATACGTTTACAAAGGTATGCTTACAAGCAAAACTTTGGGAGACGCATTTAGTTTGCCACATAAAAATATCGACTTGCTATTGATGGCACTCTAACTAGGCAATTTCACAAGAAAAAATTACCTTAGTCCTCAAGATGAAAATTGCTATAAATACTCGTTTTTTATTAACCAAAAAGCTTGAAGGCTTTGGTTGGTTTACTCACGAAGTAGCAAAAAGACTGGTTCAGAATCATCCAGAACACGAATTTTTCTTCCTCTTTGACAGGAATTATGACCAAAAATTCATTTATGGGAGCAATGTAACCCCTGTCGTAATTCATCCCCAAGCAAGACATCCCTTTTTGTATTTTTTGTGGTTTGAATTTGGTGTAAAAAGAGCCTTGAAAAAACACAATATTGATGTTTTGTTATCGCCTGACGGTTATTTGAGCCTAAATTCCGAAATAAAACAAATACCCGTAATTCATGATCTAAGTTTTGTTCACTACCCAAAAGACATTCCGTTTTGGAACAGAAATTACGTAAATTATTTTTTTCCAAAATTTGCTAAAAAGGCGGCTAAAATTATTACTGTATCAGAATATTCAAAGCAAGACATTGCTGAGAGTTTTCAAATCAAAGAGGAAAAAATTGTTGTGGCACACAATGGAGTGGGCGAATCATTTTTTCCTATTTCTGAGGAAGATAAAGCGGCTACCAGGAGTAAATTTACGGAGGGAAAACCTTATTTTTTGTTCGTGAGCGCTTTGCATCCTCGTAAAAATGTAACCAAACTTTTTGAGGCGTTTGATTTGTATAAGAAAGAGACAAAAAGCGAGGTAAAACTACTGATGGTAGGAGAAAAATATTGGTGGAACAAAGACATCAAGCAAGTTTTTGATGACATGAAATTTCAAGCAGATGTTGTGTTTACGGGGCATATTCAATCGAAAGAATTGAATAATATTTATGGTTCGGGTCTTGCCCTTACTTATGTTTCCTATTTCGAAGGCTTTGGAATTCCGTTGGTGGAAGCGATGAAATGTGAATTGCCTATTCTTTCATCCGAACTTACTTCACTGCCAGAAGTGGGAGGAGATGCAGCTATTTATGTCAACCCCTTTTCTGTGGAGGATATCAAAAATGGAATGAAACGAATGTACAAAGATGAATCCTTAAGAGACGAATTAATTGATCACGGAAAAGAGAGATCCAAGCGCTTTAGCTGGGACAAAACTGCCGAAATTGTTTGGGAAACTATCGTTGAGGTGTACAAAAAAGAGTAAGAATGTTAGAACTTCACTATGATAAAACCAAAATAGAGGCTGGCTGTGACGAAGCTGGTAGAGGATGTTTATCTGGTCCTGTAGTGGCTGCAGCCGTTATCTTACCCAAGAATTTTAGGAATGAAATATTGACTGATTCGAAACAGCTGTCAGAAAAAAAACGTGAGTTGCTTCGACCCATTATAGAAAAGGAAGCTCTCTCTTGGGGCGTTGGAATCGTTTCTCCCGAAGAAATAGACGAAATCAATATTTTGAATGCCTCTTTTTTGGCGATGCATCGAGCTATTGATAAGCTGAAAACAACACCCAATTTATTATTAATTGACGGTAACCGATTCAATAAATACAGGAAAACGGACCACGTTTGTGTGATTAAAGGTGACGGAAAATATCTGCCCATTGCAGCTGCATCTATTTTGGCGAAAACTTACAGAGACGACATCATGAAGCAATACCACGAAGAGTTTCCACACTATGATTGGAATAAAAACAAAGGATACCCCACCAAGAAACACCGGCAAGCGATTAGAGAATTTGGTTCCACAAAGTATCACAGAAAATCGTTTAGATTACTACCTGTGCAGTTGGAGCTTAAGCTTTCTCCAAAGTAAAAGAAAAGACTGTTCCTTTATCAAGTTCGCTTGTAACGCTAATTTTTTGGTTATGGGCTTCTATAATGTGTTTTACGATAGCTAACCCAATTCCCGAACCACCTTGATTTCTATCTCGGCTTTTTTCTACGCGATAAAACCTTTCGAACAAACGAGGCAGGTGTTCTTTCGCTATTCCTAAACCATCGTCTTCCACTTTTACAAGAACTTTGCCTTTTGCAATTTCCTTAGCAGAAATCACCGAACGACCTCCTTTTTTACCGTAATAAATAGAATTAGAGATGAGATTAGTAACCACTTGCTCAAGCCTTAGCTTGTCGGCTGTAACAAAAAGCTCCGCAACAGAGGGCTTTTCCAAAGCTAGGGTAATGTCATGATTCTCGGCCAAGTCTTCTAGTTCCGAAATGATGTTCTTTATTAATTCGAACAAGGAAATGCGTTTTATATTAAGCTTTAGGTTTCCTGATTCAATTTTGGTAATGGTATCCATGTCTGCAATGACATTCGTAATTCTATCAATTCCTTTGGCCGCTTTATTCAAGAACTTTCTGTTTATGGATTCATCCTCCAAACCCCCTTCAAGCAACGTCAATATATACCCCTCTACACTAAAAACAGGAGTTTTGAGCTCATGGGCCAAGTTTCCAAAAAACTCTCTTCGATATTCTTCGGTAGATTTTAGTTTCTGAATTTCGGTTGTTTTTTTATTCAACCAATTTTCTATTTCGAGCTGAGCGTCTTTCCCGAAAATATCACCGTTTTTTTCATAGACAATCCCAATGGATCGGTATATTTTTTTGAACTTCTTTTTGGTATAGATTTGTAAAGCAAAGTAAGAAACAATTAAAACTAAAACCCCTATAATGGCTGAAATGATTAATACCATGAACTCTTCATCGGGATCATTTAACACAGCATAAATTCCTAGTGCGGCAATGAGAAAAGAAAGGGCTCCTAATACGAGTGAAAAAAATATGCCAGAAGAAAATTTCATAGGGTAAAGGTATAGATTTTTAAGTAATCTAATATTAAGTTAAAGTTGTCTCCACTTATCAACACTCAGATTGGAATAATAAAAACGAAAATCAGAATCAATACAAGAGAAACCCTTAACTTTGAAATAGAGTTAAAAAACCTTAAATATCATGTCAGAAAGCAACATTATTATCCAAAACAACGATTCTGTTAGAACAATTACGATTAATAGACCAAAACAGTTGAATGCGCTTAATTCGCAAACAATTAGCGAGTTGTCAGATGCTTTAAAGTCAGCAGAGGAAGACAACAGTGTAAAGGTCATTCTTTTAACAGGATCAGGAGAAAAGGCATTTGTCGCTGGTGCGGATATTAAGGAATTTGCATCATTTTCAGTGGAAGAAGGAAAAAAATTGAGCAAAGAAGGCCACGACAAATTGTTTGATTTGGCTCAAAACTTAACTACACCAATCATAGCTGCGGTAAATGGTTTTGCTCTTGGTGGTGGATTGGAATTGGCCATGTCGGCTCACATTCGGGTGGCATCCGACAATGCAAAAATGGGATTACCAGAAGTATCTTTAGGAGTAATTCCTGGGTACGGAGGGACACAAAGATTGGCACAACTAGTAGGAAGAGGAAAAGCAATGGAAATGATTGCCACAGCAGGTATGATTTCGGCAGAAGAAGCGCACAAATGGGGATTGGTGAATCACGTAACTACACCAGAAGGATTGATGGAAAAATGCCTCGAAATTGCTGGGAAAATTGTAAAAAACTCATCATCTGCAATTGGTTTGGCGTTTAAGGCTGTAAATGCAAATTTTACGGATGGTGAAAACGGATTTGAAACAGAAATTGAAGAATTTGGAAACTGTTTCGGAACAGATGATTTTAAGGAAGGAACTACTGCTTTTATCGAACGAAGAAAAGCGAATTTTAAGTCATAAAAACGAACTCAGTTGAGTGTAATAAAAAAGTTAGCAGGGCAAACGGCAATCTACGGAGTGAGTAGCATGTTTGCTCGTATTCTTAATTTTTTGTTGACACCACTTTACGTAACCAGCTTTAGTACAGCACAATACGGAGAAGTATCTGAACTTTACGCAAACGTAGCGTTTTTTATGGTCTTGTTGGGATTTGGAATGGAAACAGCCTTTTTTAGGTTCTCCAAAACGGAAGAAAATCAGGCTAGTGTTTACAGCACAGCCCTAACTTTTATAGCTGTTTCCAGTGGTTTATTCATCCTCTTGGGGTTTTTGTTTACTCAATCCATAGCCGATTTGATTGGGTATGCTTCTCGACCAGATTTCATTATCTACTTAGCTTTAATTCTTGGGTTAGATGCATTCGCTACCATACCCATGGCAAAACTTCGAAACGAAAGCAGAGCCAAGAAATTTGCTCAAATAAACTTGATTAACATTGGAACGAATATCTTTTTTAATCTCTTGTTCATTGCTTTCGCAAAAACCAGTTTCGATCACGGAAACAAAACAGCCTTGGTGGAGTTAATTTATGATCCTGCAATTGGAATTGGCTACATTTTTATTTCAAACTTAATTGCTACCTGCGTAAAATTAGTTCTGCTATACCCCGAGTTTATCAAAGTAAAATGGCACATCAACAGAAAACTTCTGGCGAACATGCTAATTTATTCGTTGCCATTAATGCTCGGTAGTTTTGCAGGAATAATCAACGAAACATTTGATAGAATCTTGCTGAGGAGAGTCATAGAACCGGTTGACGGAGTAGAGGTAGCCAAACAGCAAGTTGGAATTTATTCCGGAGTGTACAAATTGTCCATACTTATTTCTTTATTTATTCAAGCATTTAGGTACGCAGCAGAACCATTTTTCTTTGCCAGAGCCAAAGAAGCGAATGCAAATCAAACCTATCGTACGGTTATGAATTACTTTGTATTGGCAGTTTCTATCATGTTTTTGTTTATTCTGATGTATTTGGAGGTGTTCAAGTGGTTGCTTCCAAAGAGAGAATACTGGGAAGGACTTCATGTAGTACCTATTTTATTAGTAGCAAACATTTTTCTGGGAATTTACTACAACCAATCCATTTGGTACAAACTATCGGGCCAAACTAAATTTGGTGCATATATTGCTATGGGTGGTGCTGTGCTTACTATAGCGCTCAACCTACTTCTTATTCCGGTATTGGGATATGTTGCTTCTGCTTGGACTACTTTTGCGGTGTATGGCGGAATGATGGTTACTTCCTATTTGTTGGGTCAAAAACATTACCCAATTCCTTACAACATAAAAAAGGGAAGTTTTTTCTTGTTGCTTGCAGTTGCCCTTTATTTCTTAAGTATAGGATTCAAATTTTTCTTCCCCGATTCCATTCTACTTATTTTGGGATTCAACTCTTTCCTTTTTGCCTTTTACCTTTGGTTTATCTACAATTTGGAAGGAATGAACTTAAAAGAAATGCTCAAGAAGTCTTAGGATTCTAGCTGTGTATTAAATCCTTTGTAAACCCACATTACCATCAAGAGCATCATTAAGTTGTAAATACTGTCTTCAAAAGGGATTGTTATGATTCTAAGACCCAGAATTTCATTCGGATTGTAATTTACTACCGGAGATTGAATGAGTGAGCCCGTTAAAATTCCATTGACCAATAAAAACGGAACCAAACTAACGAAGTACATCAATAAGAACCTTCCGAGCCACTTGGGCTGGAAATAGACCGTAACCAGACCCAAAACACCCGTACAAAGAAATGTAACAAAAGGATATAGCCTCTCAACAAACAGGACAGAGGTAACGATAAGAACCACGGATAAGGATGCCAAAAATGGTTGAGCAAACTTTTTTAGTACATCCTTTTTTATGAAATAATTGAGCACTTCATAAATGAAGAAGCAAGCAAAAGGGATGAGAATGAAAAACAACCATTCTTCGATAGGGAGCAGGAAAATCCGCAAGCCAGAGGTGTAATCGTGATTAAACCACCACACACCAGAGTTTGTAAACCAAATGTCCCAAGGGATGAACACGACCATCATGAGGAATATCCCAAGAAAAAGCGGCTTCCATTTTTTGTAATAGGTGATTCTTCTCTCAAAACTTTGGGCAAGTGGGTACGAAAGCGCAAAAATCAAAACGTAAAAATAGAGGTATTTGGTTTCTAAGATTTCCATCACAAAACGAGATTTAAAATTGAGAAAAAAACAACTTGCACACCAAAAATAACGAAACTAATTTTTGGATGAATTTTAGGTGAAATAAAGGTGATAATGCCATGAATAACGAGGCTAACACAAAACCACATTAGGTAGTTTTGTATAGGAATAATGTCGTTTTCCCAGCCCCAAAACCCAAGTTTCATCGCTACTGGCTCTACCAAATAATCTAGGCCAGTCATTAGAATTGCCGGAACTATTATTTGGGTAAATTTCTTGGAAGAAAAATACCGAACAATGCCAAAGCTACT
Organism: Flavobacteriales bacterium; assembly: GCA_965657945.1. Classification (GTDB taxonomy): domain Bacteria; phylum Bacteroidota; class Bacteroidia; order Flavobacteriales_D; family CAJJDF01; genus CAJJDF01. The sequence continues at coordinate 19,321 of CBFHPW010000018.1, forward strand.
CAGTGCCAAAAACAACCAGTTTACACCAATCATAATGGGTGTTTCAAATACTTTTGCGCCAAATGTACTTCCGTATGAGTAGCTTCCAAAAAGCACACCTGTAGCTACACCAATTGCCTCCACCGAGAATCCAATTGAAAACACCAAGAGCGATAAAAGAAGGAAACGACCACTAAAGTCTTTATTTACTTTATAAAAAACCACTAAGGTTAAGAGGAGGTTCAGCGGTGTTAACGGCAAAAATAAGGGTCGTAAACTAGGCAGACTTATGCCAATTAAACCCACAAGGTAAACAATTACCAATAGGATTATCCACCTGTTTTCTATGGAAATGCGCTGTATCATTTAATCAGTTTATCAATTATTTTTGCCGAGCTCAACGCCAATGGAATTCCGCCACCTGGATGTACGCTTCCTCCCACAAAGTACAAGTTTTTGTAATCAGAAGAGAAGTTTTTATGCCTAAAAAATGCAGCAAATCGGTTGTTGCTGGATGTTCCGTAAAGCGACCCTTTGTATGAGTTTGTTTTGTCTTGTATGAGCTGCGGTGTTAATTTCTCTTCAAATTCAATTAATTTTTCAATGTCTTCACCTAAATTTCGCGAGATTTTAGCTAAGATTTGTCTCCTTGCTTCGGCAACCATTGTCTCCCAATCTTGTCCGTAAACGGATGGAACGTTAATCATTACAAACCAGTTTTCTTTCCCATCTGGGGCATCTTGCTTCAGATGTTTACTGGTAACGTGAATGTAAATAGTCGGGTCTTCATAAATGGTTTTAGAATCAAAAAGATGATCGAATTCTGTTTTATAATCTTCGGTAAACAAAATATTGTGAACGTCTAATTTGGGAAACTCTTTGCCAATTCCCCAATAAAAAATAAGAGCCGAGCTGGAGCGTTCTTGGCTATCTACTTGCTTTAGCTTTCTAGCATCAGGAATTAATTTTTCATAAACGGTGTGAATATCGGCATTACATACCACTACATCTCCTTCAAAACTTCCCGATTCGGTGATTACCGATTTGGCTTTTTTTCCTATTGTTTCGATGGCAGTTACTTCTTGATTAAAGTAAAATTCCACCCCAATTTCTTTAGCTAGTTTCACCAAACTATTGGTTATTTCGTGCATTCCACCGTGCGGCAAATACGCGCCCAATCCAAATTCCAAATGAGGAATAATATTCAAAATCCCAGGAGCTTTGTAGGGATTGGAACCGTTGTAAGTAGCATACCTATTGAAAAGGCGAATAGTTTTAGAATCGTTAAAGGCTTTTTCATTTACCTGATTCATGGAACTAAAAATATTCAAAAATGGTAGTTTGAGAATTGAAACTAAAGTGGAAAAAGACAAAAATGATTTCACTTTATGAAGCGATCGGTTAAGAAATTGTTCGTTGGTAGCTCCGTAAATGAATTTACTTTTTTCGAGATGTTTTTTTACTTTTTCGGCAGAATCAGTCGTTTTTTTGTCAATTTCATCCGCAAAACGATTAATGTTGGAGTGAGCAGAAATCCGTGTACCATCTTCGTAAAAATAATTACAAAGGATTTCAAGTTGCTCGTAATTGAAATAATCTGTTGGGTTTTTGCCTGAGAGATCGAATAATTCTGTAACTAAGTTTGGCATTGTAAAAAGAGAAGGTCCCGCATCAAAACGATATCCATTTCCTTCTAGCACTGTAAGTTTACCTCCGGGATATGAGTTTTTTTCCAATACTTGAACAGAATACCCTTTATTTTGCAACCGAATGGCCGTGGCGATACCGGCAATTCCAGAACCTACAATTACGGCATTTTTTGACATTAAGCTCTGGCTTTTTTAAGTTCGTTCCTTAAGTATTTCCATGGTACGATTAACATTCCAAAACACTCACCATCCTCTTTTCCGGTATGTTTGTGGTGAATTTTGTGGGCCCGTCTTATTGCTCTCAAATATACGTTGTCACTACTCCGAAACCACTTTAGTCGTTGGTGAATAAAAACTTCGTGAACTAAAAAGTAGGCAATACCGTAAGTCAAAATCCCAAAACCAATGTACATCACCCACCAAGCTCCAAACATAGACCCAAGCATGATGCACAACCAAGAAGGTATGGCATAAATCAAGAAGAAAGCATCGTTTTTCTCGAAAAAACTTTCCTTATTTGGAACATGATGATCTAAGTGTAAGTTCCACAAAAACCCGTGCATCACAAATTTGTGTGTAAACCAAGCCATAAATTCCATCCCCCAGAATGTTGCAAAAACGATTAGTAATCCCATGATAAAGGTATATTTTTTTCATTGTCATCCTGAACTTGATTCAGGATCTCACGAAGAATATTTCACATTTGGGTAATTCAAACACAATTAAAATTTTCTTCTCCGTTTGAGAGATTAAAGGTAATAAATAATAAAATTAAGAGCATAATTTTCTTCCTTTCCCTTTGCAATTGAACAGAAAAAAATCAAATTTGCAAGGAACCAAAGAAAGAACATGAAAATAGAAATCATCAACAACTCCCAACACGATTTACCTGAATACGCTACCTCACAATCTGCAGGATTAGATTTGCGAGCTAATTTAACTGAATCTATAACTTTAAAACCCCTAGAACGAAGACTTATCCCAACCGGATTGCACATTGCTTTGCCTGAGGGTTACGAAGCACAAGTTCGCCCAAGAAGCGGATTGGCTTACAAAAAAGGAGTGACGGTATTGAATGCACCAGGAACCATTGATGCCGATTACCGAGGTGACATAGGAGTAATTCTTATCAACATGAGCAACGAAGATTTTATCGTTGAAAACGGAGAACGAATTGCACAATTGGTAATTGCCAAATATGATCAAGCAGAATGGATTTCTGTTCAAGAATTATCCGAAACAAATAGGGGAGAAGGCGGTTTTGGAAGTACTGGAGTGAAATAGGTCGGTCGCTAGGCGACAGCCGCTTTTTTCTCATTGTCATTCCTTGAAAAAGGGAATCTTAACTCGAGAATTTTATTCAAAATATTCATTTCCTAACAGAAATTATTTTCCAGTTGGGTTTTTTCTGCTGTGACTAAAGTATGGTCGGTCGCAGGGCGACAGCCACTTTTTTCTCATTGTCATCCTCGCGAATTCGGGGATCATAATGCAGCTTTGCTGGAATAGTCGGGAAGAATAATAGAATTGTGGTAAAAAGGAAGAATCAATTTGAGAATTCTTATATTTAAAGACCCAAAATTAAAGAGATGAAACTTCGAGAAATCACCAATATTTTAGAAAATATAGCTCCACTTTCTTATCAGGAATCCTATGATAATTCAGGATTGCTTACAGGAAATAATCAATTAGAAATTTCCAAGGTTTTACTCTGTTTAGATTGTATTGAATCGGTAGTAGATGAAGCAATTGAAAAAGGGTGCGAGTTAATTATTGCTCACCATCCGATTGTGTTTAGCGGCCTCAAAAAACTAAATGGGAAAAATTACATTGAGAGAGTTCTCATAAAAGCCATAAAAAATGACATAGCAATTTATGCTTGCCATACTAATTTGGACAATGTTTTGAAAAGTGGAGTAAACCAAAAAATAGCCAATAAGTTGGGACTGGAGAACCAACGAATTCTTTCGCCAAAAGGAAACATGATGAGTAAGTTGGTGGTGTATTGCCCTAGCGATAAACCTGAAACACTCAAGCAAGTCAGAGAAAATTTATTTGCAAACGGAGCTGGTCATATCAGTGATTACTCCAACTGTAGTTTTAATAGTACAGGAAAAGGGAGTTTTTTGCCGGGAGAAAATACCAATCCGGCTTACGGTGAAAAAGGCAAAACAAATTTTATGGACGAAACTAAAATCGAGGTTTTAGTAATGAATCAGGATGTAAATCAAATAGTTGCTGAGGTGAATAAAGTACATCCATACGAAGAAGTTGCTTATGAAGTCGTTCCAATTTCAAATCCAAATCAGCAAATTGGATCTGGGATGATTGGAGAATTAGAAAGCGAAATGGACACCCAACAGTTTTTGTCTTTTTTGAAAAAAGAAATGAAAACGGAGTGTATTCGTTATACCCATATTCACAAAAACAAAGTGAGTAAAATAGCGCTTTGCGGAGGTTCGGGAAGTTTTTTGTTGAATGAGGCAAAACGCCAACAAGCCGATGTTTTTATCACGGGAGATTACAAATACCATCAGTTTTTTGATGCCGAAAACGAGATCATTATTGCGGATATCGGACATTACGAGAGCGAACAATTTACCATTGAGTTGTTTGAAGAAATATTGAAACCAATCTCTCAAGAAGTAACCATTATAAAAACCAAAGTAAATACGAACCCTGTTAAATATTTATAAAAAAAACAGATTGGAAATATTTGGCACAAATACTGCTGAGTAAACAAAAAAGCTATCAAAGATGATACGATTCACAAAAGTAATAACAGCCGCTACACTTGTTTTTTTCTCTTTTTTGGGATTTAGCCAACGAAAAGTATACAGAGCTGGCCAAACCTCACCAGCAGCAGAGATTGCAATTGATAGCACAGACAAACGTCCTCAAAAAGTTAGAAAGGAAGATAAGACGGAGAATGTGTGTAATTGTAATAGTGATCTTTCTTTTGACCCCACAACAAACATTGCTCTTGACAAGAATAAACCAGGCAACCCTCCTTTTACTGGAAAATGTGTAGCCTTTTTTCCTAATAAAAAACCAGAAATGCAACTGTCTTTTTTGAACGGGAGAGAAGAGGGAACTTGGATATTCTTTTACGAATCAGGCGATCCCAAAATGATAAAAAATTATGCAGAGGGTAAGCCACATGGCACATGGACGGCTTTTGAGAGAGATTCTGTCGTGTTTTGGAAAAACAATTACCAATACGGAATCAAGAATGGCAAACAATTCTATTATTATTCAGGAGGAAAACTAAAGAAAACGGAAGAATATGTGGGGGGTGAAAAGAACGGTGTTTTTCAGGAGTTTTACTCAAATGGAGCCTTAAAAAGATCGGTCCATTATAAAAAGAATAAATTTGATGGGCTTTATCAAAAATTTTTGAACGACAGTACATTGATTATTGAAAAAGAATACTCGCAAGGCGAGATTGACGGAAAAGATCACTCCTATTTTGATGATGGAAGTATTAGTTATAAGACCTTTTATAAGATGGGAATTCCTGATGGAGAGTGGGTGTTCAATTTTGAATCAGGCGCACGATACAAAGAAGAATCCTATAAAAAAGGAAAAAAAGAAGGGATTTGGAAAGAATACTATAATAACGAAGTATTAAAAAGCGAAATAGAATATAAAAAAGATCAAATAGTTACTGCCAAGTATTACGATAAATTTGGAGAACTAATTGAAAAATAAATAACAGATGAAGATGAAAAAAATAGGGATATCGATTCTACTTTTTGTAGTAGTTGCTGCGAGTAGCTTCTCACAAACAGAAACGGATAAGAACAAGACTGTTTATAAGGTTGCCAAATTGATTGACATCATTGAGCAGCTTTATGTAGACTCGGTGAACTCTCCAGAACTGGTGGATGAAGCGATAAAAGCAATGCTCGAAAAGCTTGACCCACATTCTGCCTACATCCCAGCTAAAAGCGTTGAGGCAGTGGAAGCTCCACTCAAAGGAAATTTTGAAGGTGTTGGAGTGAGGTTTCAAATATTGAATGACACACTATTAGTGGTTCAGGCAATTCCTGGAGGTCCTTCTGCAAAAGTTGGCGTTTCGGCAGGCGATCAAGTCATAAAAATTGACGAGGAACTGGTTGCTGGAGTTGGATTGCAAAATTCGGGAGTGAGAAAAAGATTACTTGGAAAGAAGGGCACCAAAGTGACTGTAACAATAAAAAGGGGAGGAGAAGAAGAACTAATTGAATTTGAAATTACTCGAGATAAAATACCAATTCACAGCGTAGATGCTGCTTATATGATTGATAAGGAAATAGGATACATCAAACTCAATGCATTTGCAAAAACAACCCAAGCTGAAATTCAGCAAGCGATGAGAAAATTGAAATTTCAAGGAATGGAGTCATTAATTTTGGATCTGCAGAATAATGGCGGTGGATATTTAGATCAAGCCTTTAAATTGGCTGACGAATTTCTACCAAAGCAAAAAATGATTGTCTATACAGAAGGAAGGAGCTATCCAAAAAAAGAATTTTTATCTACGTACAGGGGTCTTTTTCAGAAAGGTAAATTGGTTATTTTAGTGAACGAAAGCACAGCTTCTGCAAGCGAAATAGTTTCGGGTGCAGTACAAGACTGGGACAGAGGAGCTTTAGTAGGCCGAAGAACTTTTGGTAAAGGTTTGGTGCAAAGACCAATTCCTCTTACCGATGGAAGTAAAGTTAGAATTACAACACAGCGTTACTACACACCTTCAGGAAGATGCATTCAAAAATCCTACGAGGGGGGGACTAAAGCTTATCGCAAAGAAAAGTACGAACGATACATGAATGGCGAATCATTCTCAAAAGACAGCATAAAAATCCCAGATTCTCTGGTTTTTAAAACCTTAGTGACAGGAAGAAAGGTATATGCTGGAGGAGGTATTATTCCAGATGTATTTGTTCCTGTTGACACAACGGGTACATCTCCTTATTTTTTAAGCTTAGTGCGTAAGGGAATAATGAATCGATTTGCATTGGAGTATGTGAATCAGAATAGAGACTGGTTAGACAGCAATTTCAATGAGTTTAAAGTGTTTAAATCAGATTTTGAGATAGACAGTGCTCTGTCGGAAATGATTGAGTATGCCGAATCAAAAAAACTTGAGTTTGATCAAGAAGAATTTGACGAAGCTAAAGAGGCCATAACCATTAGGTTGAAAGCTTTGATTGCTCAAAATTACTGGGGGTTCAGTGAATTTTATCAAATCTTCAATGAGCTCAACCCGATTTATAAAAAAGGGATTGAGCTTATTTCAACTAAGCAAGAGTATAAGCAACTAAACCTTTCCAAAAAGTACTAAAAAAAGCGTTTCAATCCTGAAAGAACTTTTTTTATATTTGTTAATCAAAAAAACAAAGAAGAACTATGAAAAACAACAACTTATTGATTGGAGCAGTGGCTATTATTGGAGCTCTTACGCTTTTCAACACATACAAAGTAATGACTAACGATGGAGGAAGAACGATTGCTCCACCAACACCAACATCAGCTGTACAGCCCAACAATCAAGGGGCAAACTTCCCTAGCACCCTGCCTCAAAATCAGGCAAACCCAGGGCAGCAGCCGGTTGTTCAACAGCCAACTCAACCTACTCAGCCAGCTTTGCCTGCAACTTCCATCAACTTCAAAGAACCAAAGAAGGATTTTGGAAAAGTTTTGGCTTCTTCTACAAACAAACACACTTTTGTGTTTACCAATACAGGAACTGAGCCATTGGTAATTTCTAATGCCAAAGGATCTTGTGGATGTACAGTACCAAAATGGCCACAAGAGCCAATTGCTCCAGGTGAAACAGGAGAAATTAGCGTAGAGTACAAGCCGGCAGGACAATCGGGAGTACAAACAAAATTTGTAACGATTACGGCAAATACAAATCCAGCTACTACTCAGCTTACCATCACTGGCGATATTCAAGCAGAAGGAGCTAAGTAAGCTTTTTTCTGAACTTAAACATCATAAAACCCCCTAGCTTAGGGGAAATTAATCATTCTTCTCAGTATTTCTTTTTGCGTAAGCAAGAAGAAATACAAGGAGTTGAGTAAGAAATACTAGCATATTTCATTAGAAGTATTTCAACTAAAAAATCCCAACATACATCCTCAGCTAACTCTAAATGGCAAATCCAAAGAACTCAATTAGTACGGTTTAATTATATCACACATAATAGATGAGAAAAAGTTGACTTCAAACGAATCAAAAGTTTCAGTATTTTTAAGTTCAGCTATTGCCAAAAAACATTAAGTTTTCTACTAAAAACTGAGAGCTTTTTACCTAGAGGCAATGCTTTTGGCGCCAAACTAAGTTCGATAAAGTGTGGTCGGCAATAAATCTCTACTAGTTGAAATCACTCTAAATGCTGAGGTCAGAGTAAATCGAAATAAAACTCACTAAAGGCCAAAGGAAAGTAGGTGCCTTTTCGTCAAAAAATCAATCCTTTATCCCAGATGAAACAAACCTCACAATTTACCGAAATGTATGACCGATTTGGTAAAATGGTGTATAATGTCTCGTTGAATTACCTTCAAAATATAGAAGACGCGGAAGAGGCTACACAAGATGTTTTTGTAAAAATTTACTATAAAATCAAAGGATTTAATGAACAATCTAGTCTAAAGACATGGATATACAGAATAACAATAAATCACTGTTTGGATGTAATAAAATCCAAGAACCGCAGAATGAGAGTGCTTTTTTCACGACAAAATGACGACCACGATTCCATAGAATTCAATCATCCGGGAGTTGCTTTAGAAAACAAAGAAGCCATAGGCGAAATATTGAGACAACTTAACCAACTTCCTCACAATCAAAAGTCTGCATTGATGATGAAAGCAATTGATGGATTGAGTCAAAAGGAAATAGCGGATGTTTTGGAATTAAATGTAAAGGCAGTGGAATCTTTGCTTACTCGGGCAAGGGCAAATATGAAAAAGAAACTTAAACCATGAAAACACAATTAGAATTTTTGGAAAAAATTGAGCAAGTGGAGATTCCGCCCCATTTATTCAAAAAAGTGATTCATAAAATTGAGCAAATTGAAGATAAGAAAAGGAATCAGTTCAAATGGTTAGCTTCAGCTGCTGTCATTACGGTACTTTTTAATTTGGGTTTTGTGTTTCAATACTACAATTCAGTGAACTCAAATTCGGAGAAAATAAACCCTTACAGTTACGCATCCAGTTATCACATAAGTTATGAATAAACAAGCCAAAATTATAATCATCGCTTTGCTTTGTGTCAATATCACTTTGCTCATCACCTTATATTTAGGTCAGCCAAGATCGAAACACATGGAAGGGCCAAAAGAACTTATTATCGAGAGATTGGGTTTTGAAGACGTGCAAATCACTGATTTTGAAGGTGCCGTTGTTCAACATTTTTCAGAAATTCAAAAAATTCGAGAAGAAATAAGAACATACAAGCAAAAGATAAATGCAGACTTATTACTGCCAGAGCCAAAAATAAATGATACGTTAAACAATTTGCTCTCCAATAGCTTTAAGAAAATGGAAGAATTACATTTTAGGCATTTGACTGAAATAAAAGAGATTTGTAACGAAGAACAGAAAAAGATTTTTGACGAAATGGTGCCTGAGTTAGGACGCATATTTGACCCAAGACCAAGGGGCAAAAAAAGAAGAAACTAAAGAAGGAATTATAAGTCGTTGGAATTAATGGGATATCAACACAACCCTGAACCCTGCGAATGGATTGGGTTGCAGGCCCCACTTTTCTTTTGAGTTTATTTGGAGAAAATAAGAATTACTTTTCCAAGACCCACCTTTTGTAATGCCAGAATCTAAAATCATTTCCGCAGCATTTCCAGCCATGTTGTAAATTCCAAATCCATTTGGAAAATAAGAATCTACAGGAGCCAAAACCGCTTCGCCATCAAAATCATGTAAATCTGTAAAGTGATGTTGAAAAAAACTTCGGAGCGATAAAGTATCGTAGCCAAATACATTTTCAGACTCGCTCATTTTTGGATTGTGATTTGCCAAAAAGTTTCCTTTAGAATTCCTGATATATGGACCGCCCCATGGATAAGGAGAATTTGGCAAACCTCCTTGAGCAGAAATGATCCACTCGTTTTCGGTAGGCAATCGAATGGTTATTTCTTTCTCAAAAATAGTATGGTACTGTTGTTGAAACCAGTGGCAAAATTGTTCGGCTTGCCAGGCCGAAAGGTTTACTACTGGATACCTTTTAAATTTGCTATGAGAGGAATAATTTTTTGCCCAAATTTGACCGTAAGGAAAAAGTTTATTCCAGCAAGAATCGGCTAGCGGAACAGAATAGAGAAGAGGATTGTTCTCAACTTCTTTTCTAAAAAGTGCATACAATTCATTGGTAACTTCAAATTTACCCATTGACAGAGTATCGTTTATTCGTGCGAAATACTTTTTGAAATACTTTTTATTGAGCTGTATTGAATTCTTTGGTGAATTCGAGAATTTAACCACCTCTACAACATACCTAAAACCCACTTCGGGAGAAGCTCCTTTTACATATTGCTGTTTATCGATCCTTAACCAATCGGCTCTGCTTTTCCAACTTCCACCTTTTACTAGTCCTTTTTCTGCAACCATTTCGGCTACATTTCCACTCATGTTGTACAAACCAAAATCATTGGGCCAATACGATTCGACAGGCGCAGTAATGGTTGCTCCGTCATTTAAACTTCCTGCTATTCCCATGTAATCTCCTCTTCTTCGAATAAAATTTGCCTGCATTTTGCCCTGGTTTTTACCAGATTCTACTCGCATAGATTCCGTTCCCCAAGGAAAAATTGCAAAAGGATTATTTCCTTTTGCAGCATCTTCCCATTCTTTTTCTGTAGGAAGGCGTACCCGTACTTTTTGATTGGAAAACCTTGAGTTGAGTTCGCTCGTTAGCCATTCGCAATAAGCAGTTGCTTGCTCATAATTAATATTTACAACAGGATAATTTTGATAGGCAGGATGCCTGAAATAATAGCGTTGTAAAGGTTCGGATAATTTTCGGGTACTCCACAAATGCGAATTTGGGCGATAATTCACGCTGTCTTCAGTAGAAAGTTGAGACAAAAACAAAGTATAGTCTATATTGCTCACCTCCGTTTTGCTCATCCACAAGTAATCACCACGTATAGGAACACAGTTAGGAATTTGTGCCAAAGAAATGGTAGAGAAAAGGAGTGATAATAGATTTAGGACTTTCATACTGATCTTTTAGTATAATTTTTAAGACTGGAAATGAAGTTTGGCTTACACAGCAAACAAAAAAGAGAAGGATACTTATTAAACCTAACAGGTTTTCAAAACCTGTTAGGTTTGGACTCAAAACTACATTTATATTCTTTAACAACAAATAAGAGTTTTTTATTGGAGATACTCCCCCCAAACTCTTATTTTTATCCATTATCAAGAAAAAAACCAAATTTTATGACCAAAATATTAGTAATTGATGATGAAAGACCGATACGAAGTGTGCTTCGCGAAATACTAGAAAACGAAAAGTACAAAGTAGAGGATGCCGAAAATGGAAAAGTCGGTTTTGAATTAGCTTCTAAGAATAATTATGATGTGATTTTATGCGACATCAAAATGCCAGAAATGGATGGAGTTGAGGTATTGGAAAAATTGCAAGAAAATGGAATTGATTCTCCGGTAATCATGATTTCTGGTCACGGGACCATTGATACTGCCGTTGAATGTTTGCAAAAAGGAGCATACGACTTTATTCAAAAACCGCTGGATTTGAACAGGACTTTAGTCAGCATAAGAAATGCTTTTGAGAGAAAAGACTTGGTAGAGGAAACCAAAGTACTCAAGAGAAAAATTCACAAAGGAAAAACCACAGAAATTATTGGTGAATCCAAAGCGATAAAGGACATCAAAGAAATGATTGTAAAAGTGGCTCCATCTGATGCTAGAGTTTTGATTACGGGAGGAAATGGAAGCGGAAAAGAGTTGGTTGCGCGCCAGTTGCATGAGCAGAGTAGCCGTATGAAGGCTCCATTTATAGAAGTCAATTGTGCTGCAATTCCTGCTGAATTAATAGAAAGCGAATTGTTTGGACACGAAAAAGGAGCTTTTACTTCGGCTATTAAACAACGAAAAGGAAAGTTTGAACAAGCTGAGGGTGGCACCATATTTTTGGATGAAATAGGAGACATGAGTTTGCCAGCCCAAGCCAAAGTGCTGAGAGCTTTGCAAGAAAATAAAATAACAAGAGTGGGTGGCGACAAGGATATTACTGTAAACGTCAGAGTTCTTGCTGCAACCAATAAAAATTTAAAAGAAGAAATTGCTGAAAAGAAATTTAGAGAAGATTTATATCACAGATTAGCCGTAATTTTGATTCATGTTCCTTCGCTGAATGACAGAAAAGACGATATCCCCCTGCTAGCAGAACATTTCTTAAGCATAATATGTGACGAACAATCGATTCCAACAAAATCCTTTTCGAAAGAAGCAGTGGAGGAAATGAAGAAAATTGACTGGACAGGGAACATCAGGGAGCTGAGAAACATTGTAGAAAGACTTGTGATTCTCTGTGGAAATGAAATTCAGGGAAATGAAATTAAATTATACGCAAACCCAACAAAGTAAATGAGCTAAACCTGGAAGGTTTTTAAAACCTTCCAGGTTTAGCTCATAAATAGACTCCAATGATCCAAACCAATCTAGAAATAGAGAAGTATTATCATATTTTTAATCGAGGGAATAACAAAGAGTTAATTTTCTTGAAAAACGAAAATTACCACTATTTTTTAGGATTAGTAGCCAAATACTTATCGCCAGTTTGTGAAATTTTGAGTTATTGTTTAATTCCGAACCACTTTCATTTTGTTGTTAAGATTAAAGATGAAGAAAGTTTGCCTAATGATTTTGATAAGACAAAACTTCATCAACCATTTTCCAATCTTTTTAATGCCTACACAAAAGCATTTAATAAAATGTTTGACAGAAGAGGTAGTTTATTTCAGAAAAACATGAAACGAGTTGAGATTAAAAACTCAGAATATTTAAGAAATTTAATAATTTACGTCAACACTAATTCAAACCACCATGAATTAAGTGATTGCAAACTATATAAATATAATTCCTACCAAGCTTTAATTTCTAAATCCGCGACTAAAATTGATAGAAACGCGGTGCTAGAACTATTTGACGATGTAAATAATCTTAAATTTATGTTTGAAAAGAAGAAAGACAAATTGGATTCAATAAAAGAGATTACCTTTGAATAGCTAGTGAGACCTGGTAGGTTTTTAAAACCTTCCAGGTCTGAGAAATACAACAACCAAATGAGCAAACAAAAACCATACTGCAACAGTACTACTCACTACTCTCGAATGAAAACAAGAGAGGTAATGGTGGGAGAAATAGGAATTGGAGGAGACAACCCCATTCGAATTCAGTCGATGACTACCGCTGATACTATGAATACCGAGAAATCGGTTGAAGAGACAATTAGCTTGGCACAAGTAGGTTGCGAAATTGTAAGGTTAACAGCGCCAAGTAAAAAAGATGCAGAGAATTTAAGAGAAATAAAAAGATTGGTTCGAGAAGCTGGCTACGATGTTCCTTTGGTTGCGGATATTCACTTCACTCCTAATGCAGCAGAAGTTGCTGCCGGTATTGTAGAAAAAGTACGTGTGAACCCCGGAAATTATGCCGACAAAAAACAATTCAATGAGTATGAATATACGGATGAAACTTACAAAGAAGAACTAGAAAGAATCAGGAGTAAATTTACGCCACTTGTATTGTTGTGTAAAGAGAATGGGGTAGCCATGAGAATTGGAACAAATCACGGATCTTTATCAGATAGAATTTTGAGCAGATACGGAGATACACCGCTTGGAATGGTAGAATCGGCTATGGAGTTTATAAGAATATGTAGGGACAACGATTACCACGATTTAGTTCTTTCGATGAAAGCAAGTAATCCAAAGGTAATGGTGCAAGCCTATCGTTTGTTGGTGGCTACAATGCTTGAGCAAGGGATGAACTACCCTCTTCATTTAGGTGTTACCGAAGCCGGAGAAGCCGAAGAAGGAAGAATAAAATCAGCCGTAGGAATCGGAGCTTTGTTAGAAGACGGAATCGGGGATACGATTCGGGTTTCATTAACCGAAAAAGCAGAAGCAGAAATTCCGGTGGCTCAAAAATTAGTGGCAAGATATGAGAATAGATCGAAACACAAAGATTTTCCTTTAACTTTCCCAAATTACATTAATCCCTTTGAATATTCGCACAGAGAAACCAGTAAAGTAATGAATATTGGAGGTGGAAATGTACCAATTGTGATGGCCGATTTTTCATTAAAAAAAGAGGTAAAACCTGCCAATTTATTTGCCTTGGGTTACCATTATTCAGTTCAATTGGATAAATGGAATTTAACAGATCAAGCGTGTGATTACCTCTTTTTGCATAAAAACACTATCGACTTTGAAATCCCGGGAACCTTGGGATTGGTGTATGAATATGAGACCTGGAAGTCGCAAAAAGAGCAACCTCAATCTTATCCATTTATGGATGCAAAAATCTACCAAACTGATTGCGAGAAACATACAGGTATGAACTTTATTTATACGTTGTTGGAGGATTTAACTGAGGAATTTGCGGATAAAATTAGGCATGATTCTACCGCAGTATTGGTAATCGACACATACAATGAACACGGAATGGCAGAGCAAAGACAAATTTTTAACGGACTTGCTCATTACGGTTGTAAAACTCCTGTAGTAATAGGGCGAGCTTACAAAGATTTGGATAATGAAAGCTTACAGATAGATGCTGGAACAGATATGGGTGCGCTGCTCGTAGATGGATTGGGAGATGGTATTTTTGTTGCCGCAGAGAATTGTGGTGGAGATAAATTTATTAATGAAGTAGGATTTGGAATTTTGCAAGCTACGCGAACTAGAATTTCCAAAACCGAATACATATCTTGCCCTTCTTGCGGAAGAACCTTGTTCGATTTACAAGAAACTACTGCTAAAATAAGAGCCAAAACCAGTCACTTAAAAGGATTGAAAATTGGAATTATGGGTTGTATTGTAAATGGACCAGGCGAAATGGCTGATGCAGATTATGGCTACGTAGGAACCGGGAAAGGAAAAATCACCTTGTACAAAGAAAAAACAGTGGTAAAGAAAAATATTCCCGAAGACGATGCATTGGATGAATTGATTGGATTGATAAAGGAATATGGCGACTGGGTGGATGTCAAATAAAGCAATTACTTGACAAGCAATTATTTCCGACTTATCTTCATTGATATTATAAACTGATAATCAAATGAAAGTAGGCCTACTTGTTATGTTTTTTACTTTTGTAGCCTTTCCTTACTTTTCACAAGAAATTTGCGACAATGGAATTGATGATGATTTGGATGGGTTGATTGACCTTCAAGATACAACTGATTGTTTTTGCCAATTGGCTGAGCTAAATTCTTCTATTGCTTCTTTAATTCCGAACCCTTCTTTTGAACAAAGGTCTTGTTGTCCATCTGCCGCAAGTCAACTGAATTGCGTAAATGATTGGATTCAGGCAACTGGCGCAACTCCTGATTACCTTAACACGTGCAACCTTACTTCCGTTGGTACATTTCCCGTCCCTCCAACACCACTTCCTGATGGAGTGGGTTATATTGGTTTTTTTGATGATTATTTTCCGGCAGCTAACAGTATTATTTACAAAGAATATATCGGAGCATGCCTGAACGACACAATGAAAATTGGGAAAAATTATCAACTGGATTTTTATTTAGCAAATTCTTTTGGTAGTTTGACAACAGAATTGGCTATTTACGGGACAACTGATTGTGCTAATTTGCCTTTCGGGTCTTTATTAAATACGCCTACTAGCCTCTGTCCCACAACGGTTGCCCCTGCCGACTGGACTTTATTGGATATTGATACGGTAACTTGCTCTTCGAGTTCTTGGGTAAAAGGTACGTTAAATTTTATGCCCTCCCAGAATTATACTGCAATTGTTATTGGCCCAAGTTGTAATAATAATGCTACAGGAGCAAATTACTATTACTTGGACAATTTAATTCTTAATGAAATCTCTTCGTTTTCGCCTAAAGTTGGGATTAAGGATTCTGGCAACTATTGCCAAAACAATTTGATGTTAAAGGCTGTTTTTGACTCTATTCCTCTCACTTTTCAATGGTACAAAGATAGCATTGCGATTGTTGGAGCAACAGACTCAACCTATTCCGTTCCCAATGGCCAAACTGGCAACTACCAATTAGTTGTAACTTACAATTCTCTTTGTGTATTGACAGAAGCTTTTTCAGTAGATACCACAATCATCAGTTTCAACTTGGATTCATCGGGAACTTGCCTTTTGGGAAACCAACTTGGTGAAATACGAGTTTTGAAACCTCAAGGAGGAACAACACCTTACGAATATCAATTGGGAATTTCTGGATTTGTCTCTGATTCTATTTTTAGGAATCTATCAGCTGGTATTTATTCAGTAACAGTGCAAGATTCCAATGGATGCAAAGCATTACAAACCATTCAAGTAGACACATTTTCTTCTCCCATAGCTTCTTTTTCAGCGGATTCTGTTTGTTTGGGTCAAGCAACTTCATTTACAGATCAGTCAACCATTTCCTCAGGTAGTATTTTAACTTATCAATGGAGTTTGCCAGTAAATCCTTCTACACAAAACGCTACATTTACTTTCCCAACTGACGGGACTTTTCCAGTTACGCTCACTGTTGTTTCAGACTCTGGATGTATTGATGATACCTCAGTTGTTGTTGTAGTTAACCCGCTGCCTGAAGTGAGTTTTACATTTTCTCCTTCTGAATTATATACGTTTAACCCAGAAGTATGTTTCACCAACCAATCTGTTGGAGCAAGTTCCTATTTATGGGACTTTGATTTTACTGGCACGGATGGGACTTCTACTTTAATTGATCCTTGCATAGTAAGATTTCCCATAATTGAAGGGCGAAATTATCAAGTTACTTTGGTGGCAGAAACAAACAAGGGATGCCGTGATTCGGCTAAACGGACATTAGCCATTTTAGATGAATTTCTATGTTATATCCCCAATGCTTTTTCGCCTAATGAGGATGGGATAAATGATGAGTTTGAAATTGTAACCGCTGGTGTTGAAAGTTATACTTTCAGTCTTTTTAATCGTTGGGGAGAAGTCGTTTTTCAATCAACCAATACTTCTGAAAAATGGGATGGAACCTATAACGGGGCAAAAAGTTCTCAGGGGCTATATGTATATCGTGTTGTGGTTAGAGGTCAAAATGGGGTGGTAAAAGAACAAACGGGTCATGTTTCATTGTTGAGATAGTTTTTTAATCTGGGGCGATTAATTACCAAAGTAAATTCAGGTATTGTAAACATTTACCTTACCTTTGCACAAAATTTACATCAATCACATGTCACAAGAAATTAAAAACATTGCCATCATTGCCCACGTAGATCACGGGAAAACTACCTTAGTAGATAAAATGATTTTGGCAGGAAAATTATTCTCAGATCACGAAACTCCAGGAGAATTAATCATGGATAACAACGATTTGGAAAGGGAGAGAGGAATTACAATCCTTGCCAAAAATGTATCGGTTAATTATAAAGGAGTAAAAATCAACATCATCGACACACCAGGTCACAGTGATTTTGGAGGAGAAGTAGAGCGTGTGATGAATATGGCTGACGGAGTATTGTTATTGGTAGATGCTTTTGAAGGTCCAATGCCGCAAACCAGATTTGTGATGCAAAAAGCGATTGAGGCTGGACTTAAACCAATTGTTGTGGTAAATAAAGTGGACAAAGAAAACTGTACACCAGATATCGCCTACGAAAATGTATTCGATTTGATGTTTAGTGTAGGTGCTTCAGAAGAACAATTGGACTTTCCTGTAATTTATGGTTCTGCCAAAAATGGATGGATGAGTGAAGATTGGCAAAAACCGACTGAAGACATTACGCCACTATTAGATTGTGTATTGGAAAACATCCCAACTCCTGTTTTTGATGAAGGAACGACTCAATTGTTGATTACATCATTGGATTACTCAGCTTACGTGGGAAGAATTGCTGTAGGGAGATTACAAAGAGGAACAATCAAGGAAGGACAAAACATTTCGTTGGTAAAAAGAGATGGAAGCATAGTGAAATCTAAAGTAAAAGAAGTTTTTGTGTTCGAAGGAATGGGAAAAAAGAAAGTTACTGAAGTTCAAACTGGAGACATCTGTGGAATTGTGGGAGTAGAAGGATTTGAAATTGGAGATACGATTGCAGATTTTGAAAACCCTGAGGCTTTACAAACGATCAAAATTGATGAACCAACAATGAGTATGATGTTTACCATCAACAACTCACCATTTTTTGGAAAGGAGGGAAAATTTGTTACCTCTCGTCATATCAAAGATAGATTAGACAAAGAGCTCGAAAAAAACTTAGCCCTTCAAGTAAAAGATACGGGTTCTGCCGATTCATTTATGGTATTTGGAAGAGGAATTCTTCACTTGTCAGTATTGATTGAAACGATGAGAAGAGAGGGATACGAATTACAAATTGGACAGCCACAGGTAATTATCAAAGAGATTGATGGAAAGAAACATGAGCCAATTGAGGAGTTGACAATTGATTTGCCAGAAGTAGTTTCTGGAAAAGCCATTGAAATGGTGACGATGAGAAAAGGAGAAATGTTGAACATGGTTCCAAAGGGAGATCGTGTAACGATTGATTTTGAAATTCCATCGAGAGGAATTATCGGATTAAGAAATTACTTGCTTACAGCTACTGCTGGAGAAGCAATTATGAACCACAGATTTAAAGAATTTGCGCCTTACAAAGGAGAAATTCCAGGAAGATCTGCGGGATCATTGATTTCATTGGAAATGGGGAAGGCTATTCCTTTCTCACTGAATAATTTACAGGACAGAGGTAAATTCTTTGTTTCGCCAAATGAAGAGATATATGAAGGACAGGTAATTGGGGAAAACTCAAGAGACAATGACCTTACAGTCAACGTAACCAAGACAAAGAAAATGTCGAACATGCGTTCTTCAGGAGCAGATGACAAAGTAAAATTAGCTCCACCAATCAAATTTTCTTTGGAAGAAGCATTGGAGTATATTCAAGAAGATGAGTACGTTGAGGTTACACCAGTAAGCTTAAGACTAAGAAAAATCTTATTGAAAGAAGCGGAAAGAAAAAGAGCTGGAAGAAACTAAGCTCAACCGAATAGTTATTTTGAGCATAAAGAGCCGTTTTAAGAAGCGGCTTTTTTTGGAGTTATATTTTGTAAATTTATAATACCTATGAGCAAGATCAAATTTTTAGCGGATTTTGAATACGACTTCCAGTTGATAGGAATTAGTTCTCACGCAAAGGATTATAGGCTTTCTTGGGAAATAAACAAAAGGTTTGGAATCAAACTAATTAAGGAAGAGGAGGTTGTTTTTTCATCAAAAAAGGCGGGAAACCGAGAGTTCTCCATGTATTTTTACCAAGATGATTTGGAAGAAAGAGACGTGCGATTAATCGGAAACAAAAGCGGAGGGAGCTATCTAGTGCCAGAGAAAAAAGCCGCAGATTTTTTTCTTATCCTGTATGATTACAATTCTCTTGAGATAGGAGAAATGATGAGAGAAATAAGGAAAATTAATGTTGTA
The DNA here is from genome assembly GCA_965657945.1 of Flavobacteriales bacterium. Taxonomy (GTDB): domain Bacteria; phylum Bacteroidota; class Bacteroidia; order Flavobacteriales_D; family CAJJDF01; genus CAJJDF01. Next base: position 38,625 of record CBFHPW010000018.1, read on the forward strand.
TTAACAGCCTTTGAACTAGATGTTAATACCTTGAAATCTAAGCAGAATTTACTATTTTAATAAAATTAGAGAAAAGAATGAGAAAGACTAAAATTATAGCAACTATAGGGCCAGCAACAGAATCCAAGGAGATGCTAGCTTCAATTATTGATTTGGGAGTGAATGTGTGCCGATTAAATTTTTCACATGGTTCTCACGAGGATCACCTCAAAGTATTGCAAAACATCAGTGAGATTAACAAAGAAAAAGGAACTCATATTGCCACTCTTGGAGACTTACAAGGTCCCAAATTGAGAGTAGGTAAAATGGCAGACAATACACTACTTGTAGAGGGAAACGAAATTGTATTTACTAACGAAGAATGTTTGGGGAATGCGGATAGAGTATACATGAACTACGAAAGCTTTGCAAATGACGTGAAGAAAGGGGAGTTTATTAGGTTAGACGATGGCAAACTAGAGCTTGAAATTTTGGAAACTAATGGAGTAGATACCGTAAGAGCTAAAGTAACTCAAGGTGGAATCCTAAAATCAAACAAAGGGGTAAATTTACCGAACACAGTAATTTCGCTGCCTTCTCTTACAGAAAAGGATTTGGTTGACTTGGAATTTGCTCTGGAGCATAATATCGATTGGATTGGACTTTCGTTTGTTCGTTCGGCAAGAGATATTATTGAACTGAAAGGAATGATTGCTGCCAAGAACAAAAAGGCCAAGGTTATCGCAAAGATTGAGAAGCCAGAAGCAGTTGAAAACATCGAAGAAATTATAAAAGAGGCAGATGCAATAATGGTAGCAAGGGGAGATTTAGGGGTTGAAATTCCGATGCAAAAGGTACCAATTGTTCAAAAAATGATTGTAGAAAAATGCATCAAATACTCAAAACCGGTGGTCATTGCTACCCAGATGATGGAAAGCATGATAGAATCATCTACACCTACCCGAGCAGAGGTAAATGACGTAGCTAATGCAGTATTGGATGGAGCAGATGCAGTGATGCTGAGTGGAGAAACCTCTGTAGGAAACTACCCAAACTATGTTATTAAGGCAATAGTAAAGATTTTGGAAGAAACGGGAGACTTTAGATTCAAAGAGATTCTTCAAGAAAAGAATCCAGAGCGAAGCCCGGAAAGATTTATCACGGATTCTATTTGTTTTAATGCGAGTAATTTAGCAGATAAAACTCAAGCAAAAGCCATTGTAACGATGACTTTTTCGGGATATACCGCCTTTAAAATTTCATCAAAACGACCAAAAGCTGCTATCTTTGTATTCTCTGGAAACAAAGAGCTTCTTACCAAGCTTAGCTTAGTATGGGGAGTACGTACATTCTTTTACGACAAAATGGTAAGCACAGACCATACAATTGCCGACATTCACTACATCCTGAAAAAAGAGGGGTATGTAAAACAAGGAGATTTAATTATCAATACCGCCAGTATACCACTTGAAGAAAGTGGAAAAACTAATATGCTAAAATTGAGCTATATTGATTAAAGTAATGAGAAAAATCGCAATAATTTCGGCACTTATTTTTTTAGGTTTTATTGGAAACGCACAGATTCCTCCAGGATATTACAATGCCACTATTGGACTAACGGGATATCCACTAAAAACAGCCTTAAAAACAATCATAACAAACGGACACACCGACAGAGGTTATGGAAATCTATATACGGGTTATATGACTGCTGATGCCGATAATTTTTATGATAATGACGGTTCTGTGCTGGATATGTATTCTGAAAATCCAACAGGTGTAGACAACTACTTTTACACTCACAACAACCGAAAATGTGGAAATTATAACAGTGAAGATGACTGCTACAACCGGGAACATTTAATGCCACAGAGTGTTTTTAGCAGCGCTAGTCCAATGAAAAATGACATTCATTTCGTTGTTCCTTCTGATGGGTATGTAAATGGACAAAGAAGCAACTTGCCATTTGGCGAAGTGACATCTACAACCTGGACGAGCCAAAATGGATCGAAGAAAGGACCCTGTTCTTTTCCGGGATATTCCAATTTAGTGTTTGAACCGATTGACGAGTTCAAAGGAGACATAGCCAGATGTATGCTGTATGTTGCAACCAGATATGAGAGCCAAGTTTCCTCATGGAGCTGGGGACCTCTCAATGGAACTTCTACTCAAGTTTACGACCAATGGTTTGTCAACTTATTAGTAAAATGGCATCTGCAAGATACCGTGAACCAAAGAGAAATAGTAAGAAATAATGCTTCTTATTCCTACCAAGGAAATAGAAACCCCTACATCGATCATCCAGAATGGGTAACTCAAATATGGACAAGTACGCTTACTAATATTTCCATAAAAGAGGAGCGCCTCTCCAATTTATCTATATTTCCAAATCCCACTGTGAATCACTCAGCCAGTATTACTAATGATTTTCCCATCGATAAGGTGTCTATTTTCACGATTTTGGGTAAGGAAATAACGGAGTACACTCTACAAAAAAAATCTTCGAATTCAATGGTAATATCAGGATTGCCTACTGGAGTATTGCTGTTAAAAGTAGCTAGCAAGGAAAGCGCTGCAATCAAAAAACTGGTGGTTCAATAATGTATTAAGCCTCCTATCTTGAATATCAATCGACATAAGTTAAGAGGAAGTATTTACCATTTCTGTGCAGTTGTTTTTGGTCTTGTTTCTCTTATAGGTATGGCATAGCTTACCCTGTTTTTCTTTCTTGATTCTATTTCTTGGCAAAGCTTTTATCAATACCTCATGTTTTTAGTTTTGTATGGAGCAATAGGTTTTGTTGCCTTTCTTTTTTATGGGTCAGCCCAAATTTATTTGAAAGGCCCTTCCCCTGAAAGAAAAGAATTTGAAAGAATAAGAAAAGAGACCAATCGTAGAAGGAATCAATTTTGATTAGGAAGTAAGTTTTAATTTATTTCAGTATATTGTTAGATAACCGAAATTAAAATTATGCTAGTAAAGACCTATGGATGTGCCGTTTTTGGCATTGAAGCCACTATCATTACCGTAGAAGTAAACATAACGAATGGAGTTAATTTTTTCTTGGTTGGACTGCCAGATTCTGCTGTAAAAGAAAGCCAACAAAGGATACAAGCTGCCCTAAAAAACAACGGATACAAAATTCCTGTGAAGGAGATTACCGTGAACATGGCGCCAGCAGATATTCGTAAAGAAGGATCGGCCTACGACCTTACTTTGGCCATAGGGATTTTAGCTGCAACAGAGCAAATTCAATTTGACAAAGTCGGAGAATATTTAATCATGGGAGAACTTTCCTTAGATGGAAGTTTACAGCCTTTAAAAGGCGTATTGCCCATTGCCATTGAAGCTAGAAAACACGGTTTAAAAGGAATCATTCTACCGAAACAAAATGCTAGAGAGGCTGCTATTGTGGACGAGCTAGAGGTGTATGGTGTAGAGAATATCAAAGAGGTAATAGACTTCTTTAATGAAGAGAAGGAGCTGAAAAAAACTGTTGTTAACACAAGAGAAGAATTTTATACTAAATTGCTTGAAAGCGACTTAGACTTTAAAGATGTGAAAGGACAGCAAAACATCAAACGAGCATTTGAAATTGCCGCTGCTGGCGGACACAACATTATTTTGATTGGCCCACCAGGAGCAGGCAAAAGTATGCTGGCAAAACGATTGCCTACTATTTTACCTCCTTTCACACTTCAGGAATCTCTGGAAACCACGAAGATTCATTCGGTTACGGGAAGTCTAGATTCCAATGAGGCTTTGATGTCATCACGGCCTTTTCGAAAACCTCATCATACCATCTCTGATGTGGCATTAGTTGGAGGTGGAGCTTTTCCTCAGCCAGGCGAAATATCTTTGGCTCACAACGGAGTATTGTTTTTAGATGAATTGCCCGAATACAAAAGAACGGTTTTGGAGGTAATGCGCCAACCCTTAGAAGATAGAAAAGTGACTATTTCGAGAGCAAAATTCACCGTGGATTATCCGGCAAGTTTTATGTTGGTAGCGGCTATGAATCCTTGCCCATGTGGGTATTACAACCATCCCGAAAAAGATTGTGTTTGTTCTCCAGGAGTGGTACAAAAATATTTGAACAAAATATCTGGACCTTTGTTAGACAGAATTGATTTGCACGTGGAAGTAACTCCCGTAAATTTTGATGAATTGGCGAGTTCAGAAAATACAGAAAACTCTTCATCAATTCGCGAGAGAGTGATTGCGGCTAGGGAAATCCAGGAAAAACGGTTTGAGAAATCGGACCATGTATTTGCCAATGCACACATGGAATCCAAAAAACTGAGAGAAGTATGCCAAATTGGTTCAGACTCTGTTGCTTTGCTTAAAACTGCTATGGAAAAATTGGGTCTTTCTGCCAGGGCTTACGATAGGATTTTGAAAGTAAGTAGAACGATAGCTGATTTATCAGGAAGTAATGATATACAAGCGGCTCATATTGCCGAAGCCATTCAATACCGCAGTTTGGATAGAGAAAATTGGGCGGGTTGATTGATTACAGCGGATTAACTTAGTTTTATGTATTTCTTCTCCACCCAAAAAGTGCCAAACGGAATTACCGAGGCTAAACACACTAAGGCAAATGTTTTGTTGCTCCATTTTTGGCCGTCTTTGATTAAAAAACCGATTATTAAGTATCCAACGAACAATAAGCCATGTGGCATTCCTAGTGCTTTGACCCATGTGTCGTTATCGAATAGATATTTTAAGGGAACTCCAATACCCAATAGAAGTAAATACGAGATTCCTTCGAGAAAAGCTGTTATTCTAAAAATTAGCGTCATAGGATTATAATTTATTTGATTTTATAAATTCATTCATTTCAGCAAAATCCAAAGCTCCATTTACTTCGGTTAAATAGCGGGTAATGAGAATTGCTTTTTTTATTCTAGAATCAGAAGTTTTAGGCTTACCAATTATATACAGTAAACTACGTTGTTTTCCGGGAGAAAGAGAGTGAAAAAGTTTTTCTACTTCTGGATCTTGAGCTATTATTTCAGCCATTTCTTCAGGCATAGGCATACCATATTTACTTTTATCTTCCTCCAGCACAACTGATAGATTTTCGCCCATCACAACCCCTAGTTTTTTCTGTGTAGTTTTGTTTACCATCACATAATAGGTTCCGTCTCCTTTAGAAAGTAAGGCGCAATGTGTTTTTACTTTGCCGTTGATGGTACAAATGAGCCTAGCTATTTTGCTGCTTTTTATTTGCTGAACCATGTCATCCTCCACTACCACGTGACCTCCCCAAACATTGGAAGCATCAAAATTTTGAAGAGGAGAATTAAACTGCCACATCCTTTTCAATTACATTGGGATATTTCCGTGCTTCTTTTTTGGAAGCGTTACCGCTTTGTTTTTTAACATACCAAATGCCTTGATTAGTTTTTCTCTGGTGTGCTGAGGCTCTATTACTTCATCTACATATCCTCTTGCCGCTGCATTGTATGGATTAGCAAATAATTCTGCGTATTCTGCCTCTTTCTCTTGCCATTTTGTCTCAGGATTTTCTGCGGAAGAAATTTCTCTTTTAAAAATAATTTCCGAAGCACCTTTTGCTCCCATTACAGCAATTTCTGCACTTGGCCAAGCGTAATTCATATCTGCACCGATGTGTTTAGAATTCATTACATCGTAAGCCCCACCGTATGCTTTTCTGGTAATCACTGTAATTCTTGGAACTGTTGCTTCGCAAAAAGCGTACAATAATTTGGCTCCATTTTTTATGATTCCATTCCATTCTTGATCGGTTCCTGGTAAGAAACCTGGCACGTCTTCAAACACCAAAAGCGGAATATTAAAACAATCGCAATACCTCACAAATCGAGCTGCTTTTTCGGAAGCTTTATTATCCAATACTCCTGCCAAAAATGCTGGTTGGTTTGCAACGATACCGATACTTTTTCCACCCAAGAGTCCGAAACCGACTACAATGTTTTCTGCATAATCCTTGTGTACTTCAAAAAACGACTCTTTATCGATAGTAGAAGAAATTACTTCTTTCATGTCGTAAGGTTGATTTGGATTTTGAGGAATTATTTCGTTGAGCGATGGCCTTGTTTCATCTCCAGCTTCATACTCATATTGTGGAGATTCTTCTTCACAGTTTTGAGGAATATAGCGCATCAAGTCTTTAATTTCTTTGATACAAGCCAATTCATTTTCACTTGTAAAATGAGTTACTCCTGACTTGGTAGAGTGAGTACTTGCTCCTCCTAATTCCTCAGAGGTTACCTCCTCGTGGGTAACTGTTTTTACTACGTTTGGTCCTGTCACAAACATATAAGAAGAGTTTTCTACCATAAAGATAAAATCGGTAAGGGCAGGCGAGTAAACAGCTCCTCCTGCGCATGGTCCCATAATAGCTGATAGCTGAGGAATTACTCCACTTGCTAATGTGTTTTTGTAAAAAATATCTGCATACCCACCCAGTGATACTACACCTTCTTGAATTCTGGCACCACCAGAATCATTTAATCCAATAACGGGCGCTCCATTTTCCATGGCCAAATCCATAATTCTACAAATTTTTTGAGCATGAGCTTCTGCAAGCGAACCTCCCAATACAGTAAAATCTTGCGAAAAAACATAGACTGTTCTTCCTTCTATGGTTCCAAAACCGGTTACAACACCATCGCCCAAAAACTTGGTTTTGTCCAGTCCAAAATTGGTAGAACGGTGAGTCACAAACATTCCAATTTCTTCAAACGAGCCTTCATCCAACAAAAAGTGAATTCTTTCTCTGGCAGTTAGCTTTCCTTTGGCATGTTGTTTTTCAATTCGTTCTGTTCCTCCCCCCAAGAGGGCTTCGGCTTTTTTTTCATTGAGTTGAGCAATTTTGTTTTTCATAAGTTCAGGATTGTTTCCTTGTGATTTGAGAGTCAAATTTAAAACAATTTTATCCAAATCGGGAAGTTTGAACCTCAAATACCTATATTTAATTTCTTGAACCAAAAGACTTATTTTTCTCATAGATCATGAGAATAAAAAGGGAATAATTTTTGATAAAGTAGAACCATGAAAAAACCACTTTTTAACCTTGGACTGACCCGCAGAATTTATGTGGCGATGCTTGCCGTGGTTCTTATTTCTTCTTTTGCAATTGCACTTTTTACAGCTGTTTTTTTCAAGAATCAAAATGAAAAATATCACCTGAGTAGGTTAGAGAGAAAAGAGAAAAGGGTGGCAAATTCCATTAAATATTTTACCGACAAATATGAGGTGCAAAAAGACTTGAATTCTGTGTCGCGTGATTTTTATGAAAAAATAGAAGAGCTTTCCAAGGAGAATGAAATGGAGCTAAAAATCTATAATACGAATGGAAAAATATTGTTGTCGCTAGACAAAGAGTTGAATCCAAAGGATAGTATTCCAATTGACATATTTAATTTTATTTTTGAGGCAAAAGATTCATTTTACATTCATCAAAAGAGTAAAACTAACCTTGCAACTTATTCAGTACTAAAGAATAGATTAGGAGAAAATATCGGTATTTTGAATGTACCGAATTATGATTTTTCAACGAGTAGTATTGAAACGAATTCATTTTATCGAACCCTCATTGAATTGTATATTGTTTTGCTTGTTGCAACAGGTGTTTTTGCTTTCTTTTTGTCAAAAAATATCACGAAATCATTGAGACTCATTGGTGATAAAATGAAAAGTGTGTCGATAAACAAGAAGAATGAAAAATTGTCTTGGCGAAATAAAGATGAAATAGGCGAGCTGGTAAATCGGTACAACACAATGGTGGATGAGCTAGAGCAAAGTGCTGATTTATTGGCTGAGTCAGAGAGGGAAACAGCTTGGAGAGAAATGGCAAAGCAAGTCGCTCATGAGATAAAAAACCCATTGACACCAATGAAACTCAATGTTCAGTTTTTGGAACAATCGTTGAAGCCTGATGCCCCAGATTTTAATGAAAAAATTTCCAGATTTTCCAAGAAAATGATTACACAGATTGACGTTCTTACCGAAATTGCAAATGAGTTTTCTAGTTTTGCAAAGATGCCAAACACTTCACTTTCAGACGTAAATTTACGCTTAATTTTGAGAGATGCTCTAGGTACTTTTGACAACGAAATAAAAGTGGTGAAGGAGTTAAATGGAATAGAAGAAGCCAAAATCAAAGGAGACGAAAGTCAGCTGATTAGGGTGTTCAATAATTTGCTAAAAAATTCGTCCCAAGCTATTCCAGAAAATAGAATTGGGGTTATTCAGGTTATTTTGACCGAATCCGAAACTGATTTCTTGGTGGAGATAAAGGACAATGGGAAGGGAATTTCTCCTGAGCAATATGATAAGATTTTTACGCCTAATTTCACCACTAAATCATCTGGAAGTGGATTGGGATTAGCCATTGTAAAAAACATCATAAAAAATCACGGTGGATCTATTCGCTTTGAAAGTAAATTGGAGGTTGGTACTTCTTTTTTCTTGAAGTTGCCTAAGGGGTAAGGGGTTTTGTTTTTCACGTCATTCTGATTTTATTTCAGAATCTCTACCCATTCAAAATAACTTTTATGGTATTATAGAAATCTACTTTGCTAAATCCTAAATCAAGTTTAGGTTGAAAGATGAATGGATTTTTTAAAAAGAATTCACAAACTCGACAATCAGTTTATGTAAATCGTCAAACTCGGTAAGTGGAAGAGTTTCTGGACGATCTAGGATATCGTGATAATACGTAACTCCGCCAAGTGTATACATGAAAAATGAAGGAACTCCAGCCTCTTCAAACCAATAATGGTCACTGTTGGCGGCTTTTCCTCTTGGTTTTATTTGTTTTAACAGATTTTCTTTACCATTTATTTTCTTTAGTTTTTCAAATTCTTTGGGATGCTCCGTAGAGTTAACTACTTGAATTCCTTCCGACCCTGTTCCCATTAAGTCTACATTCAACAAAAATTTCATTCTATCCAATGGAATTATTGGGTTTTCAACGTAATATTTGGACCCCAAAAGTCCAGCTTCTTCGCCACCAAATGCAATAAATAAAACAG
>CBFHPW010000019.1:0-46216 GCA_965657945.1 Flavobacteriales bacterium
TATCATTAGCTTGTGAATTAGGTAGTTGGCTATATACCTCTCCTTTAGAAGGATTGTAATTATCTAGGTATTTTCCGTCAACTGGCGCAACCAATTCTCCGTTTATGTAGTTTTCGATTGTAATCATTCTCAAATTTAATGAATTGTTTAATTTTTTTAGAGAAAAGAAAGAGGTACATGGTAACTTTATTCATCTGTCATTCTTGCCTCGGAGCCGAAATATTGCTGAGAATATTTCAATGAATAGAGATACTGAATCAAGTTCAGCATGACACTTGTTAGTTTTTTCTTTTGTAAACCGGTACAGCCGAACAAGCTTCTCCATACATCAGGCTTTTTACAACTGGCTTTAGTAAATTTACGGCTTTAGTGTAGGCAGAATCATGGATGGGGATTTCTCCACATCCTTTTATTATGACTCGCTGATCTTTAAATTTTTCTGGATTCAAATTCTTTTCCAGCGATTGCATAAAAATGGTAGACTCCAGTGAATCTAAATTTCCACACACCACCTCTTTGGCGAATGGCTCTAGAGCATCCGTCAGAACCATGTAAGCCCAAGATGGCACAATGGCATCGGCAGAATTAAGTAAAGCCACGTATTTTCCTTCGTAAATTGACCAATCGTTTTCTTTTACAAACTTCCTGAATTCTTTCTCTTTGAGTACAAATTCTTGCCAGAGGTTTTGTTTTATGTCATACACAACGCGTTCTCCTTTTGGGTAATAGTCTGCCAAATCTAGATTAATTAAACCGCTATTGGCTACTTTATTTATGATTTCTTTTTCCATTTAAATGAGAATAAAACTTGAAATATTCGTAGTTAGATTCGGGCCTGGTTGGAGCCAGAATGACAAGAAATATATAGGTTAAAGGGTCTTCAAGAAACCAACTTCTTCAGTAGTTAAATGTCTCCACTGTCCTCTCGGTAAGCCTTTTTTATCGAGGGTGGCAAAACGGATTCTATCTAGTTTTTTTACTTTGTAATCAAAGTGTTCGAATATTCTACGAACAATTCTGTTACGACCAGAGTGCAAGGTGATTACAGCACCACTTTTATTCGTCCCGTTGTCTGCATATTCTATCGAATCAACTGTTGCAAAACCATCTTCTAACTCAAAACCATCTAGCATCATTTGCATGTGTCCTTTTTGTATGGTTTGGTCAACTTCAATTTGATACACTTTTTGAATTTCGTTTCTTGGGTGTGTTAGCTTTTCTGCCAGCATACCATCGTTTGTGAACAATAGAAGTCCTAATGTGTTTCTGTCTAATCTCCCAACTGGGTAAATTCTTTCAATACAGGCATTGCTCACCAATTCCAAAACAGTTTTACGGTTTTGCGGATCTTTTGATGTTGTGATAAAGTCTTTTGGTTTGTTCAAAAGAACGTATTGGTACTTTTCTACCCTAATTTTTTCACCTCCATAATGCACCACATCTTGTTGCGGATCAATTCTGGTCCCCAATTGAGTTACAATTTTGTTGTTTACTTCAATTACTCCCGTTTCTATCAGTGTGTCAGCCTCTCTTCTTGAACAAATTCCGGCTTGGGCCAAAAATCTGTTCAATCTTATTTTTCCATCCATTGACCTTTTGGCAGCAGTATTTCCACTCCTTGTTTTGGGTTTTTCAGATGAATAGGGTTTGCTCTCTCCTCTTTTAGAGCCAGGTTTTCCTGAACTTTTGTAATAACTTCCAGAAGTTTTGAATCCACTCTTCTTCGATCTGTCCTCAGAAACATTTTTGTTTCTCCCCTTAGGATTATTCGTTGTTCTTCTCTTTTTCATGGTACAAAGTTACGGTAATTTGTTGAAATTATTTCTTACTCTGTAAATCTCAAAATATAACTTGGTCATTCCGCACTTGATGCGGAATCTGCTTATAAAAAGCAGTGATAGTTATAAACAGACCCTGAATCAAGTTCAGGGCGACTAGTTGTTTTTGAGATTGAAAAAAATGCTTTGTCAAAAGCTGTTACTTCTTTTTTTAAGTTCAATTATTCTTACCTTTATCATTCAAAATTAAACAGCAAAAAATGAGTCAAGAAGTAAGAAATTTAGAGCCAAAACAATTGTGGAATAAGTTTGCCGATTTAAACGCAGTACCTCGACCTTCAAAAAAAGAAGAGAGAGTAATTCAGTTTATGGTTGATTTTGGGAAAAACTTAGGATTGGAAGTAGTAATTGATCCCGTACAGAATGTGATCATAAAAAAGCCTGCAACGAAGGGAATGGAAAATAGAAAAACCATTGTGATGCAATCGCATTTAGATATGGTTCACCAAAAAAATAACGAGACCGTTTTTGATTTTGATTCGGAAGGGATTAAAATGAAAATTGAGGGAGATTGGGTAAAAGCCGAAGGCACAACTCTTGGAGCAGATAATGGATTGGGAGTTGCCACCATCATGGCAGTTTTGGAATCAACTGATATTCCTCATCCAGCGATAGAAGCTCTTTTTACTATTGATGAAGAAACGGGAATGACCGGTGCATTAGGATTGCAAGCTGGGTATTTGACTGGAGAGATTTTATTGAACCTAGATACCGAAGATGATGATGAATTTAGTATCGGTTGTGCTGGTGGTGTGGACTTAACCGCAACCAAAATTTACACAGAAGAGAAAGCAAAAGGAACTTCCTTAAAAATCACAGTGAAAGGTTTGCAAGGGGGCCATTCGGGTATGCAGATTCATGAAGGATTGGGAAATGCCAATAAACTAATGAATAGAATATTGCATGCAACCAATTCGTTTATGCAAATTTCGGAAGTAATGGGTGGTGGATTACGAAATGCAATTCCTAGAGAAAGTAATGCGATTGTGGTGACCGAAGACATAGAAGAGTTTAACAAAGCATTTGAGTTAATAAAGAATGAATTGGTAGAGGAGTATAATACGATTGAGCCAGAAATAAACATTGCTGTTAGCGAAACTGAGGACGCAGAAACTTGCCTATCTCCCGAAGATCAACTTTCATTTATTAGAGCAGTTTACGGGGCTCACAACGGAGTGTACAGAATGAGTCCGGATATCGAAGACTTGGTAGAAACCTCTAACAACTTAGCTAGAGTAGAAGCCAAAGAAGGAAAAATTGAAATACTTTGTTTAACTCGTTCATCGGTAGAATCCGGAAAATGGGATTTGGCGAATAACCTAACCGCTACTTTTGAGTTGGCGGGGTTTGCGGTTTCTACTGGTGGTTCTTACCCAGGATGGAAACCAAATAGAAACTCGGAGATACTGACCGTGTTAGAAAAAAAATACGAATCATTGTTCAATGAAAAACCAAGAGTTATGGCTTGCCATGCCGGATTAGAGTGCGGAATTTTAGGAACTAATTATCCGGAAATGGATATGATTTCTTTTGGTCCAACAATCAAAGGAGCACATTCCCCGGATGAAAGAGCAAGTATTACTTCTGCTCAAAAATACTGGAAATTTACGCTGGAAGTATTGAATGACATTCCTGCGAAGGCATGATCCAACAGCTAGAAAATAAAAAAGCCGAATTCATTTGTTTCAATTCGGCTTTTCTTTTCAAAAAAAGTTGATTAAAAATAAAATAAATACCCGATATACAAATAAAGAAATAGTCCAATTACATCGTTTGTGGTGGTAATAAATGGTCCAGTGGCGAGTGCTGGATCAATTTTTCGCTTGTGAAGAAGTAAGGGGATTAAAGTGCCAAACATGCCCGCAAAAATGATAACAGCCATCAAAGAGATACTAACTGTAAGCCCCAAAGTGAGGTCTTTTTTTGCGGCAAAAACAAAAGCAAGAATGAGTAAAGAGCAGACGATTCCATTGAGAAGAGCTACTCTAAATTCCTTGAATAACTTTCCTGCTATTCCGCTTAAATCGATGTTGTTACTAGCAATACCCTGCACCACAATAGCCGAAGATTGTACCCCTACGTTTCCTGCCATTGCAGCAATTAACGGAATGAACATTGCCATTTGAGGATAATCGCCAAGTTGTTTTTCGAATAATCCAATTACCTCTGCACCCAAAATTCCGCCTACCAGCCCAACTATTAACCAAGGGAGCCTTGCACGGGTTAGAGCTAAAACACTATCGCTCGATTCTACATTTTCGGAAATACCACTTGCCATTTGATAATCCTTTTCGGCTTCTTCTTGAATAATATCGACCACATCGTCAATCGTAATTCTACCAATCAGTATTTTATCTGGATTAAGAACAGGCAAAGCGACAAAGTCGTATTTCTTCATCATGGAGGCAACTTCCTCCGTGCTTTCATCGGAATTAACATACCGCACGTTTTCGATGTAAATATCCTTTACGAGGGTTCCTTTTTTTGCAAACAACAGGCTTTTAAGTGACAACATTCCTGTTAGTTTTTTTTCGTTGTCTACAACGTAAACCGTATAAATGTACTGTACGTCTTCTGCTTGGATTCTCATTTCTTCGATGCACTGATCGGTGGTCCAGTTTTCGTTTACACAAATAAGTTCAGTTCCCATTATGGCTCCGGCAGTATCTTCTTCATATTGCATCAAAGAAGCAATATCAATGGCTTGTTGCGGATCTTCAATTTGTTGAATTACGGCTTCTTGCTTTTCTTCAGACATTTCTGCCATAATATCGGCAGCATCATCCGAGTCCATGTTGTCCATTTGCTCGGCAATTTCTTTGGCCGATAGAGCTTCAAGAAACTCTAACCGCACATCTTCATCGAGCTCAACTAATACGTCTGATGCCATTTCATCATCCAAGAGTCGGAAAATAAATTTAGCTTCCTCCATGGAAATTACATCCAGTATTTCAGCGATATCGGCTTCGTGAAGTTCAGATAAATTTTGAACAATAGATTCCCTATTTCCAGTAGCTACTAACTCTTGAATTTCCTCAATAAATTCTTTTGTAATTTTAAATTGCAAATCCATTGGATAGGGTTTTTTGGCATGCAAATATAGGTTTTTTCGCTGTGATTTACTAATCTCTAGCTCGAGATTGTGGGAGCTTTGGCCTGGTGGTTGTCATTTATTGAACTCCCACTTTTACTGCTCTCTTGCCATTAGGTTTTTGGCAAATAATTTGATTTGGGTGAGATCAACTCCTTCAATACTTGACAAGCTATTGGAAGATAATTGAAAATAGTCGGCAATCATGGCTTCTGTTTTTTCTTTTACTCCGATTTCCTCGAATACCAACTTAAGCTTCTCTACTCGGTTAGCGTCTTTAGAATTTATTAAACTAGTTATTTCCTCTTTTTGTGAGAAGTTGGCTGAATTCAAACTAATCAAATAGGGAATTGCTTTCTTTTTGTTCAGAATATCTCCTCCTACAACTTTCCCCATTTTTTCACTTTTTGGGTATAAATCTAAGTAGTCATCCTGCAATTGAAAGGCTAATCCTAAATTGATTCCAAAGTCGTAAATCTTTTGCTGTGTTTCTTGGTCAGCCTTTCCCAGAATTGCTCCGGCTTCAAAACAAAATCCAATTAATACAGAGGTTTTATTTTTTATCATTTCCAGATATTCAGGAATAGTTACTTCTTCTCTTTCTTCAAAATCCATATCATCCTGCTGTCCTTCGCACAGCCATAGCGCCATTTTATTAAACGCCTTGTAAATTGCGGGCTGAAATTCTACAGGAACTTTTTCGATAAGCTGGTAAGCTTGAATCATCATGGCATCACCCGATAAGATAGCGTTGTTTACATTCCATTTTTCATGCACCGTGGGTTTCCCTCTTCTTAGCGAAGAATTGTCCATGATGTCGTCATGCATCAATGTAAAGTTATGAAACACTTCTACTGCCAAAGCGAGCGGCATAGCTGCATTTCTATCACCTCCAAATAGCGAGACTGAGTCGAGTAAAATAATCGGACGAATTCTTTTTCCTCCTATATTGAGCAAATACGAAATGGGTTCGTATAATCCGTGGTGTTCAAACTGAGCAAGGTATTTTTTTAGCTCAGCTTCAATGATTTCCTTTCCTTCCATTTAGTTTTCCTCTTCTTCTTTTATTAATGTCATTAAATAATCTCCATATCCGCTCTTAAGCAGAGGGGTTGCAATTTTTCGTAATTGTTCTTTGCCGATAAATCCTCTTGCATAGGCAACAGCTTCAATGCACCCAATTTTTAGCCCTTGTCTCTCTTCTACCACTTGCACAAATTGACTTGCCTGTATCAATGAATGAAAAGTCCCTGTGTCGAGCCAGGCTGTTCCGCGGTCGAGGATAGAAACGCTTAGTTTTCCTTGCTTGAGGTATTCATTGTTAACGTCCGTTATTTCGTATTCGCCTCGAGCGCTTGGTTTTATTTTTTTTGCAATTTCTACTACCGAGTTGTCGTAAAAATACAATCCTGGAACTGCGTAGTTTGATTTTGGTTTTGCTGGTTTTTCCTCAATCGAAATCGCATTCATATCGTTGTCAAACTCTACCACACCGTATCTTTCGGGATCTGAAACGTGGTAAGCAAATACGACTCCACCATCAGGGTTTACTTGTTCTTGCAGGTTTTTGGATAAATCACCTCCGTAAAAAATATTATCTCCCAAGATAAGAGCCACACTGTCGTTCCCAATAAACTCTTCGCCCAATACAAAAGCTTGAGCCAATCCATTTGGTACTTCTTGGACTTTGTAAGAAAAAGAACAGCCGATTTGACTTCCGTCTCCTAACAGTTTTTCAAAATTCGGCAAATCTTGGGGAGTGGAGATTATTAAGATATCTCGTATCCCAGAACTCATAAGAGTAGCCAACGGATAGTAAATCATAGGCTTGTTGTACACAGGCATCAGTTGCTTGCTAACAGCAAGCGTTAGTGGATGAAGTCTTGTGCCAGAACCTCCTGCCAATATTATTCCTTTCATAGTGTTACTATTATTTGAACGACTAAAATAAGCTTTCTTTCAAGGAATGACAAACTAATTCAGGAAATGCCTTGTGTTGAGACTGTTTCTATTTCTTTTCAATGAGGAGATGAAATACATCCTCAAGAATTTTTTCTATTTATTTTGATGTCTAATTAATTATTACCATAACGCTATTTTTCAAGTAGTTATGAGATTATTTTATGCCTAATTTTTTCAAGGTTGTTTTGTCATGTGAATTATCTTGGCTAGTTTCAACACTGTTAACACTATCTAACTGTTCAATATTGACTTCTTTTTAATAACCTAAAAATCAAATTACAATGAAACAGATAATTCCTAAAATTTTAATATTCACTTTTCTTACAATACTTGCCCATAAGTCTAATTCACAATACGAACTACTAAAGGGGATTAATCAAGACTTGAGAAAATTATTCAGTCAAATTACTTTTCCAGATACTTCTGTTAAGATATTACAACAGCGATCAGCTAAACTTTTAGATAGTGCATATTACACTCACTATAACCCTAATAGTCTTTTATTTGCTGGTACTTGGCTCCAAATGTATGAAGAAGTCTATCATGCAGCTCATGACACGTTAGATTTTCCTTCAGTTGATGAGGTCTTACAAAGATTTGAAAAAGAAAATGCTTTTTCTTGTGATACAATTGATTTTGCAATAATGCATTTGCAATTGTACCAATTAAAAAAGGAAGCACTTGAATCGGGTGATTACTTCATTTTCGATACCGTGAACGATATATTATATGACCATCCATCTCCAATAGGAAGTCCTTTTTACCTAGATTCTCTTTTTGTTTCTACCCCAATGGAAAGAGTCTTTTACAACAAAGATGTAAACTTTAGAATTGATCCAGAAAATATCTTTACAGACAGTAAAACCTTTTGGGATTTAATTGAGAATTATTTGCTACAGATTGATTTTGGAGATGGAACTGGATACAGAACTATTGACCCTACAATTATCTCATCTGAGTATGTTTTATACCCCTTAAAAGGAACTTATCCTGTAACCACAAGGCTAGTAGATAAATATACAAATCAAACTAAATATATATCAAAGTCTGAAATAAGAATAATATCAAATATTGCTTGCAAACAACCAGATAGTGTTTTTCGTTTACCTGGAATGACTGTGGGTGTTTACAAAACTTGCACAGACCCCAATTTACCAACTAAAAAAATCATTATTGTGGAAGGCTTTGATCCAATGGGCACATATGGAGCTGTAAAATATTACGATAAAATTATTGAAAACCAATTAGATATCATGGCTAATTTTGGGTATGAATATTACATTATAAACTGGAAAGATGCTCGTAGGGATATGAGATTGAATTCATATAGTTTGTTGCTATTAATAGAAAAAATGAAACGAGACGCAAGAGAGAATAATGACGACCAACAATTTGTTATTGTGGGAGCTAGTATGGGAGGAATAATTGCGAGATACACTCTTAATTTTATGGAGTCCGACCATTATCAAAACAATGATTACGAGCCGTTTTTTGTTGAAGCTGGAGACGCTTATACTGCTCCATTTTTATCAAGTAACCCTCAATTTCGTTATAAGTGGAAAGAATATGAAGGAAGCCCCGAAAGATTACACAAGCTGCATAATTGCAGATTGTTTATTTCAGTAGATGTACCTCACCAAGGTGCTGCCATACCAATTGCATACCAATACTTGTACCGCATAGCCGACCCTGTAGTAAACTCTATTTATAATGGAAGTTTTGTGGTACGAAGAATTCTTAAAAGTAAAAATGTTTCTAAAAAGAAAATTAACTATATGCTTTCTATGCTTGATGGTAAATCACCCAGACAATTATTAAAATATTGGGTGCCAAAAGCTACTTCATCAAGTTTTTTCAACAGCACTTATTATCCTAATGCTAGTCATGGTTCTTTTTATACCCAAATGAAAACTTTTCAAGGGGCTAGTGAAATTCCACGCATGTGCAAAACAGTAGCCCTATCTGACGGAGCCATGGACGGTAGCCGAAACCAAAACATTCATACGGCTGCACCCAGGCCCACTAATGATATTATGCTCAATGTAGATTACTCTTTAGACGTGAAAATTTTATGGATTAAGAGAAACTTAATGGAGTTTAAAGCCAAAATAAAGACAAATCCTGAAATGGTGAAGAAAGAAATTTTGGATATACAACTCGGAAGAAAAGTTTATTACTTGAAACTCTATTTGTTTGGGGCGAAAGTAGATCATTTTTCTATTCCATGGTTTAGACACAGAAAAAGCATTGAAAACATGCACTCTTATGGAACAGCATCAGGAGGAACCAGCAATATACTTGCGAGTACTAATATTAACGCTAAGACCTATCATTATGGAAAAAACAATTGGCAAATGTTGGGAGGTTTTTTAGGGTGGTACACCACAGGAAGTGTCTCTTCCAATGGACTGGACGTATGCTTTGTACCCGTAGAATCTGCCCTAGACTACACTGGCGGTAGCTTACCATGGAGTAACGATATATTAGATAAAGGAAATACCAATTTACCTTATCTTTTAGCCCATACCCCTTTTGATGTAGTGTCTGCGGAAGTGCATAGGAAGGAGAACAGTTTGAATGGAATAGAGAATATAAAAAACTTTGAACACGGAGATATTCGGAATGAAAAAGATTACGTATATAACCTTACGGGAGACCCTGCAGTAGGTTCATCGGGAGCCATATTACCCAATGGCGAACCCGATGAAAATGCCCAATACGCTTTTCATACCTGTGCTATGAATGGTAACTATGGAGCTAAGCGAAGTTGGCTCTCTATGGAAATTGGCGATGAAGAAATGTACCTAGAGAATTTTTACCTGCCCTACACAGCTACCTACCGCCCAGAGTATAACATTAAAGTGAATAAAAGGAATCCGTATTATAAATATCCTAATACTCCGCCAAGTTCTGGAGCAATAGTTAGGAAAAAAGGAATTTTCTCAAGAGACGATGTGTTTGATATTATGAGTCCAAGCGGGATGGCACAATTTGAAATAGATGGAGGGAACTCTCCTTCTCTGCCTGCAATTGATGGAGTAACTTCCTTAACTGGGCCTTATAATGTACATGATGAACCGTTTGCTATCTGTTGCCAGGCAGCATTGGCTGCACCAGAAAGCGAAACACCTACTTGGACTAAAAGCCCCATGAAAGAATACGAACTCTTGGTGTTTCCAAATCCTACAACTAAGTCACACAGTATTTTTGTAAAATCTACCCTACCTGCCAATGCTCAGCAAGTATCCATTCAGTTGGTTTCCTTACTTGGGCAAGTGGTGTACCAAAAAGAGATAGACAAAACGAAAGGAGAGGAAAACTTTCAGCATACGGTGAATTTAGGTAACTTAAAACTTACCTCTGGCTTATACCTCATTAAGCTACAAGCGGGAGAAAAAGTATTAATTGAAAAAATACTCATACAATAATGTCAGTTTTTTTTAAATTAAAGGATGATTGTCAATTAATTATAAATAAAACTTCAGCAATTCAAGTCAGTTATAGTAAATAATTGACTTGAGAAGCTGAAAATTAATCACCAATTTTAACCTAACAAAAACACATAGCCATGAAAAATTTACTTTATATATTTTGTTTATTAGTATTAATAGCTAGTTGCAAAAAAGACAAAATGGAAAACAACCCCAAAACAATAACGGGTAAAATTGCACAAGACTGTGGGATGACTCCTTTGGCAAATACTCCTATGAAGCTATTTGTAAGCGAGTCTCAATCTTTTACAGGCTCAGAAGTAAGTATTTATGATTTTACCTCTGATGCCAATGGAAATTTCAGTTATACGTTGCAAAACCCACCCGCAACATTTACTTCCGATCTACGATTTAATGGGGTAATAATAGGTGGTGTAGTGCCTCATAATAGTGACAGTAAAAACTTGGGAACTATCATAGCCTCACCCACCGCCAATTTTGTAGTCAAACTGAAAGCGAATAATCATTATGGAGTGGGGGATACGCTTTATTTTCCAAATTTCCAAATAAATGAAATAGTAAAAATTGCTGCTCCAGTTAGTGATAGTATTTTTAATGTAGTATATAATTATTCTAGTATTCAAAATCGAACATTATCAAATAAAAATAAAATTGAAATTTCTTCATTTTATGCTGTTTGGGGGGGGGCACCATATAAACAAATTAAAGAGGAATACTTTACAAAATATATTACAGCCTGCACAGGAATATTAGATACCGTGTTGATAGAGATAAATTAGGTTAAATTTTTATTTAACAATTCAAGTCAGTTATAGTAAATAATTGACTTGGGAAGCTGAAAATAAACAACCAACTTTAACCTAATAAAACACACAAACGATGAAAAATTTACTTTATATATTAATTACGGCAAGCCTACTGGCAAGTTGCAAAAAAGACGACCCTATGCCGATATCGAAAACCTATACCGGAAAATTAGTAGCAGACTGTAATATGGTCCCTATGACAAATTCTCCCATTAAGGTGTTTATCAGAGAACCTCAATCATTTGGTTCTAATACAATCATCAATGATTTTACAACCGATGCCAATGGAAATTTTAAGTTTACTGTAAATTTAGATGATGGGAAATACGTAAACGAAGTTCGATTAGGAGGAACCAGTATAACTCCTGATGGACCTAATGAAAACGCTATGGGAACTATCATTGCTTCACCCACAGCTAATTTTGTTGTGAAGTTAAAAGTAAACAATCCTTATGGGGGGGATACGCTTTCTTTAGCAAATTATGACAATCTGTTCAACAGTCATAAAATTGCTGGACCTTTCAAAGATTCTATTTTTAATCCAATATATAATTATTCATCACCATTGACGAATATGACTTTATCAAATAAAAACTCTATTTCTGTACCTAATGGACATGAGGTGTATAGTGGCACTTCTGGTACATCATCATTTGTTTCAAAAAGTAAAAATTTTGATGAAGTAATTATCAAAGGATGTTCTGGAACGATTGATACAATAGTTAAAATAATCAACTAACCCACCCTACTATACTTTCTTCATTTTTCTCCTCTTGTAATAAGAGGAGGTAGGGAGGTTTTTGCTAAATAAAACCCAACACCCATGAAAAATTTACTATATATATTTTGTTTATTAGTATTAATAGCTAGTTGCAAAAAAGAAGAAACACCTGAACCAACTACCTATACCGGAAAATTAGTAGCAGACTGTAATATGGTCCCTATGACAAATTCTCCCATTAAGGTGTTTATCAGAGAACCTCAATCATTTGGTTCTAATACAATCATTAAGGATTTTACAACTGATGCCAATGGAAATTTTAAGTTTACTGTAAATTTAGATGATGGAAAATACGTGAACGAAGTTCGACTTGGAGGGACGAGCATCACTCCTGATGGCCCTAATGAAAACAATATGGGAACTATCATAGCCTCACCCACTGCCAATTTTGTAGTAAAACTGAAAGTGAATAATCCTTATTCATTAGGAGATACCTTGTTTATAAAAGATTTTTCTACGATGACAAATGTTAAATTAGCGGCTCCTTTTAGTGATTATACTTTTAATAGAACTTATAACTATTCGAGTAATCAAAATAGAACATTAACTAATAAAAATTCAGTAGAAATAAAATCTAGTTTTGGTATTTATAATGGAACAATGAATACGTCATCTTTTAATTGATGCTTGCACAGGAATGGTTGATACTGTTTTGATAGAGATAAACTAACCCGCCTTAAAATATAATTTCTTCATTTTTTTCCTCTTGTAATGAGAGGAGGTTTTATTCAAAAAAATAACCCAACAACGATGAAAAATTTACTATCTATATTAATTGCACTAAGCCTCATGACAAGTTGCAAGAAAGAAAAAATGGAAAACAACTCCAAAACTATTACAGGTAGAATTGTACAAGACTGTGGAATGACCCCTTTGGCAAATACTTCTATGAAGTTATTTGTAAGCGAGTCTCAATCTTTTACGGGCTCAGAAGTAAGTATCTATGACTTCACATCTGATGCCAATGGAAATTTTAAGTTTACTGTAAATTTAGATGATGGAAAATACGTGAACGAAGTTCGACTTGGAGGAACGAGCATCACTCCTGATGGCCCTAATGAAAACAATATGGGAACTATAACATTATAAGTAGCGATGATTATGGATACTTTACACGAAGTTTTTCTTTAAACCTAGGAATAAGTTTTTTCTTCAATAATTAATAATCATGATTCTTTAAAGTTTGTGGCGTGTAAACCAAGAGCATTCTGAATAAAAAATAAGTTTCTAAAAAATAGAGGCTGTTTCTTTTTGAAAATTAATACCCTATGACCAGCCCTTTTCAACTAATCGCGGAATTTAACGAACTAGACAGGCATGACTTCAAGCTGTTCGTAAAGAATTCCACCAGTAAACGAAATTCAATAATCAATGAGTTTTTAGGTCTTGTTTACCAAGGGTTTACTTCAAAAGTAATTTGCGAAAAGCTTTACGGGTCATATCCTCACACAGCCTTTTATGCTTTAAGAAAAAGGCTAACTCATCTATTATTAGAATATTTTGCCAACGAAAGAGACAAAGAGCTTGACTCTCCTGAAAATGAAGTTATGTTACTTTTTAAAGCAGGAAAAAAACTGATTTTAAACAAGAAGTATAAAATTGGTTTCGAGTATGTAGGGAAAGCCTTAAAAAAATCGAAAGACAATGAATTTTTGGAATTAACCCTAGAAATTTTGATGGAGCTGGTTCAAGTGGCTCATTTAAATCCAAAGATTAAGCTTTCCTCAATTTTATTAGAAGTAGAATGCTACAAAAATTTAAAAAACAAAAACGACACCATTGCCATTGTGTATGCCCAAGTAAAAGAAAAACTGAACGAGTTTTTTCTTAATTCCATTGAAGTTAGTGCTCTGAAAGAAATTGAATGTATTTTTCAAAAACATACCCTAAGTATAGACCAAGATTTGAGTTATCGCACCTTATATCAACTTGGTCAACTATCGTTAGCTACTTCCACTGTTACCAAAAACTTTGTACAAGAATTAACTGGTTTTGGTAAAATAGCTGAAAACATTATCGCTTCAAAAATACCTAAGAATTCCAATCAATGGACCTTCAAACTAAAGCTACTGTACCTATTGGCTTCATCGAATTACCGAGCCAAGCGATTTGAAAAAAGTAAAGACTATTTGAATCGGATATTAAAACTATCCAAGACAAATAAAGTTACCTTGTTGTATGAGTTTCATTTCAAAATAGTTGTGTTAAAGTCATTGAACATTAATTATTTGGGGGATAATAGAAAAGCTTTTGAGGTATTAGATGAATTACTCAAAACTTCTAAACTCCAAAAATCAAATAAAAATTGGCTGGATGGTTATGGGGTGATGTCAATGATTTTGTTTCACGGAAAACAATATTCAAGTATTGTAAAACTGTACCGTGATTTCAAAAGATCTGACATCTATTTTATGGAAATAATAGGGTTGGAGTGGGTACTAAGAAAAAACCTGGTTTTGATTCTCACCCATTTTGAATTAGGTAATATTGAAATTTCTGAAGAGTTAATTACACGTTTTAACAGCGATAATCAGCGATTTTTGTCAGAAAACCCAAGAGTCACATTTTTTATGACCTGTATCCAAAAAGTTGTTTCGAATCCTTTTCAGGCACAAAATAGTCACTTCCATCGGTTTGTAGAATCCAAATTAGAAAAAAAACCGAGATATGAAGAGGATATATTTGTTTTGAGTTTTTTCGCTTGGCTCAAAGCAAAGATGCTTGGCGAAGAGGTGTATGAATCAACAATAGAACTAGTGGGCAATTTGGGGAATGAGATTTAGCCCTCTACTTCTACAAATTTGTAGCCTACACCTTTCACAGTTTTGATATAATCGTCCCCTATTTTTTCTCGCAACTTACGGATGTGCACATCAATGGTTCGGTCACCTACAACGATATCGTCTCCCCAAACTGAGGCAAATATATTTTCTCGTGTAAATACATTGTTTGGTTTGGACATGAGCAAAGCAATCAATTCAAATTCTTTTTTGGGTAACGAAATTTCTTCATTATTCTGGATAACAACGTATTTTTCTCTGTCTATTTTTACCGAGGCGTTGTTTTCAGTTGAGTCTTGTTCTGTAATTGACCTTCTCAATAGCCCTTTAATTTTACTCAATAGCACTTTGGGTTTGATAGGTTTAGTGATGTAGTCGTCTGCACCAGCATCGAATCCAGCAATTTGTGAATAGTCTTCGCCTCTGGCAGTCAAAAATGTGATAACGGTATTCGATAAAGAAGAAATTTTTCTTATTTCGCTACAAGTTTCAATTCCGTCCATTTCGGGCATCATTACATCCAAGATAATCAAGTCGGGAGAAAATACTGTTGCAACTTCAATTGCCTTTCTTCCATTCGAAGCGGTTTTTATCTCGTACCCTTCTTTTTTTAGGTTGTATTCCAATAAATCTAGGATGTCTTCATCGTCATCTACTAGTAAAATTTTGTTTGAATTCATAGTGCCTTAAAATTGTTTAACAAATAAAAGATTTTTTTCCTTCTCCCTTCATTCTAAAGGGAAAAGCCACATAAATATAACGGTGTGTTAACACTGAGTTAACATTAAAAAAGTTCTTTTGTAATGCAATATAATAATAAGGTAAAAGGAATAGAATTTCAATTTACATTTTCTTAACCTTAAGATGTTTTTTAGCTAAAATACTTGTAAAAAGAACCGCTTAGATTTGTCAAAAATTAATTAACAAACTAAAAAAAACGAAAATGAACTTTAAAACAATTTCAATCGCAATGTTAGCCCTTACAGTGGCAGTTTCTTCATGTAAAGATTCTGATCCAGAAGAAATAATAGTAACTCAAACGGTAAGCACTGGCAACGTAGTGGTGACTTCTAACATCACAACAAACACAACTTGGGAAAAAGAGAATGTATACCAATTGGCAGGAAGAATTACTGTAACGGATGGTGTAACATTGACAATCGAGGCAGGTACAATCATTAAAGGAGAAGCTGGAACTGGAGCAAACGCAACTGCGTTGTTAGTAGCAAGAGGAGGAACTTTAATGGCAGAAGGAACTGCAACATCACCCATTATCTTTACTTCTGTAGCTGACGAATTGAGTCCAGCAGATATCACAGCAGGAAATTTTGGTTCACCAAACTTAGATCCAGACATAGCAGGTTTGTGGGGAGGATTGATTGTGTTAGGAAAAGCTCCTATTTCTGCGTCTAACGCTTCAGGAGATGTGGCGCAAGTGCAAATAGAAGGAATACCAACTTCTGATGCTAACGGATTGTACGGAGGTTCTAATCCTGCTGACAACTCAGGTGTATTGAAGTATATCTCTATCAGACATGGAGGTTCTAACATTGGTGCTGGAAACGAAATCAATGGGTTGACTCTTGGAGGTGTTGGTTCTGGGACTACTATCGAAAATATTGAAGTTGTTTCCAATGCAGATGATGGAATCGAATGGTTCGGTGGAACTGTAAACGTAACAAATGCCTTAACTTGGAACTGTAACGATGACGGAATGGATACTGATCAAGCTTGGTCGGGAACACTAGACAACTTCGTAGTTGTTGCTCCAACAGGACATGGAATGGAATTAGATGGACCTGAAGGAAGTGCTTCTGGAAGTCACACAATGAAAAATGGACTAATCGTTGCAAGTTTAGCAGGAAGACAAATGGAAGATTTAATCAATGTTGATAACAACTCTGAGGTTTCTTTAGAGAACATTCACATCACTGGAATTTTAACTGGACAGCAGATTAATAGAGTGACAGCTCCTTTGGTTTCTTTCACAGGAATTACATTGGATGTACCTGCAGCAGATGTACCTTCACACGTGAATGGAACTGTGCCAGCAGGAATTACTGCGGGAGGATCTACTTCAGCTCAGGCAGATTTATCAAAATTCACTTGGACTTGGGCAGCACAGTCTGGTTCATTGTAATTAATAAACAAGCATAGAAGAAATAGTTGACAGACTAGAGGAGACACCTCTAGTCTGTTTTCTAGTTTAAAAAAATAACATAAATAATGAAAAATCTATTTTCAATTTTATTCATCTTTACTTCATTTATAAGTTTGTCCCAAATGGGTACTGTTCGAGGTAAAGTATTTGACGGAGAAACCGGAGAATCACTTTACGGGGTTACTGTAGTTCTCGATAGTACCACTACGGGGGCTTCAACTGATTTGGATGGAGCATTTTCGTTCCAAGCAGCACCAGGAACTTACAAATTGAAAATTTCTTTTATTTCGTATCGTACTGTTTATCTTGAGAACATTGTCGTAAAGGCGGATGAGGTAACCGTAATTAGTGACGTAAAAATAAATGAAAAAACAACGGAAATTGGCGAGTTCACAGTAGTAGCCGAAGAAGTGAGAGATACCGAAGGTGCTTTGGATATCATTAAAATGAAATCTTCAACAATGGTAGATGGAATTACTTCCGCTAAAATTAAGTTAATAGGTGATGGAACTGCTGCCGAAGCGGCAAAAAGAATTACGGGGGTTTCGCTCGAAGGAGGTAAATATATTTATGTTAGAGGTTTGGGAGACAGGTATACCAAAACCACACTGAACGGTGTTGAAATTCCTGGGTTAGATCCAGACCGTAACTCGTTGCAAATGGATATTTTTCCAACAAACTTGATTAGTAATATCATAGTAAGCAAAAATTTCACAGCCGATTTGCCACCAGACTTTGCTGGAGGGGTTATTAACATTGAAACTGTTACTTTTCCAGATGATAAAATGTTTGATGTTTCATTTGGAATGTCCTATAATCCTCAGATGCATTTTAACAATAATTTTTTGAGCTATGAAGGAGGTAGTACTGATTTTTTAGCGCTAGACGATGGAACAAGAGCCTTGCCTGCTGGAGCTAACAGCGCAAACATACCAACACCTGTTAGTGGAGCAAGTAGCGATGAGGTGTACAATTTCGTAAAAAGTTTTAACAGTGAATT
The DNA here is from genome assembly GCA_965657945.1 of Flavobacteriales bacterium. GTDB lineage: Bacteria > Bacteroidota > Bacteroidia > Flavobacteriales_D > CAJJDF01 > CAJJDF01. Next base: position 17,872 of record CBFHPW010000019.1, read on the forward strand.
GGGAGCTCAACAACAAATGAGTTTCACGGATTACAGCTTGAGTATAAGTTATGGAGACCAAATTGACATAAAAGAAAGGGCAGGTAAAAGAATCGGGTACGTTATGTCAGCCTCTTACAAGTCGGAATATAAGTTCTATGATGAGGTTCTCTATGGGGAATATCAAAAGCAGATTGCTTCAGATGAGTTTGGCATGAGATATGCCAATCTACAAACGGGTTCAATTGGTGAGCAACAAACACTTATTGGGTTATTGGGAGGTTTAGCTTATAAGTCAAACGCCACAAAAATTAAGTTAACAGGGATGCACTTAAGAAATTCTGAAAAAAGAGCTGCACAAAGTATGATTGATAACAACGGGGAAGCTGTTGGTCAATCTGGTTACATTGCCAGCTCAGATAACCTAGAGTTTAACCAAAGGTCCCTGACAAATGTATTGTTAAGTGGTGAGCATTATTTTGACAAGTCAAAATGGGAAATCAATTGGAAATTATCTCCAACGCTTTCTATTTCAGAGGATCCTGATATCCGAAAAACTGCATTTACTTACACGTTGTTGGATACATTTTTTAGCGCAGGAGCTGGTGGAAATCCAACGAGAATTTGGAGATCTTTGGATGAGATTAATTTAGTAGCTAAAGTGGATTTCAAAAAAGAGTACAAGTCCAAATCCGATAAGGAGGGTGTATTAAAATTTGGCGCAAGTCAAGTGTATAAGGCAAGAAACTACGAGATATTATTTTATGATGTTCAATTTTTTGGAGGTCAGGATTGGTCAAGCTCTGACCCGAACAAAGTATTGGATGATGAAAATTTATTTACTCAGGGAGGAAATAATATTTATTTTCAATCGGGGAATAAAAATCCAAATTCTAACGCTTATTCCTCCAACGTAAACAATTCAGCCCTCTATGTTTCCAATGAGTATAAAGTTACAAAAAAGTTGAAAACGGTATTGGGATTAAGAGTTGAGAATTACGTTCAAAGACACACAGGAAGGGATCAATTATTTGCTGCTGGTGACATAGAGAATGGGACCAATTTGGATAATTCAATTGTCCTTGAATCAATCGATCTATTTCCAAGTGCAAACTTGATCTATGAGGTAAAAGACAAGCAAAACTTAAGATTTTCGTATGGAAGAACGATTGCAAGACCGTCATTCAAAGAATTATCATTTGCACAGATATTAGACCCTATTTCGAATAGAATATTCAATGGAAGTTTATTTAAGTACGATGATTGGGATGGAAACCTTCAAGAAACGAGAATAGACAATGTCGATTTTAGATGGGAAATTTTCCCACAAGTTGGAGAAATGTACTCGGTAAGTGCTTTTTACAAGTTTTTTGATAAGCCTATTGAGTTAGTTAGAATTCCAGAACAACAAACAAGTACGGAGTACCAGCCCAGAAATGTGGGAGATGGAATGCTCTTAGGGTTGGAGTTAGAGTTCAAGAAAAACTTATCTTTCTTATCTAAAAGACTTCAGAATTTTAATTTGAATGGAAACTTAATTTTGGTCAAGTCGCAAATTACGATGACTGATGCCGAGTTTAACTCAAGAACTGGTTATGTGAAGGACGGTGAAACGTTAGTAAATAAAAGAGCTATGGCCGGTCAATCTCCTTACGTTGTAAACATGGGGATTACCTACTCAAATGAAGAGGCTGCGATCCAATCAGGATTCTTTTATAACGTGAAAGGGCCAACTTTGTCAATTGTTGGAGCGGGGTTATTTCCAGATATTTATGTAGATCCGTTTCATAGTTTAAATTTCACTTTCAACAAGAGATTTGGAAAGGAAAAAAGAACAAAGCTAGACTTTAAAGTATCGAATATTTTGGGTGATAGAGTGTTCAGTTATTACTCAAGTTTTCAGGCAGAAAATCAGCCGTTTATTGATTACACAATAGGTAGAACCTTTAGTTTAGGTTTGAGTCATAAGTTTTAAAAAAGACTAGTTTATTATAAACCTGAAAAGGGTAGCAAGATTTTTCTTGCTACCCTTTTTTTTAATTCAAAACTCTAAGGAAATTATTTCCCTATCTTTTTCTTTATTTCATTGAGTTTCATCAAAGCTTCTACCGGTGTTAAGGTATTAATGTCTACATTTGCAATATCGTCTCTTATGTCTTCCAAAATGGGGTCATCCAAATTAAAAATGCTTAATTGCAATTCCTCTGATTTCTCATTCAACGTCTTTTTAATGTGATTGTTCTCAACAGATGAATCCTCGGTGTTTCCGCTTCGTTTCTCTAGTTTGTCCAAAATCTCTTCAGCCTTTCGGATTACGAACCCAGGCATTCCCGCCATTTTTGCCACATGAATTCCAAAACTATGGTTACTTCCGCCTTCCACTAGTTTTCTCATAAATAAAATCTTCTTGTCTATTTCTTTCACTGAAACGTTAAAGTTCTTGATTCTAGGAAATTGCTTATGCATTTCATTTAATTCATGATAATGAGTAGCGAACAATGTTTTTGCTTTTTTCTGAGGATACTCGTGAATGTATTCTGTGATGCTCCAAGCAATGGAAATCCCATCGTAAGTGCTCGTTCCTCTTCCAATTTCATCAAGCAAAATCAAGCTACGCTCTGATATATTATTCAAAATACTGGCAGTTTCATTCATTTCCACCATAAATGTAGACTCGCCCGAGGAAATATTATCAGATGCTCCTACTCGAGTAAAAATCTTATCCACAAAACCCATTTCTACCGATTCTGCGGGCACAAAGCTTCCCATTTGAGCCATTAGTACGATCAAGGCAGTTTGTCTTAAAATAGCTGATTTCCCAGACATATTGGGTCCAGTAATCATAATTATTTGTTGTGAGACATCATCCAAAAATACATCATTTGGAATGTATTCTTCACCAACCTGCAAGCAAGTTTCAATTACTGGATGACGCCCATTTTTAATGGTCAATTTTGTAGAATCATCCACTATTGGTTTGCAATAATTATGATGAATTGCTTGCAGGGCAAAGGAAGACAAACAGTCTATTTGCGCAACTAAATTAGCGTTGTGTTGAATGGGAACTGTAAAGTCAGAAAGTTCTAAAACAAGGTTTTCAAAAATAGACGATTCCAAAGTGAGAATTTTCTCCTCTGCGCCAAGTATTTTTGTTTCATATTCTTTTAATTCTTCTGTGATGTAACGCTCGGCATTTACCAAAGTTTGTTTTCTAATCCATTCTTCGGGTACTTTGTCCTTGTGGGTGTTTCTTACCTCAATGTAATACCCAAATACATTATTAAAAGCAATTTTGAGCGAAGTAATTCCTGTTCGTTCGCTTTCTCTTTGTTGCAAATTGAGCAAGTAATCTTTTCCAGAAAAAGCAATTTTTCGAAGTTCATCCAATTCTTGATTTACTCCTTCTTTGATTACATTTCCTTTGTTAAGCAACACGGGAGCATCTTCATACAGTTCGCTTTCTATTTTTTGCCGCAAAGAATCACAAGAATTAATTTGTTCGCTAATTAGCTTAAGTGCTGGAATAGCAGAGGAATCACTGAGTTCTTTTACGGGGACCAAAGCATCCAGTGAATGCTTGAGTTGATTGACCTCTCTAGGCGAGATTTTACCAATTGATACTTTTGAAACTAATCTTTCTAAATCGCTAATTTGACTGATGTGGGAAGTAATCTCATCCAGTAGAGCATTGTTGTTTACCAACCCCTCTACTACTTCATGTCTTTTGGCAATAGCCTTGGTATTTTTAAGTGGCAGAAGCATCCATCTTTTCAGAAGTCGAGCTCCCATTGGAGAAACCGTTTTGTCCAACACATCAATCAAGGTTGTCGCATCCTGATTGTTGGAAGAAATGAGCTCAAGGTTTCTTATCGTAAATCGGTCAAGCCAAACATAATGATCTTCTTCTATTCTAGAAATTGTTGAAATATGCTTTGATTCCTTATGGTGAGTCTCAGACAAGTAATGAAGTGCTGCACCTGCAGCAATAGTTGCTACTTTTAAATCCTCTACACCAAAACCTTTTAGGGTTTTTGTGTTGAACTGTTTGGTGAGTAAATCGGTGGCAAAATCGGCTTTAAAAACCCAGTCTTCTAATTGAAAGAAATAGAATTTATTTCCAAACAATTCATTGAATTTCTTTTGATTGCCTTTTTGGAATAATACTTCCGTAGGCTTTAGGCTTTGAATCAGTTTGTCGATGTATTCTGCAGACCCTTCCGCTACCAGAAATTCGCCCGTAGAGATATCGAGAAAGGAAACACCAATAACATGCTTTGTAAAATGAACAGCCGCCAAAAAATTATTCTTTTTTTGCTCCAGTACAGTATCATTGAAAGTTACGCCTGGAGTTACTAATTCCGTTACCCCTCTTTTCACGATAGTTTTCGTCATTTTTGGATCTTCTAATTGATCGCAAATCGCTACTCTGTAGCCAGCTCTTACTAGTTTGGGCAAATACGTGTTCAGCGAATGATGAGGAAATCCAGCTAATTCGATATGAGCCGCTTTTCCGTTTTTTCTCTTAGTCAAAACGATCCCTAAAACTTGAGCAGCGATTTTAGCATCCTCTTTAAAGGTTTCGTAAAAATCTCCTACACGAAACAACAATACGGCATCAGGGTGCTTTGCCTTTATCGCGTTGTATTGCTTCATTAAGGGGGTTTCTTTTACTACGTCTTTTGCCATGTTCGTTTCGTTTTTACAAGTTCTAAATGTACAAATTTCTCATCAGCTGTCAGTCTTGTTTTTCGATCTTCTTTCGTTTAATTAATCAATATACTTTTTGCATTCTCTGACAAATTAATAAGCCTTTCCCAAAACCACTTGATGTTTTCTTAAATTTCTGCATACAAAAAAAGGGCGTCCTACTTTTTTCAAACCAGTTCTGGGTTAATATTCCTCGAATTACCGTATTTTCGTAAAAAATTTGAACTCATGGCACTAAAATGCGGAATTGTTGGGCTTCCCAACGTTGGAAAATCCACTTTGTTTAATTGTTTATCGAATGCGAAAGCACAATCGGCAAACTTTCCTTTTTGTACGATCGAACCAAATTTGGGGACTATTTCCGTTCCAGACAAACGATTAACAGAACTAGAAAAATTAGTAAACCCTGAAAGAGTAATGCCCACAACTATAGAAATTGTGGATATTGCCGGATTGGTAAAAGGAGCTAGTAAAGGTGAAGGATTGGGAAATAAATTCTTAGCGAATATTCGTGAAACGGATGCGATTATTCACGTATTGAGGTGTTTTGATGACGATAATATTGTGCATGTAGATGGAAGCGTAGATCCAGTGAGAGACAAAGAAATCATTGACATAGAATTGCAAATGAAAGATTTGGAAGCGGTTGAAAGCAAAATAAAATCACTAGGAAAAGCGGCAGCTTCTGGAGATAAAACAGCGGTTCGTCAGCACACGATCCTTACCCAATTGAAAGAAAAATTAGAGGCAGGAAAATCAGGAAGAGAAGTAGGAGTAGAAGCAGAAGATGATGTGAAATTTGTGAAAGAATTACAACTATTGACTACAAAGCCAGTGTTGTATTTGTGTAACGTAGACGAAGGATCTGTAAGCGAGGGAAACAAGTATGTAGAGCAAGTGAAAGAAGCAGTGGCTGCAGAAAATGCAGAAGTATTGTTTTTGGGAGCGGCAATAGAAGCCGACATAAACGAGTTAGAATCTTATGACGATCGCCAAGAGTTTTTGGGCGACATGGGGCTGGAAGAACCCGGAGTAAATAAACTCATTACAAGTGCTTATAAATTATTAAATCTGAGCACCTATTTTACAGCAGGTGTAAAAGAAGTAAGAGCTTGGACCATCACAAAAGGGATGACTGCACCACAAGCCGCGGGTGTAATTCACACTGATTTTGAGAAAGGATTTATTCGTGCAGAAGTAATTAAGTACGCCAATTTTATTCAATACGGATCCGAATCCAAAGTGAAAGAGGCAGGAAAAATGGGGGTAGAAGGAAAAGAATACATCGTAGAAGACGGAGACATTATGCACTTTAGATTTAACGTGTAACTATTATTTTTTGCTAACTAACAAAGGGTTGAAGTTTTTAACCTGACATGAAAACAATGTATATGAAAGAGTATGCACATTTTTTTTATGAGTACTTTGTGGCTCGAGGAATGGGGACTAATGTTTCCAAGTATTTGAACGCAGCAATTATGTTGCTCATTTTGTTCATTCTTGTCTTATTGATTGATTACACCATCAAACTAGTAATCAGGCGAATATCTGTAAAGATAGCTGCGGGTACAAAAACTCAATTTGATGACATTCTCATTACCAATAAGTTACCAAGGAACGTGGCTCATGTTCCAGCAATTATTTTATTTCATATATCTGTACCGCTTGTTTTCCAAGACTTTGAAAAGGCCGGAAATATAGTTGAAAAAGGAGTGGAAGTACTGGGAATTGTCTTGACTTTGTACATTGTACGAAGTGTGTTAAGCTCGATAAAGGATTACCTCAAAACCAAACCTCAATACCGTGACAAACCGATAGACAGTTATATCCAAGTATTCATGATATTTGCTTGGTTTACAGGATTTTTGTTTTCATTCACTGTCATTACAGATACCGAAGTATGGCAGTTTTTAACCGCTTTGGGAACGATATCTGCCGTAATTATTTTAGTATTTAGAGATACAATTCTTGGTTTTGTTGCCAGTATTCAGGTTTCGATAAACGACATGGTGAGAATTGGAGACTGGATTACTTTCGAAAAATATGGCGCAGATGGAGATGTGATTGAAATAAACTTGGCTACCGTAAAAGTTCAGAACTTCGATCATACCATCACTACGATTCCTACTTATGCCTTGATCTCAGATAGTTTTAAGAATTGGCGAGGAATGCTCGATTCGCAGGGAAGGAGAATAAAAAGAGCGCTATTTGTGCGACAAGATACCGTAAAATACCTGACAGAGAGTGATATTCAAAAATTGATGCACATTGATTTTTTAGCCAATTATCTGACTCAAAAAAAGGAAGAGTTATCGAAATACAATGACGAAAACGTAAAGAACAAAGAGCTTATATTGAACGGGAGACATTTGACTAATCTTGGTGTCTTTAGGAAATACGTTGAGCTGTATCTTCAGCAACATTCTGCAGTTCACAAGGATTTGATGTTTATGGCTAGGCAATTGCAGCCCACACCCAACGGAATCCCAGTAGAAATTTATGCCTTTAGTAAAGATAAAGTTTGGCAGAATTATGAATATATCCAGGCAGACATATTTGATCATTTGCTGGCTTCTATTCAATACTTCGATCTAGAGGTATTCGAATCTCCCAATAACAAAAGTTTCAAATAAAAAAAACTCGCTAGATTCTAGCGAGTTTTGCATAAACTATTATCAATCAACTAGTTGTTTTCCTCGTTGTTTGGGGTAACAATAGGCGTTTGAGTTTGTAAAGTGTTTCTGTAGTTCTGGTCAATTCTTGTTTCTGTAGAAACTTCTTCCGCTCCCGGTGTGCCAATAATCATGGAAGAACCAAGGGCAAGAACCACGATAAAGATCGCTAAATACCAAGTCGCTTTTTCCACCACATCATTTGTTTTCTTTACACTTCCTAATTGGTTGGCCGAACCAAAAGAGGAATCAATTCCTCCCCCTTTTGGGTTTTGGATGAGAATTACCAACATCAGCAAAACCGCTGCAATGATGGATAAAATAAATACTAAAGTGCTCATTATAATTGTAATTTAATTCTGTTCGTTTTCTCTAATTTTCTTAATTAGGTCAGCAAAGTAAGCTTTTTTTTCTGAATTTTTCAAACTTAAACGCTCATAAATTCCTATTGCCTTTTCCGTCAGTCCTTGGCTTAGATATATTCGTGCCAGAGTTTCGGTGGCAAAATTGTCTTTCTCTAGCAAGCTCTCACCAGCCACTTTTGTGGGTGAGTAAATGGCTTGTTTCGTGTCAGATTTATTCAATTTAATATGTCCAGAATCAGTTTTTCTTTCGGCAATAAATTTGTCTACCAGTTGCTCAATACTTGGTTTTTCTTCGGGAGTTGGTTCGGTCTCTTTCGTTTCAAAATGTTCCTTGGGAGCCAGCCAGTCGTAAAAACTAGATGGCGCAGCTTTTTCTTTTTTTGTGGTGCTTTCTGCAGATATGGATACTTCTTGTTCGATTGGTTTGGTTTCAACTTTCTCGTCATTTTCCTCCTCTTCCTCTAGCAGCGAAACAGAGCTCATGGCACTAGAAAGAATTAGTTTTTCTAGTTGCGAATCTTCCGAATTGGCAAGCTCTTCTTTTTTGGTCGAAAGTAATTCTTCCATTTTTTTTGAAGCGGAAATAACGGTTGGCTTTTCAGTCGCTTCTATTCCCTCTTGGTTCTTCTCAACCTTTACCTCCTGAGCAGGTTCTTTTGGTTTTTCTATCTCTGGCGATGTGTCCTCGCTCTTTTCAATAAAAACGGGTTCGCTCTTGTTTTCAGAATGAATGAAAGAGTACAACACCTCTCGATCGGGAACAGAAATAGCAGTCTTTTTCAGTTGAGATTCGAACAGAACATTTTCTTGCTCGTGGTACACTTTTGCCAAAATAAAAGACAAATTACTCGAATAGGGATATTCAGCCAAGAGATTTTTTAAATCCTCTGCTTCTTTTTCTTCCAGTGAAAAAGGGTTTTGTATCCATCTTATGAAATCTGATTTTGTTACCAATCTCCTAAAGTTTTGTCGAAAATATCTTGAGTAATTTGGTCGAAAATCTCTTCGATTAATCTATCCTGAATGGAGTTGATGTCGCTCGAGCTAGAGTAATCTGCAAACCTGGTGAAAGATTGTTCAAAATTTTTCTTCTCCTCTAATTTATTCTGGAAATTCACTTTCACCGAAATAGTCAATCTGTTTTGGGCAGCTGTTTGGTCTCCCTGAACAGAAATAGGTTGAATGGTATAGCTCGAGATTGTTCCTTCATAATTCAAATCTCCGTTGAGCGAAATTAGATCCAGTTTAGTTTGAGATTGAAATAAATCTCTCAATTTTTCAGTAAAAGTAAAACCAATAGTGGACGGACCCAATGAGGCTTGATTGGAAAACTGATCGATAGAAATGGTTTTTAGGTTGGGATCAATTGGTCCGCCTTGGGTCGAGTAGTTGATTTTACAACCCGCCAAGCTTCCAATAAATAGGCAATATAAAAGTCCATTTTTTAACATCAGGACAAAAATAACGAAAACAAGATGATTTTGGTATAAAAACTTCTTCAGATGATTTTGTGGGGAATGAATTGGTGCAGTTTTTCTGTTTGGTTAATTTGTAACAGAGCAACCTTTTTTCCCTTATCTTTGTCGTATGGAAGAAAGATTGCCTATAGAATCGTGGTTACCCATTACTAAAAAAGAAGTAGAAAAAAGAGGGTGGGAGGAGCTGGATGTTATACTTATTTCGGGAGATGCATATGTGGATCATCCTGCATTTGGAACCGCAGTGGTAGGAAGACTAATCGAGCGAGAAGGTTTTCGGATAGCCATCATTCCACAACCAAACTGGAAAGATGATTTACGTGATTTCAAGAAAATGGGGAAACCTAAATATTTTTTTGGAGTGACTTCCGGTTGCATGGATACCATGGTAAATCACTACACGGCAAACCTTCGTTTGCGATCTACTGATGCCTATACGCCAGGAGGTAAGGCAGGATTTCGTCCCGATTATGCTGTGGTTACGTACAGCAAAATAATCAAAGAATTGTACCCCGATGTTCCCTTGTTGATTGGAGGAATTGAAGCCTCGTTGCGAAGAGTTACTCACTACGATTATTGGAGCAATAAATTGATGCCTACTATCCTAGAAGATTCTGGAGCCGATTTATTGGTGTACGGTATGGGAGAAAAAGCGCTGAAAGAGATTCTTCAAATGTTGAAAAAAGGAGTTCCTTTTCATCAACTAACCATGGTGCAACAAACGGCTTACTTGAGGGCAAAAGAAGAAGGTATTCCGAAAAATAAAAATTGGAAAGATTTAACGCTACATTCTCATGAAGAATGTTTGAAAGACAAAAGGAAATATGCAGGGAATTTCAAACACGTTGAGCAAGAATCAAATAAATTAATTGCCGATAGAATCATTCAAGAAGTAAACGGAAAGAATTTAATTATCAATCCGCCTTACGACACGATGACGGAGACCGAAATTGACGCAAGTTTTGACTTACCCTACACGCGATTACCTCATCCGAAATACAACAAACGTGGAACCATTCCTGCATACGAAATGATTAAGTTCTCGGTAAATACGCACCGAGGTTGTTTTGGTGGTTGCAGTTTCTGTACCATTTCAGCTCACCAAGGAAAATTTATAGCCAGCCGTAGCGAAGAGTCCATTTTAAAGGAAGTAGATCAAGTTACTTCCATGCCTGATTTCAAAGGTTATTTATCTGATTTGGCTGGGCCATCGGCAAATATGTATAAGATGAAAGGGAAGGTGCAATCTATTTGTGATAAATGTGTGAGCCCTTCTTGTATTCATCCAGTGGTATGCAGTAACCTGGATACTAGTCACAAACCAATGACCGAGTTGTACAAGAAGGTGGACGCCAATCCCAAGATTAAAAAAGCATTTATTGGCTCCGGGATTCGATACGATTTATTAACCGAATCTTACAACAAAAATGGAGATTCCAAAGACATGGAAGACTACATGGAGCAACTCCAGACTCGCCACGTTTCGGGAAGATTGAAAGTTGCCCCTGAGCATACAGCTCCAGATACGCTGAAATTGATGCGAAAGCCCGATTTCAAGCATTTTCATTCTTTTAAAGAAAAATACGACAAGATTGACAAAAAATTCAACCTGAAACAAAAGTTGATTCCTTATTTTATTTCCTCTCACCCAGGGTGCAAAGAAGAAGATATGGCGAACTTAGCTGCCGAAACCAAAGACATGGGTTTCCAATTGGAGCAGGTTCAAGATTTTACGCCAACTCCCATGACTGTGGCTACCGTAATTTATTATGCGGGGATTCATCCTTATACCATGCAACCGTACTTTACTCCAAAAACCAAGGAAGAAAAGCAAAATCAGCACCGTTTTTTCTTTTGGTATAAAAAAGAAAATCATCCTTGGATTAAGAGTCAATTAACGAAAGCAAAGCGTTTTGATTTGTTGGATAAACTCCTCGGAAGACCAGGAGGCAATAACAAAGAATCTGCAAGAAGTGAGTTTTCTGGTAAAAAGAAAGGTGGAAATCCTTCGGGAAATAAACCGAAATGGCTGGCTGAAAAGCACAAGCAGACAGCAAAAGGAAGAAAAAAGAGGAGGTAGATTAGTTGTTTGTTGTTTTGGTCCAATAAGAGACTTCCACTGAATTTTCAAAAAACTATTTTTCACCGACTAATTTATTAATATTTTTTTGTAGGACTTTATTTCTTTTAGTGAGAAATTATTAAATGCTTCGTAATAGTTATCTGTTTCAAAAAAAACTTCAAGGTAGAAACATAATTTAATCCTAAAAAGTTAAGATTAACGAACTTTCGGCAGTATGTTATATTATGATGCTTCTTATCCTTGTATTGTGATTTTCTATCCGCCTAAATTATTTTTGATATGCTTCCAATTTCCTATCTCATAAATTCTTGACAAAACCCTTACAGCCTTATTTTTTAATATGTTAGCACCAACATGCTTGTTGTCAATGTTTAAATTTTCCTTAATTATCTCTTAGAGCGCTAAAGTTGGTCTTGTGTAATTAAAATTTATTTTGTAAGTTAGTATGTCTTAAAATCTATCTAACTATTTAAAATGGACATCCGATCAAGCGTTTTCTTGGAATCAAGATTTATTTACTATGCGTTCTTATTATGTATTTATTATTTTTATTGTATTTTTTTCATGTAAAAAATCTGAATTTTCATCCTTTAATAAGACGACTGACAATACAGAGCTAAAACAGTCGTTAGCTATAGAGCCTAATTGGGATCCTCATGTTATTGAGTATTGTGAGTCTATGGTTGAAATATCAGGTCAAATGATTGAGATTTTAAATTCTGAGGATAATATGTATTCGGGCTTTTTTGATAGTTCTTATTTAAACCTTGATTCGCTTTCTACTTTTGAGTCAGTTTTTTTGGATGCTGGTTTTTCACAAAACATAGAGATGTCAAATTTGATGAAAAATGTATTGAATTCAGCTGAAAATTTGATAGAAGAAAGTTCCTATTTAAATGAATTGTCTGAGAACGAATTAGAAGAATTGTTTCGAGTTGTTATTTCTGATTTGATAGACGATGAAGAGATACTAATCGGTGCTACTCCGGGTAGTATTTGTAAGACTAAATACGATAACGCAGTGGGTAGATGTAGAGCAATGTCAGCTGTGGGGTTAGCAGGGGCTGGTGTTAGTGCAGTTTTTTCTTTTGGAATAGGAACACTTATAGGTGCCGTAACCGTGCTTTATAGTTTAAACGAATGTTTAAATTCTGCTCAGATGGATTATAAATTTTGTCTTAAAAATTTTAAATAATAAAATCTCAATTCATTTCATAAACCTATGAACAATATTCTGCCTAAAATACCAAAAGACAAAAGAAATAAACTAGAAATTATAAATGCTGTGTTTATAATCGTAATTTGCGTTGTGTTTTATTTTTGTAATCAATCCTATCAATTTATTTTTATGCTTGGATTGCCCATATTGATAATACAAATAATAGTTAATATTATTTTTTACAATAAGCATAAAATCAGATGATTTTTTGATGAAAGTTTTGACTTTCACTAAACATGTGGACAAAAAAATAGGAATATCATATCATCCAACTCTCAAGCTAAAATGGCTTGGTTGTTTTTTGTCGTAAATCTTTGAAAGTCATGCATACTTTTTTGTCTTTTATTCCCTTTCAAATTCCCAATAAATTCCTTACTTTTGAAGCTTAAAATTTCATCGCAAAACACATGTCAAAAGCATCTACCCGAATTGCTACATTAGAACAAGCCCAAGAGCTTGGTTTACTTCCCGAAGAATTCGATAAAATCAAAGAGATTTTAGGGCGAACTCCTAACTTTACCGAAATGAGTATATACTCTGTAATGTGGAGTGAACATTGTTCGTACAAAAACTCAATAAAGTATTTGAAAACACTTCCAAAAGAAGGTGACCACATGTTGGTGGAAGCGGGGGAAGAAAATGCTGGGTTAGTTGATATTGGAAATGGATTAGCTTGTGCGTTTAAAATAGAATCACACAATCACCCCTCCGCATTGGAGCCTTACCAAGGAGCTGCAACTGGAGTGGGAGGAATTAATAGAGATATTTTTACGATGGGAGCAAGACCTATTGCTCAGTTAAACTCACTGAGATTTGGAAACATTGAAGAAGCCAGAACAAAATGGTTGGTAAAAGGTGTTTCTAAAGGAATTGGAGATTACGGAAATGCTTTTGGTATTCCTATCGTGGGAGGAGAAGTGTTTTTTGATGAATCGTATAACACAAATCCTTTGGTAAATGCATTTTCTGCTGGAATCATGAAAGTGGGCGGAACAATTTCTGCTACTTCGTATGGAGAAGGAAATCCAGTATTCATTGTTGGTTCTGCGACAGGAAAAGATGGAATACATGGAGCAGCATTTGCATCCAAAGACATTACAGAAGATTCAGTAAATGATTTACCTGCGGTACAAGTTGGAGATCCTTTTCAAGAAAAACTATTACTCGAAGCAACTCTAGAATTAGCCGAAACTGATGCGATTGTAGGAATGCAAGACATGGGAGCTGCTGGAATTACCTGTTCAACTTCAGAAATGAGTGGAAAAGAAGGATTTGGAATGGATATTTGGTTGGAAAAAGTACCAACAAGACAAGAAAATATGCAGCCTTACGAGATTTTATTATCGGAGTCTCAAGAAAGAATGTTGGTTGTAGCTCACAAAGGAAAAGAAAAAGTAGTTCAGGATATTTTCGATAAATGGGATTTGAACTGTGTGCAAATCGGAGTTGTAACAAAAGGTGGAACGCTGAACTATTTTGAAAACGGAGAGTTGATTGCGACTACACCTGCCGAACCACTTATTTTGGGTGGAGGTGCGCCAGTTTACGACAGAGAATTCAAAGAGCCAGCCTATTTCGAAGAATACAAAAAATTTGACATCAATACGGTGCCAGAACCAACAGACCTGAAAGCAACGGCAATGAGATTAATTTCTATGCCAAATATTGCATCGAAAAGATGGATTTATGAGCAGTATGACTCAATGGTGGGAACCAAAAATATGAGTACAAATGCACCCTCAGATGCGGGGATTGTGAATGTGAAAGGAACAAACACAGCCTTGGCAATGACCGTAGATTGTAACTCGAGATATGTAAACGCTGATCCAGTAAAAGGAACAGAAATAGCAGTTTCTGAAGCCGCAAGAAACATTGTGGTTTCTGGAGGTATTCCTTCCGCTATTACCAATTGCTTGAACTTTGGAAACCCATACAACCCAGAATCATACTGGCAATTTGTAGGAGCCATTGAGGGAATGAGCAATGCTTGTAGAAAATTTAAAACTCCGGTAACTGGAGGAAACGTAAGTTTTTACAACCAAACAAAGATAGATGGAGTGGAAACTCCTGTATTCCCAACTCCAACAATCGGGATGATTGGAATCGTTCCTGACAAGGACAAAGTGATGACTCTTAACTACAAAAGTGAGGGAGACTCTATTTTCTTGTTGGGAAAATCAATGAACGACATTTCTAGTTCTGAGTATTTATCAAACCTTGTGGGGATAAAAGAATCTACCGCACCCTATTTCAATTTGGAAGAAGAATTTGAACTGCAAAATGCCACCAAAGGATTGATAGAGAACGGATTGATTAATGCGGCTCATGATTGTGCTGACGGTGGTTTATTTGTAACACTTGCCGAAATGGGATTTGTAAACAACAGAGGATTTGATGTAGCCACGGATAGCGAGTTAAGAAAAGATGCTTTCTTATTTGGCGAAGTTCAAAGTAGAATTGTGGTTACGGTAACGGAAGAAAATAAGGCTTCGTTTGTGGAGTTCATGAGCGAAACAGAAACTCCATTTAGCCTGCTAGGAGAAACCACCACTGGAGAGGTAATTGTAGATGGAGAAAACTGGGGAAATATCTCAGAAATGAAAACAACATTCAACGATTCATTAGGAAAACAGTTAAACTAAATCAACATGAAAAAACAATTTATACTAATCGGAACGGCCTCTCTGCTTTTGGCATCGTGTGTCGTGAGTAAAAAAAAATATGCTTCACTTGAAGCAGAGAACGTAGCACTGAAAAAGGAAATAAAGGCTTCCAAGGAAGTTGATTTATCTGATAAGATGACTAAAGTGAGTTATGCTTTGGGTGTTAACGTTGCAGAGAGTATTAAGAATCAGGGGATGGAGGAAATTAATGCGGATGCGATGCTAAATGGTGTAAAGGACAAATTTGAAGGGGAGAAGACAAAAATGGAAATGTCTGAAGCTCAAAAAACATTAGAAACTTATTTTGGAGAAATACAATCCAAAATGATTGAGAAGCAATCGGCTGAAGGCGCAGCTTTCCTGAAGGAAAATGCCGCAAAAGAAGGAGTAGTAACTTTGGAAAGTGGATTGCAGTATAAAATTATAAAACAAGGGACAGGAGCTATTCCTACGGCTGCTGATAAAGTTAAAACTCACTATACCGGAACGTTAATAAACGGAAAGAAATTTGATAGTTCGGTAGACAGAGGTGAACCAGCGACATTTGGGGTAACTCAAGTGATAAAAGGATGGACAGAAGCTCTACAATTAATGCCAGAAGGAAGTAAATGGGAATTGTATATTCCACATACTTTGGCTTATGGAGCACAAGGGGCAGGAGGAAGTATTCCGCCATACAGCGCCCTGATTTTTGAAATAGAATTAATAGAAATAGTAAAATAAAAAAGTAAAATAAACCGAATGGATTTAAACAACGAGGTAAACAAAATTAGTTACAGTTTAGGAGTAAACATTGGTCAAAGTTTGGCTGAACAAGGATTGAAAGAAGTGAATGGCGAAGTATTCGCACAAGCAATTTCAGACTTTTTTGGAGGAAATGATTTGGCTATCAAAAGCGATGAAGCGCAAATGAATTTGCAACAGTACTTTGGAGCTCTTCAATCAGAAATGGGTGAAAAACAAGCAAAAGCAGGAATTGAGTTTTTGGAAGAAAATAAAAAGAA
The DNA here is from genome assembly GCA_965657945.1 of Flavobacteriales bacterium. Lineage (GTDB taxonomy): Bacteria > Bacteroidota > Bacteroidia > Flavobacteriales_D > CAJJDF01 > CAJJDF01. The sequence continues at coordinate 34,042 of CBFHPW010000019.1, forward strand.
AGAAGGTGTGGTAGCCTTGCCAAGCGGACTTCAGTACGAAATCATAACTGAAGGTTCGGGCGACAAACCTGCGGAAACAGATACAGTAAAAACACATTACCACGGAACGTTGATAGACGGAACCGTATTCGATAGTTCAGTTCAAAGAGGAGAACCAATTTCGTTCCCATTGAATGGAGTAATTAGCGGATGGACAGAAGGATTGCAATTAATGCCAGTAGGAAGTAAATGGAGACTTTTCGTCCCTTCTCACTTAGCATACGGAGAAAGAGGTCAAGGTGCTATTCAGCCTCATTCAACTTTGATTTTTGAAGTTGAGTTATTAGGAATAGAAAAATAAACTAACTATAAAAAAACAAAACGAAATGAAAAAAATAGCAGTTGTTATTTCTTTGTCGGCTATCGCGTTGGCGTCTTGCTCAAAGAAATCAGGTAACACAATGGCTGAAGGATTTGAGACGATTACTAATCAAGAGGATAGCGTAAGTTATTTCATTGGAATGGACATTGCTCAAAACTTCAAGACGAATAAAATCGATCGATTATTCTCACCATCTTCTTTCAACAAAGGATTGAAAGACGGTTTTTCGGGAGCTGAATTGATGTTGAGCAAAGAAGAGGGAAATAGCCTGATTATGGCAAATTTGAACGAAATAAGAAACGACTCTTCTGAGTTTACCTTTACACCAAGTTCCATTAATGAATTTTCGGCTTTGGCATCTATGCAAGATAGTATTAGTTACTTTTTGGGAACTGATATTGCTGGAGGTCTTACAGGAAATGGATTTAATAAATATTTTTCAGAAGCTTCTTTCTATAAGGGTCTGGAAGATGGTTTTATGGGTAATGCAGAATTAATTTCGAAAGAAGAGGGAGAAAAAGTAGCGATGAAAATAATGGAGTCTGAAAAAGAAAACATTATGGCTGCACAAAAAGAACAGTTTGCAGGCAAAATTGCTGAAGGCGAAGCTTTCTTGGCAGAAAAAACTGCGCAAGAAGAGGTAGTAACCTTGCCAAGTGGATTGAGGTACAAAATCCTAAAAGAAGGAAACGGACCAAAGCCAGCTGCTACGGATGTAGTTTCTACTCATTACCACGGAACTTTGATTGATGGAACGGTATTCGATAGTTCGGTAGATAGAGGTGAACCAACAGAATTTCCAGTAAATAGAGTAATTCCAGGTTGGACAGAAGCGTTGCAATTGATGCCTGTAGGAAGTAAATGGGAATTGTACATTCCTTATAACTTAGCTTACGGTGAGCAAGGAGCTGGAGGTTCAATCGAGCCTTATTCTACTCTAATCTTCGAAGTGGAGTTATTGGAAATCAAAAAAGAGCAGGAATAATTCCGATTTTATACTTATTTTTAAAAGCACTCCGCAAGTCGCGAGAGTGCTTTTTTTGATTCTTTATAGTTATGACAAAACTATTTATCCCAATTTGCACCGTCTGTTTGTTTTTAGTTGGTTGCACCACAAAAAAAACAAGCTACACTTCCGATATTTCAACCAACTTAGAATCGCAAATTCCGCTGGGCGACACCGTATATTTGCCAAGTGGATTGAGCTACAAAGTAGTGAAATATGGATTTGGAAAAACTCCAAAAGGAACGAGTAAGGTGAGAGTTCACTATGAAGGAACTTTAAATGACGGAACTGTATTTGATAGTTCGATACAGCGAGGAAAACCTCTAGTGTTTAGGCTAAATCAAGTCATACAAGGTTGGCAAGAAGGACTGCTTTTGATGAAGGAAGGAGCAGTTTACGAGCTCTACATTCCGCCAAAACTTGGCTATGGCTCACAAGCATCGGGAAAGATACCACCTTTCTCACACCTTAATTTTACAGTAGAATTACTTGAAGTACTCTAAAAAAAATTCAGATGGCAAATCAAAAAGATGTTGGTTTTGGCGAAAAGTATGATTCCAAAGAAAAAAGACTCATCAACAAAGATGGCTCATTGAATGTGGTGAAGCGAGGTTCTATTTCAAATTTGAGAGATACTTACACTCACTTGTTAGAAATGCGCTGGGGCAAGTTTATTTTATTCCTTTTTCTGGCCTATTTTTCATTGAATGTGTTGTTCGCGATCATGTACTATTTGTTAGGAGTAGAAAATTTAATTGGAGCCGACCGTGGCGGAGTATTTCTCGATCTAATGAGCTGTTTGTATTTCAGTTCACAAACCTTTACCACAGTGGGTTACGGCACTATTTCTCCCAAAGGAATCCCCGTAAATTTAATAGCTTCGATTGAGGCAATGGTGGGCTTGCTCTCATTCTCACTAGCTACCGGATTGCTTTTTGGAAGGTTTTCTAAACCCAATTTGAAACTCGTTTTCAGCGAGAATGCCCTGATTTCTGATTACCCTAAAAACAATGGAAAAGGATTGATGTTTAAGTTAGCTAACAAAAGAAACAGTGTACTACTCGAAACAAATATTCAGGTAATTGCAACGTACAACATCACGGAGAATGATCAGATAAAAAGAGCATACTCTCGCTTAGAATTGGAATTGAGCGAAGTAAAAATGCTTCCTTCCCAATGGACGATTGTGCACCCAATAAATGAAGAAAGCTTATTTTCTCAATTTACGATAGAGGAAATGATTGACAAGAAGCTAGAGCTATTAGTGTTAGTGAAATCAGTGGAAGAAACATATGGACTTCCTGTTTATGCCAGAACTTCCTACAAAGCAGAAGAGATAATTGAGAACGCCAATTTTAACAAGTCAAATACTACCGGAGAAGATGGAAGTATCATAATTGATTTAGATTCCATAAACGACTACAAAAAATCTAATTAAAAGAATAAAAAAAGTTAAAAAGAGGTCTAATTTTTCAAAAATAAATGCCGTACATTTGACAAGCATTTTTGGGGGCAAAAATGACACTAATACTTATTGAATCGCCTATGCTTTCTTTTGAAAACACTGAAGTAGCTTTTTCTGGTAAATCCAATTCTGAATTGAAGTGGGCTCATCGATTATTTAAATTAATTGGAAATAATACCTTAATCGCATTTGGGAAAGTGGCAACAAACATCGCCCTGGGATTGCGTTTACCTATCTCTGGAATCATAAAAAAGACTATTTTCAAACAGTTTTGTGGAGGAGAAACAATTGAGGAATGTAAGCCAGTTATCCATAAATTACACGACTTTGGTGTAGGCACTATTTTAGACTACTCCTTAGAAGCAAAAGCCGATGAGTTGGAGCTTGAAAAATGCTGCAAAGAACTAGAACGTGGCATCGAATTGGCTAAAGTAAATAGAGAAATTCCTTTCATTGTATTTAAAACTTCGGGAGTCATCCAGTTTGAGTTATTGGAGAGGTTTAATTCATTAACAGATGGATACACGGCCGAATATTTAGCCGGAATAGAGAGAGTAGAGAGATTGTGCAAAGCGGCTTATGATGCCGACACACCCATACTGATAGATGCCGAAGAATCATGGATTCAAGATGCAATTGACAGAATATGTGAGCATATGATGGAAAAATACAACAAGGAAAAAGCCATTGTGTATAATACCATTCAGCTTTACAGATGGGACCGACTGAATTTTTTGAAAGAGTCCTACGCAAAAAGTCAGAACGAGGGTTATCATATAGGAGCTAAATTGGTGAGAGGAGCTTACATGGAAAAGGAGAGAAAGAGAGCAGAGAACCGAGGTTATAAATCGCCTATCCAGCCAGATAAAGAAGCTACCGATAAAGATTACGATTTGGCAGTAGAATACTGTGTAGAGAATAAAATAGCTGTGTGTGTGGGAACACACAACGAGGAAAGTTCGCTATTAATGGTAAAGCTAATAGCAAACAAAGGATTGGATAAAAAAGACAAAACATGTTACTTTGCTCAGCTATTAGGAATGAGCGACCACATTAGTTTTAATTTATCCAATGAAGGATATAATGTGGCTAAATATGTTCCTTATGGACCTGTAAAAGACGTAATTCCTTATCTGATAAGAAGAGCAGAGGAAAATACTTCTGTGGCAGGACAAACAAGCCGAGAATTGGCATTGATTTCGAGCGAAATGAGGCGTAGAAAATTGTCCAATTCCTAAGCAATTATAGCCAAAAGTAATTAACAATCTCCTTTTATTTACTTCTCCTTGCAAGAAGGTGGTTGGCCCGCATATTCCTTATATTTGTATGTTGAAATTTATCCAATTTGGTATTCAAAAGTGAATTTATTTAAAAATTATATTATGAAAAGAGCAGCTAGTTTATTGGTAGTTTCTACCTTGATTTTTGCGTGTGTTCCAGCAAAAAAATACGAAGATCTAAAAGCTAAAAGCGAACAATGTCAGGAAGACTTGGCAAAGTTCCAGGCCGAGAACGAGAAATTTAAAAATGAGAATACAGAGCTTACTCAACTATTATCTGCTAAAAAAGAAGAGCTTAGTGCAATGCAAGAGGAACTAACTAATGCAAAAAGAAAGTTTCTGGAAAAAGAACAACAATATGACAAACTAAAGTCATTGCACGATGATATCTTATTGAGATACGATAGATTATTGGCAAACTCTTCGAGAGAAAACACATCACTTACAGCTAAGCTGGATAAAACCCAACGTGAGCTGCAGGCCAAAGAAGACCAGCTGAATAAGTTAGAAAAAACATTAAACGAACTGAAAATTACTTTGGAGAACAAACAAAGAGCACTGGAACTAAGGGAGCAACGAGTTAAAGAATTGGAACAATTAATTGCTGAGAAGGATGCGGCAGTAAATGCCTTGAAAGAAAAAGTATCGAATGCTTTGTTGGCTTTTGAAAACAAAGGACTTACTGTGGTTCAAAAGAATGGAAAAGTATATGTAAGCTTGGAAGCTAAGTTACTGTTTGCATCGGGTAGCACAAAAGTGGGAACCGAAGGAAAAGTAGCGGTGATACAGCTGGCAAAAGCGCTGGAAGGAGAAGAAGAGTTGGAAATTGTGGTAGAAGGTCACACCGATTCGGATGCGCTAAAATCGAGCGCTCATCCAAAAAACAATTGGGAGTTGAGTGTATTGAGGTCCACTTCTGTTGTAGAAATCATGATGGAAAACAGCGAGATAAATCCGAAAATTTTGTCTGCAGCAGGTAGAAGCCAATACAACCCATTGGGCGAGGACAAGGCTGCTAACCGAAGAATTGAAGTTATTTTGACTCCTAAATTGGATAAATTGTACGAGATCATCTCAAAATAATCAAATGGTTATCGTGGGCGACCGAGCCTTTTGCTAGTCACTTGGCGCAGTTCTTGTTAAGTAATTCATTAAAACTATCACATTATGAAAAAGAGTATATCCATCCTGTTCACCACCATTTTGTTTTTGGGAGTTGTGTTTGGACAAGATTCCACGAACAACTCAAGTTGGAAATTGTACCCAACCAAGAATGATTCGGCAAAAGTAGGAGTTGTAACCGATACAAATTACAAGCTGAATAAATCGGAAAAACTGGGCTTGGTGAAAGTAACAAAAGACAGTAGAATTGATCAAGTATCCAAAGATCTAGCAGGAGGTGAGAGTCAAAAACCGAAGTCAAAAGGCTATAGAATCCAAGTGATTTCTTCTTCTACCAAATCGGTGGTGGATACAGAGAGAGCTAAGTGGATGGCCGCAAACAGACAACATAAAACTTACATTGATTACAAAGCGCCAAACTTTCGATTAAGAGTAGGTAATTTTAGAACAAGACTGGAAGCAGAGAAATTGCAGAATGAAATGAAGGAAAACTATCCAAATACCTTAATTATAGCTGATTTGATTGACTTTCCAGAACTAGATTAAACATGGAATCAGAGATCAAAAAGAGAAATATTAGGGCTCTTTCACAAAACGAGTTAATTGCTTTTTTTGAGTCCCATGGAGAGAAGAAATTTAGAGCAAATCAGGTATTCGATTGGGTGTGGAAAAAGTCATTTACCGATTTTGATTCAATGAGTAATATCTCGAAAGAAACGAGAGCACTTTTATCACAACACTTTTACTTTAATAAATTGGGGATAGACTCCAAGCAAGTGAGCAAAGACGGCACAATTAAGTGCGGTTTTAAACTCTACGATGGAAGTATTGTGGAAGGTGTACTGATTCCAACAAAAAAGAGAATGACTGCTTGTATATCTTCACAGGTGGGTTGTAGTTTGGCCTGTTCCTTTTGTGCAACAGGACGACTCAAGCGAATGAGGAATCTTACCTACGATGAGATTTATGATCAAGTGGTAGAAATTAATAAGTTGGCAAACGAGAATTACAACAAAGGACTCACCAATATTGTGTACATGGGAATGGGTGAACCTTTATTAAATTACAAAAACACGCTAGAGTCCATTAATAAAATCACATCGGATGAAGGACTGGGAATGGCATCGAGAAGAATCACAGTCTCTACAGCTGGAATTGCTAAGATGATTACAAAACTGGGCGATGATGAAGTAAAGTTTAGATTAGCGCTTTCGCTTCATGCAACAAATGATGAAGCGAGAGATAAAATAATGGAAATAAACCAACAAAACTCCCTCGATTCGCTTGCCGAGGCCTTGAAATACTATTACGAAAAAACGGGAAATATGGTGACTTACGAGTATTGTTTATTCAATGGGGTAAACGATTCGCTGAAAGAGGCGCAAGAGTTAGTCAATTTTTGTAAACATGTACCGTCCAAAGTAAACTTGATAGAATACAATCCAATTGACGGAGGCGAATTTGAAAAATCTGATCCAAAATCTACAGATAGGTTTGCACATTTCTTGGAGAAAAATGGAGTTCCTGCCAATGTTCGAAGAAGCAGAGGAAAAGACATTGATGCCGCTTGTGGTCAATTGGCAAATAAGAACTAATTGGTTTACTTCAAGTATTTTAGATTTCTTGAATACATAATCACAAAAGCAATCGTAAAGAATAAAAAGAACCCGTAAGTAATAAATACCGGCAATGAAAGGGTGAACAATAACAATGGCACTTGGCTCATCACTTTAGAACCGAGATAAAGGTGAAATCCAGTTTTTTTCATTTGGTACATCATAATGGCACCCAGTAAGCTCAATAAACTGCCTAAAATATTTATAGTCAATATAATGGGCGCATTTTCGATGTGTTCGTCATTGAAAACTTCCATCGCAGGAATAACTTGGCTCATAGTTCCTGTTTCGTCTTCTGCGGCCATTGTATACATTTGTTCTATTCCTTGTTCATTTGCCACTATTTGAGCTTCTTTGTCGTAAGTTAATGCGCTGTAGACCGATGACAGAAAGAAGATGCCACTCACTACAAATGTAATGATGCATAAAACGGTAAGAAAAGTAGGTCTTTCTTTTTCTATTAAAAGAGAATCTTGATCTAAAAAATGTGGGTTTTCCATGAAGTTGATTTCTAAAAGTGTGAAAACAAAAGGTGTATTCGGATTTTTGCCTGTTGTTTTTTTGATTAAACAAATATAGAAATTATACTGGATTTTTCCTTCCAAGGGAGGAAACCAAGAAAAGCATCTTTTTAAGCGTTGATTGCTACCAAAAGTTCAAAAAACTCTTCTTTTTTGGCAGCAGACAACGGAACGGAAGTGTTATCTTTCATGATGATGTATCCGCCATCTTTTTTTTCGTACCGGTCTACAAAATTGAGGTTGATGAGGTGAGAACGATGAGAACGATAAAACGAAAGACCGGAAAGCATCTCTTCAAAATCTTTGAGTTTCCTGGAAATCATAATTTTTCTTTCTTGGAAATACACGAGGGTGTAACTTCCATCCGATTCACACCGTGTAATCTCTTCGCTGTTTACCACATGCACTGTTTCTTGTGTGTTTAGCACGAGTTTTTTTGTGGTTTTGTTACTCGTCAAGTTTTCAATTAAGCTTTGTATTTTTAATTGCTGGTCACCAGCCGAGAAATGAGATTTTGCTTTTTCTATCGAGGCATAAAAAACCTCTGGATCGATTGGTTTTACTACGTAATCTAGCGCACTGTACTTAAATGCTTTGAGGGCAAATTCTTCGTGAGAAGTAACAAAAATAACTCTGTAATCGGTGTAGGTAAGACCTTCCAATATTTCAAAACCATTTCCATCAGGCAATTGGATGTCCAATAAAATAAGGTCCGGTTTCTTTGTGTTTATCACAGAAATAGCATTTTCTACATTTTCCGCTTCGCCCACCACTTCAATATCATCCCTATTACTCAGTAACTGGGTAATGAATTCTCTGATACTATTTCGGTCGTCAACAATTACAGTTTTCATGGTGTGGGATTTTTAGTATACATTTTTTAAAGGAAGAAACAGTTCTACTTTGGTTCCTTTTACCAAGCCGTCTTGAATTAAATCTGTTGTTACAGAACGTATGTTTCCTTTCAATTCTGTGTTCATTTTATCTATTCGCTCGTTCGTTATGTTGGTTGAAAAAGAGAGGTGATTCGACTTTCGCTTTTCGTAAATTTCCATCACTTTTTGTCTCCCAAGTCCATCGTCTTCTATCGTTACTTTCAGGAATTTATTATCCTCTTTTTGGAACGAAACGTTCACATGTCCAGGTTCATTTTTTAGTTCAACACCATGTACAATTGCATTCTCCACAAAAGGCTGAATAAGCATGGGAGGAATACAGAAATCTTCTGGTTCTAAATCTTTTGAAACGGCTATTTGGTAAGTTAATTTTTCTTCAAGAAGCAGTTTTTGAAGATCTAAGTAGTTTGTTAAACTCAATATTTCTTTTTCCAATAGCACTTCCTTTTCTCTCGAACTTTCCAGGATAAACCTCATCAGTTTGGCAAATTTAGAAAGGTAAGTAACTGATTTTTCTTTGTCTTGCTTGTAAATATTTCCTTGAATGGCGGCTAATGAATTGGCAATAAAATGAGGATTCATTTGAGTTCGCAGAAGCTTTTGCTCAAGCTGCATACTTTCTTGCTCCAACTTTAGTTTCTCTCTTTCCGATTTTAATTTATTCTGACGATAAAAAAGAAAAGAAATCAGTGCAACCAATAACAAAAGAATAGAAATGCCAATCAAAAACCAGGTGAGATAGCGGCTCTCTTTCAAAATAAGGTCATTTATTTCAGCTTCTTTTTCGAGAGTTTCTAGCCTGTTCTGAGCCTCTATTTCGGATAATACGCTCTCCATCAGTTTGTCACGCTGCAAACGTCCCAAGCTATCTTGTATGCTTTTTGATGCTTCCAGATAATCTAGCGAGGCCGATGTTTTGTTCATCGATTTATTAATTAAATAAAGCAATTCGAGCGCATAAAGCCTTTGGTCGGCCATTACTTTTGGGTCTTCCTCTACTTCCTTCACAATGGCAATGGCTTTTCTGTATTCTTTTTTTCGATAAAATATTTCTCCTTTGATGAGTTTCGAATTATTAAATTCGGCTGTATTATTGGAGTTTTCAAAAATAGACATAGCACTATCTAGGTACTGAATAGCGGTATTAAACTCATCTTTTTTGTTGTTCACACGAGCGAGAGTCATAAAGCTTTGAGCCATTTTGTTTCGAAGGTTTAGCTCTCTAAACAGAATCAAGGCGCTTATTGAGTTTTGTTCTGCTTTATCGAGGTTTTCGAGGTCGTAATGAGTGAACGAAACTGCATTGTACGATTTTGCCAACAAGAGCTTTTCATTGGCTCGCTTGGCAAAAGTTACCGCAGAATTAAAGTGATCAAGCGCTATTTCTTTCTTTCCTTTTTGCTTGTGATAAAGAAAGCCAAGGTTGTACTCGCAAGAAGCTAATCCCGATATATCGTTTATTTCTAGTGCTATCTTCTGTGCTTCCATGAATTCTAGAAGCGCTTTTTGTGTATTGTTCCGATTGTCGTAGAACTCGCCTAGCAAAACTTTGGTTGAAACCAAGTAGCTTTTCGATTCGATAGACTGAGCAAGTGTAATCGCTTTTTCTATATCCTCTTTGGCTTTTTCTGGATTGGCAAATCTGTTTTGCTGAAAAGAAATAATATACAATTGAATCTGAGATGCCTGCTGAGTATTCGATTGTGAGAAACCCCAAGAGCCAAGCAGTATAAACGAAATAAACAGAAAATGTCCCAGATTTTTTTTCATACTAGTAAGGTAATTCAAATTTATTTATTTGACTATCCAATATTTGTGACACAGTCATTTTTTCACACCAACTAGCTGAGTTGGTTTACAAACTCATGAGCGTCATTAGATTGTGGGTAGTGCTTTCCCAGTTAAAGTTTTGTGAGACAAATTCTTTTCCTTCGCTTCCGAGCTTCCTTCGTTTTTCCTTGTTTTCAATCAATTCACACATATAGTTGGCGTACTCTTCCTTGTTCTTCCCAATCAGTATTGTTTCGTTATGAACAGCTTTCAAAGCATTGTTGGCAAGCTTTGAGGTTACACAAGGTAAATTCATCGCCATGGCTTCCAGTAATTTATTTTGCAAGCCGGTTCCAATTTGCATTGGTGCTATAAAAATCAGAGCTTGATTGTAAGCATCTCTGATGTCATCCATCCATCCAGAAATAGTAACTTTTTCACTAGCTAAATTTTTTACGTCAGGCGTAGGACTCGTCCCCGAAATAAGCAAAGTAGCTTCTGGATGAGTGCGCCAAACCAAAGGCATTATTTTTTCAACAATATAAATAGCAGACGTAACATTAGGTTGGTACTGCATATTTCCGTTAAATAAAAACGTGTATTTCTTTTCTTTTGAGTTATCCGGTGAGAAAAAACGAGTATCGATACCGTTTGGGATGATTTCAATGCTTTCTCGTTTTGTGTGATAAATCAACTCTTGGTCTTGAGAAGAAATAATGGTATGATTGTCAAAATATTCGAACATGATGTTCTCGTAAATTTTTAATCGTTCTGCTTCTATTTCTAACAACCGTTTCAGATAGAAAGGGGAGGAGGCGATTCTTCGCTCAATTCCTTTGGACAATACATCCATAAAATCGATCGTTTTTGGAATGTGAAATTCATCTTTTACGTATTCGGCCGCTCTTATTAATTGACAATAAATGTGATTGGGTTGAATCGCTTTAATTTGCGCAGAAACTCTTTTTTTAACTCCTTTGCTATAGAACAAACCCACTTGGAATGGCTTCCCTCGAAACAGAGCCCAAATCAAACCCAGTAACGAATGGAAAGACGAAATGGAATAAACAGTCACCGAGCTGCAAAACCTTTCTAGTTGTTCCATCTGGGAAGCTTCAATCTTCTTCCGAGAGAGCGAAATTAAATGTACTTCGCATCGTTGCGATAGTTCACGTAACTGATGAAATGCTCTTAGTTTGTCCCCTTTGTCCAGAGGGTAAGGAAACCGAGAAGTAAGAAAAACAAGTTTTTTCATTGTTCTAAGGTAAGAACTGAATGAATAAATGGCAAAATCTCTTTGTTTAATTGCTTATCGCTGTATTTGTCTGAAATTAGTTTTCGGGCATTGGAACCAATTAAGGAAATCCGCTCTGGGTTTGTGTTCAGTTCTATTAGGGTTTCTATAAATTCTTGGGCAGTGTTAGCAATCATTATATTTTGATTCGCTTGGTAATCAATACCCTCCGCACCTAGAGAAGTGGAGACAACGCACTTGCCCAATGCCATAGCTTCAATTATTTTAATTCGCATTCCGCTTCCGCTCAGCAATGGAACAATCATTACGTCATGAGCATTCATAAAGGTTAAAGCGTTTTCTACAAATCCATGTTCTTGTACCATTAGAGAAGAAAAGATAGTATGATCCATTCCTTTACCTGCCAGGTGCAAAGGATTTGGATTGTTTATTTTTTGCCAAACATTGTTCACAAACCAAGTGACACCCTCCAAATTTGGCTTCCAATCCATTGCTCCTATGTGAAAGAAGGAAGGTGCGCTATTTCTTGGTTTTGAAAGAGTATAATCATTCATTTTTACAAAAAACGGAAGGGTTGAAATAGGACAATCAACATGCTTTACGATTGATTCAGACACGTGCGGTGTGATTGTGAAGATTCCATCCATTTCTTGCCAGATTCGGACTTCTTCCTCCTTTAATTTCTTGGCTAAGTAGTTAAAAAGTATTTTTTTTGGCCACATGGCTTGTTGCGCATATTGCTCCCATAATTGAAACTCAACATTGGGTGCATTCAAAATAAGTTTGGCCTGAGAGTATTGAAGAGCTATAGCATATAATTGAGCTGAATAAACACTTTCAAATTGTATGAGATCAAATTTTTGTGAACGAATTAATTCAGTTA
>CBFHPW010000020.1:0-40159 GCA_965657945.1 Flavobacteriales bacterium
CAAATTCCTTTAACTTGGTTGATTGTTCGGTGAGCTCGATGTCAAATCGTTGATTTGCTGTTAGGGCAATTTTTTTCTCGATGGGTTGATAGCCAAGCGAGGTGAAAACCAAGGTGTAATTTCCTTTCTCTAGAGTAAGTGAAAAGAATCCGTAAACATTGGAAACAGCCCCAACAGTTGGGAGTTCTTTCACTTTTACTGTTGCTCCAATTAAATCTTCTCCGTTGGCAGCATCTTTGAGTGTTCCGCTTACGGTAAACTGCTGCGAATTAGATGCAAAAGAGAGGCTTAAGCACAGTAGAATCAGTAACTTTTTCATTTGTTTGATTTTAAGTAACAAATGTAAAACAAACCCTTGAATTAAAGTGTTAAATTCTTGTAATTGGAGATAAATGAGGATGGTTGGTAATTACCCCAACAACTCTACAGCCTCTTCCCATTGCCCTTCTTTTTGTGAAAGGAAATTTTTCAGCTCTTTGTACTCTTCAATTATTTTATTTGCTTTTTCTTCATCAGAATAATCTAAACTGAGCATCTTAGAATCGTATTCTTTTATACGTGCTTCTAGCTTTTCAATTTCTCGTTCAAGTTTTTGAACTTTATTTTCAAGTTTTTTTAGTTCTTTTTGCTCTTCATAGCTCAGTTTAGAGGCTTCTTTTTCCTCTTTCTTTTCCGTTACAATTTCTTGTTTCTTTTTCCCTGTATTTTCAAATAAGGCGATGCTTTCTTTCTTTTTTCTTTTCAAAAAACTTGCCACATCTTCGTGATGCACACTTATTTGTTGGTTGTTTATTTCAAAGACTCTATTTGTGAGCATATCTAAAAAATCCCTGTCGTGAGAAACCACCAAAAGAGTTCCATCGAACTTCATGAGCGCATCTTTCAATACATTTTTGGAGGCAATATCGAGGTGATTGGTTGGTTCATCCAAAACAAGGAAATTGTGAGGTTCAAGCAATAATTTACACAAAGCAAGACGTGTTTTTTCCCCACCTGACAACACCTTCACTTTTTTGTCTTGGTCTTCACCACTGAACAAGAAAGAGCCCAAAATATTACGCACTTTGGTTCGCATATCGCCTACGGCAATGTCATCAATCGTCTCAAAAATGGTTTTGTTTCCATCTAGTTTTTCTGCCTCATCCTGGGCAAAATATCCTACCGAAATGTTGTGACCCAGCTCAAGTTCTCCTTCTTGGTGAGTTTCGTCTCCTACCAATAATTTGATGATAGTAGTTTTTCCGACACCATTTTTCCCAATCAGAGATATCCTATCTTTGGCATTAATCATCAAATCTGCCTGGTTCAAAATAGTTTTTTCAGGAAACGTTTTGGTAAGTCCTTCAAATTTGGCAGCAAACTTTCCAGACCTAGGCGCAGGCTGAAACCTAAATTTTAAATTCCCATTGTCCACTTCATCTACTTCTACAATTTCTAGTTTGTCGAGCTTTTTTATCAGAGATTGAGCAAAAGCAGCCTTGTTTTTCTTGGCTCTAAATTTATTGATGAGCTCTTCAGTTTCTTTGATGTACTTCTCTTGGTTTTTGGCTGCAGCTTTTTGCACAATAAGTTCCTCTTCTCTGATAACTTTATACTTGGAGTAAGAAAATTTATAATCGTAAATTTTTCCTGCGTTAATTTCAATAGTTCTGTTGGTTACAAAATCCAAAAATGCTCTATCGTGAGAAATTAGGATAATGGCTCCATTGTAGTTTTTAAGGAAATCTTCCAGCCATTGAATAGATTCAATATCGAGGTGGTTAGTTGGTTCATCCAAGAGCAACACATCTGGCTGCTCCAACAATATTTTACACAATTCCACTCTCATTTTCCAACCTCCGGAAAATTCGCTCATTTTTCTTTCAAAATCAGGTGCATTGAATCCAAGTCCGAGTAAAAACTTTTCAATGTTTTCTCGCATGTTAAATCCGCCTTGCAAAGAAAATTGTTCGTTGAGGTCGTTCAGTTCTTCAATTAATTGCATGTACGAATCACTTTCGTAATCGGTTCTGGTTTGCAAAAGATGATTGATTTCTTCCAGCCGTTCTTCTATGGTGGTAATTTTTGAATTTGCACTTTCCACTTCGTCAATAATTCGTGCTCCATTGTTGTGCTTCATCTCTTGAGGCAAATAGCCAATAGTTACTCCTTTTTGAGAGCTCACGGTTCCGCCAGAAGGAGGAAGTAAACCCATAATCACCTTCAGCATGGTAGATTTTCCCGCTCCATTTTTCCCTACAAGGCCTATTCGGTCTTTTTTGTCAATCATAAATGACACATTATCAAAGAGATCCTTGCCTCCTAAAAACACCGAAAGATTATTTACTGAAACCATGGTGCAAAGGTAAGTAAAGCTTTGAGTTATTTTGGTTGACGAGAATAAGAATGTAGAGAAGGAATTTTTCGTTAAACTGAACTTTTGGAATCTCGGGGTGTACAGACAGGCATAAAACAAAAAATATGATGAAAAAAACCGCCCTTTTTACCTGTCTATTAGTGTTTGTAATTTCCACTGGAGTCGGACAAACAAAAAAGATATTTCATAAAAGCCATAGTGGATCGACTTTCTCCATCTTGTTGGATGAAAGAAACAATTTTGGACCTGGCATGGCCCCTGTTCGATACCAAACTCCAGAAAGTCCGATTCGATTATCTTATCTGGATAGATCTCGATTTTCTTATCCAAAGGTCCTGTTGGATACGATAAAAAAAACCATGAAGTTTTTTGATAAGAATGACTCTCTCATCGGCTGTGAAAGAGATTACAGGGAATATTTGAATCATGGATCAGTGGTTTTTGATGTTTCCACTGCTGAATTTTGGGTGTATCAACTTTACTTTTTTGATTGGGACAAAAAACAATCCAGAACGAGTAGATTTCTCCTTGTTTCCGATTCTATCTCTAGATGGGAATTACAAGAAAATGCAATCAGAAAATCAACTAGTTTTATTCGAGATGGAAATAACTTTAGGATACTTATGAGCTATCCCATGTTAGGCCATACTATTACCAGTAATTTGAAACCAGAACTTGTGAACCCGCCTAAATCTTATCCGATAAAGGTGGGTTACAAACAAAAGGAGAAAGAGAGAAAAAGCAAGCCCATCTTTGCCAAAGAAGAGAAAAAAAAGAGGGAGATTGATGACAAAGATAAAAAGGACAACAGGGAGGAAATCACGATAATTTCAACTCCCAAAACTCCCACTTTCACTCGGTGGTTAATTTGGATGGGAATATTTTTTTTTGCTTTTTCAGCCTTCATATTTTTAGGAGTAAAACACATTGTGAAAGATGAGCTGAATAGTATGAACTTTAAAAAATAGAACATGAAATTGATGAGTGTTTTCCTTACCGTTTTTTGTTCTCTATTCATAGTAACTTTCGAATTTGACTATTCCATCTTTCCAGAAATTTATCCTTTTTTTCGTCCTTACTGTCAGGAGCTGGTGAGCTTTTCTGGAACATTGTTTTTTGAACAGAATGCCTCATTCAACACTGAAATTTCATCGGACTCTATTGGACTTTACATTCACGTTTTTAATTTGGTATGGGTGTCTATTTTGTTCACCTTTATAGTTTGTTCTGTCTTCCATATAAAACAGGTAAATTTACGACTTTACACCCTAAATTTACTAACCTATTATTTGTCGCTTCAGCTGTTAATTTACGGCTTTGACAAGTTGTTTAAAGCTCAGTTTTTTTATCCAGAACCTAATATTTTACACACGAATCTCAAAGATTTGTCACCCGATATTTTGTATTGGAGCACCATGGGAATGTCCAGAGGATATTCTATGTTTTTGGGTGGAGCTGAATTGCTTGCAGCCTGTTTTTTGTGGTTCCAAAAAACCAGATTAGCTGGCTTGATTTTGGGTTTGGGCATTATGATAAATGTGGTTGCTGTGAACTTTGGTTTCGACATTTCGGTGAAGGTTTATAGCCTGTTTTTATTGGGTTGTTTTGTTTTGGTTTTAAGTCCTTATTTTAGTTATCTGTATTCTGCTCTCACTCTCAACTCTTTTCAAAATATACCCCATGTTGCAGTTCCAAAACTTGGTGTCATTTCAGGTTACTCAAGAGGAATAAAATCTGTGGTAATTATCATGATTCTTGTCGAAGGATTGTTTCCTTATGTTGTCTCAGGAAACTGGAACGATGATGCGGTAAAAAGACCAAAATTTCATGGAGCATACCGTGTTGAATCAAATCAATATGGTATTGAGAAACTGTATATTCATCGTGCAGGATATTTAATTGTGGAAAACAAAAAAGAGGAAAAAGAAGATTTTCAGATGGAATTGGACTCAATAAATAGGGAGATTGTTTTATGGGACTATCGGAACAAAAAGGAGCAAAGGTGGAAGTATACAACCGAAGAAAATGAACTCAGGGAATTATACATTGGAATGGATTCCTCTCTCAAACTGAGTTGCTTTTTACTAAAAGAATAGATGATTCCTTCCAAGTTTCAAATGGAAACTAGGCGATTGAGCTGAAGATATTTACTAAAAACGAAAAAAAATAATATCTTTGAAGGGATTACCTTATCCAAATAATAGAAAAACACAAATTATGAAAAGAATAGCTTTATTAGTAGGACTTACTTTAGTGATTTTTGCATCATGCAAGAAAGATTATTCTTGTGAATGTACAAGAACAGATTCTTCTAAAACTTTGCCAACTGATAGTTCTATAGAAACCATGAATGGTAAAAAGAAGGATGTAATTGAGCATTGTGAAAAGGGAGACACCACGTACGGTACAATCACCATTACCTGTGAAGCAAAATAAATGGAATAATACGTTATGTTAAAAGGAAAGAGTCTTCTCTTTCCTTTTTTTTTGGAGTCACAATCTATGAAACTAACCGTAAGAATTATCCTCGCTTTTTTGCTTACAGCGCTTGGCATTTCCTATTTTTTTCATTGTTTTGATTTCGAGCTAAAGCTCTATGAAACTAAATTAACTCCTTATTTTTTTTCTGGAATAGTGGCTCGGGTTCTACTCGCTCTCTATTTTGTTACTGCCATTTTTTGGCTGTTAGGTAAGTTTTCTAAGTTTCTTTCACTGCTCACTTTGCTCTTATTGGCAATTCCTCTTTATTTTGACGTGTGGCACAATATCGAACCTCAAATAATTGAAATCGATGCATTCAATTATTTTCCATCTTGGTTACAGGTTCCCATTTTAGTAATCGGATTAGTGGCAACTATGATTAGCTTTTATCTTTCTTCTCCCTCCCCCACTAATGCTCGCTGGTTAAAACTAATTAAATATACTCTTGCTACTGGTTCGGTTGTGATTGTATTTGTTGTAAACCCTTTGTTTTTGGATGAGTTCACCGATGAATCTCGCATTTTTGATTCAACTGAAATTGGAGAAGTTGAATTGGCAGAAAAGATAACGCATCCTCAGTTGAGAGCCTATTTCAGTACTTCCTGTCCTTATTGCGAAATGGCAAGCAAAAGACTCAAACTATTAGAAAAAAACTACCGAGGGTTTCCAGAAGTAAAGCTTTATTTTTTGGGAGATGAAGAAAGAGTTCAGTGGTTTTTTGACGATACACACACCCAATTCGATTATGAAATAATGGAAACAGGAAGGTTTCTAAGAATTACTGGAGGATCATTTCCACAGTTTATTTACATGAACCAGAGCCAAGCCAAATTAATGTACACCGGCAGAACGTTTAACTACGGTTCACCCAAAACCATCCTCGCCAATTAAAGGGAACTCATGTTTTTGTGAAAGAACCGATTGCATTCATTTTTCAGCATTTTTTCTCATATCTACCGAGAGAGTAGTATCTTTACGAAAATTTTTACAGCCTTGGAAAACCCAAAAAAATATACCGTAACAGCAGCACTTCCTTATGCCAATGGACCTTTACACCTAGGCCATTTGGCAGGTGCATATTTGCCAGCCGATATTTACGTCCGTTATTTACGCCTTAATGAAAGAGAGGTAGCATTCGTTTGTGGATCAGACGAACACGGAGCCGCCATCACAATTAGAGCAAAAAAAGAAGGGATTTTGCCTCAAGAAATTGTAGATAGATATCACGAAATAAACAAGAAAGCATTTCAAGAGATTGGAATAGACTTTTCTATTTACGATAGAACTTCTTCTGAAGAACATCACAAAATGGCGCAAGAATTCTTTTTGGATTTGAACAAAAAGGGAACCTTCACAAAAGAGACTACCGAGCAGTATTTCGATGAAGAGAACAATCAGTTTTTGGCCGATAGGTACATTACCGGAGAATGCCCAAAATGTCAAAACCCAAGTGCTTACGGAGATCAATGCGAAAAATGCGGAAGCGATTTAAGTCCGCTGGATCTTATTAATCCAGTGTCGGCAATTAGCGGAAACAAACCGGTGCTTAAAGAAACTTCTCATTGGTTTTTGCCAATGGAAAGACATGAAGAATGGTTAACTTCTTGGATTCAAGAAGGAATAATTCATGGAAAGAAATTGCACAACCCAAAAGAATGGAAAAATCAAGTAATAGGTCAGGTAATGAGTTGGATAAACTCGGGACTTAAGCCTCGTGCAATGACTCGAGACTTGGATTGGGGAGTGAAAGTTCCGCTCGAAAATGCCGAAGGAAAAGTACTTTATGTGTGGTTGGACGCTCCTATTGGATACATTTCGGCAACTAAAAAATGGGCGGAAAAAGAAGGTGAAAACTGGGAAGATTATTGGAAAATAAACAAAGAAACGGGAGAAGCTGAAACTAAGCTAGTGCACTTTATCGGGAAAGACAACATTGTGTTTCACGCCATTATTTTCCCCATTTTATTGAAACAGCACGGAGAATATGTGTTGCCAGACAATGTGCCAGCCAACGAGTTTTTGAACTTGGAGGGAGATAAATTGTCCACTTCCCGGAACTGGGCGGTTTGGCTTCATGAGTATTTAGAGGAGTTTCCGGACAAGGCAGATGAATTGAGGTATGTACTTACCTCAATTCTACCTGAGAATAAGGATTCCGAGTTTACTTGGAAAGATTACCAAGACAGAGTAAATAACGAGTTGGTTGCAATTTTTGGAAACTTCGTGAACCGAGTAATCGTGTTGACAAATAAATACTATGAGGGTGTGGTTCCAGAGGCTGTTGAACTACTCGAATCTGACAGGCAGATTATTGAAGAAGTGAAAGAAACTGCCAAGAAAATTGGAGAAAGTATAGAGGCATATCGATTCAGAGAAGCTCTTGCTGGCGCAATGAATATCGCTCGAATTGGAAACAAGTATCTTCAGGATTCGGAGCCTTGGAAGCTCATAAAAACAGACCCCGAAAGAGTAAAGACTATCATGAAAATTGCTTTGCAGATTTCGGCAAACTTAGCCATTGCTTTTGAGCCATTTATGCCAAGTAAATCAAAAACATTATCTGTTATGTTGGGTCTGGACGACAAACAAAACTGGAACAATCTTGGCAGCTTTAGTTTGATTCAGGAGAAGACCACAATTAACGAGGCAGAGCTATTGTTTACCAAAATTGAAGATAAAATGGTAGAAGATCAATTGGCAAAACTTGCGGCAAGTAAAGCGGATAACATTCCGGCAGAACCCATTAAAGAGGAAATTTCGTTTGAAGATTTCACAAAGCTCGATATTAGAATAGGCACAATATTAGAAGCCGAAAAAGTTAAGAAGACCAAAAAATTACTCCATTTGAAAGTAGATATTGGTTCGGAAATTCGGACAATTGTTTCAGGAATAGCTGAGAGTTATTCGCCAGAAGAAATTATTGGGAAACAAGTGAGTGTGCTGGTAAACCTTGCTCCCAGAGCCATAAAGGGAATAGAATCACAGGGGATGATTTTGATGGCTGAAAACAACGAAGGGAAACTTTCATTTGTAAATCCATCTGAAGATTACATCAAATCAGGAAACTTAGTAAGTTGATAAAAGAAAAAACAAGAGGAGACCATCCTCTGAATCAATCAATTTTCAGGTGTTTTAACGAGGGTTTTTTATAAACTAATCGTATATTCGCGTCTTAAATTTTAAACAAAAAAGAACCAGCATGGCAGCAATTGGAGAAATTAGAAAAAGATCTTGGCTATTAGTTGTAGTAATTGTAGTAGGTATGCTTGCATTTATCTTAGGAGATACCTTGTCTCGAGGAGGCGGTGCAATTGAGCAAGCGGCAATAGCGAAAGTAAATGGTGAAGAAATCACTAGCTTGGATTACCAACAAATGGTAGAAGCTGAGTTTGATAAAACAAACAGAGCATTTCAAGCATTGAACGGACAGCCAGCGCCTTCATCGATGAAACAACAATTAACAGAAACGTACTTGAGTCAATACCTAAACCAACAAATGTTCCAAGCGGAATATGACAAATTGGGGATAGAGGTGACTGACGAAGAGTTTAACGATTTATTGCAAGGAAATAATGTAGACGGGCAGTTGTATGAGCCATATGGGTTTTTCTTAGGTCCTGATAGAAAATTTAGCAGAGATTCAATGAATAGATTATTACCAGCTTATTTACAAAATCCAGGATTTCAATTCTTTTTTGAAAACATCATTGGAGAGCAAGCTGAAAAATCTCAGTTGCAAAACAAGTATTTTAATATGTTGGAGAAGGGATTGTACGTAACTTCTTACGAAGCAAAAAAATCTTTTGAAGCAAATAAAAATACGGTAAATTTTGATTTCGTTCATGCTCCATTTTCATCGGTAACAATTGACGAAGTGGGAGTAACAGAAAGCGATATGAGAGCTTACTATGCAGAACATAAAGACGAGAAAAGATATGAGCAAAAGGATAAAATATCTTTTCAGTTTGTAGAATTCGAAATTACTCCATCTGAAGACGATTTGTTTGCTGCTAGAGAATATTTACAGGATAGAGTCGAGTTATTCAAAGAAGCAAAGAACGACACAGCGTTTGTGGTAAATAATAGCGATTCAAAAAACACGAATTTTGGGGCAGGTAACTTTCCGTCAGAAATTGATTCAATCGTGAATAATGCAGAAAACGGAGACGTAATAGGACCTTACAGAGATGGTGATTATTTCAAAATCTCTAAAGTATTGAAGAATAGCTATAAGAAAGAAGCAGAAGTTCGTCATATCTTACTTGGAAACAACGAATATCCAAATCAGGAATTACAGCAAGAAAGAGCGGACAGCTTGGTAAAAGCTTTGAAAAGAAGTAGAAGAGGGTTTGAAGATGCGGTGGAAAAATTCTCAACCGACTTAGGTTCGAAGGAGAAAGGAGGAAAGTATGAGTGGTTTGATGAAAAAACAATGGTGCCAGAGTTTACAAAAGTAAGTTTTGAAGAGCCTGTTGGAACGATTACACAAACTAGAACTCAGTTTGGTATTCATATTATTGAAGTATTGGGAAGAAGGCAATCTGAGGAAAAAGAATTGGTTGTTGCAACTGTAGATAGCGAAATTAGAAGATCGAGAGAGACGATTAATTCTGTGAGAGACAAAGCACTTGAATTTATCACTTCTTTTGATAAAAATAATGTGTCAGACTCTGCTTTCAGGTCTGCAGCAACAAAAGTGGGATTGGCAGTTTCTCCTGCTGACGACATTTTAATTACTCAAAAAGATATGCCAGAATTCGGAACGAACTTCGAGCAAGTAAAAAAATGGGCTTTTAGTAAGAACACAGATGAAGGAGATATCTCTGATGAATTGGTTTTTGAAAGGACTGTTGCGGTAGGTCACTTATTAAGAAGAAGTAAAGCAGGAACTCCTTCTTGGGAAGACTTGAGTCAATCATTGAAAAACTCAGTCGAATATGAAGTAATGAACGAGAAGAAAGCGGAGATTCTAAAAGGAAGAATGACTGGCGCAACGATAGAAGAAATTGCTGAACAAGTGAAAGCCACAGTAATGTCTGCAGAAAATGTAACTCTTGCAGGTTCTAATATCACGAATATTGGAAATGAGCCGGCTGTTGTGGGAACTGCTTTTGGTATGGAAGTAAATGCTACTTCGAAACCAGTGGCGGGTAACTCAGGAGTGTTCGTAGTAAGAGTGAAGTCTCTGAATCCTGTTGCGACTCCAGAAAACTTTGATCAACAAAAAACTTCTGGAACCTCTCAGTTGAGAGCTAACGCAAAAAACAGAGCATTTGAAGCTTTGAAAGAATTATCTGGGATGGAAGATAACAGAGAAAGAGTAAACGTTATGGGTGAATAATTCGAACAGGATACTTTTCATCAATACGAAGGATTAAAAAAAATCCAGAGAAATCATTTCTCTGGATTTTTTATTTTATGAGAGGGAATACTTTCTCTTTCTATACTCCTATTACAGGATAATTCAAGTAACCATTTAAGAAATAACCCCCGAACCAAGTAACTCGTCATTCAAATACCAAGCGGCAAATTGACCAGAAGTGATTCCTCTTTGAGGATTTTCGAAACGAATAAAAAGATCTGTTTCAGTTTGAAACAAAGTGGCCTTCTCAAGATCTTGTCTGTATCTAATTCTCACTTCGCAGTGTAACTCCTTCCCTGGAGTCAATGTTAAATCCTCTCTTATCCAATGAATCTCTTCTTGGATCACCTTCAGTGCTTTTCGATATAATCCAGGATGGTGATCTCCTTGACCTACGTACACAATGTTCTCTTTTACATCTGTACCAATTACAAAAAGAGGAAGTGGTGTGCCACCAACCCCCAATCCTTTCCTTTGCCCTACAGTAAAATAATGTGCGCCTTGGTGCTCACCTTTATCTATTCCATCAGTTTGCGTGTATTCAAAAGGAGCTGCAAGCTCTCTTATGTCTATTTTTTTTTCATAGTCGTGATAAGGACTAAAGTCTTCAGGAATTTCAACAATCCTTCCTTTTTTTGGTTGTAATTGTTGTTGCAAAAAGTCAGGAAGTTTTATTTTACCGACAAAACAAAGACCTTGAGAGTCCTTTTTATTGGCAGTAATTAAATTTTGCTCTCGGGCAATTTCTCTTACTTCACTTTTTTGTAATTCTCCTATTGGAAATAAAGCCTTTGATAATTGAAATTGATTTAGTTGACATAAAAAATAGCTTTGATCTTTGTTGTCGTCTTTTCCTGCCAACAGTTTATGTATTTCTTCTCCCTTGATTTGTTCTGAGCTTTTTCTGCAATAATGACCTGTTGCAACATAATCGGCACCCAGCTTGAGGGCAGCCTCCAAAAAGACATCAAATTTAATTTCTCTGTTGCACAATACATCGGGGTTTGGTGTTCGGCCAGCTTGATACTCAGCAAACATGTAATCCACGATTCTTTCTTTGTATTCTGCACTCAAATCCAAGGTTTGAAACGGAATATTGAGTTGTTCGGCTATTGCTAGCGCATCGTTGCTGTCGTCTATCCAAGGACATTCATTATTAATCACCACTGTTTCATCGTGCCAGTTTTTCATAAAAAGCCCAATAACCTTGTAACCTTGCTCAATTAATAAATGAGCTGCAACGCTGGAATCTACACCTCCAGATAATCCTACTACGACTGTTTTCGACATGAATTTTTTTCCTTTGAAGCACAAAGTTAAGTGTTTTTCTTTTAGTCCTATTGAATTTGCGTGTTGATGTTTCTGGATAAGATTAAGAGATTGAAAACTCGGTAAATGAAGTTATTTCAATTGATCATTTAATTTAGCGATTCCATCATTTCCTAAAATTATAGGCAAATCATCTACTCTATTATCAGTTGGTCCATTTTCCAATTTCAATACTCCGCGAGGGCAAACCGCACTGCAAATACCGCATCCCACACAGGAAGAACGCACAATGTTTTGTCCTTTTTGTGCATAAGCGCGTACATCGATTCCCATTTCACAATAGGTGGAACAATTTCCGCAAGAAATACATTGCCCGCCATTGGTTGTGATTCTAAATCGCGACTTAAACTTTTGCACCAATCCCAAGTAGGCGGCTAGCGGGCAGCCAAATCTACACCAACTTCTGTTCCCTAATAGCGGATAAAAACCAGTGCCAACGACTCCAGAAAAGACAGAACCAATTAAAAACCCATAAGTTTTACGAACCTGAAATGAATTAAACCACAGTACTTGGCTGTGACCAGAAAAATAAGTGTACAGTACCAGTCCTGTCATGACTACTGCAAACACCAAAACACCATGAATAAGCCATCTTTCTACTTTCCAGGCTTTTAAGGTTTTGTTCGATAATTGTCTGTATGGGTCGCCCAATGTTTCGGCTAGTCCGCCACATCCACAAACCCATGAGCAATACCATCTTTTTCCAAAAAAATAAACAAAAATAGGAACGCCTATAGCGAACAAGGCAATTCCCCAAACCAACATGAATAAACCAAGACCTCCACTATTTTGCAGTTTTTCTAAATTCCACTCAAAAAAGAAATCGTAATCCAAAGGCCACATAGTTGTAAAATTGAATTCGGGCTGATTGAGCTTTACCAGAATCTCTGGAATTAAAAAAGCAAAACCTAATTGGAAAAACATCACAGAAATTGTACGAAATATCTGGTACTTGTTGTGCCTATATTTAATGAGCATTCTCACTCCCATCACAAGCATAGCCAGCGTGTACATCATCCCATACAAAAACCATTGGGAGGCTTCCCCACCGCTTAACGCTTTTTTTAACGGTTCTACCATTACAATCCAGGTGGTTATGTAATATGGAAACCAGTAGAGCAATACGTAAAACGAAATTAAAAATGACCCGACAACCACTCCAATCCAGCCCCTGTTGGTGGCACTGCTGTTGTAGATTCCATCATTTTTTATTCCGGGATATTTCTTCAAATCTGGCAATACATGAACCAACACACCTAATGAAGCTAAAATAATTGAAAAGAAAAAGAACCACCAAGGATGGACGGAAACTAAACCATTGGTAGAATGTTTTGTTAACGGAAATAAATACTCGCCAAACTTGCTTGGCTCAAACCCTCGGCTCGCCAAAATTGAATTATTGATATCGCCTTGTTTCTCAATTAATATTCTAGAAAGTTCTGAATTATCTTTGATTTCACGACCAAATAACCAACTCAAGTTGTTCGAGATCAATTTGTTTTTTACTGAATCTAAAGTAGTTGGTTCAGAAAAAACTCGGTTTATTACTTCTTGATTAAACTCAATATTTCCATCAAAGTTAGCGTGAAAAACCAAATGGGATATGTCTTCTTCGGTAATTCCTTCCTCGGCTAAAATGAGCGAGTTAGACTCTCGTAAGAGTTTTTTTAGCTCAGAAATGAATACGAATTGATTACTAAACTCTTTTTTTTCTATTTTTTCAAATTCATTTGTGGAAAGAATTAACTCCGCTTTATTAGGCAGGCTGCTCTTCACAGAATCTTGAGAAAGTATATATTTTCCCATTGAAAGTGAAAGCACAAAAAACAAAAATGCCGAAACAAAAATTATGAGCCCTATCTTTTTCATGAAATAAAATTAAAGTTGAATTTACCGAAAATGAATGGAAATCCTTTCTTTATAATCGAATCAAAATATAAAAACATACAATGTCATATCTTTTGAGTATATTTAACTTACTATCTAACTCAAAATACACATCATGAAAACCGTACTTTTTTTCTTTCTTTGCCTAAGTTATACCCAATCTTTTTCCCAATCAAATTGCGATACAGTTACAAATAGGATCTTAATGATGGGGGATAGTTGGTCTTATATTCCAGTAGGCTTTAGTACCTTTGAACGGAACTTAGATCGATTTGGATTCACCAACATTGGCATGCATAGCAATACTACTGATTTGTCAGTAAATGGAGCTGAAACGTCTGACTTTTTAACTCCTGCAGGAAAATCTGCGGTACAATCAGCATTGTTGGCAAATCCCACCATCGAAATTGTAAATTTAAGTATTGGAGGAAATGACGCGCTTAACAATTGGAATAATTCCATGGACTCACTTGCAACCGATTCATTACTTGATGCAATAATGGCAAGAGTTGACAGCATAATTGACTTTATTCACTCCGTAAATCCCTCCCTCAAAGTATTTATTCCTGGATATGATTTTGCTAATTTTGGGGAGGTAATACAAACGCATTTTTCACCCACTTCACATTTGTTTTACGCGCGCTGGAATGCAATGGGCCAACCAGACTTCATTGAAATGAACAAACTGTTGACCAAAGCATCCGATAAATTTACCGTTTTAGCTAGTTCTAATAGCCTAGTAAGCTATAACAATCCTTTGGGTCTTATGCAATATCTGCATGGTCAAACCACTCCGTTAGGAGTAGCGCCTGGCGGAACTTATCCGCCATTCTCGGTTCCATTCCCAGGTGGTAGAATGGATTATCCTACACCCAAAATTAGGATGAACGATTACATCATATTGAAGGATTGCTTTCACCTTAGTTTTGAGGGCTATGATGAGTTTTATCAGTACCATTTTGAACAGTATTATTGGGATTATTTGAGAGGAAAAGTGGACGTTTCTTTTGTTTCTGAGGGGAACCAAAAAGACGGTGGAATTTCTTCCAGCTCAATTATTTCGGGAGGTAACGTAGCTATCGGAAATAATTCAACCCTGGGTAATTCAAAGGGAGTCGTGAGTTTCAACACTTCAGGAATTTCTGCAGCTAGCGTTATTCACCGTGCAGATTTGTTTCTTCACCGAGACAATCAATCGGGAATACTTCCAACTTTTTCAAGGGTATTTTTGGAAATAAAAGACGGAAACTTTGGAACTGGTAGTACGATAGATTTAGCGGATTACAATTCTATAAGTAGTGCCAAAGATACCGCCTGTGTTTATGGTACGGTGAGCGAAAACGGCTATTGGTTGAGAATAAAGGTACCGCCTTCTTTATTGCCACACATCAGTAATACTGGAACCACACAATTTAGAGTTTCCATGATTGACACTACTGACGGAAACATGTTTTACTTTTCAACGGGTGATTCTCTCAACAAACCGTTTATGGATGTAGAATATTTAAATCCAACTCAATTGGCAGAAAACAAAAAAAGTTTCAACCCAATCTTGTTTCCCAACCCAACTTCTGGAAACCAAATAGAACTTGGTAATACAGAAGGTTTTAAAGGAGAAATCATTGCCATTGACCTCACCGGTAGAGTAGTGCCTCTAACCTACAATTCCTCTCATATCGATGTGTCTAACTTGGTAAAAGGAGCTTATTTCATAGTGCTTTCTGACCAAAAGAAAAAAGCAACAATTAAGTTTATCAAACTTTAATTCCTTTTATCCAATCTGTTCAATGCACTGATTGCAGGCTCGTAATTAGTCTCCAATTGGAGTATGGCTTTATACTCTGATTTGGCCAGAGAGATATTCCCTTTTGTTTCGTAGCAAAGTGCTCTGTTGTATTTTGCAGGAATATAATTTACATTGAGCTTAAGCGCTTTGTCGAAGTTATCAATTGCCAAGTCTAGTAACGAGTCATTCTTTGCTTTTGGATTATTGTCATAACAAAGATTGAGCAGTGTGCGGCCTATATCAAAGTAAGAAACCTCGAATGTAGAATCGAAATGCAGGATTGTATCAAAACAAACTATTGCTTCTTCGAACTGATCGTGTTCGTAATAACTCATTCCTTTTAGCCTCCATGCTTCTATGCTTTCCGGCCAAGTAGCAATGGCGGAATTAAAATACTGAATTGCCAATGGGTTATCCATTTTATTGTGAATTGAACCCAAAGCCAAATAGGCATTGTAATAATTAGGGTCTCTCTCTACTGCTGTTTGGTAGGAAGAAATAGCCAACTCATTTTTTTCTTGCTGCTCATACCACATCCCTTTTAAATAGTAGGGTTTGGCCATGTACATATTTAGCGAAATAGTTCGGTTTATGAGTTCCAAAGAAGGTTCATAATTTTTTCCTGCCAAATAGTAGTAGGCCAATTCTAGCATCCCTTCTGCGTGATTGCTATCAAGCTCTACTGTTCTTTCCAAAAAAGGAAGTCCTTGCTCAATTTTATTAATTCCTAGATAAGACATTGCTTTCACAAAATTGATGTCCGGATCTTTTGGGGCAATTTTCATTGCTCGGTTAATTTGCTTGAGCGCGTCCTCGGGCTGGTTGTTTTCAAGGTGAAATTTAGCTAATTGATAATACCCTTCTTCCGAATTTGGCTTATCCATAATTAGTTGGTTAATCTCAGCCAAACGAGTATTCGTAGCTTCAGTGGGGCTTGGAATGGTTTCTGACTGCGTATTACCCGTTTTATTCTCTTCTTTGCAAGAGAAAAGAAGAAGTGTACTTAGGACTAGAGCTGCAATTTTTTTCATTTTAATTCTATTTACAATTACTACTTCGAAAAAAATGCTCTCTCGAATCAACGAGAGAGCATTTTCATTTCATTTAAACAATCATTTAAGCCGATTCTTCAGCTAGCAATTCGTAGATTTTCCCTTCTAACTCCTCCATTAATTCTGGATTGTCCCCAATCAATTCTTTTACCGCATCTCTTCCTTGTCCCAGCTTTGTGTCGCCATAACTAAACCATGAACCACTTTTCTTTACAATATTTTTATCCACTGCAATGTCTAAGATTTCACCTGTTTTAGAGATTCCTAATCCGTACATAATATCAAATTCAGCTTTTCTAAATGGTGGAGCTACTTTATTCTTTACAACTTTCACTCTCGTTCTGTTACCCGTTACATCTTCTCCTCCTTTTATTTGTGTCGATCTTCTGATATCCAAACGAATAGAAGAGTAAAACTTCAATGCATTTCCTCCAGAGGTTGTTTCTGGATTACCGAACATCACACCAATTTTTTCTCTCAGTTGGTTAATAAAAATACAGCAAGTATGAGCTTTACTAATAGACGCTGTAAGCTTTCTTAACGCTTTCGACATCAATCTTGCTTGAAGACCCATTTGAGAATCTCCCATTTCACCTTCAATCTCTGCCTTTGGGGTAAGAGCTGCAACAGAATCCACAATAATTAAGTCAATTGCTCCTGAACGGATTAAGTTATCTGCAATTTCCAATGCCTGTTCTCCATTGTCTGGTTGAGAGATGATTAAATTATCTACATCTACACCTAAAGCTTTGGCATATACCGCGTCAAAAGCGTGCTCGGCATCGATAAAAGCACAAATTCCACCTTGTTTTTGGCATTCTGCAATTGCATGTATCGTCAATGTTGTTTTTCCTGAAGACTCAGGTCCATATATTTCTACAATTCTACCTTTAGGATATCCTTTTACTCCAAGCGCCATATCGAGAGTTAGCGATCCAGATGGAATTACTTCTACATCAGCCACTGCTCTGTCTCCTAATTTCATTACTGCACCTTTGCCATATTGCTTATCCATTCTTTCCATGGTAGCTTGTAGTGCCTTCAGTTTATCACTATTTACTTCTTTTGCTTTTGCCATTTTTTGTTTTTATTGATGAGAATTATTGATCATTAGAGAAGTAGATTGGTTTGGCCAACTCTTACATAATTCTAATTTCTTTTCTCTTGTTTCTTTTCTCTTGTTCCTTTTCTCTTGTTCCTAATCCCTACTCAGTCATAATCTGAGCTGTGTGATCTTTTGTTTTTACCTTTTCGATAATATCTTCAATCATCCCGTTTTCGTCTATAATGAAAGTTGTTCGGTGAATCCCATCATAGATTTTTCCCATAAATTTCTTTTCTCCCCAAACTCCATAGTCTTGAATTATTGTTTTGTCCTCATCCATCAACAATGGGAAAGGCAATTCGTTTTTGGTGATGAAATTTTGGTGCTTTTTGGCGCTGTCTGCACTTACTCCCAATACCTTGTAACCCTTTTGTAATAACAAGTCATAATTATCTCTCAAATTACACGCCTGAGCTGTACAACCTGGAGTACTATCTTTGGGGTAAAAATATAAAATCACTTTGCTTCCACTAAAATCGCTCAGATTCATAGGGTTTCCGTTCTGGTCTTCTGTCTTAAAATCAGGAGCTTTGTCTCCTATTTTCAAATGCTTCATAAAGTTCGTTGATTTTCCCAAAGTTAATCATTTATTTCTTTCAAATATTGATTCTAAGCTTTCTTTTTTGATAGAATTTTTGGTATTTTGGCAATTCAAATTACAAACCTATGAAACAACTATTCTCAGTCATTTTATTGCTGTCAGCCACACTTAGTTTTAGCCAATCCTATTGGCAACAAAAAGTTGATTACACAATGGACATTGATTTTGATGAAACAACACATCAATTTAAAGGAAAACAAAAACTGGTCTACACCAATAATTCTCCAGATGAACTCACAAAAGTTTTTTATCACCTTTATTTCAACGCCTTTCAACCAGGAAGTATGATGGATGTGAGATCCCTGACTATTGTAGACCCTGACAGAAGGGTGGGCGATAGGATTTCTAAATTAACTCCTGATGAGCAAGGGTTTCAAAGAGTAAAATCTTTAAAAATGAATGGGAAAAAAGTAACATTCAAAACAGTTGGTACCATCTTGGAAGTGGAGCTGCCCAAGTCTATTAAACCTGGAGAATCGGTTACATTCGACATGAAGTTTGAAGCTCAAGTCCCAATTCAAATCAGACGAAGCGGAAGAAATAGCGCTGAAGGAATTGACTATTCCATGACTCAGTGGTACCCAAAGTTGAGCGAATACGATTATGAAGGATGGCACGCAAATCCATATGTAGGAAGAGAGTTTCACGGAGTGTGGGGAGATTTTGATGTGACTGTTCACCTGAACAAAAAATACACGATTGGTGGCACTGGAGTATTACAAAACCCAACAGAAATTGGGAAAGGATACACAACAGAACCTGTTAATCAGAAAGTGAACAAAAAAGACAAACTGTCTTGGCATTTTGTTGCCAAAAACGTACACGATTTTGCCTGGGCTGCCGACCCAGACTACAAACACGACATCAAGGTATTGAACAACGGAACAAGGCTTCATTTCTTTTATCAAACAGATACATTGGTTGAGAATTGGGAAAAATGTCAGGACTATGCCATACGAGCATTTGACTATGTGAACAACAAGTATGGCGAATATCCTTACAGCGAATATTCAATTATTCAAGGGGGTGATGGAGGAATGGAATATCCTATGGCTACTTTAATTACGGCCCACGGCTCATTTGGTGGATTAGTGAGTGTAATTATTCATGAAGGATTGCATAGCTGGTACCAAGGAATGATGGCGACTAATGAATCCAAATATCCATGGATGGACGAGGGATTCACTTCCTATGCTCAACATGACGCAATGGATCATGTGTATGGAAAAAACGCATTAAACCCACATTTAGGTGCGCACAGAAACTACCATTATTTGGTAATGAAAAACGAACAAGAACCGCTGACAACTCATGCGGATCATTATAAGAAAAACAGAACATATGGGATTTCAGTTTATTCCAAAGGAGAGGTTTTTCTTGATCAATTGGAATATATTTTAGGTGAAAAAGATTTTGCCAAAACGATGATGAATTATTACAATCAATGGAAATTTAAACACCCTAATGCCAATGATTTTAAGAGAGTAGCTGAGCAAACATCAGGACTAGAGCTGGATTGGTACTTAGAGCAATTCATCGGCACTACCAATTTTATAGATTACGCTGTAGATAGCATTTCTATTTGCGACAAAAAAACAACAAGAATTCACTTACAAAGAATTGGTGACATGCCAATGCCTTTGGATTTAGTAGTTACCCTTGTGGATGGAAAAACAAAAACATACAACATTCCCTTGGCAGTAATGAGAGGATCAAAATCTCACTCTAAATACGATAATTATGAGGTTGTATCGGAAGATTGGCCTTGGACCAACCCAACTTTTAACCTTTGTATCAATGAGAAAATGGAGGACATTGCTCGAATAGAAATTGACCCGAGTTTGCGGTTATCTGATGTGAATAGAAAAAACAATATTTACCCGCAACCCGAGGAGAAAAAAGAAAAATAGCACAACAAGGAAGAAGGGTTTTCATTTTTGTAAACTGAACCACAAAAAAAGAATCACTGAATCCATTCGTTTTATTAAATCCTGAATTACTTAATGAAAACTACGTACACAAACATCAAGCAATTATCTGGAATTCAAGATAATATTTCTACACTGAAACTAAAAGGAAAGGAAATGAGCAAATTGAACACAATAGAAAATGCTTATTTGGAAACGGAAAATGGTTTGATAACTGGATATGGAGCAATGGCAGATGTACTTGGCTCTGCTATCCAAAACGAAGTAGATTGCACAGGAAAGGTAATGCTACCAGCTTGGTGCGACTCGCACACTCATTTGGTGTTTGCCGGCACTCGAGAAACCGAGTTTGTGGATCGAATAAATGGATTAACCTACGAAGAAATTGCAGCTAGAGGTGGCGGAATTATTAACTCAGCAAAACGGTTACAACAAGCTTCTGAAGAGGAGTTGTACAAAGCAGCCTGGACACGATTAGAAGAAATAAAAAGCCATGGAACAGGAGCCGTAGAAATAAAAAGTGGCTACGGATTGTCACACGAGGCCGAGCTAAAAATTCTTCGAGTGATTAAGCGATTAAAAGAGGATTCGGAGTTGACGATTAAAGCTACTTTCTTGGGTGCTCACGCAGTTCCTCCCGAGTATAAAGGAAACAAAGAAGGCTATTTAGATATGTTGATTGACGAAGTTTTGCCTGTAATTAAGGAAGAAAATCTTGCCGATTATATTGATATTTTTTGCGAAACAAACTATTTCACAGTAGCAGATACAGAACGAATTATGGAGGCAGGTGCAAGCTATGGCTTGCAATCCAAAATTCATGTAAATCAGTTTACAAGTATTGGTGGAATTCAGGCAGGAATAAAACACAAGGCGCTCTCATTGGATCATTTGGAAGTAATGACTGACCAAGATATAGCCGACCTGCATCATTCCGACACAATGCCCACTGCGCTTCCTTCTTGCTCATTTTTCTTGAAAATTCCTTTTGCACCAGTCCGCAAAATGATTGATGAAGGGTTGGCAATTGCCTTAGCAACCGACTACAACCCAGGATCTACTCCTTCAGGAAAAATTCCATTTGTGATTTCCCTAGCTTGCATTTACCAGCGATTAACTCCTGAAGAAGCCATTAATGCAGTAACTCTAAACTCCGCGTATGCCATGGGAATAAGTGACACACATGGTTCAATTACAATTGGGAAAAAAGCTAACCTCATTATCACTAAAGAAATTTCAAGCTACAATTATATTCCCTATGCTTTTGGTGGAAACCATGTGGAAAGAGTAATTTTGGGTGGGAAATAAGTTGCTTTCGATCTTTTCGTTCAAATAAAACCCATTTTCATTCCTGCGGAGGCAGGAATCTAAACATGAGAATCATACGCAATGATAGGGAAAATTACTGCCTATATATTCTTTCTAGCCCGAATAAAGAAGGGTGATATTTGGTGTAACAAATGATTTGCAAAGGAGAATAAAAGAACATAAAAGCAAACTTATTGAAGGTTTTTCCAAAAAATATGATTGTATTCATCTCATTTATTTTGAAAAACACATTCAAATTGAAAATGCCATTTTACGAGAAAAACAATTAAAAAAATGGAAGCGAGAATGGAAAGAGAATTTAATTAATTCTGAAAATCCAAATTGGAATGATTTAGCCAAAGATTGGTGATAAAGGTCAATTTAGTTATATGCTCGTTTTAAGATTCCTGCCAAAGTTTATCTTGAGCATTAGTCGAAAGGCAGGAATGACAAACAACATGGGCTAAAGGAATTTCTACCTTAATCCATTCAATAGAAGGATATATTAAACGAAACTATCCCAAACCACCTCGATTGGTGGTGGTGCAATAATTTTCAAAGGTTCTTTCTTTACTGGATGTAAAAACTCAACACCTCTGGCATGCAGATGAATAGATCCGTCTGGATTAGAGCGTTTTGCTCCGTATTTCAAATCTCCCTTTATGGGGCATCCAATAAAGCTCAACTGACAGCGTATTTGGTGGTGACGTCCTGTTTTTGGTAAAACCTCTAGCAAAAAATAATTCTTGGATTTTGCTTTCAATTGATAGGTTAAGGTGGATTCTTTAGAACCAGCTCCAATACTTTTGTAATGAGCGTAGGACTTATTTTGCTGCGTATTCCTTTTTAACCAATGAGTCAACACTGCCGAATCAGCTTCTGGTGCATTCTGTACAACGGCCCAGTATGTTTTCTGAATTTCTTTTTCCTGAAACATTTTATTCAATCGAGTGAGTGCCTTACTCGTTCGAGCAAATACTACAATTCCAGAGGTAGGTCTGTCGATTCGGTGAGCAACACCCAAATAAACTTCCCCTGGTTTGTTGTACTTTTCTTTGATGTACTCCTTTACCATTTCAGACAAAGGTTTGTCTCCAGTCTTGTCTCCTTGAACCAAATCACCAGATCGCTTATTCACCACAATCAGATGGTTATCTTCGTACAGCACTTCTATCCTCATCTTAATTCTCCATTAAATAAGCCTTCAAAAATCCATCTAAATTTCCGTCCAATACTGCATCTGGATTGCTCTCTTGATAATTCGTTCGGTGATCTTTTACTCTTCTGTCGTCCAACACGTAACTTCTTATTTGCGACCCCCATTCTATTTTTTTCTTTTCTCCCTCAATTTCATTTCTAGCCTCGAGCTGTTTTTGCATTTCAATTTCATACAATTGAGATTTAAGAAGTTGCATGGCTTTTTCTCTATTTCCGAGTTGGGAACGAGTTTCGGTATTTTCAATTACAATTCCGGAAGGTGCGTGTTTCAATCTCACCCCAGTTTCAACTTTATTTACGTTTTGCCCTCCAGCACCACCACTTCTAAAAGTATCCCAAGAAATATCCGCAGGATTTATTTTGATGTCGATCGTATCATCTACCAATGGATAAACATACACGGAGGCAAAGGATGTCATTCGTTTTCCTTGTGCATTAAACGGGCTAACTCTTACCAATCGATGTACACCATTTTCACCCTTCAAATAACCAAAAGCAAATTCACCTTCTATTTCAATGGTTACGGTTTTTATTCCTGCCGCATCTCCCGCCTGAAAGTTTAATTCCTTCACCTTAAACTTGCTCTTCTCGCTCCACATGAGGTACATTCTCATAAGCATCTCTGCAAAATCACAACTCTCTGTCCCTCCGGCACCAGCCGTTATCTGAAGGACAGCGCTTAACTTATCCTCATCGGAAGATAGCATGTTTTTGAACTCTAAATCTTCAAGCTTTTCAATTAATACCGCGTGCAACTCATCTATTTCAGGTTCATTTTCCTCACCTTCATTAAAAAACTCGATTAACACTTCCAACTCTTCTTTCATGGTAACCAATGAATCAAAAGATTGGGTCCAATATTTTTTTCCGTTTATAACCTTGAGTAATTTTTCGGCAGCAGCTGGATCATCCCAGAAATTAGGGTCGTGAGTTTTTATCTCCTCTTCCTCAATTTCTACTCGCTTTGTGTCTAAGTCAAAGATAGCGGTTTAAGTCCGCCAGTCTTTGTGTTAGTCCGTTTAATTGGTCTTGATTTATCATGATACAAAGCTAATTAAATTGTGATTGAAAATGAATTTATAACAATTGATAATTAAAACAAAAATAATCTCCCATTGTCCTTCCCTTGAAAAAGGGAATCTTATTCATCCGGTTAATACTCCTAGTTATATTCAACCTCACTTATCCACCTTTTCTATGTGTAGAAAAAATTAGAACCAAAATTCAAAGAGAGGTTTTGCGAGGGACATTCTTGAACTAAAAACCAACCAAAGGATAATGAATTCATTTGATGCAATAGTTTAAAACAATACTATTATGGATGCCCAAGTGATGGTTTTTTATGAATTTTCCAAAATTAAAAGAAGAAAGAATAAAATTGAATGTTGAACTATAAAATTCTCGTGTCAAGATTCCCTTTTTCAAGGGAAGGACAAATGAAGAGGTTTCGCAGTTCGATTTAAACTCAAATTCAAAGTAATTAACAAATTGACAAATCAATAATGACAATTCGTCATTCAATTTTATTAATTTTACCGTAATAATCGGATAAAATGAGCAAACTACATATTTACAATACCTTAACGGGGAAAAAAGAAGAATTCAAATCTATCATTGACAATCATGTAGGTATGTATGTATGCGGTCCGACTGTTTACAGCGATGTTCACATTGGAAATGTACGAACTTTTTTATCGTTTGATATCGTGTATCGTTACCTGAAATACTTGGGCTACTCTGTGCGTTATGTGCGCAACATTACGGACGTAGGGCATCTTCTGAACGATGCCGATTCTGGCGAGGACAAAATTGGAAAACAAGCAAAACTCTTGAACCTAGAACCAATGGAAGTAGTCCAACACTACACCAATGGGTTTCATGATGTGATGAAAGCTTACAACATCACCCCACCAAGTATCGAACCTTCTGCAACCGGACATTTAATTGAACAGATAGAATTGGTACAAGAAATTATCGATCAAGGTTTTGCTTACGAGTCTAATGGCTCAGTTTATTTTGATGTGGAGAAATATAACGAGTCACACCACTACGGACAGCTATCAGGCAGAAAAATTGAAGATTTACTCTCGAATACTCGAGAGCTCGATGGGCAAAGTGAGAAACGAAATCCTTTGGATTTTGCGATTTGGAAAAATGCAGACGAAAGTCACATCATGCGATGGAATTCTCCTTGGGGAGAAGGTTTTCCAGGTTGGCACTTGGAGTGTACAGTGATGAGTACAAAATATTTAGGTGACACTTTTGATATTCATGGAGGTGGAATGGACCTTAAGTTTCCTCACCACGAGTGCGAAATTGCACAAAGCAAAGCGGGTGGCAAATCTGACCCTGCCAATTATTGGATGCATACCAATATGCTCACTATGAACGGAGCCAAAATGAGCAAATCAGTAGGAAATGTGGTTTCTATCGAAGAATTGAAAACTGGGAATCATGACTTGTTAGAAAAAGGATTTTCTGAGAATGTGATACGATTCTTCATTCTACAATCTCACTACTCAAGTACTTTGGATATTTCGAGTAGCGCACTGTCAGCTTCTGAAAAAGGATTTGAAAAATTAATGAAAGCGCTCGAAACGTTAAAAGAACTTAATTCCTCAGATACTTCTTCGGTAGATGTGCCAACATTAAAAGAAAAATGTGTTTCTTCCATGAATGACGATTTCAATACACCCGTTTTAATCGCTCATTTATTTGATGGAGTAAAAATGATAAACGGAATTGCAGCTGGTAATGAATCAATTTCGAAAGAAGACTTAACTCTTTTAACCCAGACAATGAGCCAATTTGTGGAGGAGGTATTAGGACTTCAAACTTCCGAAAAGTCTGTGAATCAAGAAGGAATTACAGAAGAGTTGATGCAAGTTTTTATTCAATTAAGAAAAGAAGCAAAAGACAACAAAAACTTTGCGCTGGCAGATGAAATTAGAAATAAATTAACCAGTTTGTCTATTGAATTAAAAGACTCACGAGAAGGAACAACATGGGAAAGAAATTAAGCATATTTGGTTTGGGATTATTACTGTTTGTAAGCTGTAATGGCGAAGAAACACAGACCATAAAACCTGCAAATGAACAAACTAAACCTACTGATTTTGTAGTTGTACAGACTCCCGTTTTCAACCAAGATTCTGCTTACCAATTTATCCAAACTCAAGTAGATTTTGGACCCAGAGTCCCTAATACTCAAGCACACAGTAACTGTGCCGATTGGCTAGAGAAAACACTCGCAAATTATGGCGCAACAACTTTGGTTCAAAAAGGGGTGGTTACCGCTTTTAATGGAGACAAATTGAACATGAAAAACATCATTGCTCAATTTTCACCAGAAAAATCAAAACGAGTGATGCTGTTTGCTCATTGGGACACAAGACCTGTAGCCGACAAAGATAGTGAGAGAAAATCAGAACCAATTGACGGAGCCAACGATGGAGGAAGCGGTGTGGGAGTATTGCTAGAAATGGCAAGGCAATTTAATTTGAAAGAACCCACCGTGGGCGTGGATATCATTCTGTTTGATGCGGAAGATTATGGAACATTCGAAGGAAGTATAAGTTCCATGAAGGATAGTTGGTGTCTTGGTTCGCAATATTGGGCAGAAAATCCACCAATTACAAATTATCGCCCCGCCTACGGCATATTGTTAGATATGGTGGGAGCCAAAAATGCACAGTTTCCTAAAGAGTATATTTCGATGTATCACGCAAGAAATGTGGTAGAAAAAGTGTGGAGTACCGCCAAAAAATTAGGGTACGGCAATTATTTTATAGATACAGAACTCAATCAATATCAAGCCATAACAGATGACCATTTGTACGTAAATGCGTTGGCAAATATTCCTAGTATTGACATCATAAGCTACGACCCAAAACAAAACACGTTTGGGGATTTTCATCATACTCACGAAGATAATTTAGATATTATTGACAAAAACACCTTAAAAGCTGTGGGACAAACCGTGATGGAAGTGGTTTATCAGGAACGTTAAGTTTTCGCTAAATTCAAAAGAAAACTGCGCTATACTAGTGGAAAACCAAATATTTGTGTACATTTGCACCGTAATGGAAGAAAGGAAGGAGCTGAATAGCTCCTTTTTTATTGGAAAAAAATGATAAAAAAAGACACGGTACTCGCATTAATTGATGAAAAACTAACTGAAACTCCTGAGTTTTATTTAGTAGAGCTAAAAATTAGCAATGCCAATAAAATTTACATTGAAATTGATCACAAAACAGATCCTATTTCAATCAATGACTGCATTGCTTTTAGTAGGCAAGTAGAGCACAATTTGGATAGAGAGGAAGAAGATTTTGAATTGGAAGTGACGTCACCAGGATTGAGTGTGCCGTTTAAGGTTTCCCAACAATACATCAAAAACCGAGGTAAAGAGGTGAAAGTAATGCTGAATACAAGCAAAACCATTGAAGGTGTATTGAAAGAAGTGAACGAAAATGGGATAGTGTTGACCAATGAAACAAAAGAACGAGTAGAAGGCAAAAAGAAAAAAATTAAAGTAAATAACGAATTCAAACTGTCGTTTGAAGAAATTAAAGAGACAAAAATAATAGTAAAATTTAAATAAAAAGAGATGGACAGTATCAATTTAATTGACTCATTTTCTGAGTTTAAAGAATTTAAAAACATTGACAGAGTGACAATGCTCGGTGTGTTGGAGGAGGTATTCCGTGCGATGATAAGAAAGCAAAATGGAACAGACGAAAACCTGGATGTGATTATCAATGTGGACAAAGGAGATCTAGAACTTTGGATAAACAAAATGATTGTGGAAGACGGAATGAGCGAAGACGATGCGCTCGAAATTGAATTGTCTGATGCTTTGAAAATCGAAGATGATTTTGAAGTAGGTGAAGAAATTGCTATTGAAGTAAAGATTGAGGACTTCGGAAGAAGAAATATATTAGCCTTGAGACAAAACCTGATTAATAAAATCATGGAGTTGGAAAAAGACAACGTATACAAAAAATACAAAGATAAGCTTGGTGAACTCATGACAGGTGAAGTTTACCAAATTTGGAAAAGAGAAATGCTTATTCTGGACGAAGAAGGAAACGAGCTGATATTGCCTAAAATGGAGCAAATTCCAGGAGATTTCTTTAAAAAAGGAGATACAATTAGAGCAGTAATCGAAAGAGTTGACCACATTAACAACTCGCCAAGAATCATTTTGTCAAGAACTTCTCCGCATTTCCTTGAAAGATTGTTTGAATTGGAAATCCCTGAAATATTTGACGGATTAATCACGATAAAAAAGATTGTAAGAACACCAGGAGACAGAGCCAAAGTTGCCGTAGAATCTTACGATGACAGAGTAGATCCAGTAGGGGCTTGTGTAGGAATGAAAGGAGCGAGAATACACGGAATTGTACGCGAACTGAGAAATGAAAACATTGATGTAATCAATTACACAGAAAACGAAAAGTTATTAATACAAAGAGCATTGAGCCCTGCAAAAGTAGGTTCAGTAGAACTTGTAGCAGAAACAGGAAGAGCGAATGTATACTTGCATCCGGATGAAGTTTCAAAAGCTATTGGTAGAGGAGGGCAAAACATTAAATTGGCAGGCAAACTTACAGGGTACGAAATAGATGTATATAGAGAAGGTGCAGAAGACATAGAAGACGTGGATTTGAATGAATTCTCGGATGAAATTGATGCATGGATTATTGACGAGTTGAAAGCTATTGGGTGTGATTCTGCAAAAAGCGTCCTGGCTATAGGAAAAGAAGATTTGGTTAAAAGAACGGACCTAGAAGTAGAAACGATTGAAGAGATTTTATCGATTCTTAAATCCGAGTTTGAATAAAATAATTTGAATTTCACCAAATAAACTATATTTTTAAAGAAAAGAGCAAAACAACATTACTACATGGCGGTTAAAAGACTAAGTAAAATAGCAAAAGAGTTGAACGTTGGAATTTCCTCCCTTGTTGATCATTTGAAATCAAAAGGTGTGGAGATAGAGTCTAGCCCGAACACGAAAGTGGAGGAAGACGCATACAACATTCTTCTTGAAGAATTTGAGGATGCTAAATTAGAAAAA
This sequence comes from Flavobacteriales bacterium, assembly GCA_965657945.1. Classification (GTDB taxonomy): domain Bacteria; phylum Bacteroidota; class Bacteroidia; order Flavobacteriales_D; family CAJJDF01; genus CAJJDF01. The sequence goes on from CBFHPW010000020.1 coordinate 28,496, forward strand.
GCCAAAGCCAAAGAAGTGGTTGCAAGCAGAGAGAAAAAGCCTGCTATTGAAGAAGCTCCTGAAGTAAAGGATGAGGTAATTAAGGCAAAAGCCGAAGAATTGAAAAAGCCTGAAGTGTTGGGTACAGTTGATTTGAACCCGAAACCAAAAAAGGTAGAACCAGTTCCGGAACTAGTAAAAGAAGAGCCAAAAGCGGTAGAACCTAAAAAGGAAGAGCAAAAAGCCGAAGAGCCAAAGAAAAAAGTGGAACCAGAGACAATAAAAGCGTCTGCCACGAAACTTGAAAAACTAGAAATACTAGGGAAAATTGACCTAGAAAGCACGAAAAAACCTCAGAAAAAAGAGGAGCCAAAGGTTGAACCAAAGAAAGAGGAACCTAAAGTAGAGGCCAAGAAGGAGGAGCCGGTTCTTGTAAAAAAGGAAGAGACAAAAACAGAGAGGAATGAAGAAGAAAAGCCGAAGGAAGTAAAACCAGAAGAGTTAACAATCAAAGCAAAAGCAGACAGATTGACTGGTACAACGGTTTTAGGTAAAATTGAATTGCCTGTTGACAAAAGTAAAGAAAAGGGAAAACGAAAAAGAATAAAAAAGGTTAACATTGAAAAAACCATCAACAAAGGAGGTGGAAATAAAACCAATAATAACCAAAGAGGTAAAAAACCTCAAAAAGCGGAAATTACCCCAGAACAAATCCAAAAAGAGATTAAAGAAACTCTGGCAAGATTGAGTGGAAATTCTGGAAAGAAAAAAGGAGACAAATACAGAAGAGAGAAAAGACAAGCAGTTGCAGATAAAAGAGAAGAAGATTTACAAAAACAGGATGCTGAAAGTAAAATCTTAAAGCTTACAGAATTTGTGACAGTTTCTGACCTTGCCTCCTTAATGGATGTAACCCCTACCGAGGTTATTTCAGCTTGTATGTCTTTAGGAATTTTTGCTTCTATCAACCAGCGAATCGATGCGGAAACTATTTCTATCATTGCCGATGAATTTGGATTTGATGTTGAGTTTATCTCAGCTGAAGATCAAATAGGTGTTGAAGAAGAGGAAATTGTTGATGCACCGGAAGATTTAGAGGATAGAGCGCCAATCGTCACGGTAATGGGCCACGTAGATCACGGGAAAACCTCATTACTAGATTACATAAGAGAAGCTAAAATTGCGGATGGAGAAGCAGGAGGGATTACTCAGCACATCGGTGCCTATAAAGTAACTGGAAAAGAAACGGGAAGACAAATTACCTTCTTGGATACTCCAGGTCACGAGGCATTTACCGCGATGAGAGCAAGGGGTGCTGCGGTCACCGATATTGCCATTATTATTGTAGCAGCTGATGATGCCATCATGCCACAAACCAAAGAGGCAATCAATCACTGTCAAGCGGCAGGGGTTCCTATGGTGTTTGCTATCAACAAAATTGATAAGCCTGGAGCAAATCCAGACAACGTAAAAACTCAACTTTCTGCCATGAATTTATTGGTAGAAGAATGGGGAGGTAAATACCAATCAATGGATATTTCTGCTAAAAATGGACAAGGTGTTGAAGAGCTACTTGAAAAAGTGCTACTGGAAGCTGAGCTATTGGAACTAAAAGCAAACCCAGACAGAAATGCTCAAGGTGCGGTATTAGAATCTTCTTTGGATAAAGGTAGAGGATACGTAACCAATATCTTAGTTGAAAAAGGAACGTTGAGAGTGGGAGACATGTTGCTTTCAGGACATTATTATGGCAAAGTAAAAGCCATGCATAATGAACATGGAAAAAAAGTAAAAGAGGTTGGTCCAGCTACTCCAGTTTCAATTATTGGACTAAATGGAGCGCCAAATGCAGGTGACAAATTCAACGTATTAGAAGACGAAAAAGAAGCAAAACAAATTGCAACAAAACGAGAGCAGCTACAAAGAGAGCAAGGAGTAAGAACGAAAAAGCACATTACACTTGAAGAAATTGGAAGAAGACTGGCTATTGGAGATTTCAAAGAATTGAACGTAATCGTAAAAGGAGATGTGGATGGATCTATCGAAGCATTGACAGACTCCTTACTGAAACTTTCCACAGAAGAAATTGCCGTAAATGTCATACACAAAGCAGTTGGAGCCATTTCAGAATCTGATGTACTACTTGCATCAGCTTCTGATGCGATAATCATTGGGTTCCAAGTGAGACCAACAGCACAAGCAAGAAGAATTGCCGAAACAGAGGAAATCGACATCAGGTTGTACTCCATTATTTACCAAGCCATCGAAGAAATGAAAGATGCAATGGAAGGGATGTTATCTCCTGATATTGTGGAAGAAGTTCTTGGAACTGCTGAAGTAAGAGATATTTTCAAAATTTCTAAAGTAGGTACGATTGCTGGAAGTTACGTGTTGGAAGGGAACATTATTCGAAGTGCAAAAGTACGATTGATAAGAGACGGAATTGTGATTTACAACGGAAAACTGGCGACACTAAAGCGTTTCAAAGACGATGTAAAAGAAGTGAAGTTTGGTTACGAGTGTGGAATAGCACTTGAGAAATTCAACGACCTTCAAGTGGGCGACCAGTTTGAAGCCTACCACGAAGTAGAAGTTGCTAAAACGTTAAAATAATACGTTGCAATGAGTAGATTAAAATCTCTTTTCGCTTCTGGTAGAACTACCTTTGCGAATAAAGATGAATTATCTTCTTATTTCATTCAACATTTCGGCATTAAGCCAAAGAAAATTGAATTGTATAAGCAAGCGCTTACGCACAAATCAATTTCGGCCGAATTCAATAACGAACGTTTAGAATATTTAGGAGACACGATACTTTCGGGCATCGTGTCTTCTTATTTGTACGAAAAATTTCCTGAAAAAGATGAAGGTGGGCTTACAGTTCTTACCTCTAAAATAGTAACACGTGACAAATTGAATGAAATTGGTTCGTTCATTCAGCTCAACGAACACTTAGTGGCTGTAGAATTTCAGCGAGGATATAAAAACATTGTAGGAAACGCTTTCGAAGCAGTTGTTGGCGCTATATTTTTGGATCACGGATTCGATAAAACTGCCAAGAGCGTCTATCGTTCACTTCTTCGCCATATTGATCTAGTTGAATTAGATAACACCAAGACAAATTTTAAAAGTGTATTGATTGTGTGGGGTCAAAAAACAAGCAATCAAGTTATATTTAAAGGAAAAAGACTTCCTGAATCAAATAAATACAAAAGTACTTTGTACATCAATTCAAAAAAGATTAGTTCTGCGGCAAAAGATTCAAAAAAAGAAGCAGAATTGTATTTGGCCGAAAAGGTCCTAAAGAGTTTGTTTTCTGAAGAAGGATAAAATTACTTCTCTTGAAAAAAACAGGAATATACATCTAGTTTATTGAATTCACAGTTTCTTGGATAGTTCTGAATAAAATCCTACTTTTAGCGGTTAAATAAACAAAAAACTATATTCTAATGGAAAAATTTATGATTTATGTGCCAATTGTTTTGGCTGTAATAGGATTGATGTACATGCTTCTGAAGCGCGGATGGGTGATGAAACAAGATGCAGGAGACGGAAAAATGAAAGAAATTTCTGACCACATTTATGAAGGGGCTCTGGCTTTTTTGAAAGCAGAGTACAAACTTCTTACATTCTTTGTAATTGGGGCAAGTATCGTTTTGGCTGCTGTGGCTTATTTCGTGCCTACCACAGAATATTTAATCATAGTTGCCTTTATTATTGGGGCAATTTTTTCTGCTGTAGCCGGAAACATGGGAATGAGAATTGCCACGAAAACTAACGTAAGAACCACTCAAGCAGCAAAATCAAGTTTACCGAACGCCCTAAAAGTATCCTTTGGCGGTGGAACAGTAATGGGATTAGGAGTTGCAGGATTAGCAGTTTTGGGACTTACAGCATTTTTCATACTCTTCTTTCAATTGTACATGGGAGGAGAATGGACCTCTACGGCAGATATGACTATCGTGTTAGAAACATTAGCTGGATTCTCTTTAGGAGCTGAATCAATTGCTTTGTTTGCAAGAGTAGGTGGCGGAATTTACACAAAAGCTGCCGATGTTGGAGCTGATCTGGTTGGAAAGGTAGAGGCAGGAATTCCTGAAGATGACCCTCGTAATCCAGCAACAATTGCGGATAACGTAGGTGATAATGTTGGAGACGTAGCCGGAATGGGAGCCGATTTATTTGGTTCTTATGTAGCAACAGTTTTAGCTGCCATGGTTTTAGGAAACTACATAATAAAAGACATGGGTGGCGATATTTCTGAGTATGGATTTGGAGGAATTGGCCCAATTTTATTGCCAATGGCAATTGCTGGTGTTGGAATCATCATCTCAATCATTGGTACTTTCTTCGTGAAAATATCAAGCAATGACGCCAAAGAAGGACAAGTTCAAAATGCCTTGAACATAGGAAACTGGACTTCGATAATATTGGTAGCTCTAGCTTCCTACGGACTCGTAACTTGGATGCTTCCAGAAACAATGCAAATGAATTTCTTTGGTGAAGGAACTAAAGAAGTTGCTTCTATCATGGTGTTTTATGCCACACTTGTCGGTTTAGTTGTTGGAGCGGCAATTTCTTCTTTTACAGAATACTATACTGGATTGGGTAAAAAACCAATTTTAAATATTGTTCGTCAATCAAGTACAGGAGCTGGAACCAATATCATTGCTGGGCTTGCAACAGGAATGATTTCCACTTTCTCTTCTGTATTACTATTTGCCGGAGCAATTTGGGCTTCTTACGCTTTTGCCGGATTCTACGGAGTAGCGATGGCGGCCTCAGCAATGATGGCAACCACAGCTATGCAACTTGCCATCGATGCATTTGGACCTATCGCAGACAATGCGGGTGGAATAGCAGAAATGAGTGAGCAAGAACCTATCGTACGAGAAAGAACTGACATTTTAGATGCTGTAGGGAATACGACAGCTGCAACAGGAAAAGGTTTTGCTATTGCTTCTGCGGCACTAACAGCGTTGGCTTTATTTGCGGCTTACGTTACGTTTACAGGAATAGACGGAATTAATATTTTTAAAGCACCTGTACTTGCTATGTTGTTTGTAGGTGGAATGGTACCTGTTGTTTTTTCTGCATTAGCCATGAATGCCGTAGGGAAAGCCGCTATGGAAATGGTGGAAGAAGTGAGAAGGCAATTCAGAGACATTCCCGGAATTATGGAAGGAACTGGAAAGCCGGAATACGACAAGTGTGTAGACATTTCTACAAAAGCCTCATTGAAACAAATGTTATTACCAGGAATTTTAACGATTGGCTTTCCAATAGCAATTGTCCTAATTGGTAAATTAGTATACGCAAGTGATAACCAACTGGTAGCGGAAATGCTGGGAGGATACATGGCCGGAGTAACTGTTTCTGGAGTGTTATGGGCTATCTTTCAAAACAATGCCGGAGGCGCTTGGGATAACGCAAAAAAATCTTTTGAAGCAGGAGTAGAAATTAATGGAGAGATGACTTATAAAGGATCTGATGCGCACAAGGCAGCAGTTACAGGTGATACCGTTGGAGATCCATTTAAGGATACTTCTGGACCATCAATGAATATTTTGATTAAACTGACTTGCCTCATCGGACTTGTTATTGCGCCAATTTTAGGTGGGCACAGTTCTGATAGTAGTCATCATGACAAGAGTGCTTCACATGATATTGAAGTAGGAACTAGTACTAATGAATTAGAAATGAGTTCGGACCAACATTCAATCGCTTTAGAGACATTGACAGATGAAACTTTGATCTCGATGGAGAAAGAAGGTGTTTCGACAAAAGGAATGATCTCAGATGAAAGATATTACAGGATAATGGATGACTTAGCGGCTCAACAACCCATGATGGATGAAAATCCAATGGAATAAAATTATTGAATCTATTGAGTTAATTGTAGCTGAGTTTCAGCTCAGTTTCAAACAGAACCGCCTCGAGAAATCGAGGGCGGTTTTTTTATAAAACATCCTGTAGTAAGTTCGTAGGAGATGAACCGTTATTCATCTCACAATTTATATTAACTTTGTGCTCACACAAAAAATAGTACCAGTTCATGAGTGATTCAATCAAACACGAGTGCGGAATAGCCCTTTTAAGACTAAAAAAACCATTGGATTTTTACCTTGAAAAGTATGGGACTTCATTTTACGGATTAAGAAAAATGTACCTCCTAATGGAAAAACAGCACAACCGTGGACAAGATGGATCAGGGCTAGCTAACATCAAATTGAACATGGAGCCTGGAACGAGATATGTGAGTCGTTCAAGATTTACAGGAAATAATAACATACAAGCTGTTTTTAACCACATCAACAGAAGATTTGATAACTTAACCGAAGAACAACTGAATGACCCAGAGTGGCTTAAACAAAATGAAGCTTTTACTGGAGAGGTATTCCTGGGACACCTCCGTTACGGAACTTACGGAAAAAACAGTGTAGAAAACACTCATCCCTTTCACCGAGCAAACAATTGGATGACCAAAAATTTAATCCTTGCCGGTAATTTCAACCTAACGAACGTAGATGAGTTATTTGATGTATTAGTAAACATTGGACAACACCCAAAAGAAAAATCCGATACGGTGACAATTTTGGAGAAAATTGGACATTTCTTAGACGAAGAAAATCAAGTACTTTTTGATAAATACAAAGCGTTAGGATACAGTTATCAGCAGATTACTGAACTCATCATGGAGCATATAGACATTCAACAGATCCTAAAGAACTCATCTGTTGATTGGGACGGTGGATACGCCATGGCAGGAATTTTGGGACACGGAGACGCCTTTGTTTTTAGAGATCCAAATGGAATAAGACCTGCTTATTGGTATGAAGATGATGAAATAGCTGTTGCGACATCTGAGAGACCGGTAATACAAACCGTGTTCAATGTACCGTTGGAAGAAATAAAAGAAGTAGCACCAGGAAGCGCGCTTATTATCAAAAAGAATGGAGAGGTTTCGGAAAAAGAAATTATAGTTCCACGAGAAAGAACAGCTTGTTCATTTGAACGTATTTATTTTTCTCGGGGGAGTGACAAAGATATTTACCGGGAAAGGATAGAATTAGGAAAAAAACTAGTGCCTCAAATCCTGACCTCTGTTAATCAAGACTTAAAAAACACTGTTTTTTCCTTTATTCCGAATACAGCCGAAACCGCTTTTTATGGAATGATTAAAGCAGTAGACGCCCACTTGAATCAAGTAAAAATAAATGAAATTCAGGCATTAGGCGAGAACAAAACACCCGAAGCTCTGAGAGAAATTCTTGAATTTACTTACCGAGCTGAAAAGATTGCAATTAAAGATGCCAAATTGCGTACTTTCATTACCCAAGATGACGACCGAGACGATTTTGTGGCTCACGTGTATGATTTAACGTATGGTACGGTAAACGAGGGAACTGACAATTTGGTGGTAGTTGATGATTCCATCGTGAGAGGAACGACACTTAGAACCTCAATTTTGAGAATGCTTGGAAGAATGAAACCAAAGAAAATTGTGGTTGTTTCATCTGCACCTCAAATTCGATACCCAGATTGCTATGGAATTGACATGAGTAAGATGGGAGACTTCATTGCCTTTCAGGCAGCAGTTGCCTTGCTTAAAGAAAGTGGTAGACAAAACGTAATAGACGATGTGTATGCCCAAAGTGTGGCTCAGGCAAATTTACCGAAAGAAGAAATGAGAAACTTTGTGAAGGACATTTACGCTCCTTTTACACCAGATGAAATTTCGGCCAAAATTGCCCAAATTCTGAAACCTGAAGGAATGGATGAAGTAGAGGTTGAAATTATTTATCAAACTTTAGAGGGTTTACATGCCTCTTGTCCAGATAATTCTGGAGATTGGTATTTCTCTGGCGATTATCCTACCCCTGGAGGAAACAAAGCCGTGAATCAAGCATTCATCAATTATTACGAAGGAAAAAACGTAAGAGCTTACTGTTAAAAATGACTAGGAAATATATAGGGTAGCTATTCTGGATAGCTAATTTCGGCTAACTAACTTAGGCAGCTATTTCATAAATTTGGAGTTTCCGATATAGGTTTCCGTTTCTATTTGTACGAAATAAATCCCATGAGGTAATTCCTCAATATTAATTCTATGACCCTTCAATTTTTCTTGAGAGGTTATTACTTTTCCAGAAAAATCATAAATTGTCATTTTTTTGATCTCCTCTTTACTTTCAATTGATAGATAATCTATTGCTGGATTTGGATATACGGTAAACGATCGAGTTTCTTTTTCAGAAATTCCAATCGTTGGGTTACTGGCATAACGAGTCATCCATACAATTTGACCAGTAAGGCTCCCGCTAGCATCAATGTCATATGAAATTAATGGATATTTTGCATTAGTTGCATCTGACCAGTATTGGTGACTATAGGCAGTGTCATTTTGAGTGAAAAGTGGAGATGGATTCCAAAATCCAGATATTTTGGCATAAATTAACGAAGTAGTTCTACGTTCTAGGTTTTGACGAATACAAGAAAAAATTCCCATCGGAGAGGTAACTGTTCCGCTGGCGTCAAAATTCGACAGTATGGTAGTTGTGCTGTTTATCCTGATCGAGTCTGCAGAAGGAATACCAGCATCCGCACCAGAAATTACTGTTTGAGTCACAGCAACGTCATTAAAAGTACTTCCGTAAGAACTTGGAAATTCTATAACAGTTTCAGGGTTTTGTGAAGCGATACAAATACTCCCGTTTGAGAGCCCTAACAGCTCCAAAGAGGAGGAAGATTTGGATAAAAACCCAAAGTTAGTGTCTTGTGGGAATTTAAAACTTGCTGAGCTAAAAGTAGTTGAAGCACATAGTACAGAACTAGGGCTAGAAAATACAATCGTATCCCTACCATTAGCTAATAATGACCCAAAATTCCAGGAATTTCCAGTTCCAGTAGAACCTATATTTACTGAAGGGGATACATCAATCGCATTGAACACCGTATCGCCTACACTTACAATATTGGCCGAGGTAATGGTTTGTGAAAAACTAATTCCTATTAAGAGAATGGTGCAGAGAGTAGTAATTGATTTTTTCATCATGTAATCATTTTTGTTCGGATAAATGTAGAAGAATTTTTTAGTTTACCCACTGAATTATTAAAGTTTTCGTCTGTCATAAGTGTACGACTCTGCGAAATAAAAGTTGTTTATTCGTCTATTCCAAGTCATAGATTGATCATAAATTAACAAAACATACATCCGAAATAGCCAATTTTATGGTAACTTAGATCAAAATCTAACTATTATGAAATACTATCTAACACCGATACTTGCTTTGTTAAGCGCAGTATCATTTTCGCAAACCGATTCACTTAACAAACCGATTGACACCACACAGATCAAAAAAAAAGAAATTGATTTTAGAAAGGTGAAAGTGATCTTAAAAGACAAAAAGAAACATTCAGTAACCAAGGATACCACTCACAACAAGAACGGAGACGAATGGTTATACTCGGACTCTAAGAAGTATCCAAAATTTAATTTTGAGCCAACATTTGGGATGGGAATATTGGGATTATCACGTGAAACTAAAAATTATGATCAGTCTATACCAGCAATTAAACCCACCTCTAATGCGAATTTAGAGTTAGATTTGTTTAATTCTATCAACTACATAATAAACGGCAATGTATACATAGACTTTACTAAACACTTTGGTCTTCTCACTGGTGTTGGATTCGAATTCAACCGATTTGTATTTGATGAAAATATGAAAATTTCTCCTAAGAATGGCGAATTTGTTTCTGATACCGTTACAGCATTTAGTTCCTATAAGTTCAAAACGAATTATGTACAAGTTCCTTTGATGTTGAAATTCCAAACCAGTAACCAAGATTTTAAAGTGGCACTAGGAGGTGCCATTAGTTACAACATTGGATCCAAAGTAAAGGCGGAATTTGCAGAGCCTGATTCAGAGGTACAAACTACTATTAAAGGGAATTACAACATTGATCCAATAAAGATTTCACTGGGGTTAAGAGTTGCTTACAAAGGTGTAGGTATTTATGCAAACTATGCACTCACTCCAATGAACAACAACCAAATTCTACATACAGATGGATTGGTCAATCTTTCTCCTTTCTCGATAGGAATTTGTTTAGGTGGTTTGTAAAAGAAACTTAGTATATTTGCTCTCAATAAATTTTTAAAGAACAAAAAAACATGAAACAATTCATTACACTTTTAGTTGCAGGAGCTTTATTAGCTTCTTGTGGAAACCAAGAAAGCAAAACAGAAGAGGTTGTAGCCGAAAAAACAGAGGAAACGAAACCAATCCAAACGATAGAAGGCTATACTCATTTTGGGGAGGAAGAGGTAGCAATTGAATCAGCCATTTCGATTGATAGTTTTGCCACAGCTTTTGCAGAGGGTGCGACTAACAACTACACAATTAAAGCTAACTTGACGAGTATTTGTGCCAAGGCTGGATGTTTTGTTATCGTAACTCTTCCAGATTCTACTGATATGAGAGTGATGTTCAAAGACCATTTTACTATTCCTACCGATACTGAAATTGGCACTGGTGCAATTTTTACTGGTGAAGCAAAAATGGATACAACATCTATCGAAGATCTACAGCATTACATCATGGATGAAATGGAAGGAGAAGGAGTGTCTGCTGAGAAAAAAGCCGAATTACAAAAAAGACACGATGCAGTCGTTTCACCTAAATTTGAACCAATTTTTATTGCTTCAGGAATTTTAGTAGAAGACTAACGAGAGTAAAACTCAGTTTAATCAAAAATCCTTTGAATCTTGTTCGAAGGATTTTTTTTGTGTTACACTGAACCAAAACTAGTTTTAGGTGTACTAAGAACCAATAAGAAATCTTATTTTTACTTATTATGAAATTAACTCTCACTACTCTGACAATTGTTTTTTTAGTCTTGAGTGCTCATTCTCAACAAATTGGTATAACCAAACAAAAGAAGCAAAGTCTTTCTAAGTATTCGGTACAGTTAAATCCAACTACAAAAGAAAGAGTCACTCCTGACCAAGAATTGATCGAAAAGAGCAAACAAAGCTCATTTAATTTTCATTACACCGCCTATCTGAAAAGCGATGCGGCTAATAAGAATTATTCGGCACTGCTGTTGGCTTATGGCATAGACTCTACTAATTCTGAGTTGTATTATGAGTTAGCGAAATACCATGAGGTCAATCAAAATGAAAAAGAGAAAAATAGATTTTGTGTAAAGCTAAAATCTGCCAATCTTACCGCTGCCCTGAGAGAATACGCATACAATACATTGGTTTCGGTAGAGAAAAATGGGGTATTGATTACCTACGGAGAGAGAGATACTTACCCAATTTGGGTGTTGCAAACTACCGAAAACTTCAGGACGGATGTTCAGGTTTTGAACTACGATTTGTTACTCAACGAGGGGTATAGAAATAGAAAGTCGAAAGAGCTAGGCATTCGATTTTCTCGCAAATATTCGGAGCCGATTGATCTCTTGAAAGAGATTGGGCCAAGAAACGAGAACAAATCAATTTATTATTCTCTTACCGTTTCTCATTTGGTTTTGAAAGAGCTAAAATCTGATTTGTACACCACGGGATTAGCGCTAAAATTTTCGAAAAAAGAGTTTGATAATCTCACTTTATTACGCACCAACTGGGAGAATAATTTTCTAAAACAAGAACTCTCAAAGTTTAAGATTGTGGAA